>JAEZRV010000082.1 GCA_023444055.1 Bacillota bacterium
ATAGAGTTTCAAATATCTGGCAATAATTTAAATATAATATTAAATTTAAAGTTTTAGTACTTAGGAAATACTTAACCAAAAAGAGTTAAAAAGTAATTCCATACACAAAATTATTTACAGTCCCATAATTTTTTTACTATTTTGAAACAGCCTAAACATTTTTATTTAGTTAAACACATAAATATTATTCTTTTATTTGTTCATTAAATATTAAATTCACCATTTTCATAGGAGATATTGTAGAAATTGCATGTTTATAAACTAACTGCTGCTTTCCATCACTATCAAGAACAACAGTAAAGTTATCAAATCCCTTAACCATTCCCTTTAGCTGAAATCCATTTGTTAAGTATATCGTAACAGCTATATGCTCTTTCCTAACTTGATTCAAAAAAATGTCCTGCAAATTAATCGTACTCTTTACCAAAGTATCCACTCCTTTGTTTTATATATATTCTAAAAAAAATGTCCATGCTCCTCTTTTTAGTACAAAACTTCATTACATGTACTAGCAATAAACTCTAAGCATGATTACTAATTTATTTATGCCTAATACAAATTTATTATAGTTCTTTAGCCTGTACACATTTAAGAAATTAACTTAAATGAAATTTCAAATATAAATGCCTTTACAAATATTATACTTATTTTACTAGAATATACCAGTATTTGCAATAAGAATATCGTACCATCAAAAACACAAAATCATGTAGAATAGCTATTCCATATAGACTTAGTTTATTTTTTTTATAACATATCGCGGAAATACTAGGTAATATAATGGGAAAACATCTATTATTCAAGTTCTAAAATTTTCAAATAATATTTAAACAATATTAGAAATATGAGTTATGACATCTTTAACCACGTTATAATTATTTCCATTATTATCCACACTAAACCATGCTATTTGTTTAATTCTCCTAAACCAAGTTAATTGTCTCTTTGCATATCGTCTAGAATCTCGTTTAATAATTTCAACAGCCTCTTCCAAACTATTTTCCCCATTTAAATAGGCTAATATTTCCTTGTAGCCTATTCCCTGCATAGAAGTTATAGAATCTGCAAAGCCAAGTTTAACAAGCTTTTCAACTTCCTCTACCAACCCATTTTCAAGCATAATATCTACTCTTTTATTAATTCTATCATATAAGAGCTGTCTATCCATTGTCAAACCTATTAGCAGAAAATCATATTTTGAAGGTACTACTTTAGACATTTCATTGTGATATGTTATTGGCTTTTCTGTTTGGTAATAAACCTCTAGCGCACGTATAACACGTTTAATATTGTTTGGATGAATATTATTAGCTGCCTCTTCATCAACTTGCTTTAGTTTATCATGCAAATACTGTGCTCCATATTCTTCCGCTTCTTTTTTTAATGATTCACGAAGCTCCCAATCACACTCGCTCTCACTAAAATTTATATTATCTATTAACGAACTAATGTAGAGTCCTGTGCCACCAACTATTATTGGTAGTTTACCCCTTGCAATAATCTCTTCAATATATTTCTCAGCAAGTTCTTTAAATTTTACAACATTAAATTCTTCGCTAGGTAATACCTCATCAATCAGATAATGCTTTATTCCCTGCATTTCAGCTACAGTTGGCTTTGCAGTACCTATATCCATGTACTTATATATTTGCATTGAATCTGCTGATATTATCTCACCATTTAACCTCTTGGCAAGCTCTATTGATAAATTTGTCTTGCCTGAAGCAGTAGGTCCGGCAATTACAATTACACGACTCATAAATATGCCCATGCCCAACATTTCGCATAGAACATCAATAAAATGCTTAATTTTTTGAGAAATGGCATGGGCTCGGTCCTCCTTTTATCTTTATAATACTTTTTACATTTATATCCTTTAATTTATACTCATTTGTATTTAAAAAAGTGGAATCACATTTTAAATAGCCACATATTTGGAAAATTATATAATCCTTTTAAACATTTTTTCTATTTCATATTTTGTTAAGCGAACAACTGTTGGTCGCCCATGTGGACAAGTATATCTTCTGCCTGTATTAGCAAGCTCAATCAATAGCTGTCGTACTTCTTTATCATCAAGTCTTTTATTTGCTTTAATTGCTGCTTTACATGCTATCATGTGAATCATGTCATCTGCAATTGGCGTATTTACAGGCTTAACAGATTCCTGAATTTTATCTGCCAATTCTAAGAATATATCTTTAGGTGAACACCCATCTAATAGATATGGAATTCCCCTTATTATTATTGCATTGTTACCAAAATCCTCAAATACAAAACCTATTTTATTAAAAAGATTAATATTTGATTTAAATGTATCAAATTCAAAAGCTTGTAGCTGAATTACTACTGGCTCAAGCAGCAATTGAGTTGTATTTTCCTGTGAATCGTATTTAACTTTCAATATTTCATACAATATTCTTTCATGAGCAGCGTGCTGATCAACCAAAACAAGCTCATCACCATTTTGAAGTAAGATGTAGGTTGAAAAAGCCTGTCCAATATATTTCAAATTTGCAAGCTCAAGTGAAGTATTTTCGTAACTAGGTTCCGCTTCGGATTTTGAATTATATAAATCAGATGGCTCTTCATAGTTGTCCGGTATATACTCTTCGCTGCAAACATTATTTATAATATCTGATTTATTTCCCAAATCAGTCCTGGCTAATGGTTCTAATGCTTTTGTAAATATTCTGATTTCCTCAGATTTATCTGAAGAATCTTTTTTAATACTCTTTGTTGAGTCACTTGACAAATTATTTACAAATGCAGATTTTGCTTGCACCATTGTATCGTTAGTATACTTCGCATGAAACTGCTCATTTTGTTCTGTTTCTTTATAATCTATACCTTTTTGTTCTATATCAATTTGTACTATTTTTTTTTGTCCTATACTTTTGTGCTCAATGCCTGTTTGCATTACATCTTTTTGTTCTATGCCAATTTGCCCCATGTCTTTTCGTTCTGTGTATTTTTGCTCTACACCTTTTTGTTCTAAGTCTTTCTGTGCCAAATCATTTTCAGCTGGAATTTGTTGCTGGGATTGAGCAGATTGAGTGGCTGGGTCAAATTTAGTAGACTCAGATGTCTTATCAATACTATTCGTTTGTTTATAAAGCTGTTCCTGAACATATTCCTTTTGTGTATCAGAAGTTTTAAATTTAAACAACTCTCTGTCCTTAACTGGTAGTGCAACAGGATTAAAAAGCTGGTCAGAGCTAAGAGCCTTTGATACAGCCATATATATAGCTCTTGATAAATAGCTTTCATCAGCAAATCTTACATCCATTTTTGCAGGATGTACATTGGCATCAACTAATTGTGGATTCAGCTCAATATTTAAAACGAAAAAAGGAAACTTATTTTTCATAAGAATGCTAGAATATGCCTGTTCTACAGCATAAGATACCATTCTACTTTTTACATATCTTTTGTTTATATAAAGTGATTGATAATTCCTGTTTGCCCTTGCTGCTTCTGGCTTACCCACATATCCTGAAATTTTAAATCTTTCATCCTGATACTCAACCTGCATAAGTTCCTTAATGATTTCTTTGCCATAAATACTGTAAATAGCACTTTTTAAATCATTATTTCCCGGGACATGTACCAGATTTGTTTTACCACTTGTTAGTTTAAAAGCTATATTGGGATTCCCAAGAGCTATTCTAGATATTGTATCAGAAATATAACCAGCCTCAGTTGAATCTTTTTTTAAAAATTTATATCTTGCCGGTGTATTAAAAAACAAATCCTTAATAATAAATGTTGTGCCTACAGGACATCCTGTCGGCCTTACTTCTTTAAATGCTCCACCAACAATGTGAACATACATTCCATATGTACTTTGCGAAGTTTTCGTTTGCAATTCAACAGAAGAAACAGCTGCAATACTTGCCAGTGCTTCTCCCCTAAACCCCATTGTAATAATAGAATCTAGATCCTCTGCTCTTTTTATTTTGCTGGTAGCATGTCGCTCGAAAGCAATCTCAACATCATCCTCATCCATACCACTGCCATTATCAGTAACTTTAATGTAAGATATTCCGCCATTTCGAATTTCTATTGAAATATTTGTTGCACCGGCATCTATAGAATTTTCAACTAGCTCTTTGATTACAGAAGCCGGTCTTTCAACTACTTCTCCTGCTGCTATTTTATTTGAAGTATTCTCATCCAGTACAATTATTTTTCCCACTTCTGTCACCCTTTCTGTGAAGCGATACTATTTATTAACCCAACTTTTCAATATTAAAAATCTATCAGTGTTCAAACTTACAATGGTTTGTTGTCAAAATAATCGCTAGAGTTATCGTTTAATTCGTATGAACACCTATAATTTCCAACTGGGAAAGTTGAGTAATTATGCATTCATCTTACGCTGTAAATCATATAAAATATTCATTGCATCAATAGGTGTTACCCTAGATAAGTCAATTTTTTTAATATCTTCAAGGATTTCATTGTTTTGTGATGCTTTAGCTGCCGCTGCAAATAAATCCATCTGACCTTCTAACTGTTTTTTTGTTTTATGCTGTCTTCCATTTTTAGTTAAATCAGCATCATCGAGCTCAATAAGGATTTCCTTTGCTCTATCAATTACAGGCAGCGGAACTCCTGCAAGTCTGGCAACCTGAATACCATAGCTGCCATCTGCACCACCTCTGATGATTTTACGGAGGAATATTACATCTTCACCCTTCTCTGTAACAGTAATACAATAGTTTTTAATGCCAGACTGTTTTCCTTCTAGTTCAGTAAGCTCATGATAATGTGTTGCAAACAGTGTTCTACAGCCCAAATTCTCTTTATTGACTATGTATTCTATTACAGCCCATGCTATACTCAGTCCGTCAAAGGTACTGGTTCCTCTTCCTATTTCATCAAGTATGAGCAGGCTATTCTTAGTTGCATTTTTTAAAATATTCGCCACCTCAGACATTTCAACCATAAAAGTACTTTGTCCTGAAGCCAAGTCGTCTGAAGCTCCTACTCTTGTAAATATTCTATCTACTAATCCAATTTTTGCAGAAGTTGCAGGTACAAAGCTTCCTATTTGCGCCATAAGTACTATTAAAGCAGTTTGTCTCATATATGTAGACTTTCCCGCCATATTTGGACCAGTGATAATGGCAAGTCTGTCTTCATTCATATCAAGCACTGTGTCATTGGGCACAAAGCTACTTTTATCAACCATCTTTTCAACTACAGGATGTCTGCCATCAATTATTTGTATTTCATCACCATCTGTTACTTCTGGCATACAGTAATTTTCTCGGTCAGCAACCTCAGCTAATGAAGCTAGAGCATCAATCTCAGCTAATGCTTTAGCAGTCAGTTTTATTCTAGTTAACTGCATAGCTAAAGCCTCTTTGATCTCTAAAAACAAGTTATATTCCAACTGAACTATTTTTTCCTCTGCCCCCAGAATTGTATCTTCTATTTCCTTAAGCTCAGGAGTTATATATCTTTCGCAGTTTGCTAGTGTTTGCTTTCTGATATATTCTGTTGGTACAAGTGAAAAATATGATTTTGTAACTTCTATAAAATACCCGAAAACTCTATTGAATCCAACCTTAAGGTTCTTAATGCCTGTCTTTTCTCTTTCAGCTGCTTCTATGGCAGCTATCCAGTCCTTACCTTGTGTTGATGCCTGTCTTAGCTTATCAACCTCAGCATTGTAGCCATCTTTAATTATTCTGCCTTCCTTTATAGTTATCGGAGGATCATCTATTATAGAAGCTTCAATTAATTGGCTAATATCTTCAAGGCAATCTAGCTGTTTAAAGCAAGTTTTATTATATGAGGCTTCAAACTCATTTAAAACATTTTTTATATATGGAATCTGATTTATAGAGTTCTTAAGTGCGATCAAATCTCTGCAATTAACATTGCCAAGAACTACCTTGCCCATAAGACGTTCTATATCATATACTCTTTTCAAAAGTTCTCTGGTCTCAACACGAGCCATGAATTTATTCTTAAATTCATCAACAGCATTTAGACGCAGCTTAATATCTCCAAGATTTACAAGCGGTTGTTCAATCCATTTCCTTAGAAGTCTGCCTCCCATAGAAGTCATAGTTTTATCCAGAACCCACAGTATTGAGCCACGTTTTGATTTCTCTCTCATAGTCTCTGTAAGCTCAAGATTTCTACGAGTGGCAGCGTCTAAAATCATATATTCCTCTATGTTGTAGGAATTGAAAGTTTGTATATGGCTAAGGCTAACCTTTTGAGTCATTTCCAAGTACTTCAGTAAAGCACCTGAAGCATTTATCGAAATATCATAATCAGATACATTTAACACCAAATCGTTAAAATGCGCTTTTAAAGTATCTATTGCAAATCCATACTCAAACGAACTATCTTCTAATGCAGAAATATATATATTAAATCTGAGATTCAATTCCGAAAGGAAATCAGAGTCACTAATAAATTCACTATTTACAACAAGTTCAGAAGGTAGATACTTTGCAATTTCATCAAGCAACTTGCCTTTTGTATTTCCCCATGTAATCCTAGTCGCATAAAAATCGCCTGTTGTTATATCAACAGCAGCAATTCCATAGAAATTGCCGTTTTTACAGATTGACATAAGATAATTATTTTTTCTGTCATCAAGCATTGCAATATCTGTAACAGTACCCGGCGTTACAACTTTGATTACATCTCTTTTAACAATACCCTTTGCAGTTGAAGGATCTTCTACCTGCTCACATATTGCTACCTTAAAACCTTTTGCTATAAGCCTTGCAACATATCCATCTGCAGAATGAAAAGGAATGCCACACATAGGAGCCCTTTCATCTAAGCCACAATCCTTCCCTGTAAGAGTGATTTCAAGTTCTCTTGATGCTATTTCTGCATCCGAAAAAAACATCTCATAGAAATCACCTAGGCGAAAAAATAATATGCAATCTTTGTACTGCTCTTTTATGCCAAGATACTGTTGCATCATAGGAGTAACAGTAGCCATAAAACCCCACCTATCTAGTAAAATATATAACGAGGCAAGAAAATGTCCCTCACTTCTATAAGTGGCGGGTACCGCTTTGGTTTTCATGCGGTGAGAATATCTCTCGCCTCGTTGAAACGCCTACAATTTTCAGCCAAAAGTTGATTAATTAACCTTTGCAGCCCCCACCACATGATTTACACTGTTCATCAGAGCAAGTAGGCTCGCCTGTAATAGAGAAAACAATTATATCATTTACTTTTTTCATTAAAGCCTCTAAACTTGCCTTTGAAACAAGATAATTATTAGTTATTTCATAATCATTTATTTCCTGCTGCTTTTCAAGTAATTTTATTCTAACCTCATCAATTATTTCAGTGCTTGCTTTATCTCTAGTCACCTTAACCATTTCTATTTGAAGCTGTTTGTATTCCTTCAACAATTGATTTGACTTATCATCTGATTTCATTGCTGCCTCGCTACTTGTATAAGCCTTCATTTCATTTGAATCTGCCATCATTAAACCAAGTTCTCTAGCCTTTTCAGTAATATCCATTTTTATCACCTTTCTGTGTCCTTATTAGGATTAAAATATTTTAATCATAGTATTTATATTGTTTAACTTTTTTACTAAACTTAATGGTATTTTCTACTCTTTCACAAATTACAATTAAAAATAGAATTTATCAAGGCTCAACCTCGCTTTTCAGGTACGAATGTTAAGTTTTTTACTTTTTGTATGCTAAATATTTTACGCTTTCATTATCCATATCAAAACTATTAACTATAGCATAATAATTATTAATTATTATATAGCTATACAAGCTTTCCTTTTAATGACCATGTCTGGATAGTATCTATTTTAACCTTTACAAGCCTTCCAACTAAATCTGGACTACCTTTAAAATTAACAATTTTATTTTGCCTAGTCCTACCAGTATAAGTAGTCTTGCTGTTTTTGCTAAGCCCTTCAACAAGTACCTCAACTTCTTTTCCAAGAAGCCCATTATTAATCTCTAGGCTGATGGAATTTTGTAACTCCAATAATCTATCAAATCTATTTTTCATAACCTCTTCAGGAATTTGATTTGGATTCTTAGCTGCTGGTGTACCTGTTCTCTTTGAATAAAGGAAAGTATACGCCATATCATATTTTGCCTTTGCAACAACATCCAATGTTTCGGCAAAGTCCTCTTCTGTTTCACCTGGGAAACCAACTATAATATCAGTAGTTAAGCCAATATCAGGTATTTGCTCTTTAACCTTCGCGATTAAATTCAAATACTGTTCTTTTGAATATTTTCTGTTCATGTCTTCAAGAATTTTGGAGCTACCAGCCTGAACAGGCAAATGTAAATGCTCAGAAACTTTGTCACAATCACGAATTGCATTAATCAAATCCTCTGATAAGTCTTTAGGATGTGAAGTCATAAACCTAATTCGTTCAATACCATCAATCTTATTCAATTCCCTCAATAAATTGGCAAAAGTAAAATCTCCTTCTAAATCTTTTCCATAAGAGTTAACATTTTGCCCCAATAGAGTTATCTCCTTACATCCATCCTTTGCTAGTATTTCAACTTCTTTTTTAACCTCTTCAATACTCCTGCTGCGCTCTCTGCCTCTTACATATGGCACAATGCAATAGGAGCAGAAATTATTACAACCATACATAACAGTAACCCATGCCTTGAGTTTTTCTTTTCTAATAATAGGCATGTTTTCAGCTATTGAGCCTGTGGAATCCCAAACATCAATAATTGTTTTCTTTGTTGTAATTGAGGTATTTAGCAGTTCAGGTAGCTTGTATAAATTGTGTGTACCAAATATTATGTCTACATGTCTGTATACTTTCTTAATATGTGCAACAACTTCTGGCTGCTGCATCATGCAGCCGCAAATTGCAATAATAAGATTAGGATTGATTTCTTTTAATTTCTTGAGAGCTCCTAAATGCCCGTAAACCTTTTGTTCAGCATTTTCACGTACACAGCATGTGTTAAATATAATGAAATCACTATCAGAACGATTAGCACATTCAGAATATCCCATATCAGAAAGCATTCCTGCAAGGCGTTCAGAATCATTTTCATTCATTTGACAACCAAAAGTCTCAATATTGTATCTCATTGGTTTCCCAAGCTCTATAGTTAAATCTTGATTGTATTGCTTAATAGTTTCTATATATTTGTACTGCTCGTTAATTTCTTCTGCAGATACTTTCGTTGTAACTCTTTTACCTTCGCTCAAAACTATTCCTCCAAAGTTTAACATCAGTTAAATTATTATCATAACATATAGAAGCTATTATAACATAAATTTATCGAATTTAAATATTGATTTACCAACTAGTTCGTGCAAATTATTTCTAATCTTTACTATTCAGCTACTTAATATAGAGTATTAGCTCAGACTTATCACAAAAAAGCCTATCGGTGTTCAAACTTATCAATGGTTTGTTTCAAAAATAATTGCTGAATAGTAACTTCTAATCCAATTTTCCATTGCTAAGTTTGAATTCCTATGATAAGTTCATCCTATATTTTTCTACTATAACATTTTGCCCAGCATATATAATTGTGTTTAACTCTGTTGTGCTGTAAAATCCAAATTTCCTATAAAAATTAACAGCTCTTTCATTTTCTTTAATCACCCATAAATAACAGCTTTTACAGCCCTGATTTTTCAGTCTGTCAATAGCAAATTTAGTTAATTCATATCCTTGTTTTGTTGACCAATACTCTGGTAGTACATATAATGAAATTATCTCACCTTCATATAATTCAGAACGATGTTTACTGAAATCTGAACAGCCTGCATTGATTTTTGAACACTTGGTATTAAATTCTAAACAATTTGTATTTTTTGAACATTCAACATTGGGTTCTGATTTTTCATTGAATTTCGAGCAGTCTTCATTGATATTTGAACAGCATGCATTGGTTTCTGAGCTGTCTGCCTTGCACTTTTCAATTCCATAAGTAACTGTACCTGTAATCAATCCCTCCAGCTCGTATACTGCTGCCTCGTGAATATTGTTAACAAATGCTCTGGTGAACAACGGTATCCACCCATCGTCTGAAATATTATTCAAGTATTCCATTGGAATATATTTGCCATATGCACCTTTCCATGTTCTAGCATGAACATAGCTCATGGATTTTACATCATCAATATCTGCTAAACGTACACCCTTCAAATCATCACCCCGCTGGTTCCCCTGGCTGCAAATATTCTTTTCTGCTGTGCTAGAGTTAGATTTATTACTGATTTTATTCTTTAAATAAATTATATACATTTTGGCGTTATTTACAATAAAATTATTTGACAAGCAGATACAATCCAGCTAATTAACAATTAGACAATAAGGATATTTGACAATCAAAAACAAAAAATCTATTTAACATTTAGATACAGGAACATACCAAGCTCTATATTAAATAAAGTAATTTAATTGTATATTTAGTTGAATTCATATTTTCATTTGATATAATTAATTTTGTATTTGTTTTGGTAGTTAATTACAAAATGTTTAATATAGCGTAATATTTGAATACTAATTTTTATTTCACAAGGAGAAAACAATGGAAAAAGATATTATAAAGTTTTTTGAAAAAGATAGATTTGCTCATTATGTTGGGATTGAGCTTATAAAAGTTAAACCAGGCTATGCTGTTGCCAGTTTAAAGCTTGAAGATAAGCATTTGAATGGCTTGAATGCTGTACAAGGTGGTACTATATATACCTTGGCAGATTTTGCTTTTGCAGCCGCAACAAACTCTAATGGACTAGCAACTGTTGGTATCAATTGCAGCATAACTTATTTTAAAGCTCCAAAAGGAAGTATCATCACAGCAGAGGCTAAAGAAACATCTGCTGAAAAGAAAATTTGCGGTTGCGATGTTGAGATACTTGATGAGGATGGGACACTAGTAGCTAAATTCAGCGGAACAGGTTATAGAATCAATAAGATAATTGATTTTGAAGCAGGTACAGTTAAATAGGAGTGTAACTGGTTTTATTGTTTGTATAGAAATCAAATTAGGGATAGTTGCTTGAGTTATGCATATCCCTAATTAAATAAATAATTATAATAAATTCTTAAACATTTTGATTCACATTTTATATTTCTCATCATTTAAAATAATTTTTATCTTTTATAAAAATTATTTTAAAAAATTCTCTACTACAGCACCCGGCTTTAATTTTGGATTCAGATAATCCTTCGGATTTGTACTTAATAATCTTTCTATACGTAACTCTGAATTGTTTGATCTAGAAACCTGTACCAATACCCCATCAATATTCATATCAGAATAGTTTATATTTGTTTGGCTTGAACTAAGACCAAAACCTTGGTTTCCAAAAATAACGCTTGTATCATAAATAGAATAATGAATCATTGCAAGGTACCTCCTGAATCAGTTACAGTCTTTGTCCTTCTGTTTTCTTCAATAAGTTCGTTTAGCTTGGTAATTGCATCTGATAAACCACCAACCGCATCTATTAATCCTGTTTGCACTGCTTCCTCTCCAAATAAAACAACACCAACATCATTTGCCAATTCTCCTGTTTTAAGCATAAGTTCTTTGAAATTTTCTTTTGTAATTCTTGAATGGCTGCATACAAATTTAACAACTCTCTCTTGCATCTTATTGAAATACTCATATGTTTGAGGTACTCCTATAACCATACCGTTGAGCCTGATTGGATGTATTGTCATCGTTGCAGAACTTGCTATAAAAGAGTAATCAGCTGATACTGCCATTGGAACCCCAATACTGTGTCCGCCACCTAACACTATAGAAACAGAAGGTTTTGACAGACTGGCTATCATTTCAGATATTGCAAGTCCAGCCTCCACATCTCCTCCTACAGTATTTAGAATCAGTAGTAATCCTTCAATTTGTTTACTCTCTTCAATAGCAACTAATTGAGGAATAACATGTTCATACTTTGTAGTCTTGTTGTGAGGCGGTAACAGAATATGTCCTTCAATTTGCCCAATTATTGAAAGACAGTGTATATTACTTTCTTCCCGGGGTAAGTTTGTTGTCCCTAGCTCTTTTATTTCTTGGACATTATTTTGGTTTTCGTTCTCTATAGGTTTTGTGTCTGGTGAAGGTATTGTATCCGGTGAAGTTTGTGTATTATTATCCAATTTATTTGTACCTCTTCTATAAAAATTTTGTTTAATATAAAATGATTCTTATTTATACTATATGTCACTTACTGAAGTCAATTACAGTTATAAGCCTTCTTTTTTTACGAATTAATAAGATTTTTTAACTTACTTATTACATTATATTAGTATATATTTTTTATCAAAATAAATACGTAAAGATAAATTACAACCTTAAATTTTTATTGATTTAGTTATTTAAATAGCAGAAATAATATTAAAATTTCTTAAATGAATTAGTGAATTTTAGAAAATACAGGTGTCTAATTCAGATATCTTTATAATTTAACCTTAACCGCTTATGTTTTAAACATACTATAGCAACATATCATTACAACATGTCATGACAACATATCATTACAACATATCATTACAACATATCATTATTAGTTATATATTATTTCTGCAAACAGCATAAATAACATTACTGAATTAAAAAACAGCCTATATTCCCTACTACATTTATTACATGTAATATGAAATATAAGCTTATCTATTTTAACTTTATTACTCAACTTTCCAGTTAAAAATCGTAGGTATGGGAACTTATCAATGGAAAGTTGGGTTTATTATCAATATTAAATAAATTATTTATTACCAACAAGTACTGGCTGCATTTGAATATTCTGCAATGCATTCTGAACAGCAAACAATATTTGGTCAAAATCGGCAACTAATGAAGTACATTTTTTAATTGGATCATCTTGACCAAATGGAACCATAAATATGTTTTTCATATTAAGTAAAGTTCCTATATTTTTTGCATTTGTGCTTAATCCATCATTCGTTGAAACAGCTATAACAACTGGACGCATATTTCTGAGGTGTGCCTTACATGCCATTGTAACTGGTCCATCCGTTATAGCATTTGCTATTTTTGAGATAGTATTACCTGTACATGGTGCAATTACTAATATGTCTAATAACCCTTTTGGTCCTATTGGTTCAGCTTCAACAATAGTACTAATAGGTTTCTTTCCAGTTATCAAAGTTAACTTTTTTTTCAAATCATCAGATGTTCCAAATCTTGTATCATATTTATCTACAGACTCAGAAATAATAGGTAATACATCGGCACCCTCTTTTACTAAAATTTCAATCTGTGGGATTGTTTTAGCAAAGGTACAAAATGAGCCTGTAATTGCAAATCCAACTCTTACTCCCTCAAGTAACATTATTATACCCCCAACTCTTCAATAATATTATAAGCTGTGTCCTTTATAAATTCTGCAGCTGTTACAGGAGCAACTTTGCCTGGAAGTGAGAGCGCCCATATTGCTTTTAAACCAAGTTCCTTTGCTCTTTCAAAATCGACTCCACCTGGTTTCGAGGCCAAATCTATAATAAGGCAATTTGAATTTAAAGCTTTTAATACGTCATTATTTAATATAATAGATGGTATAGTATTAAACAAAACATTTATTGATTTTACCGTATTAGATAACTCACTTAATAAAACTGGTTTATAGCCATAGTTTTTTATCCAGGCTAAATCTGAATATTTTCGTGCTTCTACATAAACATTCGCACCCATTCCTCTGAGTACTTTAGCTAATGTTTTACCAATTCTGCCAAAGCCAAGGATCAATGCATTACTATTATGTAAAGTAGTAGGCATTTCTTCCAATGCTATTTGAATTGCTCCCTCTGCTGTGGGAATTGCATTTAAAACTGCCATCTCTTCTCTTTCCAACATATCTACTGTGTAGACATTGTAAACCTGTGCCAAGTGGCTTATTTTTTCACTTATTCTTCCTGCTATAAACATTTGATTCTTATTTATACATTTGAATACTTCATTAATGTAAATCTTATCATTATGAAATGGTGCATTTAATAACTCGTTGTCATTTGAACATGGTATAGGGCCAATTACAACATCAGTCCCGTTAATTGCATCCGCAATAGTATTACTTTGCCTCAATTTTACTTCAAAGCTTGCATTACTAAAGCCATATATATTAACAGAGTTGCCTTCAGCAGCAATCAACTCAGCCAATTTTACATTTCTTAAATCTCCGCCAATAATGCTAAATTTCTTTTCTCCCACGCAAAGACCTCCTTACCTTATCAATATTTTTCATTTATAATGTGGAATTACAATTAACTATAATTGAAATTTATACCAATTATGACGACTAGTATATCTTATGTACTAATTAAATACCTAGTGCCTGTACCAATTTTCATATAACAAAAAAAACACCTAGAATAAACTACTATGCCTATAATTCAATAGACATAACAGTATATTCTAGGTGTTAAATAATTATTTCTATAGTTTAATATCGTTTTTTAAATTTCCAACTGCTGAAATGCTCATGTTCTCGTATTTAAAAATCTTTTCAATTATTTCATATATATCGTCAATTTTGATTCCATTCATCTTTTCAATGACTTCCTCTGGTGTCTCAATTTTTTTAAGCATTAGTTCAGATTTTCCAATGCTATTCATCCTACTACTAATGCTTTCTAGTCCCAATAGATAACTACCTTTCAATTGGTCTTTTGACTTATTTAGCTCGTCTTGTGTTATACCATTCTTCAACAATATATTAATCTCTTTTTTAGTAAGGTCAACTACCTTTTGTAAATATTCTGGATTCATACCTGCATAAATCATAAATAGGCCGGCTCCCATATATGTTGATGGATAAGAGTATATTGAGTAAACTAATCCTTTTTTCTCTCTTATATTTTGAAATAATCTAGAACTCATTCCCCCACCAAATATATTATTTAGCGCAAGTAAAGGATATATTCTATCATCTCCATGTGGAATGGCATCAAAACCCATACATAAATGTACCTGTTCAGTTTCTTTAAATCGAATGTCCTTGTCAATTAAATATTCTACTGTGGAATAATTTAATTTAAAATTACCATCAAATTTCCAATTTCCAAAATACTTTTGAACATTACTTATCAATTCGCCCTCATCAAAGTTACCTGCTACAGAAATAACAGTATTCAACGGAGTGTAATATTCATTCATATATTGTTCAATCATTTTTTTATTAAACTTCTTTATACACTTCTCAGTTCCAAGTATGGGGTATCCTAATGTATTACCTTTCCAAACCATTTCAGAAAATATGTCATGTACCAACTCCTCAGGAGTATCCTCGTACATATTAATTTCCTCAATTACAACTTTTTTTTCTGTATTAATATCAGAAGTTTCAAATTTTGAATTAAAATACATATCGGACAATACATCTAGAGCGATATTAATATGAGTATCAAGTGTTTTAGTATAATAGCAAGTACACTCTTTACCAGTAAAAGCATTTATTTGTCCGCCTATAGCGTCAATAGTCTCTGCAATTTCTCTTGCCGAACGATTTATAGTACCTTTGAAAAGCATATGTTCTATAAAATGTGAAATTCCATTGTTATTAATGCCTTCACTTCTAGATCCAGTACCAACCCATATTCCAACAGATACAGACCTAACATATGGAACATTTTCATATACAAGTCGTACCCCATTATCTAACACTATCTTTTTGAACATTTAATCCTCCAACCTTGTAACGTAATTCGGGCGTAAACAACAGTCTACGCCCCAAATAATAAAGTATTTATAGTCACTTTTAGAATGTCGCTTAGCTGTTCTCCTGCAATGCATCTTTATGGGAAAGATTAATTCTTCCTTGTTTATCAATTTCCATTACTTTTACGAGAAGATCATCACCTATACTTACAACATCCTCAACTTTATCTACTCGCTTTGAATCTAGCTTTGAAATATGAACAAGTCCTTCTTTACCCGGTAATATTTCAACAAAAGCACCAAAAGTAGTAATTCTAGCTACTTTGCCCATATAAATCTCACCAGGCTCAATATCCTTTGCAATGCCTTGTATTATTTTTAATGCTTTCTGAGCAGCTTCTGCATCTGATGTCAGAATATATACTCTTCCATCCTCTTCTATATCTATTTTAACTCCAGTTTCTGCAATGATCTTGTTAATCATTTTTCCACCAGGTCCTATAACATCTCTGATTTTGTCAGGATTAATATTTGTTGTTATAATTTTTGGAGCAAATTCAGACAACTCCTTATTAGGACTTGGAATAGCCTTAAGTATAACATCATTAATTATCTGCAGACGTCCCTTTCTGGTAATCTCAAAAGCTTGACGTATAATCTCGTAGCTCAAGCCATCAACCTTTATATCCATCTGAATAGAAGTAATTCCTTCTGTTGTTCCTGCAACCTTGAAATCCATATCTCCAAAGAAATCTTCTATACCTTGTATATCAACGAATGTAACAAAATTATCAGGATTCTCTTCATCTGTAACCAATCCTGCTGATATACCTGCAACAGGTGCTTTTATAGGCACACCAGCATCCATTAATGCCAATGTACTTCCGCAAACACTTCCCTGAGAAGTAGAACCATTTGACATTAATACCTCGGATACAAGTCTAAATGCATATGGAAATTCTTTTTCAGAAGGAAGAACTGGAACTAAAGATCTTTCTGCAAGAGCACCATGTCCGATTTCTCTACGTCCTGGGCCTCTTGAAGTTTTAGCTTCTCCAACACTATAGCCTGGGAAATTGTAATGATGCATGTATCTCTTAGTTTCTTCTGTGTCAATGCCATCCATTTTCTGAACATCGCCCATTGCTCCAAGAGTACAAGTAGTCAATACCTGTGTTTGACCTCTCTGGAACAAACCTGAACCATGAGTTCTAGGAAGTATGCCAACCTCAGCACTAAGTGGTCTTATTTGATCTAAAGGTCTTCCATCAACACGTTTGCCTTCCTTTAAAATATATTCACGAACTACCTTCTTTTGTAATTTATATAAACATTCATTTATTTTGCCCTTCATATCAGGATATTGTTCTGCAAGAGCGGTCTGAATTTCTTCTGTCAACTCACTTACTTTTATATCTCTATCCTGCTTATCTACAGCTAAAACAGCTGTACGCATTTTATCATATCCTAAAGCCTTTACATCTGCAAACAAATCCTCTGGTACTGCTGCTGATTCATAAGCAAACTTTGGCTTACCAACTTCTTTTACTATGTTATTTATAAAATCACATATTTCTTTAATTACTTCATGTCCTTTTTTACAAGCATCTAACATTATGTCATCAGGAACCATGTCTGCGCCTGCTTCTATCATAACAATTTTTTCTTTTGATGCTGCAAGTGTAACATACATCCTGCTCTTTTCGCGCTGTTCTTCATTTGGATTGATAATAACTTCGTCGCCTATTAAACCAAGAACTATTCCGGCTGTTGGCCCATTAAATGGTATATCAGATATACTTAATGCTATTGAAGCACCAATCATAGATGCTACTTCAGGCGAATTGTCTTGTTCAACTGACATAACAGTACTGACAACAGTTACATCATTTCTCAAATCTTTAGGAAATAGCGGTCTTATTTGTCTGTCTATAACTCTGGATGTTAAAATAGCCTTATCAGTTGGCTTTCCTTCTCTCTTAGTAAATCCGCCTGGAATTTTACCTACTGAATATAATCTTTCTTCATAATCCACGCTAAGTGGAAAGAAATCAATACCATCTCTTGGTGTTGAAGATGCAGTTGCTGTACACATCACTGCTGTGTCACCATATTTTACTAGTGCCGCTCCATTCGCTAACTGAGCAAGCTTTCCTGTTTCGACAGTGAGAGTTCTGCCAGCTAGTTCCATACTAAATGTTTTAAACATGTTACTCCTCCTAAGTTTATTAAATAGTTATCATATGCTATTACAAAACTATAGACATGTAGCATGTAGATTCTACGTCAAAATTTATTTGGCGCACAATCTACCTTCTACCGTCCATAGTCATATGTTTAGTTAAACTTATTTAAATTTTTTTATTGTATTTTACTTAACATAAAACTATCTGAGTATCAAATGTTATATATGAGATAGTTGAGTTATTTATTCTTTTATTATTATTGCAATATTTTGTTCAACTTATAATATTTTGCTTTTAATTTAGTGTTTTTATAAGATAAACTTATAATTTTACATAATTTTACATTGTATTGATTGAAATAAGGCAGGCGTAAGGCCTGCCCATTTTAAAATATTATTTTCTTAGACCAAGCTTTTCATTGATTGCACGATATCTTTCTATATCATTTTTCATAAGATAGTTCTGTAAACCTCTTCTAGCACCAACCATTTTTAGAAGACCTCTTCTTGAATGGTGATCCTTTTTGTGAGTTTTCAAATGACCATTGAGGTGATTGATTCTCTCTGTAAGAATAGCAATCTGTACCTCTGGTGAACCAGTGTCACCCTCATGTAACTGATACTTTGCGATAATGTCTTGCTTAACTTCCTTAACCATGTTCTTACCTCCAAATATAATAATTAATCGCCATAAACCATGTAAGTGGACGGAGAACCCAAAAACGTAGTTCATGGTTAAAAGCACTTAAAAATAATATAAAATACTTTAGTAGTATTTTTATACTCTATCTCTAAAATGCTATTTGTACTAAAGTATAGTAGCACATTTTTTGATTATTGTAAATAAATAGTTTTAGAACTAGAAATACATTTGTGCATTGTGGTTATGTTAACTTTATTTTATAGCTTAGACACGGTCTTATGTTAATTGTATATTATTGTTTTTTTGTAAATATATTTGTGAATATTATACAATCATGTAGCACAAACAAAAATTGTTTATTATAATAACAATGCGAAGTTTACATTCGTGCGTTCATTGTGCTCTTCGCATATCAAAAAGCTGCGAGCAGCTTTTTGTGGATTCGAGCAATCAAGCAATGACCATACACTTTTTAATTACTATTTTGTCGCTGGCTATATTGACGAAATAGAGGTTAGCTTGAAAATTGCGAAGTTTACATTCGTGCGTTCATTGTTCTCTTCGCATTGTGGATGTAAGCAATAATAATGTTGCTACCTCCACGTAAAATTTACCAATTTATTATGCCTATGTGGGCGTGGAGGTTAGCTGTTAATAAGTGGAGGCATTACTTATATGTATTGCGTACCTCCACGTAAAATTCACCAATTTATTATGCCTAATGTAGGCGTGGAGGTTATTATGAATGACAATTCAGCTCTTCTAAGAAAAGTTGCCGACAATGTTGAAAAAGTAATTGTTGGTAAAAGAAATGCAATAGAACTAACTTTAATAGCCCTTATTTGCAATGGTCACGTACTTTTAGAGGATGTTCCTGGAGTTGGAAAAACCAGTTTGGTATCAGCATTGGCAAAGTCCATTTCTGCTTCCTTCTCAAGAATTCAATTTACTCCAGATGTTCTCCCTTCCGATATTACTGGTTTTTCTATCTATAATCAGAAAACATGTGAATTTGAATACAGACCAGGTAGTGCTATGTGTCAAATTTTATTGGCAGATGAAATAAACAGAACCTCACCAAAGACTCAATCCAGCTTATTGGAAATTATGGAAGAAAAGCAAGTTACTGTTGACGGTACAACATATAAGCTTCCTAAGCCTTTCATGGTTTTAGCAACTCAAAACCCAATTGACTATATAGGTACATATCCTCTTCCAGAAGCACAAATGGATCGTTTCCTTTTGAAAATATCTTTAGGTTATCCACATCCAGGCGAAGAAGTGTATATACTTTCCAGATTTCTTCAAGACAGCCCGCTAGAGACACTACAGCCAGTAGCTGATAGTTCTGATATTATTAATATGCAAAACGAAGTTAAGCAGGTACATATAGACAATACTTTAAAAAATTATGTCGTTGAAATAGTAAACCTTACTAGGAGAAATGATTTTATTTCCTTGGGTTCTAGTCCCAGAGGGTCTCTTGCAGTTTGTCGGGCAGCACAAGCTTGGGCCTATTACAGTGGAAGAGATTATGTTCTCCCTGAAGATATTAAGAAAATGCTCCTTCCAACACTCAGTCACCGAATCTTATTAAAACAGGAAGCAAAATTAAAGAAAATGTCAGTAATAGATATATTGACTTCAATAATTGACAAGGTTTATATACCGTTGGTAAATAAGGCTGAAAGAAATTAATACTATTTCGTGTTTAAAATATAAAAAACAATATTTTAAATCACTGCTTACGCAGTGCGCTGCATATGCAGCGGCTCATAGTATTGAACAATGCGAAGTTTACAAATTGTGCATTCATCATTCTCTTCGCATATCAAAAAGCTGCGAGCAGCTTTTTGTGTATTTGAGCAACCAAGCAATGGCGAGCTTCGCTCTATCACCGCAAATGCGGCTATTTAAAATGTGATTCCACATTTTAAATGCAAATTAGTATAAAAATATTTTATATAGGGGGTGCCGAGCCCATGCCATTTCCGTCATGATGTTTTTTTGCGAAATGCTGGGCATGGGCATAATTATGAAAAAAAATAGGCTCACATTTATATTTTTATTTATAATATCAATAATATTTAAATACAACTTTGGTGGATTTGTCTCCTCCTTCCTTTTTAATACTCTTTTAACGCTACTCTTTGTTTCAATTGGATATACCATCTATGTTTATATAAGGATTAAATTTGTTCAAGACATTGAGAAAAGAATAGTCGTTAAGGGCGAAAGCGTTAAATTGATTGTTAAACTCTGCAATGAAGATTTTTTAATATTTCCTTATGTATTTGTTTCATTCTTTGGCTCACATTCTCTATTTAACGCAGACAGTTACTCACAAAGTCTATCTATTACTCCATTTTCTAAAAAAGAGTTTATTTTCGATATGGTATGTAAATATAGAGGCCAATACGAAATTGGTATTAGTGATATCTATATAGAAGATTTTTTAGGTATTATTAGATTAAAATATAAAATTCCTGAAACAAAAAAAATAATCGTTTACCCAAAGATCGAATATCTGGAGAAATTTAATGTACTCACAAATAGCTATCAAGACTCTCAACGCTTTTCACAGGGAATAGTCGAGGAAATTAACAATATTAAGGATTTAAGGGACTATGCTTATGGAGACAGTATGAGGAAAATACATTGGAAACAGACTGCTAAAAACAATCATTTAATGATTAAAAATTACCAGAGTACTACTGATGTAAACATAAATATAATATTAGATTTAAGACAAAACAAGTATTCAGATGAAATTAATATCATTATTGAGGACAAGTTAATAGAAGCCGTTATTTCGGTTATACATTATTATTTATTCAAAAATATCTCTATAAACTATATATATTTTAATCAAAAAGTTGATACTCTTAAAGCTTCAAATCAAGCTGAGTTTGATTATATCTATAAGGCATTGGCTACTATAGACTTTAAGCAAGAGGTATCTTTGGCTGATATAGTGAGGCTGTATTATGAGAGTCATAATAATTTAAGTGATATGATTATATTTACAAGCATTTTAGATATTGAGTTATATAATGAAATTTACAACGCACAAATGTCTAATCATTCCATATGCCTTATTTATATTTCTCCAAGACTTTTGATTGATGAAAGAAATGAAATTGAAGATGAAATTCTTGACAATTTACCAGAAATAAGTGTCAGGGTATATACTATAAACCCTGACGATAATATAAAAGCTGTTATAGGAGGTTAGTGAAATGTTTCGTGAAAACAAGCTTAACACATTAGCAAATTTAGTTCTTGTAATGCTTATGTCTATAAGTATTTGTCAAACGCTATATACATCATTATTTATGACAACTGCTCTAAGCCTAACAATATTTTTAGCTGTTATACCACTTACATTACTGTTCTTTGTCATGTTTAGAAGCAAAATATCGACCCTCATTTCAGCTATAGTTTTATGTGTAATATCAATTACAGGATTACTTTCCATATTCTTTAATATAGGAATAAATAATGCAGTAAAATGGTTAAATAATTATTTAAATTGGTTTATAGATGTTTGTAATGGTTACAACAATGGAGCTTCCCCCTTTTATACCAATTTAATTCTACTCCTTCTTACTTTCTTAGTTACTTTATTAGTTTTTATACTTTCCATAAAATTATATAATTTTTACATAATAACGATTTTGTTATTTAGTATATTTTTTATACAAATACAGCTAGATATTTTTGTGAGCGATATATCATTTATTCTTTTTCTATTCTCTTTGTTATTGTATTATTTCTTTGATATATTAAAGCTAAGAAGTAAAGAATTAACCTATGATATAGGAAATAAGCTCATGTACCTTATTTGCATTCTTCCTATTTGCCTCTTAGTTATATTATTCAGCCTGTCTCTCCCTATTGATGACAAAAGAGTTAGTATACCTTGGCTAGATTCAAAGTTTGATAGTGTAATAAATTATATTTTTGAAAAAGACAATGCTAATTTTGATTACTTTTCAATTGAATCGGCCGGATTTGGCGAAGATAATGGATTAGGTGGAAATATAAATCCTAATAAGACCCATGTCCTAAATGTCAAATCAGACTCTCCAAAATTGTATTTAAAAGCTTCATCAAAAGCTTTTTACAATGGGCATCGCTGGTATGATGAAATGGAGCAATTATCGCAAATTGGTGCATCAAGAGTTAATTACTCAACCCAACTTACTCAAGATGCCAAGGAATTTGTCAATGGAGTTTTTATTGAAACAGGTTCATTTAAAAACAAAAAAATTTATAGGACTTCTACAGCAAGAATTGAATATGTAAATCTTAAAACAAAATCCCTATTTAGCCCTTTAAAAGTAACTACGATTGCTTTGAATAGTCCAAAAACTTTATTCTATGATAATGAACAAATAATTTCTTTAAACGATAAACAGTCTAAAGGCTTTTACTATGGGATAGAATATAGCAATATGTTTTTAAATAGTAATGAACTTAAAACAATTTTAAGAAAAAGCTACAAAGGATATTATGAAGATCTTTATAGAAAATATTTAGATAATGATTATAAATTTTCAGCTATTAACATGTCCAGTTTAGTTAAATTTCCATATAGCGCTGACTCATCAACACTTGTAAATGATAAAATTATTTCAGAAAAAGAAATAGATAGTTTATTATCTAAAACAAATGATATTTTTAAGCGGTACACTCAGTTACCAGATAGTATAACACCACGAGTAAAACAGTTAGCGCAAAATCTTACAAAGAACGCACCAGATGATTACGATAAGGCTAAAGCTATTGAAATATACTTATCAAGTAAATACACTTATACTCTTAAGCCTGGCACCCCTCCTAGAAATAAAGATTTTGTTGACTACTTCCTTTTTGAAGGAAAAAAAGGGTATTGTACATATTATGCAACTGCTATGACTGTATTGCTTAGATGCATTGGTATTCCATCCCGTTACGTTGAGGGTTATGTTATGCCCCCTATAGCAGAAAATGGAGTTTTCAAGGTTACAAATGAGCAAGCTCATGCTTGGGTTGAAGTATACTTTGAAGGGTTTGGCTGGATTCCATTTGAGCCTACAGCTACTTATGTCGCAAAAATGTATAATGATACAACTACAAACGCTCAAACATCAAAAGATGATATGCTTAACTCAGGGTATAACAGTTATCTTGATTATTTGAACATGATGGAAAAGAACAAAAATAGCGATCTTTCAGGCTATGATGTTAGCACTTTTGAAACCACAAAAGAAATAAATTCAGATAATACGCTTTTTGTCTTAATAATAATCTCTATCTTAATTGGAATAGTTCTGATAGCCTTTATTCTACTGGTTTTAATAAACATAATTAAATCCTATTGTACTATGCGTATAATAAGAAAAGCCGAGCCAAATGATTCAATTCTATTGGCATATAGCTATATTTTAAAAGTATTGCGTGTTCAAAATATTGTTTATAATCCAGCAGAAACACCTACTGAATTTGGAATAAGAGTTGAAAAGACTTTTGACTTTATGAGCTATTCTTTTAATAAAAATAACTTTAATAAAATAACAAACAATTATATTAATGCAAGATACAGCAAAGCTTTATTGAATACCAATGACAAACAAGCAATGCTTGAATTTTTGAAAGTACTTCAAAACTTAACACTTGATCGCATGGGTAAATTCAAGTTCATTATGGCAAAATTTATTCTTAGTAAAATCTAAAGCTTACTAACTAAGCTTTCTGAGCTAAATAGCAGCTATAAAAGACATGTAATTTCTTGCACTTTTTCATCTTTTGTAGCTGCTGCTATTAATAAATTTTATATTTAATTAGTCAATAAAACTTCCTCATTAGATAGCTCTTTCTATAGTTAAAAAATTCCCTCTAGGTTGTTCTAAAGTTAATTGATAAAGCAACTTATTCAATTCATCTTCATTAAGCGGCTTTCCCCATATATATCCTTGTATGCAATCACAGTTATGTTCCCTTAAATAATCCAACTGCGTTGTATCTTCAACCCCTTCAGCAACAACTGAAATATCCATTTGGTGAACTAATGAAATAATAGGACCAACAATATGTTTATCTTTTCCCTGTCCTATAATACTATCAATAAATACCTTATCAATTTTCAAAGTATCTATAGGAAGCATCTGTAGATAACTTAATGATGAATAACCAGTACCGAAATCATCTAACGCAATATTAATTCCAATATTTTTTAGTTGATTTAGGACATCAATAACATAATCCATAGATGATATAAATATTGACTCAGTAATTTCAATTTCTAAGTTATATGGATGAACTCCTGTCTCGTTAAGTATGCCTATTATCATATGAACAAATGAAGGTTCCATAATTTGTACTGCTGAAATATTTACAGATAAGATCGCATTAAAATGATACTTATCTTGCAATTCTTTAAATTTCTTACATGCAGTTCTAAGAATCCATCTGCCCATTTGATTTATAAATTTTGTTTCTTCTGCTACAGGTATGAATGTAACAGGACTGACAAAACCCAATTCCGGCGAATTCCATCTAATTAAAGTTTCAAAACCTCTCAATTTTTTTGTATCAGAACGGTATTGAGGTTGATATACTAGATAAAGTTCATCATTCTCAATTGATTCAAGAAGTCTTTTTTCAAGTTCCATTCTCATAAATATTCTATCTTTCATTTCTTTGTTAAAGAACTGAACTCCATTTTTTCCATCTTCCTTCACCTTGTACATTGCTGTATCAGAACACTTTAGAAGGTCTGTTGAATTGTCACCATCTCTAGGGTAAACTGAAATTCCAAAACTTGCACTAATAGTAAGTTCAGTCTTTTCTATATAGAACTTCTTTAAAATTTCTTTTCTCAAGCTTTCCAAATATGTTACTATTTCATCTTCTTCTAATTGTCTTTGTATTATTAATGCAAATTCATCTCCACCTAAACGTCCTAGCATATCATCCGGATGAATAACTGCTTTTAGTCTCAATGCAACCTCTTGCAACAATAAATCACCTGCATGATGACCCATAGAATCATTAATTCTTTTAAAATTATCTAAATCTATAAATATCATTGCAAATTTCATCTTTTTTTCCATTGACAAAGTAATTAGTATATCTAATCTATTGATAATCATTTTACGATTTGGAAGTTCGGTTAATACATCAAAAAACGCTAAATAATTTAGTTTTTCTTCATTTTCCTTCATATCTTGATTATACTCGAGTAATTGTTTATTCTGATTAAATAATTCTCCTTCAGTAATAGCAAGTTCCTCGTAAAGAGTTACAAGTTCCTCTTTTTGTTCTTTAATCTCTTCATATTTCTGATTTAAGCGTCTGCTAAAAACATAAATAATGGTTATGGTAATAATAGTACATATAGGCAGTATCATACCAGGTGCAGAACTTATATTACCCCTTGAAAATACATTTCTAGCCACTAAGAGAAATTGAATAACATTAATTGATACACCAATTATATATCCATTTTTTACAGCGCTTACAACTAAATATACAGATATCATTACTTGAAACTGTGCAAGAATACCTGTGATAGTATTATCTGTTGTTATACGTGTTTCTATGATGATAATAACTGCATATATAACCAAACAAAGAAAGCAAGTTATAATTTTAAAATATGATATGTATTTATTTTCATACACATTTTCTTTTTTCTCAAAATACCTATTAAAAAAATTGTCGTCAGTTCTATTTGGCATAAATAATCCCCCACAGATGTACTAATTATCCTTTATTTTACCATAGCAAGGCATTAAATGGAATAGTCTTTTACAAAATATATTAATCTTCCCTATTTGTATCTAATTTTCTATCCTTTTTATAGCTTTTTTTCTCATTTTAACTTATTTTCTTACACTCTATTTTTATCATATTTGTCCGAAATTTTCTTTTACCAAACCTATATTTCGGGCATTTCATCCATTCTATCGTTAATCCAACAATTAAATTTTCACAAATTTACTATTTTAGTTTATATTTAAAATTTATCAAAATATTTTAAAATTTTACTTCATAATTCACTAAAATACTTTATAATTTTTATTTTTAGATAATAACAACTTTTTCATCTCTTCTATGTCAGTAAGATTATTAAAACATCTTTTTGGAAATATATAGTATATCATTTTCTCATCTGACAATATAAATGCACTTGGAATATCATAAGCGTCAACAAACAAACTCCAGTCAAAGTTTTTATGGCCATCTCCATTAACAAGTTGAATGCCTTTTTCAGAAAAAATATAGCTGCTCTCTTTTCTATTTTTATAAAAATTTATATAACTGCTAATAGGCTTTTTATAAAGAAAGACATATAATAATATACCTAAAATAACACATATTAATATTAAAGCATAAATATAATTCTCAAATCCCATGGTCATACCATAAAATACCAATCCAATGATTATTATACTAATTATAGGAAAAATTTTCCATACTTTTTTTATATTATTTATTATATACATAACGGCTATCTTAATATCATTTACATTATAGGATATCTTAGCTTCTATTTCATTTAACATGTGGATACTCCTCAATCTAGATTTTTTATTCATTATTATGCATAAACATGTAGCAAAACCATTATATACTAATTCTATTAAGCCTTCAATGATAGAATGCTCAAGTACCTATCTATTAACCATTATTCCTGTATAAAAATTAGATTTTTGCACAATAATGAATATTCATGTATTAATTTAATGCCTAGATGATTCAACGAGGCAGTAATATTCTCACTACTTGAGAACCAAAGCAATAATCGCAACTTATAGATTTAAAGGACATTTTCTTGCCTCGTAATATTTTAAGTAATATTTGGTAAACCTAATAATATAAAAATATGTGTTTAATAATAGCTTAACTTATGATTTAATATTATTGTAAAGTTTACATATTACTAAACCTACAATATATTTTAATATATATTGGAGAGGAGTTTGATTAATGAAATCTACAAAGCTTATTTTTATGTGTAGTTTTATTAGCGGAATAATTTTATTTCTATTAGGTATTTTCGTTTTGGCTAATAACAAACCAATCACTTCTTCTGAAGCTCAGCAAAATTCATCTTCTTCAAGCAGTTCATTACCAAAGATCGAAAATCATCTTGATAATGATGATCCGATAAACGTTATAGTATTAATCAAAGAAGCTTCTGGATTTAACACTGATACTATTATTATTGCAAATTACAACCCAATCTCAAATCAGACAAGCTTATTAACAATTCCTAGAGACACTAAGCCTAGCAACAACTCTATTTATAAGATTAACTCCTATTATTACATAGGTTTAAAAAAATACGAAAAATCTAATGGTCTTTCACTAACTGAAGCAAAACACAAAGCAGTAGAATATGCAGCTCAATCAATTAGCAATATAACTAATATTCCTATTGACTATTATATTTATCTTGAGATAGATACTATTAAAGAAATCGTAAACAGGTTAGGCGGCGTATATTTTGACATCCCTGCCGACTTAAAATACACAGATCCTTCACAAAATTTATATATTGACTTACAAAAAGGTTATCAACTCTTAAATGGCGATAAAACTGAACAGTTTTTACGTTTTAGAAAATCAAATTCTCGCAAATCATCAGAATGGAAAAAATATTATGATGGTTCTGATTTAAAAAGAACTGAAATGCAAATTAAGTTTGTAAATGAGTTAATTCAGCAGAAGGTTAATTTGCTGCAGCTACCTAAGCTTATACCTATTATAAATTATGCCTTTGAAAATGTAATAACAAATATTTCACTTTCAGATACTCTGTCCTTAGTGAATACATTTACAGCGTCTGCTAAACCCAGTATGAATACATTTAAATTGCATGGCTTAGATAAAAGGATTAATAGTACTGATTACTTTATATATATAGATAAAATAGAAGATACTAAGAAAAGAAAAGTATTTGATTCTAAAGAAATAATTAGTAGCTACTTTGACTCAAAATCATATTTAATTATTCCTGACAAAAACAAGAAATATGATTTTGAGTCAAATTTAAGAAGCAACCCATCAAACGATGAAACCGATAATAAAGCAGATAATACAGACAAACCATAAGCAGCTGTAAAAACTCCCTCTAAAGCATTCTCAGCTTAGAAAGCAGTTCCTGATATTCCATCTCAAGGCTATCGTTATTGGTATTTGGTTCTGATAGCTTAGATAATACTTCTGTGATACGCATTTGTAACATCAGCTTTTGTGTTTGAGTACTTTGTTTGGTTTCTGAGATATCGCTTTTATCTTCATAATCCATCAAATTTCCTTCAAATTCTAGCACTTGACCATTTTTTATCACTAGCAGTCTTTGAGCAATACTATTTACGAAAGACCTATTATGCGATACAAACAAAACTGTTCCTTCATATTCACATAGTATACTTTGTAAAGCTTCAATTGATTCCATATCCAAGTAATTCGTCGGTTCATCTAATAAAAGCAAATTAGCACTTGAAACAAATAGTTTTGCAAAGCTTACTTTAATTCTTTCACCACCGCTTAATAAGCCTACTTTTTTATATACACTATCACCAGGAAATAATAATCTTGCTAAAATCGTTCTAGCGGTTGTCTCATTTTGTACGCTTTCAATCATTACATTATCAAGGATAGTTTTTTGTAAATCCAAGTTTTTTAAATCCTGATGAAGGTATCCAATATTAGCTTTGGGTACAATATTTACTTGTTTTAATAATTCATACTCGTTGCAATTGTCTAAATTTCTACATTTATAGAATTCATAAATCTGATTGAGCAAAGTAGTCTTACCTGAACCGTTTTCTCCTATAATGGCATGCTTTTTACCATTATATACATTAAACGTAGCTTTATTATATATATTTCTGTCTCCATAACTGAAGCTAAAATTATTGCTAGATATAATCAAATTATTCTGTGGCGGATTAGTTAATGAAAAATCAAGTTTAATACTTTTTTGCTCCTTTGGCTTATCTTTTATTTCAAGCTTCTTTAGCCTTTCCTCCAAGATATTTGCTGCATCATGTATCTTTTCCTGTTTTTCATTAGCTTTTCTCGTGTGTAGTCTAGCTTCAGAATTGCCCATTCTTGCTGGAGCTTTTTTAATTGCTTTTGCACGTGCTTTGCGGTTTATAATAGCCTCCTCAAGATGTTTTTTCTCGTCAATGTAATATTTATATTCAAACCATTCTCTATCAATCATTTTTTGTTTTTGCTGCTTATAAAAGGAATAGTTGCCTTCAAAGAAGGTTAACTTTCCATCTTCCACTTCAATTATTTTATTACATATACTATCTAGGAGATCCCTGTCATGGCTAATGAGTACTATTGTTTCTGTTTTTAAAAGTTTGTTCTTTAGAATCTCAATTCCTTGTAAATCGAGGTTAGCTGTAGGTTCATCTGCAAAAAGTACTAAACTGTTTTTACTTAAAGCGGATGCAATTCTTAGCCTGGTCTCTTCACCACCACTTACAATTTGGTTTTGAACCTTATCCCGCACATCAAATTCGCTCAATAACTTAGCATCAGCCGCAATTTCATAATCCGATATTTGTTTAATATAAGCTATATCACAGGTTCTTTTTACAATACCTTCATCTGGAGATTGTTCACCTACAAGTATATTTAGCAATGTTGTTTTTCCAGCCCCATTTTGACCGACAACACCTATCTTATCGCCACTTCTGATTTGTAACTTCTCGAAGCATAAAACTTCTCTATCACCAAAATTTTTTTTAATATTTATAGCATCTAAAATAAGCATAAAAAAATCTCTCCTCTAATCTGCCGGAAAGATTCTAACAAACACTTTTGTAAAATGAACTTTAAAAAGACTTTTTAATAGTTAGTGAACAATAAAGCAAAAGAACAATTATTTATTATTGCTTAAAATATTGATGCTAAAGACCGACTGCTTAATCTTGAGCAGTAGACTTTAAATTGTTTTCGCTAATTGATTCACTAATAGAATTATCTAAAAATCTTTAAAAATCAAAAAAATATGTGTTATATTAGACTAATCCAGCACAAATAAGGGCATATCGCCCGTTCTAAAATTTTATTTGTTTATAAGCTGAATTAGCCAATTCTCATTATTCGATACCTTACCCTTTCATAAAATCTGGTATTAAACATTACATAAATGCTTAAAGTATAAATAAAGAATTTATCTACTATTCTTACTAATTATATATACCATTACATTAATTATACTGCATTAAGGAAAATGAATCAATGATAGTGTTTAATATTATTGTCATAACACAGTAAATATATTTCTTAATGTAAAATACAACAAAAATAAAATAATTATTGATGCCCAAAATGCCTTTCCTCTGGGTATAATTTTTACATCTATTCCAAATATGTAAAAAACTAGCTCTATATATGCTAGAGCTCCAATAATTAAACAAAATACTGGTGTTATGTTAAATTTAAGAGAATCAATGATATCACCCAATAATAATTGTTGAACACTTCTTGTATTGCCGCATCCTGGACAGTACACATGAAAGTATTTATAAATAGGACATGCTGGAAGGTGAGTACTCAATTTGTACAGTAAATTTTTAAAAATAAAAACCATGCCTACTGTAAAAAAAGGTAAAATGCAAACTATTATCTTTATCAGAGGAGAATTTTTTTTCATAATCGTATCCATGTCTAACTATTTAAATAAAACCTATAGAAAAACATGGATTTGTCACCTCCTACTAAAATCGTTATTTCTTTTAATTATAATCCGTATAAGAAGAATGCTAGCCTTATTAATTATTGCTTCTTAATCAAATCTTCATTTACAACAGGTATTTGTTCTCGAATGCTATCTACCATATCTAAGTCAATATCTGCAATAATTATTTGTTCTTTTTCATCGGCTCTAGCTAAAATACTTCCCCACGGGTCACAAACCATTGAGTTTCCATAAGCCACGTAGCTAGCATGAGTATCTCTAGCAGGTGAAACTGCCGCATGAAACAATTGATTATCTAGTGCCCTAGACCTTATCATCAGCTCCCAATGGGCTGGACCTGTAGTCATATTAAATGCACCTGGTGTAATAATTATTTTAGCTCCAGCCTTGCTCATTTCTCTATATAGCTCACTAAAACGCATATCAAAACAAATTGCTACACCTATCTTGCAAAACTCAGTATTTACAACAGTTACTTGATTGCCGCCTGATAATACATCAGATTCTTTAAAACGGATACCACCCTTTATATCTATATCAAACAAATGTATTTTTCTATGTTTTCCAATAATTGCACCAGTTCTGTCAAATATTAGACATGTGTTATAATAATTCCTCTCAAAAATCTCAGGAATAGAACCAGCAACAACATATATATCATTATACTTTGCAGCTTGAGAAATGACTGATACAGTTTCACTGTTTTTTAAGTCTTCAGCATAAATAGGAAAGTTCTGAGTATCGTATGGACAATTAAACATTTCAGGCAGTATAGCTATATTTACATTACTGTTTTTACAGGCTTCTATCATATTTACTGCTTTTTTTAGATTGTCTTGCTTAATGTCTTTAACCTTCATTTGGCATAATCCAAGTTTAATATCATTCATAAAAATCTCCGTTAAAACACCAAATTTTTTATTATTACAAAATAGCTGTTAACATAATGAAATACATCATATTAACAGCTACCTAATTTATATCATAGTCGAAGTTTAATTTCTCAAGCTATGCAAAGGTGCGGGTATTCTTCCACCTCTTTTAATGAATTCTGAACAACCATAGGGATTTACCTTCATTACTGGTCCTGAACCAAGAAGTCCACCAAATTCAACTATATCCCCGATCTTTTTACCTGGAGCCGGTATAATCCTAACAGCTGTAGTTTTTGTGTTTACTACGCCAATAGCTGCCTCATCCGCAATAATTGCTGAAATTGTATCTGCTGATGTATCACCTGGAACAACAATCATATCAAGACCAACAGAGCATACACAGGTCATTGCTTCAAGCTTTTCCAGTGATAAGGAACCACATTTTACAGCAGAAATCATTCCAGCATCTTCACTTACAGGAATAAATGCACCACTTAATCCTCCAACAGAGGAAGAAGCCATAACTCCACCCTTCTTAACAGCATCATTGAGAAGCGCTAGAGCAGCTGTAGTACCATGAGTTCCACACTTCTCCAAACCCATTTCCTCTAAAATATAAGCTACACTATCTCCAATTGCTGGAGTTGGTGCAAGCGATAAATCAACTATCCCAAAAGGAACATTAAGTCTACGTGATGCTTCTCTGGCAACCAGCTCACCCATTCTAGTTATCTTGAATGCAGTCTTCTTGATTGTCTCAGCAACCGCACCAAAATCTGCGCCCTTAACCTTTTCAAGTGCACATTTTACAACGCCCGGACCACTAACACCTACATTTATAACACATTCAGGTTCACCAACACCATGGAAAGCTCCTGCCATAAATGGGTTATCCTCTACAGCATTTGCAAACACAACCAGTTTTGCACATGCCATTGCTCCATTATCAGCTGTGAGTTCGGCACATTTTTTAATTACTTTACCCATTTCTGCAACTGCATCCATGTTGATACCTGCTTTTGTTGATGCAACATTTACAGAAGAACAAACCTTTTTTGTAGTACTTAGAGCCTGTGGAATTGAAGCAATAAGCTTTTTGTCACCTTGAGTATAACCCTTTTGTACCAATGCTGAGAATCCTCCTATAAAATTTACACCAACGGTTTCAGCAGCTCTATCCATTGCCTGTGCAAATTTCCAGTACTCCTCACTTTCACAACTTTCAGCTATCAAAGCTATTGGCGTAACAGAAATTCTCTTATTTATTATAGGTATACCGTATTCTTTTTCAATATTTTCTCCTGTAATAACAAGCTTCTCAGCATATCTAGTTATTTTGTCATAAATTTTATTACAAGAAATATCTATATCAGGATGGCAGCAATCTCTTAATGAAATTCCCATAGTTATTGTTCTTATATCCAAATTTTCTTTCTGAATCATTTCTAATGTTTCAAGTATTTCAAAAGTTCCTAACATTAGTCTTCACCTCATATTCTATGCATAGAATTAAATATATCTTCATGTTGAATTTGGATTTTCAACCCCAACTCAACTCCCTTTTTATCAAGCTTTTCAGAAAGAATATCAAAAGGAATGTTACAACCAGAAATATCAACAAGTGTAATCATTGTGAATACATCCTGCATTATTGTTTGAGTTATATCAAGTATATTAACATTGCATTCAGCTAAAATATTGCTCACACCAGCGATAATTCCAACTCTATCTTTACCTAAAACTGTAATGACTGCTCTCACGTAAAATACCTCCATTTATAATAAACTTATTTTTAGTATTTCTTGATTAAGAATAATTCTATCTAATATTTTTATTTACTCAATCAGTACCAAAGTTGAATATAATTATATTACATTGTTATTTAAATATCAATTATAACACTTATATTCAAAATTAAATTTTTCGAATGTAGAAAAATTATAATTACATCGGCGGCGTGTAAACGTGGCGGAAGATATTCTCACCGCCTAAAAACCAAAGCGGTTACCACCACTTGGCTTAAATTTTACATGATCTTATTATTAAAACAAATTGCATTCCCGAACATTTGTTTGATTTTTATTTATTATTGTGTTAAAATTCTATTATAGTAGGCAATATATTTCTTCACCTTTATAGGTAATGAAAACCGCTTTAGCTTTCAGACAGTGGGTGCATCTCCTGCCTCGTTGAAACCAGTTAAAGTAGGAAATTTTTTGCATAGAAAATTTGTCTACTGGATCTGGTAAAATAAACTTAAGCGAGAGCGATAATATGGACTTATTTGATAAACTTGGAATATTAGCTGATGCAGCTAAATATGATGTCTCCTGCTCATCAAGCGGTGGAAGCAGAAATAATAAAAATGGGGTTGGCAACAGTTTTGCTGCGGGTATATGTCATACCTGGTCTGATGATGGCAGATGTGTTTCTTTGCTCAAAATTTTATTATCAAATGAATGTATATACGATTGTGTGTATTGTGTCAATAGAGCTTCAAATGATGTACCTCGTGCAAGCTTTACTGCAGATGAGGTTATTGAGCTTACTATGAATTTTTATAGAAGAAATTATATAGAAGGACTTTTTCTAAGTTCAGCTGTTCTAAAAAATCCTAGCTATACAATGGAATTAATGCTTGATATAGTTAGAAGGCTTCGAAATGAGCAAAGGTTTTTCGGATATATACACATCAAAGCTATACCCGGTGCTGATGAAAAGCTTATAAATGAAGCTGGCATGTTCGTTGATAGAATGAGCATTAATATAGAGCTACCATCTGACAAGGGTTTAGAGGTACTTGCACCACAAAAGCCGAAAAAAGCACTACTCAAGCCTATGCGGCAAATAAATAATAGAATTATACAAACCAAAGATGATCAAAAAATATATAGAAGATCAAATTCTCTAGGTTCCTCAAAAAGAGAACTCTTTGTTCCTGCCGGACAAAGCACTCAGCTAATAATTGGTGCTACACCAGATAAGGATTTAAGCATTTTAAAGCTATCAGAGGCGTTGTATGGCAATTTTAATTTAAAAAGGGTATATTACTCTGCTTTTGTTCCTACATTGTCAGATCCTAGGCTTCCTGCATTAATAAAGCCGCCATTGCTTAGAGAACATAGATTGTATCAGGCAGATTGGCTTCTCAGATTCTATGGATTTTGCGCTGACGAATTACTTAGCAAGACAAATCCAGATTTTAATCCAGAGCTAGACCCAAAGTCTGACTGGGCACTTAGAAATCTTCATATGTTTCCAGTAGAGATTAATTCAGTAGATTATGAAATGCTTTTGAGAGTACCGGGAATAGGTGTTAAGTCAGCCCAAAGAATTATAACAGCAAGGAGAGTTGGCAAATTAAACTTTGACAATCTTAAAAAAATAGGGGTTGTTTTAAAGAGATCTAGACACTTTATTACTTGTAATGGTAAAACATATGATTCTTATAGCCAAAATGAATCAATTGTCAAGGAATCGCTTGTATCTGCGAAGTTGCTTCCACAAACAAAGAAATCTGTACCCGGGCAAATGTCTTTATTGTCAACAATTAATGAAAATGGCATAAGCGAAAGCATGTCGGATTTATACCTATTTGATTCACCACAAAACACAAAGCAATGGCTCAGTTATTACAATCAACCACAGGACGGGAGGCTTTTATTGAGTGATATACATTTATGATGGAACTTGGAATTGCTTTTTAACAGCAATACACCATTATTATTACGACCGTGAAAATGTAACGAATATTGAATCTGCTCTCTCTTATTGTCCTAATCTAATTGATGAATACCAAGAAATTGTTAATGATATAGAAAAAGCAAAAACAGTTGAACAGGCAATTTTAAACAAAATATCTCAAGAAAGTCTGGATAATATAATCCATTGTTTTTTTTCAGATATTAATGGACGTGAAATGTGGATTTTAAATTATATAAAGTTGGGTTTTAAAACCGGCAGTAAAATTGATAGTATGCTTGGAGATCAAATTGTTTTAGACGTTTTAGTACCTGCTAGAAAAGTAAAATTTGAATGCCATCGTATGCTTGGTATATTACGTTTTGAGCTACTTGAAAACAACATATACTATGCTCCTATACAACCTGACCATAATATAATTACTTTCATTGCACCCCATTTCAAGGGACGTTTTGCTGATCAAAATTGGGTTATTCATGACACTAAGAGAAATCTTGCAGCTCTATACAATACTAAAAGTATGATTATTTCATATATGGATTTAGCTCATATCCCAAATCGTCATGCAGATGAGCTCAAATTTCAATCACTCTGGAAAAACTATTTCAAACACATAGCAATCAAAAGTAGGATAAATCCAAAGCTCCAGAAGCAGTTTATACCAAAACGCTATTGGAAGCAGCTTACTGAGAAGAATTAGAGCGCATATCACACTATGCAGACCATACCATATATTACAAAGTATGCATTGTAGCAAGCTAGGATTGTACATTAATTCATGTTTTTAATGGAATGCTGCTATTTCCCTGTTAATCTGCTCACAAAACATTAGAAAGGTTTTAAGTGACACTAAATGATTTGTGTTTTCTGTCCTGCTAATTAATTGTTTTAAGTAAGCCTCTTCACAAACAGAATATGGGTTGCACTTAGAATATCTCATATTCTTCTCCAAAAGCATTTTTTCCAGATACTTTTCATGAAAAATTGATATTGATCCTTCAAATCCATTAATTTTACCCATTAACTCCGGATCACTTTTACTTACATTATAGTACTTTGAATAGTCTAAAAAATCTCCCTGAGGATTACGTGTATATACCTTAGTATTTCCCAAAAACCATGTTTCAAAGCACCTGTTCTGAACTATAATTACAAGCTCTGCACTAATATTTAGTTTTTCTGTCTCGATTCTCTTTTTTATTTCATCTATTCTTTCATTAACTGTAAATTCGTCTGCATCAAGGCAAACAACAAAATATGTAAATTTATTAATGTTATTAATATCATTGATTGCATTAATCATATCGTCAAGTATATTCGGATATCCTCCGCCATTGAATAAATAATACTGATTGTCAGTAATTTTATTAGGATCGTTAGCTTCAAGACAAGTTAATGCTGGCACCAAAATAGACAACCACTTTGGGTATACTTTTACCTCTGTGCGTTTTCCCTCAACTAAAAAGTATATATTCATTTATATAAATATTCCCTCACTATATTCTCTAGAGTTAATCAATTGCTTAAAAGCTTCATGCTTTGATTTTCCCAGACCTAAATCATTAACATCTTTAACTTGAACTTCTCCACCTTTTCTGCTAACTATCTTCCAATATTTCATGTCTATATTATTAATAATATACGGATGATGACTTGTAACTATAAACTGAGAGCTATTTTGAAGCAATAAATTTTCACTCAATATGTCTATACAATTTATACCTAAACTGTTTTCAAATTCATCTACAAGAAAAACACTACCCGGCTCTGATAACAGTACCATAGAAATCTGCAGTAATGTTTTTAGCATACCTGAAGACAAATCAAATTGTAATATCCACCCATCCACATTTTTTTCTTTTATCTGAATTATAGGACTCTCCTTTACAATATCAGGTAAACCTTCAGTATTTACAAAATCAACCTTTATATCTTCTACTTGTGGAAAGATATCCGTAAATTGGTTTTTGATAACTTGAAATAATTGCGGTAATACTTTACATGCCATTACAAGCTTTGGTAATAAGGGTAAATTATTGTCAAGTATTGTACTTTTTAATTTAATTTCTGATTCTTTAAATATAGAAATTTTCTCAATATCTTCACTGGATTTAGTTATCTTGTTTTTTGATATCGAAAACTGACTATTTAATACTTTACTTATATTCTCTGCCTCAAATAATAGTTTTTTAACACCAGATCGCGGATATAAAGTATTTCTAACATCAGTATTAAAATCACCCTTGACTATTTTTCTAAACTCATTAGCTGCTTTAGCAATTTCATCTTCTTTCAATATTTTTAATATGCTTTGAAATGATGATAGCTTAACAGTGGGTCGATTATCATAATATATAACATCATTCTTTCTTTCCGAAATAATGTTCCCATTTAAAAATAGCTTTTCATATATTATTGAATATTTTTTTTGGTGCTCATCTTCACTATCATTTATTTCTTTTGCAAATATTGAGACGTCATTTTGAACATTTTCAAATTCACCTTCCCATATATAACTATCCTTTAAAAGCGTATCAAATTCTATTTCCCACTTTATGCCTTTAATAGACGCACCATTAGCTATTCTTTTTAATGAATATATAGACTCTAATATTTTAGTTTTTCCTACCCCAGATATTCCAACAAGAAGAGTTAGGTCTAAAAGCACTAAATCTTTTATTGACCACTGGTTTGCATTATCAATAAATGTTAATTTCTTTATTCTCATTATTAATCTCCTTAAATCACCTCATATAGCACTATTAGAGTATCAAAACTAGTCAAAAAAATCAAGAAAATGGAAATAGTTAAACAGCAATATGACAATGCTAATCTGCTTGTTAGTACTGTTTACTCAATGCTCATAATTATTTAGTGAAATATACTATCATAAATATACCCATTGCCAAGCATTTCACACAAAAACAAAAACGTGCATTTTCTTGAGCCAAATAGCATGGGCTAGGTACTTACTAAAGACAATTACTGTTCAAAGCCTTCACCTATTAGGCGAATTATGCTTTTAACGCATTTTGGTTTTAAACTTGTTTTATGACTTCTAGGAAGCTTTTGCCGATAGCAATTAACTTTTTGTACTTTTTCAACTAAAAAACAAGTACCTATTTATATGTGCTTTTTATACCAGCTTATTAACCAAATCCTTAAATGTATTTCCACGCTGCTCGAAGTTCTTAAACATATCAAAGCTCGTGCTTGCTGGTGACAATATTATGCAATCCCCAGGAACGGCTTCTTCATAAGAGCGGTTAACTACCTCTTCATAAGTACTACAGTGAATTATTTTAACTTTACATTCGCTATCTGTTTGATTAATATAGTTTCTTAATGCTTCTTCAATCTTCGGAGCAGTAGCACCTATCAGCAAAAGACATTTAACCTTTTCGGCAATTATCTGACCTATTGAATCGTATGGAATACCCTTGTCTTTGCCACCTGATATAAGAATTACTTTATCTTTAAAAGTACTCAGTGCTGCAATTGTTCTAGATGGACTACTATCTATTGAACTATTATAAAATTTAATGCCATTTAATTCTCTGACAAGCTCAATTCTATGCTCAACACCGTTAAATGTAGTTGCTATCTTTCTAACGGTTTCTGGCTTAACAAAACCTATAGTAGCAGCAGTTGCAGCCATATAGTTCTCAAGGTTATGAACACCAGGTATTTTTATTTCTTCAGCCTTTACGACATCAATCTCACTGTTTCCATTTTTAATAATAATCTTACCGTCCTTGAAAACAACACCGTTATCAAGTTCATTTAATCTTGAAAAGTAAACGCACTTGCCTTTAGCTTCACTTGCAAAGTTTTTCGTAATGTTATTATCATAATTAAGAACTAATTTATCCTTATCTGTCTGATTAATAAAAATATTCTTCTTTGCATCAATATATTCATTCAATGACTTATGAACATCTAGATGGTTTGGTGAGATGTTTGTTATTACTGAAATTGATGGACAATCCTTGATAGTCATTAGCTGAAAACTGCTTAATTCAAGAATTACCTTGTCTAGTTCCTTAACTTCATCTATCTTGCTTAAGAGCGGTGTTCCAATATTACCGCCTAGCCAGCAATTATAGCCTTCCTCAGTCAATATTTTATAAATCAAAGTTGTTGTAGTGGTTTTGCCATCGCTTCCTGTTACAGCAAAAATCTGAGCTGGACAAAGGCTGATGAAAATCTCCATTTCTGAGGTTAGTTCGGCTCCTTCGGCTACTGCCTTAGCCAATTGTGGTAAATCTGGTCTCATGCCGGGAGTACGGAAAATTATATCAAAACCATTAAGTCTTTCTAAATAGTCATTTCCCAAACTATATTTCACTGTAAGTCCATTGAGTTCAGATAATGCTTCAGAAAGATTCTCCTTAGTATTTCTATCAAATGCTGTAACATCAACTCCCAAGTTAACTAAATACTTAATTAAAGGAATATTGCTGATTCCAATTCCCAATACTGCTACTTTTTTATTCTTGATGTCATTTTTAAACTGTTCTAGCTTTTTATTCATAATAATAAACATGACCGTATCAGGCTTAATGCTTCTATTAAAGTACTGGTACGGGCCCAATCCTCCTTACCTATATTTATAAACTAAGTTTACCAAATTTGTTTTATAGCTTTCATTTCTTTTTTCTATTTTAATTCCAGATTCTAAAGATTACTTCAATTTCTATTGCATTATTTTTTTATTTATAGTAAAATACATATTGCACTTGCTTATGCGGATATGGCGGAATTGGCAGACGCGCATGGTTCAGGTCCATGTGAAAGCGATTTCATGCAGGTTCAAGTCCTGTTATCCGCACCAAAAGAGTTTGAAAATCATATTTTCAAACTCTTTTAATTTTATATCTAATCTATATAATTTAGAATCTCAAAATTTGAAATTATCCTGTTCCTTTTCATAGAAAAATGTTTTAATTGATTTAAAGTTAAACTTATTCGCCATAATTAACTGCTCTGTGCTGCCAACAAATAGTATACCTTTTGGATTTAACGCCAAATTGAATTCCTTATAAATATCGTTTTTGGCTTCATCTGTAAAGTATATAAGTACATTTCTACATACAATTAAGTCAATACCTTTTGGATAAGTATCACGTAGAAGGTTAAATTGTTTAAATTCAACACAATTCTTTACTTCATCATTTACTTTATAGGTATCACCAATTACAGTAAAATATTTCGATTTCATCTCTTTAGGTAAATTATCTAAGCTTTTGGCAGAATACACGCCATTTTTAGCCTTTTCTAATGCTTCTAGATCAATATCTGTAGCAAGTATTTTAATAGAACTCAGTGGTAATAGTTTATTTAAAACCATTACAAGAGTATATGGCTCATCGCCAGTAGAGCAAGCAGAACTCCAAATTGTAATTTTTTTCTTTCTACTTAAAAGCATAGGAAATACTTCTTTTTCAAGAACCTCCCATTGGTCTGGATTTCTATAAAATTCTGAAACGTTAATAGTAAGATACGTGACAAACTCTTTTAATAAATCTTTATTTAGTTTCAAAGCTTGTACATAATCCGAATACGCATCAAAATTATTCTTTTTTATCAAAGCATCAATTCTTCTTTTCATCTGCTTCTCTTTATAAAGAGTTAGGTTGATTTTAGTAATCTTAAATACTTCTTCTTTAAATCCCTCGTAATCCATTAATATACCACCTCAAAATTTATATTCCAATTGGGGATAGCCTTTTTAATGCAGGTAAAATTGTTATTCCTACATTTAAATAAGGATGTACCAAAGTACATCCTTATTCTTATTATAAATTCATTGTACACAATTTCTGTGTTTTGGCTTTGAAACCTTACATTTAATCTGATAAGTAATTATAGCCAACTTAAAACGTAATACTATATAAAATTAGTCATTTAAACTTGTTAAATTGTCAGCTATGGTATTAGTCATATCTTCTTTATGCTCAGTTGGTAGCTCTTCTCCACTATTTTCAGCAACTTCCTCTTTCTTAGCTGCTCCAGCAGGGTCAATTGGATTTACTTCCTTAATACTGAGGCTAATCTTCTTAGCTTCTATATCAAGTTCAGTAATTTTTGCTTCAACCTGTTGACCAATTTTAAGAACATCTCCTGGTTTGCCTAATCTAACTGATGAAATTTGTGAAATGTGAACAAGTCCGTCAATACCTTGCTCAATCTCAACAAAAGCACCAAATGGAACCAATCTAACTACCTTACCAGTTATAACATTTCCTACTTCATATTTTTTGATTGCATTAGTCCAAGGGTTATCCTCTTTCTTTTTAAATCCAAGTGAAATTCTCTTCTTATCTTTATCAAAATCAATAACTGAAACAGTTAATTCATCTCCAACTTTTACCACTTCAGATGGATGCTTAATCTTGTTCCAAGATAACTCTGATAAGTGAACTAGCCCATCTACACCACCGATGTCAACAAATGCACCAAAGTCCATAAGGCTCTTAACTTGACCTTTATAAGTTTTACCAACTTCGATGTTATTCCATACTTCACTTGATGCAAATTCTTTGTTCTTCTCAATTATTATTCTTGAAGAACCAACTACTTTCCTTTTCTGTTTGTTAATCTCTATAATCTGAATTTGTAAAACTTGTTTAACATATGTTGATAAATCCTTTATAAATCTATCACTTATTTGGGATGCAGGTATAAATACCTTAACACCATGAGAATATCCAATTACACCGCCATTTACCTTTTCACTAATTTTAACAGCAATTGGTCTCTTATTTTCGAAAGCTTCTTCAAGGACTTCCCATCCCTTAACAGCATCAACTTTCTTTTTGCTTAGCATTACATTTCCTTCACCATCATTAACTCTAACTACAAAAACATCAACTTCGTCTCCAACTTTAAGTGATTTTTCAGGATCAAAGTCTATTTCATCTGAGAACTCCTGCATTGGAATAATTCCATCTGATTTGAAGCCCAAGTCAACATACACTTCATTTAAATTATATCCAATAATCCTTCCTTTTGTGATCTGACCCGTTGTCAAAGTCACTAACGAGCTTTCAAATGCATCAGCAAAGCTCATCTCTAAATCCTGTTTATCTAATTCACTCATGTTATGAATAACCTCCTTGATTACCCAGTCAGGTGTTGACGCCCCCGCAGTAATACCAATTTTTTTAATTTTTTTTATATCAACCGGTGGAATATCACTGGCTGTTTGTATTTTAAAGGTGTTTGGACAATTAGCTTTGCAAATTTCATATAGCTTATTGGTATTTGAACTATTTTCTCCTCCAATAACTAATACCATATCTACTTCTTTTGAAATTTTCTCAGCTTCTGCTTGTCTTTTGTCCGTTGCATTACATATTGTATCAAATTTTAAAACATTTTTAAACCTTTTATTTAAACTCTGTATGATTTTTTCCCATTTTTTTCGAATAAATGTAGTTTGGGCTACTACACAAATACTTTTTTGTATGTTCGGCAATGAATTTACCTGCTCAATACTGTCAATAATAAAAGCAGTATTATCGCACCAACCATTTATACCTATAATTTCAGGATGTGCTTTATCTCCAATTATCAAAATCTGACATCCTTCTTTATATTTTTCATTAACTAATCTTTGAATCTTTTCTACATATGGGCATGTGGCATTTACTACTTCTATGCCTTTCGTTTTAAATTCCGAAATAACATTAGATCCAACCCCATGAGCTCTAATAACAACCTTTGAAGATGCTGATGCCTGTTCAGACGAATCAATAACTGTTATTCCATATTCCTCTAACCTATTTACCACTTGCTCATTATGAATTATAGGTCCAAGAGTATATATTTTACTGTCATTATTTTTAGTTAAATCAAAAGCTATTTTAACAGCATTATTTACACCAAAACAAAAACCAGCAGTTTCTGCTACAACTAAATGCATTGTTCTTGATGTCCACACCAAGTACTAAAACTACAATAAGATATTGGCATGAACATAATCCCCCTTTTATTTAAATAAATTCTTCTAACTTAAGTATCAAACATAGGCTCTATCGCTTCAAATAAGTAAGTATATAGAGTTATAAAACTAAGATAGCCTTTAGATTCTATTTGTTAGTATAGCAATAGTTATTGTAAAAATACATAATTCTATCAACAACATCATCTATTGTCATTGAAGTTGAATCAACTTCAATTGCATCTGCTACTTTAACAAGCGGTGCAAACGCTCTAGAGCTATCATTATTATCTCTAAGTATCATATCGGCTTTAACATCATTTAAATTAACATTTTGTCCCTTTTGTAACAGCTCTTCATACCTTCGTCTAGCTCTCTCGTCTACTGACGCCGTTAAAAATATTTTTAAATCTGCATTTGGCAATACATATGATCCGATGTCTCGACCATCCATAACCACATCCTTATCAGTAGCAATTTTGCGCTGAAGGTCAACCAATTTTAATCTTACCTCTTTAAAAACAGCAACACTTGATGCTCCAGCAGATACTTCTGGAGTTCTAATTGCCTCTGAGACATCAATACCATCAAGAAATATCTTCTGAGTATTATTTTCATGTGATATAGTTATATCAATATTCTCTATCATGTTTGCTAAATCTTTTTGTGAATTGGTATCAATGCCTAAATTTATTGCTTTTAAAGCAACAGCTCTATACATTGCCCCTGTATCCAAGTAAATAAATCCAAGATTTGCAGAAACTTTTTTCGCAATAGTGCTTTTACCTGCCCCAGCTGGTCCATCAATAGCTATACTTTTTGACATATATGATCCATGTCTATTTTTTCATAAATTTATATAAAAGAAATGACACGAACTGTACACCTCCAATATTAATTGTATTGATTTTATCATAATAAATATAGTTCTGTATTTTATAAGTTTTAATCTATATCAGGTCTTAAAACTGTTGCACCCTTTAAAAAAACATGCTTAATTTCATTATTAGTCTTTTCAGTATTAAAATGAATTAATACTCTGACACAGCTTTGTAAGCTGCCAGGTACATCTATTTCATTTGTACACAATAACGAAATATCCTTCCAGCCAATTTCTCTAGCAGCAATTGCTGGAAATGTTGCATTTAAGTCATTGGTAACAGAAAAAATTGCACTGATAACACTTGATTCCTCTAATTCATTCCTCTTAATTATTTCTACAAGAAGCTCATTTGTTCCTTCTAAAATAGATTTTTTTGTATTTTCAGAAACAGTTATCGCCCCTCTTATAGCTCTTACAAACATCAAACCCTCCACCCTCAATATTTGCCATTAAAAATGTATTCATAAAACAGTATCTTACTTATACATATCTATAACGTAATTAATGTGGTTTATAACCACTTCAACAAAACTGGCAACATTGTATATAAATTTAGCTAAAACAGTATAATTTATCTATACGACTCTATGTCCTAGTCCAATTGCTACTTCATTTAAGTTTAGCAAGCCTATTCCAAAAAATACTGCCACACAAATGTGGTCTTTATATCTCGCTATGCCTATCTTTCCACCTACATTCAATCCGATGGCTTTTGGCATTATCTGGGATATCGCTTCCCTTGTTGCCCCTGCAACAGCGCCCTGTTCAGCATGACTTTCAGATATAACACCCTCTCGCTTGGAAGCTACGACTGCTCTTTCAACTATCTTCATAACAGATGAAATAAATTCACCTCCATAATCAACAGCGGCAGATTGTATGCCAATTTGATTAAACTCCGTCTGAAGTTTCTTTTCCGAAGACCTATCATTAGTTAGAGCTATCCTTATAGCAGCACTAGAAATATCTTTACTACCATATATATACTCTTCGTCAGCTTTCATCTTTATCCTCCCGAATAGTATTTTGTTATATACAACAAAAAACCTATAAAAAATATTATATAGGTTTTTCTTTTATAAAACAATCTTAAAACATAATATATTAATGGTTTATTAATAAATTCGTACTGTTACTAACTTCTGTATATTTGATTCAATCTTTGCTACAGAATCAGCACATTCACTACTTATATTTTTAGACATTGAATCAACCTTTATAATATGCCCTGTCAAGCTATGTGTACCATCAATTTCAATAACATCTCCATCATTGACGTTAACATTCATTGCGAGATATTCAAACATCGCTACAGAATCACCATTAACTAATATTTGTACAGTTGGGTCAGGTTCTGAACCAATCATTTTTAGTGTTATTTGACCTTTCTTGTAAAGATAATCATCTTTGCTTAAAGGTTCCCCAATACTTTTATCTGTCAAGTTAAAATTGTCTCTAATGGATGGTACTAGCATTATTGTTTGAATAGAAACTAGAATAATAAAGCTCAATATGCAAGTACCAAAAAGTATATCTTCAAATATTCTAGTTTTCTCTTTTTTCTTTTTTGTACTCCTTTTTGAAAATTCAATTTTCATTTGCATGCCCCTAATTTGTATATTTAACAACATTCATTTATAATTATGTACAAATATTAGGCATCTTACTCACAATTTCCAATTTTCTATTAAATTTAGCTTTCATTATTACAGCTCATTCCAGCTAAATAACCAGTAGAAAAAGCTATAGTAAGGTTAAATCCACCAGTATAAGCATCTACATCAATTACCTCACCAGCAAAGAATAAACCTTTCACTTTCTTAGATTCCATAGTAGATGGATTAATTTCATTCGTTTTTATTCCACCGGCAGTGACTATTGCCTCTTTTATTGGTCTAGCAGCAATAATTGTAGCCTCTAGTCCTTTTAAAAGAACTACCAACCTTTTTCTTTCTTCCTTTGTAATCTGATTAACAGCCTTTTCAGGATTAATTCCAGACAAATATACTATAACAGAAATTAGTTTTTGAGGCAGTAAGTCATCTAACGAATTTTTAAACTGCTTCCTCGTATATTTTTCAAAGTCCCTTTGGATTCTCTCATCTAGTTTTTCTTCAGAAAGTGCCGGCTTCAAGTCTATCAAGAGCTTAATATCTTTGAAGTCATACGAAAGAAGATGCCTGCTTGCACTCAGTATTACAGGCCCTGAAACACCAAAATGAGTAAAAATCATTTCACCAAAATCATTATATATTTCTTTACCATTTTTATTTTTAAATGTCACAGCAACATTTTTTAATGATAAGCCTTGTAATTCCTTTATCCATGACTCTTTTGTAACCAGCGGAACTAATGATGGCTTTAATGGCGTTATTGTATGACCTAGCCTTCTTGCCATCTCATAACCATCTCCGGTTGACCCTGTTCCAGGATAAGACATTCCTCCAACCGCAAGAATTACCGAGTTTGCTTCCATAATACTACCATTTATTCGTTCTACTCCAATTACTTTCCCATCCTGTGTTAGTATTTTTTTTACGGCAGATTCCGTCATAACCTTAACATTATTTTTATTTATAAATGTTTGAAGTGCATGCATTACATCCTTAGCAGAATCAGATACAGGAAATACTCTTTCACCACGTTCAACCTTCGTTTTAACACCAAGATCATTTATAAAATCTATTAAATCCTGATTAGAAAAGGAATAGAAAGCTGAGTAGAGAAAATTTCCATTTCCCGGTGTATTCTCTATAAGTCCCTCAATGTCTGTGGCATTAGTTATATTACATCTTCCCTTACCAGATATAAGTAATTTCTTCCCAAGCCTTTCATTCTTCTCCAGCAATACAACTTCGTTGCCCCTTTGTGCTGCTATACCTGCAGCCATAATACCTGCAGGCCCTCCACCAATAACTATTACTTTATTTTGAACCATAGATATCCTTCCGAAATTCTTTTATGTACTTAAATTTAACCTCACAATTTGTGCTTTTCTACATTTGCACTTACTGTATTTACACTTCTCTGTATTTATACTTCTATAATTTTGTGTCGTGATTATCCTCTTTATCATACACATTATATTCATCCCAAACTTTTTCAAGATGTTCAAATGTACTATACACTTCATCCTTTCGTCTCATACCTATTGTTGCAATTAGTGCATTAATCACACTAAGAGGAGCAACAAGCGAATCAACAAATGATGCCATATCACTTCTTGCAAGTAGTGACATATCTGTGCATTGTGCAACAGGAGACTCAATACTATCTGTTACTGCAATTGTTTTAGCACCTTGAGCTTTCGCAAACTGTAATGCTTTAATTGTCCTTTTTGAATATCGAGGATAGCTTATACCAATAACAACATCTCCTACTTGGGCTCTCATTATCTGTTCAAACATTTCACTAACGCTTGTTGTATGAACAAGTCTAACATTATCAAAAATTAAATTGAAGTAAAAACCAAGAAAACTTGCAAGAGTAGCTGAGCTTCTTACTCCAAGAATAAATATTCTCTTTGCACCTAAAATAGTCTCAACTACATTATTAAAATCATCAAGATCCATTTGTTCAAGTGTAATCTTTATCTTCTCTATATCCGATTGTAATACACTTTTTAAAACATTATCCTCATTTATTCTATTTGAAGACACCTCTATTCTCTGAACAGAAGTTAGCTTGCTCTTTATAAGCTCCTGAAGCACCTTTTGAAGCTTTGGATAACCATCATAGCCTAATTCGATTGCAAATCTTACAACCGTTGATTCACTTACACCAACTATTTCACCGAGTCTGGCTGCTGTAAGATATGCTGCCTTGTCATAGTGGTCAACAATATAATTGGCAATAAGCTTCTGTCCCTTGCTAAACCCATCATATCTCTGTTGAATTAAGTTTAATAAATCATTACTCTTTTGTGGACTCATAACGTCACCAGCCTAAAATTTTAATGTAATATATTCAAAGCTATCTACTAATAGCCTTATAACGCATAGTAAGCTTTGCTATAATCAATTTTCATTAGTCTTTTATTTTAAAGAAATAAATAGACTATTAAAATATTAGAGGGAGCAAAACTCCCTCTAAATATAAATTTAATTTTAAATTAATTTTAATAAATACATTTTACCTTTTTGCAAGATAAAAATCAAGCACTTGCAAAATAATGTTAATAAAGAGTATATATTTTGATTACTATACCATTCTACATTAAATAATATTATTAACCTTGTTTTTAAAGTTTCATTATTAAATATTGCAAATTAGTATAAGTATCACATATAAATCAAAAATCTACTAATAATAATACTATTTCGCATTTAAAATATAGGAAACGATATTTTAAATCACCGCTTGATGCGGTGCGCTGCATATGCAGCGGCTCATAGCTTGAAAAAATGCGAAGTTTACATTTCATGCATTAATCATTCTCTTCGCATATTATAAAGCTGCGTGCAGCTTTTTGTGTATTTGAGCAATCAAGCAATGGCGAGCTTCGCTCCATAGCCGCAGATGCGACAATTAAAAATGTGATAACACATTTTCAATGCAAATTAGTATAAAAATAAGCAATTCATTTTTATTAGGAGTTTCTATGATACAAATAGATGATGCTGGAAGCGGCAGCTTTGTTGGCGGAACCTGCATAGGTTTTTATAGACCTGAAACAAACGAATATTTTTTTGATATCATCCCTGTAGAGTCATACAACATAGATAATTTCAAAAAAAAGCTCTATTTAGATGATGTTCTAGATATATCTATCAAGGCTTTTGAAGCTCTTCATGTAACAAAGAATGAGACTATAGAGATTTGCAGAGGTTACATGTTTGAAAAGCTCAAGGGTTGGCTATCTTCAGAGGGCTTTTTCTGGTACGTAACTCAAATAACAGGAAAAATACAGGATGTCGTTGAAAAAAACTTTGAATTATATTCAATAAATTTAGGACTTCCAGCTGAATATATAAAATACACAAGATATCCTTTTCATTTTCACAAGCTTTTGAGATGGGTATTCTCTGATTATGATAGTCGAATAGACTTATGTAAGGTTGGCTGGAAAAGCTGGCAGAAGCTTAAGGATATCTCGCCAACTGTTTCTTACGATAAAATGAAGCATGCTAATTTTTATTGCTTAAAATGCGGTAAACATATAAAAATTGGTTCTGATGTCGCTGTTATAGAGTTTTTTAGTAATAAGCAGAACTATGTGTATTTGCATAGGGGGTGTAATTAAAAGGCTCCCAGCACTGTATATGCTGAAAGCCTTTTGGAGAGATTATTCGTACCCACATAGTAGAGTAATTAAGTCCTACTAAATATAGGATACATTTATATTTATTTGCGAAAAAATTTTTTACTTAACTATCCCAGTTGAAGGTTATTTTTAGATTGAAGAACAAAATTATATTTTGGTTCTAAACCTATCAAGCATACCATACAAGCCCCATCTGTTCTGGTTGTTTATCCTTGAAATATTTCCCACACAATACTGCTTGCCATCTCGTATTCCAATTTCGTGAACAGCAGCTGTTATTGCAGCAACGACTTCTGGGTTGATATCACCATTTGTGTTTGATGCATTTTCAGCAGACGCTTCAGCTTTTTTCCTATCCTCTATTCTCTGCTTAAAGAACTTCTCTGCAACCTGTGGAAGCATTGCATATGAGAGTACATCCTCATCCTGCTCAATGTAGTCTTTTATAGTTTCTTTGATATTCTCAAGCTCAGGCTCAATCAAGTCTGCAGGTCTGCAAGTAATCGGTTGTTCATCGCCCAATATTTTCTTCATGATTTCTTCGCCTATTGGAGCTGGGCTCTTACCATATTCGCCCTTAACAACGCCTTTAGACTCCTTTGGAACCATCTTATATCTTTCACCTGTTAGCACATTCAAAACAGCCTGCGTCCCAACTATCTGACTTGAAGGCGTTACCAACGGAGGGTATCCAAAGTCTTCTCTAACTCTAGGTACTTCCTTTAAAACCTCTTCATATTTATCTAAAGCATTTGACTGCTTTAGCTGTGATACCAGATTTGACAGCATTCCACCTGGAACTTGATAAATAAGAGTATTAACATCAACACCCATTACTTTAGTATCCAATAGACCACTCTCAATGTATTTTTCCTTTAAAGGTCTGAAATAATCTGCAATCTCACTTAACTTTTCCAAATCAAGTCCTGTATCATAAGCTGAGTCTTTAAGAGTTGCAACTAATGGCTCAGTTGGTGGCTGTGAAGTTCCAAGAGCCATAGGTGAAATAGCGCAATCCACTACGTCAACACCAGCCTCTATTGCTTTTAAATATGTCATTGATGCTACACCACTTGTATAGTGAGTATGCAGCTGTATTGGTACACTTACATTTTCTTTAAGTGCTTTTACCAAATCATATGCCTGATAAGGTACTAAAAGCCCTGCCATGTCCTTAATACATATTGAATCTGCTCCCATGCTCTCAAGTCTTTTTGCATCCTTTACAAAAAGTTCCAAGCTATGAACCGGACTTATTGTATAGCAAATACAGCCTTGAGCATGACCGCCTTCTTTCTTACAAGCCTTCATTGCTGTTTCAATATTTCTAGGATCATTTAATGCATCGAATATTCTCATAATATCCATACCATTTGCAATGGCTTTTTGCACAAAATATTCTACAACATCATCAGCATAATGCTTGTATCCTAAAAGATTCTGTCCTCTTAACAGCATTTGAAGTTTAGTCTTTTTTGCTGCTTTCTTAATTTTTCTGAGTCTCTCCCATGGATCCTCATTTAGAAATCTCATTGATGCATCAAATGTGGCTCCGCCCCATGCTTCTAATGAGTGATAACCTATATTGTCAAGCTTCTCAACTATAGGAAGCATATCTTCTGTTCTCATCCTAGTTGCAATAAGTGACTGATGTGCATCTCTAAGCACTGTTTCAGTAATTCTTACTCCTGCCATGAATAATATCCATACCACGTATTTGCTATAAAAATTCTAGTCAAAGTACTGGCAAGGACTCGGTCCCCCTTTACTAATTATTTTAGTTCGGCAAGCCTATAATCTTTCAACACTGTTATTCAACTGTTGCCATTACTTCACGAGCGACTACAGCTTGATTAGCACTTACATTCAGTGTAATTTTTCCATCAGCTGGTGAAACTATCTCGTTTTCCATTTTCATTGCTTCTAATATAAGCAGCACTTGTCCTTTTTTAACCATTTCCCCATTAGCAACCTTAACTTTTAAAACAGTCCCAGGCATTGGTGCAATAACATCTCCTGTATTACTTGAAGTTGCTTGTGCTACTTTTACAGCACGAGGTGCTGCTGACTTAGGTGCCATTTTACCAGCGGGTGCTGCAGTCATATTTTGAGTTGCACCGCCTACTTCCTGAACCTCAACTTCATATGGATTCCCATTAACTTTTATTATATATTTACTCATACAAACCTCCCACGCCAACTTTTGGCGTAAAATATAATTTTATTATCGTGGAGGTACCGCAATATCTTACCATCTATCTCCACACTTTTTTATGCTGACCTCCCACGCCAACTTTTGACGTAAAAATATTTTTTACCTATTGTGTAATTAAAGAGGAATATTTCCGTGTTTTTTAGCAGGTCTATTTTCCCTCTTTGTATTCAACATTTCAAGGGCTGATATAATCCTGCTTCTAGTTTCAGATGGTTCAATAACATCATCAACATATCCTCTTGCAGCAGCAACGTATGGATTTGAAAATTTATCTCTATATTCTGCTATCTTTTCTTTTCTAGTCTCAGCAGGATTCTCAGAAGCAGTAATTTCCTTTTTAAATATAATGTTAGCTGCTCCATCAGGTCCCATTACCGCTATCTCAGCTGATGGCCAAGCTAATACCATATCTGCCCCTATAGTTTTGCTGTTCATGGCAATATAAGCTCCGCCATATGCTTTTCTCAAAATAATATTAACCTTAGGAACAGTTGCCTCAGAGAATGCGTATAACAATTTAGCACCATGTCTTATAATACCATTATGTTCTTGTGCTACACCAGGTAAGAACGCTGGAACATCGGTCAAAGAAACCAATGGAATATTAAATGCATCACAGAAACGAACAAAACGAGCAGCTTTATCAGCAGCATTCATGTCTAATGAACCAGCCATAACCTTTGGCTGATTAGCAACAATACCAACTGATTTTCCATTTAATCTAGCAAATCCAATTATCATATTCTGAGCGAAATAACTCTGTATTTCAAAGAAATTACCATCATCAACAATCTGACTAATTACTTCATACATATCATATGCTTTGTTTGATTCTTCTGGAATTATTTCATTTAAGCTTTGAACAATTCTATCTGCACTATCAGTTACACCAAAATACATAGTGTCTGAAACATTGTTGTCAGGAATAAAACTGAGAAGAATCCTTATATCCTCAATACATTCCTGTTCACTTGCACACTTAAAGTGAGCAACACCGCTAACAGCCGTGTGTACATCTGCACCGCCAAGAGTTTCAGCAGTAACCTCTTCACCTGTAACTGATTTAATTACCTGCGGTCCTGTTATAAACATTTGGCTGGTCTTATCTACCATAAATATAAAGTCCGTAATAGCAGGTGAATAAACCGCACCACCAGCACAAGGTCCCATAATTACTGAAATTTGAGGTATAACACCAGATGCTATAGTATTTCTATAGAATATATCGCCGTATCCTGAAAGTGCATCTAGACCTTCTTCAATACGTGCTCCACCCGAATCATTAATCGATATAAATGGTGCTCCCATTTTTAATGCCATATCCATTACCTTTGTAATTTTCTTAGCATGCATTTCACCAAGTGAGCCACCTATAACAGTAAAGTCCTGGGAAGCAACAAATACTTTTCTTCCATCTACTGTTCCATAACCAGTAACAACACCTTCACCTGCAAGCTTTTTCTTTTGCATACCAAAATCAAAACATCTTGATTCAATAAAAGCGTCTACCTCAACAAAGCTATTTTCATCAAATAATAGCTCTATTCTTTCTCTGGCGGTAAGCTTCCCTTCATTATGCCTTTTATCAATCTTATCTTGTCCGCCACCTAATGCGATGGAACTTTTTAAGCTTTTTAATTTTTCGATTTTTTCAATCTGTGACATATCCCAATCACCTCTTTAAGAAAATAATATTTCTCTATACAATATTTTATTATTAGTTATTATTACCTAGTAATAATTATATATTAGGTCTAATACAGTGTCAAGGTAATGATACCAATAATTATTATAAATAAACCAAAAAGTAAGTTTAAAATAGATATTTATAATTTATATATTTATTTCAAACTTACTTTTTTACGTTTTTCTGCCGAATATATATTAAATAAATTAAATATTAAGTAATCGCCCACTAAAAGTTTCAAACGATACGAATACTATAACGAGGGAGTGTAATGTAGTTGACTATTTTACATATATTTGATAAGTTCCAGCGAAATTCAGAGGCTCTTGGGGACACCATTAAAAAAATTAAAAACGGTGAAAATCACTTAAGAGAAACTCTAATAAAAGACTATAAACCATATATTATAAAGACAGTTTCTAAAACAACTGGCATGTATGTTGATATAGAAAATAGTGAAGAATTTAGCGTTGGTCTTATGGCCTTCAACGAAGCTATAGATAGCTTTGATGCTGATAATTATTCAGGCTTTATAAGCTTTGCCGGTATTGTAATTAAAAGAAGAGTAATTGATTACATTAGGAAGAATGAAAAGAACAGCAACAGCGTTCCGTTATCATATTTTAGTAATAATGAAGATGATACTGATTCCTTTGAAAATAAATATTTTGTAGTAGATTCTAGTTCACAGTTTAGCAATATTGAAACAAAAGAAGAAATAGGAGTATTTATTAAACGACTAAATGAATTTGACATAGAACTTAGCGACTTAATAAAAAATGCTCCAAAGCATATAGATTCCAAGCGTTTAGCAATAAAAATTGCTAGAGTTTTAGCAGAAAACAAAGACCTTTCAGATAAATTAGAACGAACAAAAAGCATGCCCGTATTTGGTATTATGAAGCTTATAAAAGTAAGCACCAATACACTTATGAGAAATAAAAAATTTATTATTGCGATTTACTTGATACTAACTAGTAACCTTGAGGTTATGCAAAGTTATATTAGAAATATAGAGAAAGAAACATGACTAACAGGTTTAAAGCCTAAAATTAAACTCAAGTTGTCAGATACTATAAAGCTGTGAGATACCATAAAGCTGTGAGATACCATAAAAAAGGAGGTGTCAAGTCCATGTCAGTTTTTTTGGGGTTTAGCCCAAAATGCAAAGCATGGATATACTATGAAAAATTATACAGGCTCAATACTTGAATTAAATACAAATTATGCTACAGTGATGACTGATTCATGCGATTTTGTTACAATTCATCCGCAACCAGATATGTTTGTTGGTCAACAGATAAAATTTAAAGAATCCGACATTAAGAAATCTAACAAATACCATGTTAAATACTTCGCACTTGCTGCAAGTGTATTTGTCATAGGCTTATGTTCTATTATCTTTTTCAGATTTTCAAATTTAACTCCTGTATTAGCATATATAGATGTTGATATCAATCCTAGTATCGAATTAACTATTGATAAAGATGCTGAAGTTATTGATATAAAAGCATTAAACGAGGATGCTCAAATTGTGTTGAAGGATTTAAACCTTATGGATTTGCAAATAAAAGAGGCAATAACTGAGGTTGTTACAGTGTCAAAGGAATTGGGTTATCTAAATAATAATAAAGGTAATACAGTTCTTATATCAGCTTCACTAGAAGAAGATACCAATGATAAGCAGAATGCCTCAAGTCTAAAAGCTTTAGATGAAGTTTTAACAGATATAAGCAGTATTAATATTAGTGCAGAAAATAAAAGTATTAAGCCTGAAATTATTAAAGTTACACCTAATAGCAGAAAAGCTGCAATAGAAAAAGGCTTATCAATGGGTAGATATGCTCTTTTTTCAAAAATCAAGGCTAAAAATAGTGATATTACTGTTGAAAAAGCAAAAACTGAGCGAATTTCTGAAATGTTAGTAAAAGCAAAAATTAAATCCGATAAATCAGAGTCTAATGTAAGTGGCTTAGGTTCAGATAATACTGACTTTATAAATACTGAATCTAATGAACCAAACAAATTTGATTCTAATGATTCTAATGTTAAAAGTAACGACTCAAATAGCACTAATAGCAATTCAAAAGATAATTATACTAGAATGCCAGATTTTAAAGACCCTGCATCATCACATAGCAGCGCAAAAAAATCTGATAACTCATTTGCTAAACCAGATAATAAGGATAAAAAATCGGATGTTAAAGAACCTTCTCCATCGAAATTTGGTTCTAAAAAGTCTAATTCCAACGATCCTGCTGCATCTGACAACGGCGCAAAAAAATCTGATAGCTCATCTGCTACACCAGATAATAAGGATAAAAAGTCGGATGTTAAAGAACCCTCTTCATCGGAATTTGGTTCTAAAAAACCAGAATTTAAATATCCTGCATCAAAAGGCGGTTCAAAAAAATCAGATTCCGAGAACCGTGCACCATCAGATGGGAATACTAATATGCAGAGTCCAAAAGACTCCGCTTCTAAAGGTCATGGCAATAAAAACGCTGGTTCTAAATAAAATTAGTTTCTCACTTTAAAAACTGTAAAAACATAAAAATATTCTTTTTTAGAGGGTTTATTAATGTTATAATCTACTTAAATAATAAAATATATATTTTTAAGGAGTTTTACAAATGGACAATCAAAATGAAACAAATGACTCTATTCAATATTCAACAAATTTTGACAATCAAGAAAACAATAATGAGCAGCATCTATATGATACAAACTATCAGCAAAACAGTTATAATATGAATGGATCTCCGCAAAATAATTATATTATAAATTCAATGATTGATAGCCTTTCAGGTTGGATGAAATTCATGGGAATATGCACCATTATTTCAGGTTCTCTTACATGTTTAGGCATTTTAACTGCTGCAATTGGCGTGCCTTTAATTTTCGCAGGAATTGCCCTTACAAAGGGGTCTAGAAATATTAAAACCTACAAACAGTATAGTAATCCATATAATCTTAATGAAGTATTTACATCGCTTAATAAATACTTCAAAATACAAGGTATACTTACTATCGTAGGAATTGTTTTTTTTATTATTGCTATGGTACTATCAATATTTTCTGCAGTATTTACAATAAACACTATTCAAAATTATTACTATTAATGATGTAAAGCATTAAACTCCGTAGTCGTCAGATTCCTCCATTTACCTTCAGGTAGGTCACCAAGAGCTATAGGCCCTATAGATATTCTTTTTAATGTAAGCACATTATGGCCTATAGCAGCACACATTTTTCTCACCTGTCTATTTTTACCTTCATGGATTGTTATATGAACTAATGCATTATTCTTTATGACTTCTTTAATAATTATTTTTGCAGGAGAAGTTGTATAATCCTCAATTTTTAATCCAGCTTCAAACATCTTTATTTCACTTTCCTTTGGAACACCTGAAATTAAAGCCTCATAAACTTTATTTATCTCGTGCTTCGGATGTGTTAATTGATATGTAAAATCCCCGTCATTTGTCAATAATATAAGCCCAGAAGTATCATAATCAAGCCTACCAACAGGGTATAATCTTATTCCGACCTCCTTTACTAGGTCTAATACTGTCAGCCTTCCAAATTGATCTTTTGCACTTGACACATATCCAGTCGGCTTATGGAGCATAATGTACATATTCTGTTCTTTAATTTCAATTAATTTTTCATCTACAGTAATTCTATCCGTATTACGTACAATAACACCCATATCAGTAATTATCTTACCATTTATAGCAACTCTACCTTGCTTTATAATATTTTCAGCTGCTCTTCTTGAAGCAACACCAGCATGGGCTAAAAACTTCTGCAATCTCATTTCTTCCATTTAAATAACATCCTTTTTTCTAAATGCGTATCACATGTATTTTAATATTCATTATGGCAAGAGTCAAGGTTGAAAGAATATTAAATAACGTGTAAATGAAAAAAACAACTACCTTATACTAATTTGCATTTAAAAATAGTTTCCTATATTTTTAAATACGAAATAGTATTATTTAAAAAAAGACGAGAACAAATAAAATCCTCGCCTTCAATAACCTTATGACTTTTAATCATCATCATTTTCTTTGTCATTTTCTTTGTCGTTTTCGTCATCTTTGTTCTTTTTTTTATTGCTGTTATTATCTTTCTTATTTGATTGTTTAGCATTAAAAACACCATTAATTTTATCAACTAATTGTGGTATTAAATCTAGAACTTTGTCAACAGAAGTATTTGTATCTACAGGAAGTAATTTTACATGTTTTTCACCACATACCATAAATGCTACAGGATTAATAGTAACACCTGCACCGCTACCTCCTGCGAACGGTAGTTTACTCTCGCTTTCTCCATCATTAGTAGTCTGTTGTCCATAGTCACCACCACCAGCTGCAAAACCAAAACACACCTTAGATATAGGAATAATCACTGTTCCATCTGGTGCTTGAACAGCATCTCCAACGATAGTATTAACATCCACCATTTCCTTAATACTTTGCATTGCTGTAGTCATTAAACCTTCTATTGGATGTTCTGACATCAGCATCACCACCTTTTCTATTTTTTAAATAATATCTCAAGAATTCTTTACACATAAGTATAATATTTACAACTCTAATGCTAAATATGCAATCGAAATTTAATTTCCAGAACTTTTCCATGAACTCTGCTTCTATTGTTATTTCCTCCTTTTTAACAACAAAATTATTCATAACAAACGTCTGCATTAATCCAAACAAATTCCATAATAATCCGTATAGTATTGCAGTATTAAAGGCATCTCCAGTTCCTTCCTTTATATAGCATTTAATTTCTTTTATGATTAATCCTTTTTTTAAAGTTTTAAGAATTTTTATTATATCAGGATAATTCATTTTAAGTTTTGCTAAATCTAGTTTAGGTTTATTTTTCTTTGCTTTCTTTATATTTTTTTGTTTTTTCTTTCTAGGATAAATTTTAATGCTTTTTTTTATTTTATCCCCAAAAAAGTATATAGTTACAAAAACATTGCAAACAAGGTTGTCAATGTTAACTGTCAACCCTAAAGTAAATTTGCAAAATATTATCAATAATATTAAAATTGCTATTATAAAAATTGAAATTGACCATATAAAAAAAATAACCAAGAGTGATATCACCTCCTGGTTATTTTTGACACATTATTAACTTTTAAATCATACTTATCGCTAATATATATACTATTTTGAATTTTCTTCATCAAGAAGCTCATCCAGATTCAATTCACTTAAGTCTCGAATATCAAGTATTGGTAAATCTCTTATTGACTTAAAGCCAAAGCATTTTAAGAATTCATCAGTAGTTTCATATAATCTAGGCTTTCCTGGTGCATCAAGCTTCCCAGCCTCTCTTATAAGATTTCTTTCTAATAGTCTTGTTACAGCACTATCTGAATTAACCCCACGTATTTGTTCAATCTTAGCCTTTGTAAGCGGCTGATTGTAAGCAACTATTGATAACACCTCATAAGCCGCTTGAGATAAAGCTTGCTTTTGCCTGATTTGATAAATCTTAGATACATATTCAAAATTATCTGGCTTCGAACACATCTGATATTTACCGTTTATTTCTCTTATAATAATTCCCCTATCAGATTTATTATAATTATCCATCATATTTTTAATAATATTTATAGCCGTCTTCTTATCTAATTCAAGTATTTCACATATCTTGTCCAGTGATAAAGCATCTCCGTATGAAAAAATCAAACTCTCAATTATGCTTTCAATAGCGCTAATTTCCATTTTAAAACTCCCTTATATCATCTTCAATATCATTATAAAATTGATATTCATCACTCTCTTTTTCTGAATTACTAATAACATGTATATCAGAAAACTGTTTATTCTGAACTATCTTTACCTTTTTCATTTTAGCAAGTTCAAGTATTGCCATAAAACCTGTTACAACCTCAGTTTTTGACCTGCTTTTCAAAGAAAATAGTTCTGAAAATACGAATGAAGTCTTGTTTATCAATTGTTTTACTACTTCCCTTATTTTGCTCCTAAGAGAAACTTTTTCGTGTTCAATAAGTTTTGTTATGTTCTTTGCTCTTACGTTTATTTTCTTCTTATTTCTCTCAAGTAAGGCAAGATATTGTTTCCTAAGAACTTCTGGGTCTATTTCTAATATTTCTTCAATTACAGGGATGTCTAAAGATTCTGGTAATCTATATACTGTTTTGCTCCATACCTTCTCCATTTCCTTTAGCTCAGCGGTAAACTCCTTGTATCGCTTATATTCTACTAAACGCCTTACAAGTTCTTCTCTAGGGTCAACTTCCTCTTCCTTCTCCTGTTTTTTATCCGGTAGCAACATTTTAGACTTAATATGCAAAAGTGTTGATGCCATAACAAGAAATTCACTTGCAATCTCTAAATCAGGGCTTTGCAAATCATACATATAGTCCAAATACTGATCAGTAATAACATTTATTGGTATATCATAAATATCCACTTTGTTTTTTTCTATTAAATGAAATAGTAAATCAAATGGACCTTCGAAATTATCTAGTTTTAATGTACATGCATTTGTAAGAGAACTTTCCATTTTTACGCTCATGCCACATTTTAATACATAACGAATTAAACTTTTGGCCCGAACTCGGTCCCCCTTTTTTTTAAATATAAACCAGTCACTCTGCCAACTAGTATTGCCTTACAAATCTATATAGCCTCATTAAAATAAAGTTTTTCACAATGAAAACGAGCTATTCTAGTTTAACATAATTGAGTCGATTTTTACAATAATAATCAGGGTAATAATTAATCAAATAATAGATACCATTTCTGTCAAGAGTTGTTCATTTCACGCCCTCATGCCGTATGCTCTACATTCAATAAAACAACAAGTAGACATTTCCAAAAACTTGACGTACAATTAATTGACAAGCTAAACTACATTTTGTTTTATTTGTATGATTAGCATTCTGTACCATATCTTGTTTTTTACTGATTTATTAGCAGGCTACACTGCGGCCTGTTTAATTTGCATTATTTTTTAAAATCATAACGATATGGACTAAACTTAATTTACGGAGGATATAAATGTTTAGCAACGATTTTTTTACACCAGAAGCTATGATGATAACATTAATGACTTTGCCTGGAATACTTTTAGGATTTGTTTTACATGAATTTGCACATGCCTTGATGGCAGATAAACAAGGAGATCCGACCCCTCGTTCACAAGGAAGAATAACACTAGATCCAAGAGCACATATTGATATAGTAGGCTTTATTTTAATACTTATAGCAGGTTTTGGTTGGGCAAAACCCGTAATGACCAATCCTCGAAATTATAAAAATTTTAGAAGAGATAGTATTCTAGTTTCAATTGCAGGTCCATTAACGAATTTGCTTTTATCAATAGTATTTATTTTTCTTTTGAAAATTTTCCTCATTACAGATGTTTTTTCATCGAACGCTCAATTACAACAAAACATTAGTGGTATGTTGTATTATTCAGCTCGAATTAACATAACATTATTGGTACTAAATTTGCTGCCGCTTCCTGCTTTAGATGGATACCATGTTATTACACACCTTTTTAACACGTGGAAATATAGAATTTTTAATATTTTAGAGCAGTATGGGATGTTTATTTTTATTCTTCTAGCAATAACTGGTATACTTAATATAATACTTGATCCGATGATAGGCTTTGTTTTCGGTAATTTATATAGGCTAATATTATAAAAGGAGAGCTTTTAAGCTCTCCCTATATTAAACCATCTAACAACTAAATGTGTAAACAACTTTATAAATGATACTTTACTCACTTCTTCATTTGCAACCAAGTCAAACCTTCCAACTTCATTTCCATCTATTTTATAAACAATATTTCCCACCTTTTGGTTTAATTCAACTGGTGCCGTTAGCTCTGGCGTAAGTACTATTTCCTTTTCAATTTTACCCTTTTCACCTTTTGCAACCAATACACTTGTATCACTTCCATAAGCAGCACTCACAGTCAGCTTTGTTCCCTTTTTGACGGAAATATTACCTACTAAATTACCCTTTTGATCCAAATTTACAACCTCGTAGTTTGCAAAACCGTAATCCATAAGTTTTCTGGCTTCTGCAAACCTAGTATTTGAATCAGGCTCTCCTAAAACTACTGATATAAGTCTCAGATTATTTCTTTTGGCTGTTGCAGTTAAATTAAAGCCTGCTTTATTTGTAAAACCTGTTTTAAGGCCATCAGTATTAGCATAAAACCTAATTAATTTGTTTGTATTATCCAAACTAAATGTACCATTTCTAAAGGTATCATGTCGTATTCCTGTAAACTCTAAAATCTTTGGATGCTTAACAACAAGCTCTCTAGACATTAGTGCAACATCATTTGCAGAACTATATCCCTCATCCTCTAAACCTGTGCTATCTAAAAAATGAGTATCCTTCATGCCGAGTTCTTCAGCTTTCCTATTCATTTCAACTACGAAGGCTTCTTCGCTTCCACAAACCTTTTCTGCCATTGAAACTGTCACATCATTAGACGAATGTATCGCTAGAGCTTTTAACATCTCAGTGACAGTAAATTCCTCTCCAGCTTCTATATATGCTTGAGATCCACCCATTCCAGCCGCATATTCTGATACAGTAACCTTGTCATCAAAAGACATTTTACCAGAATCAATAGCCTCCATTATAAGAAGCATCGACATAACCTTAGTAACACTGGCAATTGCTAATTTTTCATGGCTATTTTTTTCATTTAATATCTTTCCCGACGCTGCATCCATGAGTACAGCTGATTTAGCCTTCAAATCTAAAACATTTGTTTTTACCACCAGTTTATTTACAGCTACTTCATCAAATTTTGCTGATGCTTCAACCGCTGATTCATTATAATCAGCAAACACATTAATCGGCATTACAGATATAATTATAGCTATTATTATGTATGCTATTAGTATATTTCTTTTCACTATGGTCCCTCCAATATAAACTATATAGTACATTATATAAGATTTAGTCCTAGTTAATTTTTATGCAGAACCATAATGGCATATTCTATTTATAGTAAATTATTTTAGAAGTATTAAATTACTGCACTCATTTACTCAAGAAACAGTGAATCATCACGGCTCCATTTTTGTATATTCAACAAACGTGGAAGCTATTGTTCTGCTGTCATGAACAGTACGAATAATCTAAAATTATTTATATCTATATGGTTAAATTTGTATTGCTACGTTCTTGAGCTGATTTATTGTCAATATAAGCTAAAATCAATGGATTCAATTTAGGTTTTTCTTCACAAATGCTAATAGCTTTATCCAGTAAAGCGCAAGCTGATTGTAATTTTTCTTGCTTATTTGTATAAAGGCTAGCAATTATTTCTCCTTCTTCTACCCTATCTCCAGTCTTCTTGTTAAACAGTATTCCAGCAGCATAATCAATACTACTTTCTTTTGTTTCTCTTCCTGCTCCAAGCTCTAACGATGCAACACCTATAGTGTCAGTCTTCATTGATTCTATATATCCAGATTTTAGAGATACATAATCATACTTGTAAGCAGCCATAGGGAAAAGGCTGTAGTCGTTAATAATAGCTCTGTCTCCACCCTGCTTTTCTATTAATTCTGCAAATTTTGAGAGTGCCTTTCCACTTTCAACAGCTTCAAGAACCATACTCATACATTTATCAAATGTTCCTAGCTCACAAAGTTCTAACATTCTGGCAGCCAATTCAAATGATACTTCCATCAAATCTTTTGGTCCTCTATTTTTTAGGGTTTCAATAGCCTCAATAATCTCTAATGAATTACCAACTGCGTAGCCAAGCGGTATGTCCATATCTGTAACTATTGCAACTGTACGTCTTCCAGTGTTCTCACCAATTTTCACCATCTCTTGTGCTAATTTTATTGAGTCCTCTAATGTCTTCATAAAAGCACCACTACCTGTTTTAACATCAAGTACAATTCTATCAGCACCAGATGCTAATTTTTTACTCATAATACTACTTGCAATCAGCGAAATATTATTAACTGTTGCAGTTACATCTCTGAGCGCATAGAGTTTCTTGTCTGCTGGTGCTAAATTGCCAGTTTGACCTGCAATTGATATACCTATTTCAGTAACATTTTTAATAAAATTTTCACGAGAAATGCTCGTAATAAATCCTGGAATAGATTCTAATTTGTCAATAGTACCTCCAGTATGTCCTAAGCCCCTACCAGACATTTTAGCAACAGGAATCCCACATGCAGCAACTATCGGTGCCAAAATAAGTGTTGTTTTATCACCAACCCCACCTGTACTATGCTTATCCACTTTTATACCAGATATATCTGACAAATCTATCATATCACCAGAATGAGCCATTACATTTGTCAAATCAGCCGTCTCTCTTTCGTTCATACCTCTTAAAAAAATTGCCATAAGCAATGCAGATGCTTGATAATCAGGAATATTATTATTACAGTATTCAGTTATAAAAAAGCTAATCTCTTCTAAACTTAGCTCAAATCCATCTCGTTTTTTTTCAATGATATCATACATTCTCATCTTAATTCCTCCATTAAAAGCTGCTAAATTTGAACTTCGCCAACACTTACATAAATAAAGAGCAGTATATTTCTATTCAATTTGCAAAAGGTCAAACTTCCGCTTACACATATTTAAATAAAAAGGGACTACTCATAATGAGTGTCCCCATACATTTACAAAACTAAGCCCTTGGGTGAGTTTTTTTATAAACTTCTTTAATTTTGTTCTTTGCCATTTGAGCATATATCTGAGTTGAAGATATATCTGAATGTCCAAGCATTTCTTGTATTGATCTTAAATCCGCACCATTTTCCAGTAAATGAGCTGCAAAGGAATGTCTCAAAGTATGTGGTGTTATATCCTTGCTTATGTTAGCTTGATTCTTATAATGCTTAATAATCTTCCAAAATCCCTGCCTTGTAAGTCGTTTACCATTTACATTTACAAAAAGTGCATTATCGTTAACGTCTTGTAATAATAGTTTACGTGACTTATTTAAATATTCTCGTAAAGCTGAAATTGATATAGTTCCAATCGGAATACTACGTTCACGGTTTCCTTTATTACATTTTATGTAACTATTCGCTAAATCAATATCATCAATATCTAAGGAAATGAGTTCTGATACTCTAATTCCAGTGGCATAAAGCAATTCCAACATAGCTTTATCCCTAATGCCTTTTAGATCAAGACATTTAGGCTGGTCAAGCAGTAATTCCACTTCTTGGGTTGATAGTATCTGAGGAAGTTTCTTCTCAACTTTTGGGGACTCTAACTCATTTGTAGGGTCATTGTTGATAACATCGTTCTTATATAAGAATTGATAAAAGGATCTAATAGAAGCTAAGTTCCTTGAAATAGTGGATGTCGCCCTACCCTTCTTTTGTAAATTTAAAAGATAAGTGATTACAGTTGCCTTATTCGTAATTGCAATATTGGTAATATTAATATCATGAAGATATAAAATATACTGTTCGATATCCCTTTTATAGGATTGAAGAGTATTGAGAGATAGTCTTTTATCTCTCTCAAGGAAATTAATAAATGGTTGTACATGGGCTTCCATCAACAACGACTCCTTTATAGTCTATTTAGCAATAATATATGTTTTTTAAAAGGTTTTTATAATGTCTAAACACTTCCACATAATATTCTAATACAAATATTTCTATTTTGAAAGGATTATTTTGTATTTATAACTAATTTTATCAAAAGTAAATTTCGCATTCGAAAAATAGAAAATCATATTGGCTCCACATTTAAAATACAATCTAGTATTACTACGAAATGCAACAAAGTAAATTAATTGTGCTTGCAGAAGTGTAGGCATCAAGTAATGCTGCTAGAAGTATGAATATGGAAATAAATATCGTTGTAAAACTATATACTCCTATCTTTTTCATTATTCCAGTCTCATCCTTAATGGTCTTCTTTAATACATTTTTTAAAATACACCGAGATAATTTTATACCATTTACTCCAAGTACAAGTAAGCAAGGAAGTACAATGATTTCTTTAGGTAAGAAGCAAATAGTGGAAATTAAAATTCCCTTTGTCCCTAATACCCCCATAATCACCCCTGAGCTAAATCCAGTGGTAAATCCTCTCATACCAATAATTATATAGTATATTGGTATACCAATCACAGTAAATCCAAGACCCCAAAACAGTAATATTATTTTGAAATTATCTAATAAAGACATTTCAAAAAGAGATATCCCATTGATTTCACTATTGTTAAGAAGCTTTAAAAACCCGTTAAGATATTTTGTCATATCATCTTGTTGCTGAAAATCTAAATCATTAACAGCAAATGAACCCAATATAATACCTATTATATAAAATATAAACAATCCAAAATATGTGAATTTATTATCGTTTATATCGTTTTTAATAGCATTACCGATTTTATGTACCACTCTAAATCCTCCTGCATATATTTTATACTAGTTTGCATATAAACGGTTAGTTTCTTTTACAGTCACAGTAATGGAACACAACATCGCAAGATGTTCAAACACGTTCTATACTACCTTTATATAAAATATATGCAGATAACAATTACTATATTACATAATACATTTCATAATTTAACATAGTTATCCTTTTATCAATTTCTCGGCCATTAAAACCCCTATTATGGTTTTAGCATCAGTTATCTTATGGTTTTTTATCATATCAACCAGCTCACTAACATGAATTTTTTCAACATCTAAAAACTCGTCTTCATCTGTACACGAATCGCCTTGGGTCAAATCTGTTGCAGTATACATATGAATAACTTCATTACAGAAGCCTGGAGTCGTGTGAATACTAATCAAATGCTCTATTTTCCCAGCTCTTAGCCCAGTCTCTTCCATCAATTCTCTTTCAGCACAGACCTTTGGATCTTCCGTTGCAGAATCTAGTTTTCCAGCAGGTAACTCTAAAGTAGTAATATCAAGTGGTTTTCTAAATTGTTTAACCATGTATATCTCGCCTTTTTCATTATATGGAATTACAACAGAAGCACCTGGATGTAAAACAATATCTCTCGTTGCTTCTTTTCCATTTGGAAGACTAACAGTTAAGTTTTGTACCTTAATTATGTTACCTTTATATATTTCTTCAGTTTTTAATGTTTTTTCAGTGTATTCCAATGCTATTCTCCTCCCACTTTTATACTTTTCATGCTTTTATTAAGTGCAACTAGAGCCTACCTATCGCTCCGGTTGCCAGCTTGTCACATCGGTTGTTGTATTCGTTATCTGCATGTCCTTTTACTTTTATCCAGTTGATTCTATGATAATTTGAAAGCCTAACAAGCTCTTGCCAAAGCTCTACATTCTTTACCTCTTCATTTTTATTTCTTTTCCAGCCACTTTTAATCCATTTATCTATCCAACCTTGCCGAAATGCATTTATTAGATATGCACTGTCGCTATATAAATTTACACTACAAGGTTCCTTGAGTTTTTTTAACGCTTCAAGAGCAGCCGTCAGTTCCATTTTGTTATTAGTAGTATCTTTTTCAGATCCTGACATTTCAATTTTATGCTCACCATACATTAGTATTGCACCCCATCCACCTGGGCCAGGGTTTCCAGAGCAAGCTCCATCTGTATATATTTCTACCTGTTTCATATGCCTCCGATAATAAAAAATAAATACAATATAACGCCTAGATTCAAAATAAAATTTTTCGATTATAAAAAATTTCATTACATCAGCAGCGTGTAAGTAAGGCAGGAGATATTCTCACCGCCTGAAAACCAAAGCGGTACAAGCCGCTTATCCATAAATCTTTCCAAGTTCTTGAGCTTTCTTAGTACATTCATTCATTGCCTGCATTATAGAATTTCTAAAACCATTCTTTTCTAATGCAGCAACAGCCTCAATGGTTGTTCCAGCTGGAGAACACACTTGATCTTTTAACTCTCCAGGATGTTTTCCTGTTTCAGCCACCATTCTTGCACTGCCTGCTACTGCTTGTGCTGCAAGTCTATATGCTGTCTGTCTAGGAATACCTGAAAGAACTGCTGCATCAGACATTGCCTCTATCATCATAAAAATATAAGCTGGGCTGCTTGAAGTTAAAGCAACCACTTCACTCATAAGCTTTTCTTCCATACATTCAACTTTTCCAAGGGCACCCAAAATACTCATAGCATCATTTTTATCATCATTATTGACGCATTCATCAAAACTTATAAGCGTCATTCCCTCTCCAATAATAGCAGGCGTATTTGGTAAAGCTCTAATTACCTTCTTATTTTCACCTAATGCCGCCTTATATGTCTTCAATGGAATTCCTGCAGCAATACTGATTAGTACCTTGTCATCAGCAAATACATCCTTAATCTCTGTCAAAACGATCTTTACTACATTAGGCTTAACTGCTAATATTACATAATCACATAATTTTACCAGCTCAATTGAGTCTATCACTGCATTCACACCAGTTTCTTTACAAAGCGATTGGAGTTTTTGTGCATCCAAATCATAAACATAAATATCTGAAGGCTTAACAATACTTGCTTTTATAATGCCATTAATCATTGCCGAGCCCATAGCACCAGTTCCTATAAATCCTATTTTATTCATATTACATTTCTCCTTAGTATGCTATTTGTATAATACTTTTGCAATACTGCAATAATATTTTCGTAATAATACTATTATAATACTAAATAGTATTAAATTAATAGCTTTCTTTTGAATTGAAAATACTTTATTAATATAAATTCAATTTCTAAATAAATGGCACAGGTTTCACAAACCTGTGCCAGTATTCTAAAGCAATAAAAATTTATTATGACTTGACTATATCCGAATTCACTTTATAATTTCAAATCGCTTGCTGTTTGAATGTATTTTATACGATCCTAACAATTAAACACTTATTCCTATTTTTAATAGCATTAAAGCATACAGTGAAGTTATAGTTATCAAAATAAGTGCAAATACAAATGCCATTTTGATTACTTTGTTTTCTTCACCAAGTTTGTCAATAGAAGCAGCCGCATTCTGAAGCTTTGCTGGAGAAATTACACTTGCCAAACCACCACCAAAGGCCAAAGCTGCTGTAACAATAATTAATCCGTTTGTTCCCAAATTCAGTTTAGAAGCAGTCTCCATAGTATAGTTTGCAAACATTGCAATAGTGGATGCTTCACTACCTGAAATAAATCCACCAAACATACCAATAAATCCAGTAATAAAACCATAAGCATCATTAAACGCGCTAGCAGAAGATTCAGCCAAAACCTTTATCATGCTGCTTGTCTGATATTTCATTGCTTCTATGCTCCAACCTGAATAGTTCATTATTTCACCAATAGCAAAGAATATTGCAGCTGAGAAAACGGGTCTTGGAGCTCTTTTCCACCATACTTTTACAGAATCCTTTACCTCTGAAAGTTTTGGTTTCATAACAAATATTGATAATAACACAGCTACTGCAATCCATGTATACGCATTCCATAAAGCCCTAGTTGCAATAGGTTTTCCATCAACTGCAATACCACTTATAGGGAGCGTTAAATTATACAAGAAGTCATATATAGGTTTAGGAAGGTTCAATGCAAGAATTAAACCTACTAAAATAATCCATGGACTTAAGGCCTTCCATAGAGGATACTGCTTCTCATATGCTTTTTCCTCGTCTGTAAGCTTGCTTCTATCAAATATCTTTTTACCTGTTATTTTAAGGTATAATGCCATAACTAATATAACAGCTAAACCACAAAGTACACCTGTCAATGTAACTAAATTGTCAACCTTGTTTGTAAAATATGCAACCACTGCTATAGTACCACCGGTTACGATACATGACAAAAAACCTTCTTTTATGCCTTTCCATTTACCAACAATATACAACATGCAAAAACCTATCAATGTTGAAACTAATGGTAAAAAGTAGTAGAAAACACTACCTGCTTGAGAAGGTGTAATTTGTTTATCAGGTCCTAAAAATCTATTCGCAAAGTCCAGAAATGCAACTAGTGGAGCACCTAATAATGAGTATGTACAAAGTGAATCATATCCTATTGCAGGTAAGCCTATTGCAACTGTCGTTGAATACCCCATAGCTAACAGGATTGGCGGCAATAATGAAACCGGTGTGGCTCCAACAGAAACCATCAATGTACCAAATCCTATGTTAATCATCATTATCTGAACGGCTTTGTTATCACTGGAAATTGTCTTTATAAAAATAATAATTCTTTTTAACGCTCCAGTCTTCTCCATATATGCCATCATAAATAAAGAAGTTAGAACTATTAATGAAACGGGAAATGATCTGAGAATACCCGATGCTGTCGATTTGATAACTACTTCAAAAGAAGTTTTAAAAAACAGAATTGCCACTGCTGATACACAAAGCCAACCAACAATACCACTAACATCTGCTGACTTTTTAAAAATTACAAGCATACATACTATTACCACTATTGGTAATAGCGTCAATAATAACTGACCTACCATATTAACCGTCCTCCAAAAATATTATTTAAACCCCATTCTACTTCTTCAAAATAATAACACTATAACGCTATTAATTTTAAAGAATTATTACGTACTTCAGTCATTATTTTAATACAAAATGTAATAAAAATAAAGTGTAATTTTTAAATTACACTTTATTTTGACACATTATGTTTATTAATTAGCTTCACAATCATATAATCTTGAGATAATCCGGTAATACTTGTAGGTTTCTTCTGCATATCTTGCTTTTGTTTTTACAGGTCCTATCGTTTTAGGAATTTTTGATTGGTTGTACTCCTCTAATACTTTATGTATCTGCTTTTCATCTAAATTGTATAAATCAACATTACTATTGTCAGTTAATGATATCGCTCTTGCCCTTAACTGCACTGCACAAAAGTAAACAGCCTGATTTGGATTCTGGAGCATTTCCATTATTTCTTCATCAGATTTACTAGATATTATTGAATCTTTTCCATGAACAGCATTTTCGTTATATCGGACATTCTGAACACCAATCTGGCAAATACCCATTGACTTTCCGCCTATTATTTTAACTCCATCAAGGAGATCCTCTTGACCAATAAACATCATTTCTCTAAATAAAACCGATGTAAGTAAAGCTTTTGGCATTTTTTGTGCCATTGCAGTTTTCTCAATAACTTTGTCTAGTTTTTTCAGAACATCCATTGTATATTCATAATTAAAAACATAATAAACACCTAATTTTTTGTGTCTGTAAGAATCTTCTACAACTTGCTTTTTTAATTCATTTGATATATTTTGATACTCACTATATTTGTTTATATAATCACTTATTGATGTAGCTTCATTTGTAACTTCATTTGTATCTTTAATTAGTGAATAATTTTGATGCTCTCCGTAATTATTTGACTTCAAATTATTTCCATACATTTCTGCTACATCTTGATGTCTATTAACATTATCAAAAACATATCCTGCAGTATTTTCATATGAATAATTGTCACTTAAAGAACCTATCTCACCAATCATATATTTCATTTCTTTTTCTTTAACTGATTCAGCCTTAGTACTAATTAATCCAGTTATATTAAAAATACTATTTGTAAAGTAAAAAAGTGTACAACATATCATTAAAGTGATTAAAGAAAAAGTAGATTTTTTCTTTAATTTAAAAATTTTCATAACAATTCTTTCCCCCATAAAAGCATCAATCTTATTTAACTTGTCTATTACACCCTCTAATGTTATACATATAAATAAAAAAATTGTCAATTTTATATATCTTCCAAATTCCCCCGAATATCAGTTTCTGCTATTAAATTATGTTAATAATAATTAAAATAGTGCGTTTTGCTTTAAACTAATTAATATTGCTCAACCCCTTATTTTTTCTAGACTTTAGAGAATAAAAATAAACAAAAAGCAGTGAGAAAACTCATTGCTTTTTGTTTATTTTTATCAAATTATTTAATTATGTTAAGCTATATTCTTTGTATTATTATTAAATTAAATACCAAATTTTTATTTTAACGCATCAATAAATGCTTTTTCAATTAATTTTAATTTAGCAGCAACTTCATCAATTTCAACATCCGACTTTTCCTGTTTTAAGTCATTCTTAAGAATAAGAGCCAATTCATTGAACTCTTCTTTTAAATTCTCAAGCATATTAACAACAGTAAGCCTTCTAAATTTGTGCTGTATTTCAGCACTAGGAATATTCTCATAAACACTATCGGCACTTACAACAAAGCTATCGCCTCTAGAAGGGATTATACATTTAATCCCATACTCATCAGTAATTGTTTGTGCAAATACAGGCATTGTCTCCTTTTCACCATGTACTATAAAAACTTTTTTAGGTTTATGAACAAAACTTCCTATCCACGAAAGTAGCCCAGCTTTATCCGCATGTCCTGAGAATCCATCAATTACCTCAATTCTAGCATTGACCGATATTTCTTCTCCAAATATTTTAACCTTAGGAGCTCCATTTATTATCCTTCTTCCCAAAGATCCTTCTGCCTGATAACCAACGAACAGAATTGTAGATTCCTTTCTCCAAAGATTATGTTTTAAATGATGTTTAATTCTTCCTGCATCACACATTCCACTTGCTGAAATTATTATTATACTGTCATTGCGTTCATTGAGCTTTCTTGACTCTTCAGGTGATTGAGTAAATTTAAGAGTTGGGAAATCCAATGGGTTATCTCCATTAGCTATGTATTCTTTTGCTTCTTCATCAAAACAATCAAGGTTATCTCTGAATATTTCTGTTGCTGAAGTTGCTAAAGGGCTGTCAACAAAGACCGGTAAATCTAATATTTTATTTACCTTATCGCTATATACATCCATGTATTTGTTTAATTCATATATAATTTCTTGAGTTCTGCCTACAGCAAATGATGGTATAACAACATTTCCACCAGCTGCAACAGTTTCTGTTATTATATTAATAAATTCTTCTATTCTTTCAGAACCATTAGAGTTAGTATGTAATCTATCACCATATGTGGACTCAACCACAAGATAGTCTGCATCACTGATTATCGTCGGATCTTTTAGAATAGGCATGTCTTTATTTCCTAAATCACCACTAAATACAACCTTAGTATCCTTATCATTTTCACTTATCCATATTTCTATAATTGATGACCCAAGAATATGTCCTGCATCATTAAACCTTACTCTAACATCGTCGGAAACTTTAATAACTTCACCATATTGGGTACTTTTAAACAAGTGTAGACAGTCAGTAGCATCTTGTACAGTGTAAATAGGCTTAACAGTTGACTTTCCTGCTCTCTGCCTTTTCCTGTTTGTCCACTCATTTTCTGTCTCTTGAATGTGTCCACTGTCAGGCAACATAATTGTACAGAGCTGAACAGTTGGTTTCGTGGCATAAATATTGCCCTTAAAACCATCTTTATAAAGTTTTGGTATCCTACCACTATGATCAATATGCGAATGTGATAATAACATAAAATTTAATTCACCAGGATTAAAAGAAAATGGCTCAGCATTGAGTATCGCTTCATTTTTACTTCCCTGAAACATTCCACAATCAACCAAGAACTTAGTTTGCTTTGTTTCAACTAAATAGCATGAACCTGTTACCGTTTCCGCAGCCCCTAGAAAAGTAATATTCATAACAGCACCTCGATCCAAAAAGTATTTAATACTATAACATTAAAGGAACATGTTTATATCTTATATTTACTTAATTCTACTTATAATCAACAAATTCCTGCTTAATTGTTTTTATGTTACAACAAAACGTATCTCTTTAGAATATTTTAAACATATGACAGCATCAAACACTATTATTCAGCAGATATCTTGCTAGACATAAATAAACTCCCTCCTAAGTAAACAGTTATATTATTTAAACTATCCACATAAAAGGGAAGCATATCATATTTTCTCGGAGAGGCATTCTAAATTATTTTTTTATCACAAATAATTCAGCCAGCTTTACGCAATTTTTTAAATCTTGTAAACTAACCATTTCATTAGGTGAATGAACATACCTGCAAGGTATTGAAATTCCACCACATGGTACTCCAACACCTGTTGCCTGAATTGCTCCAGGATCACTTCCCCCTCTGTCCAGCAATTCTAATGTATATGGAATGCCTTTGCTATTTGCTAGTTCTTCAAGTTCTCTACGTACTTGAGGATGAGCAATATAGGCACTGTCCTTAACCTTAATTGCTGGGCCAGCTCCCATCTTAACTTCTCTATTATTGCACTGTGGAGTGTCGCCTGTAAGCGTAACATCAATTGCAATGGCACAATCGGGCATTATACCAAATGCTGCTGTTTTAGCTCCCCTTAGTCCAACCTCCTCTTGCGTAGTAAAAACATAGTAAATCTCATTTTCTGTTTTCGGCATAAGTTTAGCAAGTTCAATTAATACAGCACATCCGCTTCTATTATCCATTGCTTTTGAGCTCACGCAATCACCTTGAACATAGAAATCACCGACAAAGCAAGCTATATCACCTATCTTTACCAGTTTTTCAGCCTCTTCTCTATTCTTACATCCAATATCAATATACATTTTATCTATCTTAAGATTTTTATAATCTTCCAGCTTTTCTTCTACATTTATTGAACCAATTGTACCATTTTTAAATTTAACTCTTTGTGTCAATGAGTTAAAAGCTGAAACTCCTCCAATATTTGAAAAACGTATAAATCCTTTTTCATCAATAAAGGTAGCTATAATACCTATTTCATCCATATGAGCAGCTAACATTATTTTTTTAGCCTGTACACCCAAATTGTTTTTGCCCTTCTTTATAGCAATCAAATTGCCCATATTATCTATTTTTATTTCATCGACATATTGCTTAATTTCAGAAGTTATAACGTCCCTTATTTCTTCCTCATTTCCAGAAACTCCAAAAGCCTGAGTAACCTTTTTTAATATATCCTGCATGGCTTTCCTCCAAATTATTTAAAATTTAATTTCAATATCATTCAAATGATACTAATAAATATCATCCCATATTCCCAGCTAAAAAAACTAAACACTACTGTTTTTCAAAAAATCCTTATCCTTATTCATTTCTTCTAATGCTGCAAGAGTAAGTCTTTCAACACTTTCAAAATCACTTCTGCTCATTACTGATACAGGTGAATGAATATATCTGCAAGGTACTGATATAGATGCAATTCTAACTCCTGTCCCAGTTCTCTGTATCTGTCCCGAATCATTTCCACCTGTGGTCGTTTGCTTGTACTGATACTTAATATTATTTTTTTCTGCTACACTGCTAAGAAACTGTACCATTCCTTTGTCACAATAACAAGTTCTGTCCATGATTGTAAGTGCAGCACCATTTCCTAATATAGTTGAACATTCATGAGGTTCTACCTTTGGAACATCGGCACAAGTTGTTCCCTCTAAAACTAATGCCACATCAGGCATAACACTATAAGCAGCTACTTGAGCACCTCTTAACCCGACTTCTTCTTGTACTGTAAAGCATACATACATATCAAAATTATATCGATTTTTCAAAACCTCAATTAAGACAGCGCACCCAACTCTATCGTCAAGTGCTTTTGCTTTTATACAATCCTTGCCAAACTCCAAATATTCGCTGTCAAATGCTATAAACTCTCCGAGAGGTGCAAGTTTTTCAGCCTCTTCCTTGGTATCAGCTCCAATATCAATATATAAGTTTTTTATTTTAGTAATTTTATCTCTCTCATCCTTATCCTGTTGATGTATTGGCTTCGAACCAATAACACCAGATAATTTCTTATTGCCTACAACAACTCTTTTTCCGGGAAGAATTCTATCATCTACCCCACCTACTGATTTGAACTTTAAGAAACCTTTTTCCGTATATCCCGACACAATAAAGCCAACCTCATCCATATGTGCAGACAGCATCACTTTAAATCCTGCATTATTCTTAATATTTGTTCCCTTTTTATAAGCAATAATATTTCCAATAGAATCAACCCTTATTGAATCACATATGTCATTAATTTTTTCTATAATGAAATCTCTTACGTCTTTTTCATTCCCCGAAACACCATTTAAATCTGTAAGCTCTTTTATAAGCATAACACTTCTCCTAACTGTATACCGCTCATCTTAGCGAACTCCGCTACAATCCTCGCAGTAAATTTTATATCTTGAATATTTAATGTTTCAATAGCAGTGTGCATATATCTGATTGGAATGGAAATTAATGCTGTAGGAATCCCTGTTCTGCTAACCTGTGTTGCCCACGCTTCTGTTCCTGTATCGCCTTCTTCAACCATTTTTTGATATGGAATGCAATTCTCTGTACCTAGTTCAAAAAGCTTTTTAACCATTTTAGGATGTAGATTGGGTCCTATAGATATTTCAGGCCCTTTCCCCGGAGTTGATGAATAGTCTTTTGAGAGATCTGGAATGTCACCATGACAAGCGTCGATGACAATTGCTGCATCTGGCATCATTGCATACGAAGCAGTTTTTACACCAACCAAAGACGTTTCTTCCTGTGTTGATGCCATAAAAACAATGTCATTTTCATGTTTTATGTCCTTCAAAATTTTCACAACCTCTAACAAGCAAACCACACTGGCTCTATTATCAAAAGACTTTCCGCTTGCACTTTTGTCATTCATAATAGAAACCTTTGATTTTAGAGAGACTGTATCTCCCACAGATACTATCTTTCTTAGCTCAGTCCCACTAAATCCGGTATCCACATGCAAATCACGTATTTTTACAGCTTTAGCTGCATCTTCAGCTTTCATTAGATGCGGCGGTGTAGCACCAATAATGCCTATGATATCCTTTTTACCATGAATTACAACTTCTTGAGCAAGTAAAATTTTACTATCAATTCCACCTATATTTGTAATTCCAACAAAGCCTTTTTCATTAATTGAATTTACTAAAAAGCCAATTTCATCAATATGGGCTGTTATCATGATTTTTTTTGCTTTGTCTTTCGTTCCTTTTTTTAAGCAAACTACATTAAAAAACTTATCAACCTCTACATAATCACAATAGCTTCTAAATAAATCTGCAACCTTTTTGGCAGCATCCTTTTCAAACCCTGCAACAGCAACAAGCTCTGATAAGTATTTCAAGTTTTCAGTTATATTCATAATTATGCCCATGCCCAGCATTTCGCACAAAAACTTCATGACAGAAATGGCATGGGCTCGGTACCTCCTTAATTTGTTTTTGTATTTCTTTCACACTTTAACCTCTTTCAACAATTGGTACTCTCAATATTTTTATTTACATTTGTTACTAATAGATTAACAATATAGTTTTCTGCTAAATAACTCAACTTTCCATTGATAAGTTGAACACCTACGTTTTTTAACTGGGAAAGTTGAGTAAATGATTTTATAAAATATAAATCCAATTTAACGATAAACCTTAACTCTGTTTTATTAAACCAATTAGCCGTATAGCCTTTCTAATATTATTATATTATAACGTTTCCATTAATATTTACTCCCGCAAGACAAAATAATTCAACACGAATAATTTAGTATATTCAATATCATTTTAAATTTATAGGGAGAAAAAATCAAACAATTAAATAAAAAATCACTAAAAAAACAAAGAAGTCTATTTTTTTTTATTTTTCTATTGACATATTTTATTTTTTTATTTATACTAAGTTTCGTTCGTTTCTTAAGGGCCTTTAGCTCAGTTGGTTAGAGCAACCGGCTCATAACCGGTTGGTCCGGGGTTCGAGTCCCTGAAGGCCCACCACTTTAAAACCTTAAGAACGCGCAATATAATGCAAGTTGATTGCAAAATG
>JAEZRV010000088.1 GCA_023444055.1 Bacillota bacterium
TGTTCCTAAGGAGATTGTACCAAAAAGTAACTGGAGAGCCAATAAGTAATTTCATAAATTGTTTGTGCCTTTAAGGCGCGAAGACGTAAGGAGGCGTGCCGTAAGGCATGTTTAAAAGGTTGAAAGAGATTAAAAAAATAAAAAAGGGAGGTACCGAGCCCATGCCATTTCTGTCAGAGAAATGCACATTTCTTTGATGTTCTTGTACGAAATGCAGGGCAAGGGCATAATAATGACTAATATAAACCCATTATTATTACTGGATTTTTATAAAACTACCCATAATGAACAATATCCGAAAGGCATAACCAAAATTGTTTCCTACTACACACCTCGTATGTCCCGATTAAATGACGAGGATAAGCTCGTAATGTTCGGATTGCAAGGTTTCATCAAAGAATATCTTATAGATTCTTTTAATGATAATTTTTTTAACAAGCCAAAAGAGAAAGTTGTTTCACAGTATAAGCGCATTTTAGATAACACATTAGGTAAGAACATAGTGAATTATGATAAAATTGAAGCACTGCACGACTTGGGTTATTTACCTATCGAAATAAAAGCAGTTGCAGAAGGCACACGAGTCCCGATTAAAGTACCGATGTTCGAAATCACCAACACACACGAGGATTTTGCTTGGATTGTCAATACGCTGGAAACTGCACTAAGTTGTTCATTATGGCACGCACAAGTTTCTGCGAATGTAGGATACCGCTATAGGCAGATTGTAAACAAATATTTTGATATCAGTGTAGATGATAACATTGTCCGTAGCCGAGCTTTAGGGGACTTCAGTATGCGTGGGCAGGAAAGCTGCGAAAGCGCAATTAAATCCAGCGCAGGATTTTGTCTCTCTTTTCTCAATACAGCAACTGTTCCAGCGATATTGTATCTTGAAGACTATTATAACTGTGACTGTACGAAAGACAGCGTGGCATTTGGTGCCATTTCCACTGAACATTCTGTTATGAACAGTAACTATGCTGTCGATGGCAACGAAATATCCATGGTAAAAAGATTACTAAATGAGATTTACCCAAACAATGGTTTCAGCATGGTGTCTGACAGCTATGACTACTGGAATATGGTTGATAATATCTTGCCTGAATGTAAAGAAGAAATATTGCGGCATGGCGGGTATATCGGAGTACGTGGTGACAGCGGCGACCCAGTTGAAATTACCACTGATACTGTAAAACACTTGTGGGAGCAATTTGGTGGTACTATAAATTCTAAAGGTTTTAAGGTTCTCGACTCTCATATAAAAGTGATTTATGGTGACAGTATTACACCGCAGCGAGCAGAAAGCATCTATAAAATCCTTGTAGAAAACGGATTTTCCTGCAGCAATGTTCTGCTGGGCGTTGGCAGTTTTTCTTTGCAATGCTTGGAACAGGACAATGAATTAAAACCTTATACTAGAGATACTTTCGGCATTGCCATTAAAGCGACGTACTGTGAGGTGAATGGTAAACCCATTCAGATTTTCAAAGACCCCAAAACCGATACGGGTAACTTTAAAAAGTCACAGCGCGGAATGTGTGCAGTTTACCGCAAAACAAATGGAGAGCTTGATTATAAAGATGGGTTTGATTCAGATACGATTACAAGTACAGAGCAAAATTTATTAGAACCTATATTTAAAAACGGCAAAATGATTAAAGAACAATCCTTGATGGAGATACGAAATATATTACACAATGGAGGTTTCTAATGGTCAGGATAGTTGAAGGAGATTTATTTGAGGCAAATGCCAATATTATATGTCATCAAGTGAACTGTCAGGGTGTTATGGGTTCGGGTGTAGCTCTTCTGGTTAAACAAAAATACCCCCAAGTTTTTGAAGAATACGAACTTTACTGCACAGAAAATGAAGGGAATTTGCTTGGTAAAGTTTTAACTGTGAATTGCCCTGATGGTAAGGTTATCTGTAACCTGTTTGCACAGGACAGATTTGGCTATGACGGTAAATGTTATACATCGTATGAAGCCCTGAAAGAATGTTTCGATTATCTTAGAAAATACGCTTCCGAAAAAGATGAAATTGCTATGCCTTATCTAATGGGTTGTCACCGTGGAGGGGGCGACTGGAATAAAGTTTACGCTATGCTAGAAGAAATTTTTGTGGATCATTATGTTGTACTATATAGAAAGGATGCGAACTAAAATGTTTAATTCTAATAAAATCAAAGAAGACTTAGTAGCTTGGATTAAAAACTACTTTAAGAATAATGGTTCTGAGGATACAAAGGCCGTTATAGGTATTAGCGGTGGTAAAGATAGCTCTGTTGTAGCGGCACTATGTGTAGAAGCTCTTGGTAAAGACCGAGTATTCGGTGTACTTATGCCACAGGGTGAACAGCACGACATTGATGTGTCCCGAGAGCTTTGCAAGGTTCTAGATATCCCCAATATTGAAGTTAATATTAAAAACTCGGTGAATGAACTGTACACCGAAATTGAGAAATCCGGCTTAAAGCTCAACAATATTGCTACCTTTAATTCTCCTGCGCGTATTCGCATGGCAACGCTATATGCTATATCGGGAATCGTGGGCGGGCGTGTGGCAAACACCTGCAACCTCAGTGAAGATTGGGTAGGATATGCCACTAAATTCGGAGATGGTGCAGGAGATTTCAGCCCGCTTGCTAACCTCACTGTAACAGAAGTGAAGGCAGTCGGCAGAGAACTTGGGCTTCCTTCAGAGTTTGTAGATAAAACACCGATTGACGGATTATGTGGCAAATCAGATGAAGATAATCTGGGATTCACATATGCAATGCTAGACAAATATATTCGTGAGGGTATTTGCGAGAATGATAAAATCAAAGAAAAGATTGATAGGTTACACCAGTTAAATCTACATAAGCTGAATCCGATGCCGGCGTTTCAAATGCCCTAAATTATCACTTTAGAAGAGGTATTACTATACCCTAAAAACCTAAATTGTTATGGTTCCAATCGGAAGCAGTGACTGCTCGTGGAAGTTATGTAGTACTTAGGTTACAAACAGAACGGAGGGGAGTCCTAAAAGTGGCTGCCATCAAATAGGAAAATAAAAAGAAATAGAAATATACAATAGAATACAATCCCTATTATCAACAAACCGAGTGATGCTAAGGTTTACAGCTTTGGTTCACGGAACTGATAGTAGGGGTTGTCTTTTTTTGTGGCTTTGGTTATTAAAAAACATATCGTTACTATTCAGCCATTGACAATACGATATTTAGCTCAGAAAATGCTTTCACAGATGCATACGCTAAATATTTGTAGGTGTTCATACTTATCAATGGACTAGTTGGATTAGAAATAATTGCAGAATTAGTTGGGTGAAAAAAGCTTGCTGAATGAATACAAGGATTTTAGTATTGATGAAATGACGAAGGTAATATTCATGTATGTTTATAATTGTTCAGCAAACTCTAAGTGTTTTTGCCGTAAAAACAACACGATGTTGTTTTTAGCACACCATGAGCCATGGACGGCGAATGTGTGCGACGGCAAAAACACTGAGGCTGAACTAATACTAATTCTAGCAATTATTTTGGCAACAAACCATTGATAAGTATGAACACCAATGTATTTTTGATGTGGGAAAGCTGAGTTAATAATCTATATTATATGGCTGTTTATATGATAAAGGGTATTGTATGTATGTAATAAATAAAAAATCAAAACTAAATTATGCTATATAGAATTGATAGTTGACTAAAGGTAATACTAAATATAGTTCTGTTTGTACTACATTAATTTAAATCTGACTTGTTTAAAAGTTGAGTAAAATGCTAGAGTGGCAGACAAGATATTTGTTCAAGCTATATAAATAGAAACCTTAAGGAGACTAACAATGAGAAAGTCTATAATTGCATATTTAATGATAATAGTGTTGCTAACGGGCTGTTCAGCACAGAACCCTTCAGAACAGACTGAAGTAAATTCTACCTATACCAGAAATAGTACTTCTCTAGAATCTACATCTACATCTTCCAATACAAAACAAACGAAAATGCCGAGCAAGGACACAACTCAAGCATCAGGTAAAACGACTGAATTGGTTCCTAGTGACGGCAAGTATAAGAAAATCGTAGTGTATGGGGGTGATAGAAGTGGAAGAAGAGAGGCAATGGTAGTTGTTGATGTAGGCTTCGGGGACAGGGAATACTGGGCTTATACCAATGAATATGGTCAACTATTTCGAGTGATAGCCAAGAAGATCGTTCTTCAGGATGATTCCAAGGAGCCTGTAACGGCGGATGGTCGCTACTATGAAGATGAAGCCAATGTCCCCGGTACGGAGCGAGAAGACCTAGATCAAGGGCATGTCATTGCAGATTCATTAGGTGGTGTTTCTAATGCCTACAACATAACACCGCAGGACAGTATATTAAATCGTCATGGCGATCAGGCATATATGGAAAAGACAATTCGAGACGCTGGTGGCTGTACTAATTTTGAAGCCATAATCTCGTACCCAAATACTAAGACACAGATTCCAAATCATTATCATTATACCTATACGATAAAGGGGAATACCATCACGGATGATTTTGACAACGTAAACCCTGATAAGGTAAATAAGTCTTTGAATGAGAAACCAGTAGAAACGCCAAAGACTACAACCAAACCATCTACTACAGATAAAAACAAAAACCTTGAAGCTGTAGATACAAATCATAACGGTAAGGTGACGATAGCTGAAGCAAAAGCAGCTGGGTATAAGATGCCGATCAAAAAGGGGCACTGGTTGTACCAATATATGGATGATCGTGACGGAGATGGTGTGGTTGGCGAATAAAATGGCAAATTTGATACAACTAAGTGAGACTAAAATTTATATCAATATCTATCTGATACCGCACATTCACCAGTTGGTTTTACATTTGATTGGGCGGATACACTAGAAGTATGTAAATTCATAATAATATATTATAAGGATGATTTGCGACAAAAAGGAGTGGTACTTGTAGAATATTGGCACACAAAAATAACAATAAACCTCTAATTATATAATTATGATACAAAAAATATTAATTATGTGGCATAATTACCATATAAGCAAAATATAGGATGAATATTTTGGAGGTAAAAAAATGAAAAATGTGAAAAGGCAATTTGTGATTCTATGCAGTACTATTTTTACACTGATACTTGTACTATCAACTGTATCGGTGTCTGCAGCTCAGGGAGACACCTGGACAACCAGACCATCAATGACTACTGCAAGGTGCTATCATCAGTCAGTAACAGTAAACGGGAATATATATGTAATAGGCGGAAATGCCGATATGAATTTTCTTGGCTCAGTAGAGGAATACAATCCTCAGACAAATACCTGGACAAGCAAAGCATCAATGACAATTGAAAGGGATCTTCATCAAATAGCAGTAGTAAACGGAAAAATATATGCGATAGGCGGAAATAGTAATATTGGTTATCTCAACTCAGTAGAGGAATATGATCCGTCAGCAAATACCTGGACAACCAAGGCATCAATGACTACAGCGAGAAACCGTTTTCAGGTATCTGTAATAGGCGGGAAAATATATGCGTTAGGCGGAAATAATAGTAGTGGTTATATTAACTCGGTAGAGGAATATGATCCTACAAAAGATACCTGGACAACAAAGGCATCAATGACTAATGCAAGGTGTGATTATCAAGCAGCGGTGGTAGACGGGAAAATATATGTGATAGGCGGACAAAATAGTAATGGTTATCTTAACTCAGTAGAGGAATACGACCCTATAGAAAATACTTGGACAACTAGAACACCGATGGGTACTGGAAGAAATTATTTTAGCGCAGAAGTAATAGACGGGAAAATATATGCGATAGGCGGATATAGTAGTAGTGGTTATCTCAACTCAGTAGAAGAATATAATCCCGTAACAAATACCTGGACAATCAGGGCATCAATGACTAATGCAAAATTTTCACATGAGACTGTAGTGTCAGACGGGAAAATATATGCGATAGGCGGATATAATAGTAGTGGTCATCTCAACTCAGTAGAAGAGTATAATCCTACAACAAATACCTGGATAACCAAAGCGTCAATGGCTAATGCCAGAACTCATTTTCAAGTAGTTCTCGTAAATGAAAAAATATATGCAATAGGCGGATATAGGCTAGACGGAAGTAGTAACACTTATCTTAATTCATTAGAAGAATATACGCTTGAGTATCCGAAAACAGGAAATCTCACAGCCATTGCTGGTAATGCCAAAGTCGATTTGTCATGGATTGCATCTGAAGGTGCAGCAAGCTATAACATTAAACGATCCACAGTGGCAGGTGGTCCTTACACAACAATAGCAACTGGTTCCGCAATTACATATACCGATACAACAGCAATTAACGGAACTACATATTATTATGTTGTAAGTTCTGTAGACTCTTCAAATGTCGAAAGTACAAATTCAAACGAAGTATCTGCAACACCGGTGTTTGCGGCTCAGGGAAACTTCTGGACAACCAGGGCATCGATGGCTACTGCGAGGTATTTATTTCCAACAGGGGTAGTGGACGGAAAAATATATGCTATAGCTGGATATTGTGGCTCGGTTAATACTAACTCAGTAGAGGAATATGATCCGGCAACAAATACCTGGATACCTAAAGAATCAATACCAACGGCAAGAAGATTACACCAAGCAGTGGTGTTGGACGGGAAAATATATGTTATAGGCGGAGGTGTAAATGGTGGCGGTTACCTTGACTCATTAGAAGAATACGATCCAGCAGCGAATAAATGGATAACTAGGTCATCAATGGCTGTTGCAAGGTCACTACATCAAGCAGCCATAGTTAACGGAAAAATATATGTGATAGGTGGATATAATAGCAATGGTATCCTTTCCTCGGTTGAGGAATATGATCCGGCAACAGATACCTGGACAACAAAGGCACGAATGACTAGATTTAGACAGTATCATCAAATAGCGGTAATTGACCGAAAAATATATGCGATAGGAGGACATAGCGGTGTTAAAGGTTCTAATATTCTGAACTCAGTAGAGGAATATGATCCGGAAACAGATACATGGATAACCAAGTCATCAATGGCCGCTGAAAGAATGGAACACCAAATAGCGGTAGTGGACGGAAAAATATATGCGATAGGTGGATGTAACGCCAGCGGTTACCTTAACTCGGTTGAGGAATATAATCCGGCAACAAATACCTGGATAACCAAGGCACCAATGGCTACTGCAAGGTATGGATTTTCAATAGCGGTAGTGGACGGAAAAATATATGCGATAGGTGGGAGAAATACTACTTGGCTTAACTCAGTAGAGGAATATGATCCGGCAACAAATACCTGGATGACCAAGGCACCGATGGCTATTAAAAAGGGTTATAATCAAATAACGGTATTGGACGGAAAAATATATGTAATAGGTGGATATAATGATGCTACTCTTAAAACAGTAGAAGAATATACGATTGGTGATCCGAAAACAGAAAATCTCACAGCCATTGCTGGTAATGCCAAAGTCATTTTGTTATGGACTGCATCTGAAGGTGCAGCAAGCTATAACATTAAACGCTCCACAGTGGCAGGTGGTTCTTATGCAACAATAGCAACTGGTTCTGCTATTACATATACCGATACAACGGCAGTTAACGGAACTACATATTATTATGTTGTAAGTGCTCTAGACTCTTCAAATGTCGAAAGTACAAATTCAAACGAAGTATCTGCAACACCCTCAACACCCTCAACACCCTCAACACCCTCAACCCCGCCAAGTACAGATGAGATGCTTTTAGTGGTATCTGTAGATAAATCAAAGGTTGGAGATGAAATAACTGCAAAAATAGTAATTCATAATGCTGTTAATGTTTGTGCCGAAGATATAAAAGTAGCCTTTGACACTTCAAAATTGGAGTTTATCAGTGCAGAGGGTGCTAACGGTATTAAGATATATAAGGAAGACGATTTAACGGAAGGTGTTAAACGATACATTACAGCCAGTCTTGGTAAAGAAAATGCTGCTAACGTTGACAAGATACTTTTGAAGTTAAAATTTATAGCTAAAGCATCTGGTGAAGCTAAGATTGATATTACTAATGGGCGCATTGCCGATAATGCTACGTTAGAAAAGGATATTGAAGAAGAAAACTGCGGTGAAAAGATAATACTGATAGAAGAAAAGACTAAGGATGTTAACCGTTCAGGTGTATTTACACTTTTAGACTTGGGCATAGATGCATGGTACTATGGAGAAACATCAGCAAATACTGATACTTCGAAATATGATGCCGATGTTGTTGAAAACGGAACAATTGATGATGATGACCTTAAAGAAATAGTTAAGCAAATGCTATTAACAGTAGTTATCCAGTAGCAATTAAAGGATAATATTAAATTAAAAGTCATAGAATTAACAATAAGGAGCTTACTTATTTAGATATAGGTAAGTTCTTTTTTGTCATAATGGCAGAGTATAGGGATTCAAAATTTGCCTAACTTGGAAGAGTGCTCCCCTTCACAAACAGATGCTATTGAAAAAATAGTACCGTGTGCTATAATTTAGAAAAAAATACAGTATATACTTTTGAACTGACAAAGGGTAATGCTGCTTTGATTGCCATTTTATTTGTTGTATATAAAGTAGTGATTTTTATCTTTGGAGGTCGCTTCCATAGGGGGAATCCTAAAGGGACGCTAGGCCGAAAAATTAGCGGATTGTATTGACCGTAAAATTCAGGAGATATTTCCTAGGTATTATAAAATATAAATGTCTATAGCTATGCTAGAGGTTGTGTAATAAAATTTTGGTTCAAAATAATAGCGAGGTAATTCAACGCATGGGATGGTATAAGCACATTGGTGTTTTTAAATTAATAAAAAAGCTAAAGATACAAATTAAGGATTTAAAAATAAGTTTAAGGATAGCTCTATTTTATTTCATTATTATGATTATCTCACTATTTATCAGCAATCTTCTTTACAGACAAATATATATGAACATTGCACATCAAAAAGTCAATGAGGCTTCAGTTCAAACCTTATATTCTATAAAAACAAATGTAGATTTGTTTTTTGATAATGTTAGCAATTATTCCAAAATGATTTTATCTGACAATGACCTTCAAACTATTTTGAGAAAAGGAAATATTTACTCTGATTTAAACACACAATCAAGAGTGGGCGCATACATACATAGGATGCTTCAAACGATTCCAAGCATTTCTTCTGTATACATATTTGACAATTCAGAAAACGATTATGCTGTAAGTGAGCAGCTCCCTATACCTTTTACCCTGAAAAGCGTAAAAAAAGCAAAGTGGTACAAAGAAGTCCTTGATAAAAAAGGTGCATATGTACTCAGCTTAAATGGTGAGGGCGCTTTTGAAATAGACGAAAGCGGTAACTATATTTCTATGATCAGGTTAATAAGGGATATTGACAATACAAAAAATTTAGGAGTGCTAGTTATTAATATTCCAGATACGGCGTTTAAGGAATGCTACGCAAATATTGTGGATAACTATAATAATACGAGCATTACATTGTGGGATAAAAACAGACAAAGTATTATTCGCGTTAATCAGACGGAAGAAGGCAAACAGCCAGTTGAGCCAATATTAGACGAGGTTGAAATAAAAAGCCTTTTGAGTAAGTTTGATGGTAGTGATCATGGATATATGACAAAAAAAATAAATAATACTGAATATCTTGTATCATTTGTACTTGAGGAACGTCATAACTGGACTATAATCAGTGCAATACCTTTTTCAGAGGTTTCGGATGAATCTGAAAAAATGGGTTTTGTAGGGTTTATTACTATATTTCTCAACAGTATTATTCTCTTCATGGGAACTATAGTTATTTCAAGATGGATTACTGTACCTATTCGTAAGCTATTAAAATCCATGAATGCAGTTAAGCGTGGTGAGTTCAGAGAAGTTTACATAAATGAGGGAAACAATGAAATAGGGCAGCTGCGAGATGGCTACAATATGATGATAAGAGAGATACAGAACCTGATTAACAGAGTTATAGCTGAACAGAAGACAATCCGTAAAGCAGAACTCAATGTTTTGCAGGCGCAGATTAAGCCCCATTTTTTATACAATACACTTGACTCAATTAATTCGCTTGCTCTATCAGGAAGAATAAATGAGGTATGTGACCTTGTTGATGCATTAGGAGGATATTACAAGCATAGTGTTAGTAAGGGGAGAGAAGTAATTACGCTTCGTGAAGAGCTTGACATTGTAAAAAACTATCTGAAGATCCTAAAAGTCAGATACGAAGATATGTTTGAAGTTAATTATAATATTGAAGAAAGCTGTCTTGATACAAAAATACTAAAGCTAGTTTTGCAGCCTCTAGTTGAAAATGCACTTTATCATGGTATACGTGCAAAAGGCGTACCTGGAAGTATAAATATTAATATAATGAAAGAAGCTCAGCAGGTTTGTATTTCTATAGAGGATGATGGTGTCGGAATGAGTAATTATGAAATAAAAAAAATACTGGACAGCAAGGTGGGAAGTGCTGAATCCAGTTTTGGACTCAGAGGAACCATTGAGCGTCTGAGAATATTCTACAACAATGAAGATACCCTTCAATTGTACAGTGAAAAAGGTAAGGGAACTAAAATTGTTATCCTGCTGCCTCTGGCAATAGAGGGTGAGATATGGAATAAAATTGAGCAAGAGAATTGAGCAAGAGAATGAACAATAAAAGTTAGCAAAAGAATGAGCAAGAGGATTGAACAAGAGAATTGAGGTAACTATGTGCCAACCATTGAAAGTTTTAATAGTAGATGATGAACGACTAATAAGAAATCTTCTGAAAATACGTATCAATTGGCAGAAACTTGGTATGGAAATCGCAGGAGAGGCGGGTACTGCATTAGAAGCTTTAACTGTGATAGAACAGATAGTACCGGATATAATATTTACTGATATTTGCCTGCCTTGTATGGATGGAATAGAATTTAGCAGGGTAGTTACAGAAAAATATCCTCATATACGAATAGTTGTGATTACTGGTCACGATGAATTTGAATATGCAAAAAGCTGTGTTAAGCTTGGCATTTCTGACTTTGTCCTAAAACCTATAAATGTACAGGAGATTACAGGCATTGCGTTAAGATTGAAAAGCAAAATACTTGAGGAACAGAATCACTTACAAGAATATGAATTGTTGAAACAAAAGATAAAAGACAGTCTCCCCTATTTAAAAGAAAAATTCTTAAATGAGTTGATATATGGTGAACTGAGCATAGAAGAAATACAAGAGAAGATGGAATATTTCGGAGTTACCAAAAATACAAGTTCTAATCTATTTCAGGTTGCAGTAATAGAGGTATGGGAAAAGATTTGGAATACAGCTTTTGACAATAAGGAAGAGGCTAAAATACTTTTATCAATTAAATGTGTAAACTTGATTAAAAAGTTTTTCCAGAAAGATCTATACAACCATGTATTTTTGGATAATAGCAGAAAGATTGTTATTATATTTAATGATCCGTCGTTGGATATATATGAGTGCTGTGAAATGTTCAAAATAAAGCTAATGAACAGCTTGAAATGCTTCTTGGGTATCGGTATAGGAACAGCCTATTATGGTGAGGAAAATATCAGGGTAAGCTATAAGGAAGCATATGAAGCACTAAACTATAAAATTGTCATAGGTAATAATCAGGTTATAAGCTACCATGATATTGATTATGCAGCAGAAAATCATAGTGTTAATAATCAGAACAAAATTGAAAAACTCGTTTTTGCAATAAAAGCTGGGATAAGTGAAACAGAGGACGAACTTCTTGAGGAGCTGTTTGGACGTACTTCATATCAGGGAAACAGTACTATTGACAGGGCAAGACTAGATGCCTTCGACTTACTATCGGCATGTTTAAGGATAATTATGGATTTTGATATAGATATGACAGATATCTGGGAACAAAATAGCCAGCCATATAATGATATTGTCAAAATAGACAATCTACCAGAGTTCAAAACTTATTTCAAACAATTGATTTCCAATATCATTGGCAAGTTAAAACGCCTAAATGATACTAAAACAGGTAAACAAGTAAGGCAAATACAAGATTATATTTCGGATAATTTAAGCAATGCTGAGCTTTCACTTGCAAGTGTTGCAAAAGAGTTTTACATAAGTTCCAGCCATCTCAGCCGTATATTCAAGCAAGAAACAGGTCAGACCCTTGTGGAATATATAACAAAGCTCAGAATAGCCAAGGCGGAAAAACTCCTTAAGGAAACAGAATTTAAGGGGTATCAAATAGGTGAAATGATTGGAATACCAGACCCCCATTATTTTAGTATACTATTTAAAAAGTACACTGGATTGTCTATTAACACTTTTCGCAAATGATAATTTTTTGAATGTTAATGCAATAATATTGAATTTAGTTTAAACTGCATCACTGCTATAATTGATGCGTTGTTTTAAAATTAACACAATACTAGAGGAGGTCAAATTAATGAAAAAGTTATTACTTAGAGCGTTAGGTGTAACAACAGCCCTATCCTTGGCAGTAAGTTTGGGTGCATGTGGTGGTGGAACTACAGAAAACACAGCAAGTGGTTCAGCTAAGGACAGCGTAGCAACTGAATCTGCAAAACCAGTAAAATTGACAATGTGGCATCAATGGGTTGCAGAAACAGATCCATCAACAAATTCGCTTAAGAACAACTTAAAAATATGGAAGGAGAAGCACCCAGAAATAGAAATTGAGGCTGACGGAGTTACAGGTGAACAGTACAAGACAAAAATAAAAACAGCACTGGCTGCAAATGAAGCACCAGACATTTTCTACATGTGGGGCGGTAGCTTTGTAAAGCCTTACATAAAAGCTGGCAATATTCTTCCTATTGATCAATATTTAGATGATACAACGAAAAATAAGCTAGTTGATGGAACATTAGACAGTTGTACATTTGATGGAAAAGTATATAGCGTTCCAATGTTTACATTTATAGCAAACTTTTATTGCAACACCGAATTATTTGCAAAAGCTAATGCAAAAATTCCAACAAACTACGATGAACTTCTCCAAGCAGTTAAAGCTTTGCGTGCTGCTGGTATTACCCCTGCAGTTATCGGTGAAAAAGACAGATGGCCAGGAATGTACTGGTTTGATATCATGGCAATGAGACAGGCAGGAAACCAAGCATGTATGGATGCTATGAAAGACCCTAAGAAGTTTGATTCACCTGACTTCATTGAAGCAGCTGCTAAGCTTCAAAAGCTAGTTGATGAAAAAGCATTTAATGATAACATGTTTAGTACTAGCTTTGAAGATATGAGAAACTCTTTCACACAAGGCAAAGCAGCAATGTTATATCAAGGTGCTTGGGTTGATGTATCAATAGAAGACCAAAACGCAGCAACTAAAGGAAAAGTACAGGCAGTTGCATTCCCAGTATTTGCTGATGGTAAAGGTTCAGCAACAGATTTCTTCGGTGGTGGTATTGATAGTTTTTACATCAATGCAAAAACTGAAGCACCTAAGGAAGCAGCAGAATTCTTATTGTTCATAAGTGAAGCAGCAGGTAAGGAAGGCTTCCTAAATGGTTCTGGTTTGCCAGCATGGAAGACAGATGGACTAGATACTTCTAAGCTTTCAGATCTATCAAAACAATCTGGAGCATTAATGGTAACAGGTAAATCCTTTATACCTTGGTGGGATACAGTTCTTCCAGCAACATCTTCTGAAACTCACAAGAACCTCATAGCAGAGCTTTTAGCAAAGAAAATAACTCCAGAACAATTCTGTAAGGAAATGGCGAAGGTTGAAGCAGCAGAAGAATAGTAATACTATTTCGTGTTTAAAATATAAAAAACAATATTTTAAATCACTGCTTACCAAGTAGCGCTGCATATGCAGCGTACTCATAGCATTGAACAACCTTTACGAGCTTCGCTCCATCGCCGCAAATGCGGCTATTTAAAATGTGATTCCACATTTTAAATGCAAATTAGTATAACGTGTAAATAGAAAACTTAAATTATATTTTGAGGGGCTGTTGCAAAACAACAATTTCTGTATACAGATGATTTATTGCTTGAATAGTAGTGAGTGCAGTATATATCAATTTCGGGAGCAATCCATAGATATATACTGTACGGGAGCACTATCTAAGCAGTTGACATCGTAGATGTATAGTTTTCATGTTTTGCAACAGCCCCGCTTATAAAAGGTGGTATGCTGTCATGGACTCAGTTCTTTCTAATAAGAAAGCTATTTGCGTTTTTGTAATCCCGACATTAATTGTATTTTTAGGAATAGTATTTCTTCCAATATTTATGTCTGCTTATTATAGTACATTGGACTGGGATGGAATTGGAAAAGGTACGTTTATTGGAATAGATAACTATATAAAATTGTTTTCAGACGATGTTTTTCTTAGAGCTATTTTAAATTCATTTTTATTTGCATTTGCCTCAATATTTATACAGCTGAGTATTTCGTTAGTTCTTGCACTTATATTGGCAAATGGAGTTAAAGGAGAAAAGCTATATAGGACTATTTATTTTATTCCTGTAATAATTTCAACAATTGTTATTGGTCAGTTATGGACAAAAATTTATAATGCAGACTACGGTTTGCTGAATGCACTGCTTAATAGTATAGGCTTAGAAAACTTAATAAATGATTGGTTAGGAAATGAAAATACAGCTTTAGTATGCTCATTCATTCCTACATTGTGGCAATATGTCGGATACCACATGTTGATTATGTATGCAGGGGCAAAATCAATTTCAGAGGAAATATATGAAGCTGCCGAAATAGATGGATCATCAAAGATAAATACTGCTTTTAGGATCACAATACCATTGCTGAAGCCTATTTTAAAGGTTTGCGTGACATTTTCCTTAATAGGGTCACTAAAAGTATTTGACTTAATTTATGTATTAACAAATGGTGGTCCATTACATGCGACTGAAATGCCAAGTACCCTGATGTATTCGTCTGTTTTTAATTCATATCAATATGGATATGGTAGCGCGATGGCTGTATTTATAATTATAGAATGTTTGGTATTTACTATTATTTTAGACAAGGTATTTAAAACAGAATAGGTTTTGGAGAGTGACTTTATGAAGAGTTTTATAAAAGGAAAAATAGGGAAGATTGGTATACAGCTTTTTCTTATAGTGTATGCTATTATACAAATATATCCTCTCATCTGGATGGTTATGTTTTCCCTTAAAGATAATAATGAAATCTATGGCGGAAATATTGCAGGACTTCCTAAACCTCCGAAGTGGGAGAACTATGTTGACGCAATTACTCAGGCAAATATACTAAAATACTTCTTCAACAGTGCTTTTGTAACTGGAGCTACAATTATTGCTGTAATTATTCTAGCATCCATGACTGCTTATGCTATTAGCAGAATGAAATGGAAACTCAGCAATGTGACATTGATTGTTTTTTTACTAGGAATGATGGTTCCGGTTCATGCAGCGTTGCTACCTCTGTTTATTATTCTTAAAAATATGAATCTTTACAATACACCCCTATCTCTTATTATTCCATATACAGCGTTTGGTCTCCCAATGGCTATTATACTGTTTTGTAGCTTTATGAAAGGTATTCCTCGAGAGTTGGAAGAGGCGGCAGCTATTGATGGATGTTCTATTTACCGAATTTTTTCAGTAATTGTACTTCCTCTTATAAGACCATCAATAGCAACTGTTGCTATTTTTACATACCTTTCTTCATGGAATGAGCTGATGTTTGCTATTACATTTATTAGTAAAGAGCAATTGAAAACAATAACAGTAGGTATTATGTCTATGGTTGGAACATATGTTACCGAATGGGGACCTATCGGTGCCGGACTTGTAATTGCTACATTACCTACGGTATTAATATATGTACTGCTTAGTGAGGAAGTTCAAAAAAGTTTAGTGGCAGGTGCGGTAAAAGGATAGTAAAAGACTAAATGTTGAATAATACTATTCCATATTAAAAAATAGATGAACTATTTTTAAATGCAAATTAATATAACGAGGCAAGAACATGTCCCCCACTTCTATAAGTGGCGGGTACCACTTTGGTTATCAGGCGGTGAGAATATCTCCCACCTCGATGAAACGCCGCTGATGTAATAGCTCGAAAATAAAGTATGTACAAACAAGGTGCATTTTCGAGCCACAAAAACCACAAGTGGTTTTTGACGGTGTATAAATTTATGTACATCGAAAAATTTAATTTTGAATCTAGGCGTTATAAGAAAGAGGATTTTTTATTAGTAAAACGAATTAATATATAATAGTAATACTATCCGTATTAAAAATAGATGAACTATTTTTAAATGCAAATTAGTATAACACAAAACAAATTACTAAACAGAGTTTTTGACGTTAGATGGAGTAGAGATCTATCTAATGCATAAACATCTCATTAAAATCATATTTAGGAGGGTATATGTTCAATATTCCACAAGTAAAAGTAGCTATTGTAGCAGTAAGCAGGGATTGTTTCCCGGTTAAACTCAGTGAGCAAAGAAGAATTTCACTAGTAGCTGCATGTAAGGCTAAAGGTCAAGAAGTAGCAGAAGTTTCAACTGTAGTTGAAAATGAAAAGGATGTACTTAAAGCATTGGAGGAATTAAAATCACTTAATGCAAATGCACTTGTAGTTTATCTCGGAAACTTCGGACCAGAAGGACCAGAAACAATGCTAGCACAGAAATTTGGTGGTCCTGCAATGTTTATTGCTGCTGCTGAAGAATCAGAAGGTAATTTAATTGGTGGACGTGGTGATGCTTATTGCGGAATGCTCAATGCATCTTATAATTTGGCATTGAGAAAGCTTAATCCATACATACCTGAATATCCAGTTGGCACAGCTGATGAGCTTGCTGACATGATTGGAGATTTTAAAAATATTGCACGTGCAATGATTGGAATTAAGAAGCTGAAAGTATTCAGCTTTGGTCCAAGACCTCAGGATTTCCTTGCATGTAATGCACCTATAAGTCCACTTTATGAACTTGGTATTGAAATAATGGAAAATTCAGAGTTAGACTTATTTGAAGCCTTTAACAACCATAAAGATGATCCAAGGATTCCGGAAATAGTTAAAGAAATGGAAGAGGAATTAGGCGAAGGAAACGGCTATCCTTCATTGCTTACAAAACTTGCACAGTACGAGCTTACTCTTAAGGACTGGGCAGAGCAGAATAAGGGGGCATCAGAATATTATATTTTTGCGAACAAGTGTTGGCCTGCATTCCAGACACAGTTTGGATTTGTACCATGCTATGTAAATTCGCGCTTAACAAAAGCTGGCATACCAGTAGCTTGTGAGACTGATATTTATGGTGCAGTTAGTGAGTATATTATTACCTGTGTAACAGAAATGCCTGCTACGTTGCTTGACATTAACAACTCTGTACCACGTGATATGTATGAAAATAATAAGGCTAGTTTTTCAAACTATAAATTAACCGACTTATTTATGGGCTTCCACTGCGGAAATACGCCTTCTTCCTGCATGAAAAACTATGCAATGAAATATCAGATGATCATGCATCGTTTACTAGAACCTGATAAAGAACCTGATATTTCTAGAGGTACATTGGAAGGAAGCATACGTCCAGGAGATATTACATTCTTCAGATTACAGTCAACCGCTGATTGCCAGCTCAAGAGTTATGTAGCAGAAGGGGAGATCATTGATGTAGACCCTAAATCCTTTGGAGGTATAGGAATATTTGCTATCAGTGAAATGGGCAGATTCTACAGGCATGTACTTATTGCAAAGAGGTATCCACATCATGGTGGTGTTGCGTTCAAACACGCAGGAAAAACATTATTTGCTGTAATGAAAATGTTGGGAATATCAGATGTTGCATTTAATCAACCTGCATCAATGATGTATAAAGATGAAAACCCATTTAAATAAAGAGTGTACTGCTGACCTCGCCCAATTGGTGGGAGAGAGCTAAATTATAACGAGGCAAGAAAATGTCCCACGGCGGGTACCGCTTTGGTTTTCAGGTGGTGAGAATATCTCCTGCCTCGCTTACACTCCGCTGATGTCCTGAAATTTTTCTACAATCGAAAAATTTCAGTTTGAATCTAAGCGTTATAACTAAGTGTAAATAAACAGAGTTCTTTGCATCGAGGGCACTGAAAAAGTCCTTTGGGGCATTTGAGAAAAGTCGTAGGTATAACAAATAACCCACGACTTTTTCTTGTATAAAACGTCAAATGTACGGATGTTACTAGTGTTACAAGCACTTCTATTGTATGAGATATAATATCAAATTAGGTAGATGATACTATGATTCAGCAACAGCAAACCATGATTTTAAGTCATAAATGGACATTTATGATTTAGTCGTCCCAAAGACAATATGCTGAGTTAAATAAATGAATTAGTAAACCTTTCTTTTGTATACTACGAACTTGAAGATAAATATTGTTTGGACAACGGGTGTAATGCAATTAGTCCCATCCGGATGTTTAAATATCCTTTATTAAAATCTATTTTTGACTTGTCTGACATAGATATGTAAACTATGCTGATGTGACAGAAAAGTATCAACCGTTTACTTCTTTTAAAATATAGCTTTTCTCCACTTTAATTATAACACATAAAAAATTATAAATATAGACTATTTGTTCTCATTGACCAGTGCTATAATTCAATAACATTGTTAATAAAAATCCTCTAGAAAGAAAATTGTCGGGTACATTAAATATTTGTAAAAGGTACATTATAGATAGTGTCTTCCCCTTTATAAATTCTGCTCTAGTCGTATAGCATAAATTCTGCGCAAGTGACTATTTAGTTTAATCTAATTGAGCCTTGGTATGAGAAAATAAAATTATTTGAGGAGGAATGTAATGATTACAGACAAAGAAACATGGGATTATGAAAAGAACTATTTAGTGAGAGTCGTTGATGAAATAAAAATACAACTTGATAAAGGGATTAATGCCGCAAGCAATTTCAAAAAAGAAGCAATCAGCATACAAAAGAGCATGTGGGAAGATGTTAAATGTGCCTCTACAAGTTTGTTTGACCTGGAGTATGCTACTCAGATGTGGCAATATCAAACAGATGTTTCTAATCAGGCCCGGAAGTATAAATTTTCATATGATACAGTAAAAACTCTTGAACGAATGCTGCAAAGTCCTTATTTCGGAAGAATAGACTTTGTTGAAGATGGAGAGGAAAAGGCAGAACAAATCTACATTGGTATACAAAATTTAAGGAAGAGCAAAAACCTGGATATCCTTGTTTATGACTGGAGGGCGCCCATATCTAGCATGTTTTATGACTTTGAAATTGGTTTATGCAATTATGAGTGCCCTGCAGGATTAATCAATGGGCAAATGCTGCTTAAAAGACAATACAAAATCGAGAATCTGAATATTGTCTATATGTTTGATAGTAGCTTAAGTATAAACGATGAAATGCTCAAGGAAATATTAGCGAAAAGCACAGATAATAGGATGAAAACTATTGTAATCAGTATCCAGCGGGAACAAAATACTGTTATCAGGAATAGCCAGGATAGGATACTTATTGTTGAAGGTCCTGCTGGTAGTGGAAAGACGTCAATTGCGCTTCATAGGGCAGCATATCTTTTGTACAAATACCGGGATAGTATAAAGTCGGAAAATATACTTGTTTTTTCTCCAAACCATGTGTTTGAAGATTATATTTCCAGTGTGCTACCTGAATTGGGGGAAGAGAATATTCAGAGAAGTACATTTGCACATTTTTTTGGAAGTGTGTTTGAACCGGAATATAAAATTGAAACTATGAATCAACAAATTGAATATATTTTGTCAGGCTATTCTGATGAAACAAGGCTGCGATGTATCAAATTTAAAGCATCATTACAGTTTCTTACTATCTTAAAAATGTATGTACAGCAGCTTGAAAATGGTATATATGAGGAGTTTACAAATTTAGAATACAATGGTGTTCTTATTATTTCTGCTGAAGATATTTACATGCTTTTTACGAATGACTATAGCCGTTTCCCATATGCGAAACGGTTGGAAAAGCTACGCCAACGACTTTTTTATCTTCTGGAGCAATGTGAGGAAAAGCGGATTAAAGATTTATTGGAAAAGGATTTCCAACAAAACCATTCAATCACCGAACAAGAGAGTATATTAGCAAATAAAAAAGCAAAGACAGAATATGAAAACCTTAATAATGAGATCATAAAAATGACTTCTTTTGATATTTGCCTGCTGTACGAGAATTTATTCAGGAATATCCAGTCATATGCTCAAACTGAGGATATACAGGAGATTGGAAATCTTAAGAGTTTTGGTATATATACAATATGTCAATTACAGCAGAGAATCATCAGTTACGAGGATGTAGCTCCAATTATATTTCTAAAAGCTGTGCTTGATGCTTTAGGTAATACGAAATCCATTAAGCATGTTATCATTGATGAGGCTCAGGATTATACAGTTACCCAATATGAAATTTTCAAGAAGGTTTTTGGACACTGTAATATGACTGTGCTCGGAGACGTAAACCAGTCGGTCAATGGATATATGAATATTGGAGGCTTTGATATTATCGCAGACACATTTAAAAGTATGAATGCGAAAAGCATTTCTTTAACAAAAAGCTACCGTTCAAGCAAAGAGATATCGGATTTTTGCAAAGAAATCCTTATGTCTCAGAACCTATCCGAACAGTTAAATCGCCATGGTAGTAAACCAAAAATCATAAGAATTAATGAGAGCGATTTATACAGAAAAATTGCAGATGATATCACTGAGTTGAAGGGCAAGAACCATAAGCTGATTGCAGTTATCTGTAAAACGGCTAGTCAATGTGAAGCAGTGTATAAATCCATTAGTTCCTACATGGACATAAGCCTTATATCAAATCAAAACGAAGTATATCAAGGGGGTGTGGTAATAATACCTTCGTACCTTGCTAAAGGTCTTGAGTTTGATGCTGTTTTAGTTAATTCGATTGAGGATAAGGACTATTCCAGAGAAGAAGACAGAAGGCTGCTTTATACAGTATGTACAAGAGCTTTGCATGAACTGTATTTATACTACTTTGATAACATGTCTGGTTTGGTTAAAAAGATAGGTGAAGAGTTTTATTCTATAGAAAACATGGAATAGTTTTTGGGTAAATTTTGCTGAAATAACAACAGCAAAGCAAAAAATTATCCCCCTTTTATAACATTCATTAAGGCAAAAATAGTATAATATTATAAGATTAAATTAACACTAGTACTTAAAAAGAGAGGCTCTAAGTGAAAAAAATACTAATAATTGATGATGAACTTGCAATCAGGGATCTTACCGAATTGGTGCTTACACGAGAGAATTACAAGGTAAAAACAGCAGAGGATGGCAGGAGGGGACTTGTTGAAATGGACTCCTTCCAGCCTGACCTAGTACTGCTTGATTTAATGCTGCCTGATTACTCGGGTTATGATTTGTGCAAGGAAATCGTCAATAAATCTGGTATTCCTGTAATAATGTTATCTGCAAAGAATGAAACCATAGATAAGGTATTAGGGCTTGAACTTGGTGCCGAAGATTATATTACCAAGCCCTTTGATAATAGAGAACTGATAGCCAGAATCAAAGTAGTTCTGAGAAGGTATGAAAACAATGAGCAGGCAAAAAATGAAGCCACAAAACAGTTTATCTGTGGAGAACTGGAGATTAATCCTGAAACAAAAGTGGTACTGAAAAACGGTATTCAAGTATTACTGACGGCAAAAGAATTTAAAATTCTTGAAACTCTGTTTAGAAGGCCAAAAAAGATATTTACCAGAGAGGAGCTCCTTGAAATAGTGTGGGGTTATGATTATGTAGGTGACAGCAGAAGCGTTGATATGACAATAATGCGCCTTAGAAAGAAAGTGGAGGAGGATTCTGAAAACCCAAAGTATGTGAAAACAATTTACGGCTTTGGTTATCAGCTTGGAGGTGACTCCACTTGAAGTTTTCAACCAAACTGCTTTTGAATTTTTTATTTTTCTCTGTATTATCTTTTACAATAATTATTATTTCAGCAAATAAAGCCATAGATTACTTCAGTTTTGTAACTATTGAGAAACAAATGATGGAAAAGGCTGATATGTGCGAATTATCATTTAGAGAAGTACTTACAAGACATGATAAGTCAGAAGCTCAAGCAGACCCTTCAAATATTGCCAAAAGTGCTTTGGAAGCTTTAAAGGCATCGGGAAAAGAAGTGAGAATTTACGACAATAACCTAAAGCTTCTGGGTATGGCTAGAGACGGAATAATAATAAATAACGCAGCGCCTATGATTTTTAAAGAGAATATTGAAAATTCCTTAAAGGGAAATTATTCTTACACAGTTACAGAGAATAAGCTAATATATTTTTCTATACCTATTCAAGACAAATATTATCAAAATGTTTATGTGTTTGAACTTGTGGAAAATATATCTTACTTTTATGATATTATGAATAAAATCAGATATATATTGTTTGTAGGGGCAGCAGGATTTATTTTACTGATTACTATTTCAAGCTTATACATCTCCCGCAAAACTACCAAACCTATAAAATATCTTCTCGGGGCAACTGAAAAGTTCTCAAAACAACAATTTGAGAATGTCAGTTTGAATAGAAAAGATGAGCTGGGGATGCTTGCAGCAGGTTTAAATCAGATGGGAATTCAATTGAGTGATTATATACAATATCAAAAACAGTTTATTTCCAATGTGTCCCATGAACTAAAAACACCTCTTGCTGCGATAAGGGGCTTTTCTCAATATTTATTAGAGGGAGAAAATGAGAGTGAGGAATTAAAAAAAGTGTACTATCATCTTGTAAATGAATCGGATCGCCTTACAAAACTTATTAATGAGTTATTGATATTGTCCCGTTTTGATAAAGCCACACAGGAGCTTAACACCGAAAGGACAAATTTATCTGAATTAACTGATGATGTCATCAGAGAGTCTGAGGCGAAAGCTAAAAGAAAAGAAATCACTTTAGTGACAAAAATAAAAAAAGATGTGTTCGTCAATGTGAATAAAATACTTATGTCTCACGCAATTGCCAATGTTATAGATAATGCAATAAAGTACTCTAAACCTAAAAGTCTGATTAATGTGGAAACCTTTGTAATTGAAAAAGAAGCAGTTATAAAAATAAGCGATCAGGGTATCGGTATAGCGCAAAGGGATATTGAATTAGTGCAGGAAAGGTTTTTTAGAGCTAAAAATTCAATGATTGCAAATGGTTCGGGATTGGGACTTTCAATTTGTAAAGAGATACTAGATAAATTTAACGGGCATTTGGTAATAGAAAGTGAAATTGATGTTGGGACAGTAGTTTTATTGGTTATACCACTAGCATAATGTTACAAGAATGATACAAGTCTGTTATTACACTAATAAAATTTATATATATAATGACCTCATAAGAACTCAACTTTACCACATATAAGTCTATTCGGTGCGAGACACATATCAATGGTTTGTTGCTAAAACAATTGAAGGAATTAGTAATGCTTCATCTATCTACAAGCCGATTCATTAATTATTTCAAACCCGACTTTCCATTGATTAAGTCGGAACACCTACAATTTTCAGTTGGGAAAGTTGAGTAAAAAAATAAATTTTGGAGGTATTAACAATGAAAACATTAAAAAAAATATTTACAGTAATTATGATTTTGTCTATTTGTACTACAGTTTTGGCAGGATGTAAGATAAATAAGGTTGATTCGACTGAAGCAACTTCTAACGTCGATAAGTCAGCGGACATTGTAGGTAATACTTCAGCTGACCCATCTGCAAGTAATTCAACTGATAGTAATACAAATTCTTCAGGAAAAGTAATAAAGCAGGGTACAATTCAAAAGGATGGAAATATAATTCTGAAAGAGCTGGCATTTGTTTATAATGGAAATACAATTGCTATTTCAGACATTGCAGGTGATGAAAAGCTGGAGGGTATTCTGGGAAAAGCTATAGAGAACAAATCTCACACTTATTCGAGCGATGATGGAAAGAATATGGATAACCTTATCGGCTTTACTGAGAAACAATACAAATTCCCGGGTCTCGATATAAAAACCATCAATGCGGCTGAAAAAAAGGAGTTCTTTATATTTAGCATTAAAATTACTGACCCGAAATATTCAACAGTGAGAAATATAAGAGTTGGTGATAGTTTGGAAAAGCTTGAGGAGGCATATCCGGAAGGAAATTTGCTGGGAGGTGGGGCAACTCAAAAAGAGGATGATTTCCAATATCATCCAGTAAATTATGTTGACGGTATGCAATTTCATATTAAAAATAATAAGATTGAAAGTATTATGATGTATACGCTTCTGGATTAATTTTGTAATCGAAAGCAAGGTATGAATGGTGCTTAACCAAATTGGGTTAAGCACTATTTTTATCTTTTTTAGTAGTTTTTATGAAAGAGAGAGAAAATGTGAAAAGAACAAAGATACTAAATGGGGGCTAGATTTTTTATAATGTAACAATTGGCAAATGTCTGTGCTTGCTGCCGCATAATTTCAAATAGTTGTTATTTCACATTGATATTCTTCGATTTGAAGTATATAATAATATCAGATCGAATATTATAGATATGAGGTATGTTATGAACAATCAACATATAGAGAATGCAAAAGTGTTTAAGGCATTTTGCGATGAAAACAGACTATGGATTCTTGAACTTTTACAGAGCGGAGAAAAGTGCGCTTGCGTTCTTCTTGAACAGCTAAATATAGGTCAATCTACGCTTTCACATCACATGAGGATTTTAGTTCAAAGTGGTATTGTATCTGCTAGGAATGAAGGAAAGTGGACTTACTACTCAATTTCAGCCGAAGGTGCAATAAAAGTAAAGGACTTAATCAATAGACTAACAACTGTTGATACCGAAAAATTTGACAGATGTAATTGTTCATAAGTGGAGGTGTGTGAAATTGGAAAATAAAAACTGCTGTAGTAATGATTCCAAATCCAAAACAGTTAGGGTTAAAGCAAAAGTCAAAATACCGAATAAGTCTGATTCACTGACTTCTATTGAAAACAAAAAATCATGTTGTAGTAGTGGCAGTGAAAAATGTTCAAGTGATACGATAACACAATATAGCAAAAAAGACTGTTGGATAATTGGAGAATTAGAAACTGAAGTGGGAATTGTACCACAAGTATCAACTCAATTAGTTTTTAAAGATACATTAGGAACATGGAAAAGTCGATGGGGTATCGGTAGAATGAACTATAAGGTAAACCCGGGTATTTATGCAATAGGTACACCGGATAAAGATGCTATTGTTTTGGTAACTGCTAACTATAAACTAACCTTTGATGCACTTAGGAAGGAACTTGAAGGGCTCAATTTATGGGTTTTGGTACTCGACACTAAGGGTATTAATGTTTGGTGTGCTGCGGGAAAAGGAACATTTGGAACAAAAGAACTCATTAACCGCATCAGAAAGACTAAACTTTCCTCAATAATATCTCATAAAACATTAATATTACCGCAATTAGGTGCACCGGGAGTTAGCGCTCATGAGGTAACAAAAAGCACTGGTTTTAAGATAATATATGGTCCTGTTAGAGCAAATGACATCAAACAGTTTATCAGTTCTGGCATGATAGCCACTGATGAAATGCGAATTGTAAAATTTAATATGTTAGACCGCCTTGTGCTGACCCCTATGGAGTTAGTACCGACATTCAAGACTTCACTAATTATATTTGGGATTTTATTTCTATTGAACCTGTTTGTAATCAATCCTTTTGATGGTGTGGATTTTTATGCATATGGTGGTGCATTGATAACAGGCTGTGTTTTAACTCCTGTCCTGCTCCCTTGGATACCAGGCAGAGCCTTTGCGTGGAAAGGTTGGCTGATGGGTTTCTTATGGACGTTGGTAGTTATTCTAATAAATAAAGGAATCACAACTCCTTCATTTGGTATTATAAAAGAATTGGGTTATCTTTTTGCATTACCATCAATATCAGCCTTTTATGCGATGAATTTTACAGGTTCTTCAACATATACCTCTTTTTCAGGTGTTTTAAAAGAAATGAGAAAAGCTCTTCCTATAATCATTATAACAATAGGCCTGGGAATCCTTTTATTATTAGTAAATAGCTTTATAAAGTTTTAAGGAGATTAAGTGAGATAATACGAATATATGGAAGTTGTTATACGGAGGTTGGTATGAAACATAGATATTTAAAGAATGTATCTACATTATTGCTAAATTCAGATAAATGTACAGGATGTAAAAGGTGTATTGAAGTTTGTCCTCATAACGTGTTTGGCTTTAAAAATGGAAAGTCAGAAATTATAGATAAAGACGGATGTATGGAATGTGGCGCTTGCGCTAAGAATTGTCCATTTAACGCATTAGAAGTAAACCCCGGTGTGGGTTGTGCTGTAGCAATTATCAATGGATGGCTTACAGGAAGTGAACCAAATTGCGACTGTTCAGGGAGTAATAGCAGCGGTGGGTGTTGTTAAGATTATTATATAGAGAATTTTTCATTGTCAGTATGGATGGTTAATATGATTTGTGCATGACATAATTATAAAGGATATTGGGAAAATAATAATTAAGATTTTTGTCATTATAACATCAAAAAAAGGAGACAGAAAATGGCTATAAATGTATATCTAAACTTTAGAGGAAATTGTCGTGAAGCTGTAGACTTCTATGCAGAAGTATTTGGAGTAGAAAAACAAAAAATTATGACTTTTGGTGATGTTCCATCTAATCCAGAAATGCCGGGCTTTGAAGATACTCAAAATCTTGTAATGCATACCTTCCTCGATATTAAAGGAAGTAAAATCATGTTTTCCGATGTTCCACAGGGTATGCCCTTTACTTTAGGAAACAACATCAGCCTTGTTATAAATAGTAAGAATACTGATGAAATCAAAGAAATATACAATAAGCTAAAAGTAGGCGGGACGGTACAAATGGAACTTCAAGAAACATTCTGGAGTAAATGCTATGGTTTCTTGATAGATAAATTCGGAATAGGATGGCAGCTAAGCTACGAAGGCTGAGAAAAGAAAGGAGACATATTGTGCAAAAAATAGTTCCGCACTTATGGTATAATACAGAAGCTAGAGAGGCTGTTTCACTTTATACAAGTTTATTTCGGCAATCCAGAATATTAAACTCAAGATTGATAGAAAATACGCCATCAGGAGATTCTGAAATAATAAATTTCGAGCTTGAGGGACAGATATTTACAGCAATAAGTGCAGGTCCTTACTTTAAGTTCAATCCATCGATTTCATTAATGGTAGCTCTTGATTCTGTAGAAGAAATAAATAGCAAGTGGGAAGTTTTGTCTGAAGGGGGAACAGAGATAATGCCACTTGGGGAATACCCCTACAGTAAGTGGTATGGTTGGATTCAAGATAGGTATGGATTGTCTTGGCAGCTGATGCTGACTGAAGGTGGACACGGAGGAATAAAAATAAAACCAAACCTCCTTTTCTCAAATGAAGCTTGTGGTAAGGCTGAGGAAGCTGTAAAGTACTATACCGAGATATTTGAGCAATCGGAAATTGTAACAATCAGCAAATATGAAGCAGGGGAAGCGAATTCACCAAAGTCAAAGGTAAATTATGCTGCTTTTAAACTTTTTGGTATTGAATTTTCTGCAATGGATAATGCATATGATGTGGATTTTAGTTTTAATGAGGCGTTTTCATTTATTTTAAACTGTAAAGATCAGAAAGAGATTGACTACTTCTGGGAAAAACTTTCTGCTATACCTGAGGCAGAACAGTGCGGATGGGTAAAGGATAGATTTGGAGTATCTTGGCAAATAGTACCTAAAAACATGGATGAAGTATTTCTAGCTGGATCAAAAGATGAAATCCACAGAGTTACCGAGGCCTTCCTTAAGATGAAAAAATTTGATTTAAATGCTTTGGAAAAAGCTCGCTTGGGATATTAGTACGTAGAAGAACTATATGTAACAAAAGCGATGACAGTTATATTTTTGCTTTAGGATTACGTTAATTAGTAGCCGAACCCCCCTGTAGCTGTTCGTTAAATTTTAAATTTTTAGTAAACTATTACAGTACACGATGTTGCTAATAAATTAGTTAATGGTATCAAACTGTAGGTTTTACTTATAATTACTACGATTATGAATAATCGAATGCTTTTGCTGTATCTGCTAGTTAACTGTACGATTTTTAGTAAATTATTAAATAAATTATTACGAGGTGTCACAATATGGACTATCCACTTTGCATTGTTTTTGCTCCATGCAGGGTCTGATGTAGGGCGGAAATGCATGGAGCGGTAAAAAACCGCCTGAAATTGGACTTTGCTACTAAAGTCAATTACTGTTCGTACAAAGTTGTTTTTCGAAATAGCTTCCAAAAACAAACTATCGTCCGATTGTAATTGATTCTAATACAAATAAAAATTAGGGAGCAAAGTCATGAAACAATTAAATAAACTATTTGAGTTACGAAGTTTTCTAATTCTTTGGGGGAGTCAAACGATTTCTTCCCTTGGTACTGCTATGACCAATTTTGCACTAATAATCTGGGCATACAAACAACAGGGTACGGCGTCAAGTATTGCGCTGCTTTCAGTTTGTTCTTATTTGCCATCAATATTATTTTGCTTTATTGCGGGAGCACTTGCAGACAGGTGGAATAAGAAGAAAATCATGCTAGTCAGTGATTTTGTTGCAGCATTGGGAACAGCTACAGTGCTATTACTTTACAGCACAGGCAATTTGGAGATTTGGCATTTATACATAATCAATTTCATACTGAGTTTTATGAATGCTTTCCAAAATCCTGCTTCATATGTTGCTGTATCGCTTATTACTCCAAAGGAACATTATATACGTGCAAGTGGAATGCAGGCATTTTCAAATTCTCTTGTTACAATATTAACCCCTGCTTCTGCAACAGCGATTCTTGCTTTTAGTGGAATCAAGACAGTTTTATGTATTGATTTATTAACTTTTGCTATTGCATTTGCTTTACTTCTTATATTTATAAAAATACCTGCTATGCCGGTGAACAATGAGAAAAAAGAAGAAACATTTGTTAAAAGTTGCCTTACGGGTTTACACTTTTTAAGAGAGCATAAGCCCATATGGAAAATCATATTGTTCTTTTCCTTTATTAATCTTTTAGCATCTATGGCAGGGAATAGCATAATGCCTGCAATGATACTTGCAAGGACTGGTAATAATCAGGTGACACTTGGGATGGTATCTTCTGCAATAGGTATTGGAGCTCTTGTAGGAAGTATTTTAGTGACATTAGTAAAACCTGCAAAGAGCAAAACGAAAGTGATTTTCCTTTCCTGTGCTGTTTCATTTTTATTGTGTGATTTATTATGGGGTATAGGGAGAAATGTTGAAATATGGGTTTTTGCTGCTTTTGCAGGGAATTTACCATTGCCATTTTTAAATGCAAACTTAACTACTATTATGCGAACAAAAGTACCCATAGAAATGCAGGGGAGGGTTTTCTCTACTCGTGATACTTTTCAGTTTATCACTATCCCCATCGGACTTTTCCTAGGTGGATTTTTGGCAGACCATATTTTTGAGCCATTTATGCTAAGTACTTCTTCTGCTCAACAAATTCTTGCAAGTCTTGTTGGAACTGGGAAAGGGTCTGGCATGGCAGTGATTTTCCTGATTACAGGTGTAGTGGGGTTTTTAGTAAGTATATTGAGTTCAAAGAAAGCTATATATAAAAGTTTGGACTAGAGTATTGTAGATATAGATGTTTTATAAGCAGTGGACATATGTTAAATTGTTTTTAAAGTAATAAATAGTTTTATACAAGCTTCGCATTTGAATATATTTTTAAGTGCGAAGTTTTGTAGTTTAAATAATGAAATTTGTTTGTAAAATGTATTTAACTATTCAATTGTTCACACAAAATTCATATAATAATCTAGAATATTTAACAAATATGGTATATTATACAAGTATAGCCTTTTTTTCATTTTATTTTTTTCTATTATATTTCAATATTAAGCTCCGCGGCAACGGGGCTTTTATTGATTTTAGAGATTAAAAGCAGGGTGGGAATAGACAGCTTATCAGTTTTAAATTGTGATAATGCAGTAAGGTTATGGATCAATATATTAATTTTTATTACTCTTTTTAAGTTTATTTTTGATTTACTTATTGTTTGATAGTATATAATAATGTTATTATACTAAATAGTAATATGAGGAATATTTAGTTTAAAGAATTGTAAAAACTTTTAATAGGAGGTGCCTAGTTCGTGCCGTTATTTTATATTATTTAAAATAATAGACATGGACATATATATGGAAAAATTAGAATTGCAAAAAGTAGCAAATGAAATCCGTAAAGGGGTCGTGACAGCAGTTCATAGTGCAAAGAGTGGACATCCAGGTGGCTCTTTGTCTGCAACAGATATTTTTACGTATCTTTATTTTAAAGAAATGAATATTGACCCTAAAGATCCTAAAAAGGAAGATAGAGATCGTTTCGTTTTATCCAAAGGACATGTGGCTCCAGGTTTTTATTCCACATTAGCTCATAGAGGATATTTCCCAGTAGAAGATTTGAAAACTTTACGTCATGTAGGGTCTTATCTACAAGGACATCCGGACATGAAGCATATTCCAGGAGTAGATATGTCAAGTGGGTCCTTGGGACAAGGTGTCTCTGCAGCAGTTGGAATGGCGCTTTCAGCCAAAATGGATAAGAAAGATTACCGCGTTTATGCTCTTACAGGAGACGGAGAACTTCAAGAAGGACAGATATGGGAAGCTGCCATGTTCGCTGGACATAGAAAGCTAGATAATTTAGTAGTAATTGTTGATAATAACAATCTGCAAATTGATGGTTGTATAAGTGATGTGTGTTCACCATATCCAATTGATAAAAAATTTGAAGCCTTTAATTTTCATGTAATAAATGTAGATGGAAATGACTTTGATTCCTTAGAAGCAGCTTTCAAAGAGGCAAGAGAAACAAAAGGAATGCCATCAGTTATTATTGCAAAAAGCACTAAAGGAAAAGGTGTTTCATTTATGGAGAATAAATCAGGCTGGCATGGGAAGGCACCTAATGATGAAGAATTTGAAATTGCAATGAAAGAATTAGAGAAAGCAGGTGAAGCACTATGCCAGAAGTAAAGAAAATTGCTACAAGAGAAAGCTATGGTAATGCATTGGTTGAATTAGGTAAAAAGTATGATAATTTAGTGGTTTTAGATGCTGACCTTGCTGGAGCTACAAAAACAGATACTTTTATGAAGGTATTTCCTGAAAGACATATAGATTGTGGTATTGCAGAAGCAAATATGACTTGTATCGGAGCAGGATTAGCTACTACTGGTAAGATTCCATTCATAAGCACTTTTGCCATGTTTGCAGCAGGACGAGCATTTGAACAGGTACGTAACTCTATTGGCTATCCACATTTAAATGTAAAGATAGGCGCTACACATGCAGGAATTTCTGTTGGTGAAGATGGAGCTTCTCATCAGTGTAATGAAGATATTGCATTAATGAGGGTAATACCTGGAATGACTATTATAAACCCATCTGATGATATTGAAGCAAAAGCAGCCGTTGAGGCAGCATACCATCATGAAGGGCCTGTTTATCTCAGGTTCGGAAGATTAGCAGTTCCTGTAATTAATGATAATGCTGAGTATAAATTTGAGCTAGGCAAAGGTATAGTCTTAAGAGAAGGAAAAGATTTGACAATAGTTGCTACAGGTCTTGAAGTCTCTGAAAGCTTGGCAGCTGCTGAAAAATTAGCAGCAGATGGTATTTCCGCAAAGGTAATAAACATTCATACTATTAAGCCATTAGATGAAGAATTAATTATAAAAGCTGCAAAAGAGACAGGCAAGGTTGTAACTGTTGAAGAACATTCTGTTATAGGTGGATTAGGCAGTGCAGTATGTGATTGCCTAGCTGCAAATGCACCTACAAAAGTATTAAAAATAGGTGTAAATGACGTGTTTGGTGAATCAGGTCCTGCTAAGGAATTGCTTGTAAAATATGAACTTGATGCAGCTGGAATCTACAAGAAAATAAAAGAATTCCTTGCATAGCAAGTGAAATCTATCTCCGAGTAGGTAAAAGCATTATGGTACAAAAGGTGCATAAATACTCAGATAAGGTTATAGAAGCCTATTTTTTGGTCATAGTAAATACGCGCCATATAATGCACCCAAAATGTTAGAAGTTAAAATACATTTTGGGTGTATTTTTATACTAATTTATATCTAAAATGCGGAATCAAATGGTATCATTTGTGATTGCCATTATAGTTAGTTGTCACAGTTACTTAGTAGATTACATAATATAGCATAGTGTGATTATTACGATAGTGGAGAATAGATATGGGTAATAAATTGTATCATAACACGAAAGTTGAAGCTTCAAAGTCCCCCAAATTCCCAAAGTCTCGACAGTCCCCACAGTCTTTAACAAATTATAATGAGGCTATAAACAAGGCATTTTCTAGACATAATGGCTTGAAAGAGTCTAGATTCAATGGCAATAATGGCAGCGTAGCTCCACGAATGTTTAATTATTCTTTGTGCCGAAAGCCGAGCGTGGAGGACAGTTTAAACAAACTCAATGGTAATTGTTTTGAGAGAAGTATATCAGATGTTATACCAGTTAATGCATATGATAAATGCAATTATGTCGCTAGATATGATTTTGCAAGCTCTCAAATTCAAGCAATAATGAAGCTAGATGGCAGGCTGAATTTTAATAATTTGGTCAAAGCGGTAAGACTGTCGGTTGATGTAGAGCCGGTTTTGGGATGCCATATTATTGAAAGTAAACAACTGTATTGGAAACGGTATGATGATATTGATAATATAAAATTTTGCACTATAGAGGAGACAGTTGATATTGACCAAGCTGTTCAAAGTTTTATAGAAAGTCCGATGGACATGATGAAGGATCCAATGGTTATAGTAAAACTTATACGTTCTGGCACAAATGATATTCTGTGTATAAAAATTAATCACGTTTGCTGTGATGGAGCTGGAGCAAAGGAGTACATTCAGGTTCTATCAGACATTTATTCCAGTATTGAAAGTGGTGACAATAGCTTTGTTTCTGATATACGAATATGCAGTATGAAGGATCATAAAAGATTATTAGACACGCTCAGTAAATGTAATCCAAATACTACTTGGAGTCTACTTTCACAAATACCATTAACTACATGGAAGTTTCCTTGGAAAAATCTCCAGACAGGTGATCTGGGTTTTTCTATATGCAGGCTTCCTTATGGTTCTCTGGATATAATAAAAAGTTATGCAAAAAGCAGAGGTGCATCAATAAATGACTTAATACTGACTGCCCTTTACAGAGCTATGTTTGAAATATCGAAGCCGCCTTATGGTATACCAATGGATATCCCTATTACAATTGACCTTAGAAAGTATCTTCCAGATCATAAGGCTGAAGCTATACGGAATTTCTCAAGTGGGGCTACTTTAAAAGTAGACAGGAGACCTAATGAATTATTTGATGGAACGTTATCTAGAGTAATGACTTTAACTAAAGATATTAAAAATAGGCATCCTAATTATATGACTGCAAAATGCTTGGAAATTATCGAGAAGATAGATCTTAACCCTATTTTTAATGCTTTTAATGTATTATCTCAAATTATAAATTTAGCGTCAAAAAATCCTTTTTTAATTTTTAACCGGTGTGCTGTTACACTCTCAAATATTGGGGTTATATCAAGAGAACCGATTAAGTTTGGTAAAAATACAGTAACCGATGCTTATATTCTTCCTCCTACAGTCCGAGCTCCTGGAATTTTGCTAGTTGCAAGTACCTATAATGGAATAATATCATTAGCAGTAGGATATTATAAGCCTTCCGTTAGAAAATCTGATATGGAGGGTCTTCTTAATAAAATTAAGGATGAGCTGATAGGAGGGTGTTCTGGAAGACAATAGAAACGGGAAGATGAGCTTATGGAAGGGTGTACACGAGAACAAAAAGCATATCAATAAATAATTGCATGAGTTAGTAATGTTTCATCTATTCACAACTAATTCGTGCAATTATTCTCTAGTGCAAATTTTTATGGATTAATAATGGGCTATATATTGTATTTTTTGTTCTATATATTGTAAATAGCTGATTAGTAAGCAATATTTTGATTATATTGACTTTATTTTTATAGTCTACTGTCATTGATATATAGTATATCTCTTTTTAGTATTAGAAGTACTACTATTTTGTCCATCAAATTTATTTTCAGCAATTAATTCCTGCGCCATTTTTTTTAACTCAGTTTTGAGCACCTTACCATTTGAGTTGACCGGGTAGGAGTCAATTTTGATATAGTATTCAGGCATTTTGCTTTTTGATAGTTTATTTGCTAGTGTTGTTTCTATTTGCTGACATAGATCCTCTAGATTACAATTGCTTATTATAAATGCAGCGATTTTTTCACCCATAACCTCATCATATGCTCCTACAACTTTTGCATCATTGACACCATCTACTTCACACAGAGCTACCTCAATTTCAGTAGGTGAGATGTTTTCGCCACCCCTAATGATAATATCTTTTATTCTTCCGTCAATTATAATAAAGCCTTCAGTAGTTTTACTTGCCAAATCACCAGTATGCAGCCAGCCGTCCTTGTCTATCGCCAGACTCGTTTCATACTCCTTTTTGTAATATCCAAGCATACAATTGGGACCACGTATAATTAGCTCCCCCAATTGACCTTCCTGACTTTCAGCGCCACTGTTACTGTCAATTATTCTGGCATCGTTGTTTTGTAAAGGCTTGCCTACTGTATTCATTCTTATTTCGAACGAGTCATTTATTGAAGGGATAACACATAGGGATGATGACTCGGTTAAACCATAGCCATTAATAATATTAGTTACTCCAAAAGCCTGTGCAATCTTGCAGAATTGACTAGGTGAAGTATAAGAACCACCAAATACAATTTTATTTAATTTACTCAAATCATATTTATTAAAATCGCAATTATTAATCATTGCCAAATACATCGTTGGAACACCGCAAATAAAGGTACAACCTTCGTTCTGCAATATCCTTAAAGCACTTGAGGTACTGAATCCACTTGGAACAATAATTGTGGCTCCATAAATTAAGTATGATACTGCTGTTAGGATATTACCAAAACAATAGTGAAATGGGATTGGTATAAATATCTTTTCATTGGAGGACATTTTTATTGCTTCACCATAATTACTTGCAGAATACAGAACCCCTTTTTGTGCTAAAATTGCGCCTTTTGGTCTTGAAGTGGTGCCAGAGGTATATTGAATGCTATAGATATCTTCTGGAGTTACTTTGCTTCTATAATCGCAGAGCATATTATCTGTGACTTTAGCTGAATAACTAATAAAATCATCCCAATTAATAACTGAATCGGTGGAAACAACATTACCTATTACGATAACCTTTTCTAAAGAACTAAAGTTATCTTTATCAATAGAATTTTTATCACCGATAATTTTTTTAAGACATTCACTATTATTTTTTGAATTGTTTTGCAGAAAAAATAAAATGTTAACATCTGCTTGCTTTAATAAATACTCCATCTCCGACACTGAACTATTAATATTTATCGGCACAACAATCGCACCAATGCTAGATGCTGCATACAATACAGCTAACCATTTATCAGTGTTATGCATACAGATGGCTACATGTGAACCCTTTTTTACACCCAAGGAGATAAGAGCTTTTGCAGTTTTGTCTACTAAATCTTTTAATTCAGAATAAGTATATTGCTTTGATTCATCAGGAAAAATTACAGCTGTTTTCTCGGGATTTTTGTTACAAGAATTATTTAGAACAGCATATACTGTTTTGTGCGTTTTTTCTGCCATAATAATATTCTCCTTCGGACTATATTAATATTTAAACCAAGTATTACTGACTTTGTTGCGATAGTATCGCTTATGTTTACATAATAATATATTCCGTTGACACGGAAATTGCGCCACAAAAAGTCTTGCCCTAATTCACCCTTCTTTAGAATTGTTCATCAAATCTATTTGATAATTTAATTTGTTAACTTAGATATTATATTTCATTACCTTTTCAAGTCTAAAAAATTCCTCCTTAAATCAATGTATATATTCATACAAATACAACTGTAACAGATACATTAGAGGATACATAATATAGGATTGTAAAAGAAAAAGTGAACTGAGATGTGTGTACAAATTTGATGTTTGGAGAGAGGAAGATGGAAAACGAAAACAAATCGCGAAACAATAACTTTAAAACGGAATTTCCAAAGTTTCCAGTAGCAATAACCAATTATTTTGAAAACATTAGAATGATGTTTGAGAGCTATATCAATTTTTATAAACCAATTAATAATTCTACAAATAGTAGTTCAAAAACTATACCAGCTAGCGGATATGATATATATAATTATTTGGCCAAGTACGGTATGGCAAGTTTCCAGCTCCAAATAATAATGAAACTAGATGGTAGATTAGACTTTGATAGGCTTGAAAGAGCAGTAAGATTATCATTTGATGTGGAGCCGGTTTTTGGAGCTAGATATATTAAAAGTAATCCGCCCCATTGGAAACGATTTGAGGATGCCGATAATATCAAGTTTTGTATGCTAGTAGAGACAGATAATTCTGATGAAAGCATTCAGAATTTTTTGGAAAGTCCTATGGACATGGATAAAGACCCAATGGTTAAGATAGAGCTAATTCGTTCTGAAAAATATGATACTTTGTGTTTGAAAATTAACCATGTATGCTGTGATGGAGTTGGAGCAAAGGAATATGTTAAACTCCTATCAGATATTTATACTCAAATAACCAATGAGGATAAAGCTTTTGTTCCTAAACCAAGGATGAGGGACAGAAAGGATCATAACAGCTTATTAAGCGCACTTATTAAATTTAATCCTATGACATCGTATACTCCTCTACAGCAAATACCATTAACTATATGGAAATTTCCTTGGAACAATATCAAAATAGGTGATACAGGTTTCGCTACATGCAGACTTCCTTATGGCTATTTGGATATATTGAATACTTATGCTAAAGCAAGAGGCGCAACAATTAATGACTTGCTACTAACAGCAATTTATAGAGTGATGTTTGATATATCAAAGCCTCCATATGGTATGCCAATGGATATTGCTGTCACAACTGATTTACGCAGGTATCTTCCTGATAATAAGGCACAAGCAATAAGGAATTTTTCAGGTGGAATTACTTTTAAAATATGTAGGAAAGCCAATGAGCTATTTGAAGAAACATTATCTAGGGTTATGGAAGCCACAAAAGATTTTAAAAATAGGCATCCTAGTTTAGCAAATGCCATGAGGGTTGAGTATCTTGAAAAAATGAATTTTCACCACATTTGTGCTTTGTTTAATATGTTTTCTCAAATAGCTGATTTGGCTGCACAAAACCCTTTTTTTGTTTTAAATAGGTGCTCTCCGGTATTATCGAATATTGGTTATATATCAAAGTCATTAATTAAATTTGGTGAAAATACTGTGAACGATTTGTATTGTCTTCCTCCAGCTATACGCGCACCGGGAATGTTAATTGTGGCTGGTACCTATAATGGAATAATTACCCTGTCAGTAGGTTATTATAAGCCTTCAGTCCATGAATCTGATATGAAGGGGCTTTTGAATAAAATTAAAGATGAATTGATTGAAGGTTGTAAGCAGGAGTTCACAAATTTGCATTAATAAGAATATATTAATTAAGTAAACATAACTAATTAGTTACATCTGGTGAATAGGAATAGTTTTTGTGAGAGGTCAGCAGCTCGAAAAATAATACTAATTCGCATAAATAATATTAGTTGATGCCCAAATGCGGCATGGGAGGTTAGCATGATAGACTTTATTACAGCAACAAAAAATATGGCGTACCTCCACGAATACTTTACTAAATTTTATGCCCAAATGCGGCGTGGGAGGTTAGCATGATAGACTTTATTACAGCAACAAAAAATATGGCGTACCTCCACGAATACTTTACTAAATTTTATGCCTAATGGGGCGTGGGAGGTTATTATGACTGTTAAAGAAAAAATTAATCTTTTAGAAGAATTGCTGTTCATTGATAAAGACACATTGGATGAAAATACAGAACTAAGTAGCATTGGAGAATGGGACTCTATGGCTGTAATTTCTACAATTGCTATGTTTGATAGCGTTTTTAGCAAGGATGTTAAATCAGAGGAAATTAAGAAGTTTAAAACTGTAAAAGATATTATTGATAAAATGGAATGAGGTGCAGATAATTGGCTGATGGTATTTTGAAAAATGTAGAGATTAAAGGTATATCATGTGCTGTGCCTGAATGTATAGTAAAAAATGAAATGTATACTCCCATATTTGGAAAAGAAAAAGTACAGAAATTTATAAATATGACAGGCGTGAAAACAAGACATGTAGCTATTGACGAGCAATGCACCTCAGATTTATGTTATGTTGCTGCAAAAAAACTTATGGAAAAGATGAATTGGGAAGCATCTTCTATTGATGCTTTGATTCTGATTACCCAAACACCTGATTATGCGGTACCAGCAACAGCTTGTGTTCTGCAATATAGACTTGGACTAAGTGAAGATTGTATTGCATATGATGTAAATCTAGGATGTTCAGGTTACGTTTATGGATTGTGGCAGGCAGCTACGATGATTTCAACGCAAAACATAAACAGGGTTCTTCTGCTTGTTGGTGATACTAGTAATTTTGGAATAAATCCTACAGACAGCGGAACTGCTATGATATTTGGTGATGGAGGAACTGCAACAGCTTTGGAAAGGTCAGAAGGAAAGGAAATTAAATATTTTCTTAAAACTAAAGGCAGTGGCTATAAATGCATTATGGTTCCGGCGGGTCATGCTAGGAGCAGAGGTAAAAGAAGTAATTCAGAAGATTTTGAATTGGCTATGAATGGAGCTGATATCTTTAATTTCGCTATAACTGACGTTCAAAAGGGCTTATCTGATTTTATGTCAAAATATTCTATAGATAAAAACAATGTAGATATGTATGTATTCCATCAGGCGAATCTGTTTATTCTTAAGCATTTATCTAACAAGCTTGGAATTCCTATGGGAAAGGTGCCAATATCTATTGACAGATATGGCAACACAAGCGGAGAATCCATTCCTTTGACACTGGTTGATACATTTGGTGAAGATAAATCTGATGATATGGTAAAGCTTGTAATGTGCGGCTTTGGTGTGGGGTTATCCTATGGGGGGATTTGTCTTGAAATGAAGAAGTCTGCATGTATTCCTATGATTTATACTAATTATTATTTTAAGGGGACTGATAAAATGTGATAAACCCAATGGATTTGAAAGGTAAAAATATATTGGTTACTGGAGCTTCATCAGGAATAGGAAAGAGCATTGCAGTATATTTAAGTAAACTTGGAGCAAATATCATTATGGCTGCCAGAAACGAAGAGAAGCTGAAAGAAACATGTAATGAGTTGGAGCCTGGTGATCATTCCTATTATCTTATTGATTTAAACAATTTAAATGATATAGAGGGTATGTTTGATAACATATGTGGCGGAGATAGAAAGCTTAATGGAATCGTTCATTCAGCAGGAATATCCCGTACAGTTCCTATTTCTTACTTAAAAATGGATGATTTAAAAAACATTATGGCAATAAATTTTTATGCCTTTATGGAGCTTGTAAAGCATTTTTCAAAACGCAAGTATAGCAATGGTGGAAGTGTAGTTGCAATATCTTCGATTTCAAGTAAAGTGGGAGCTAGAGGACTTGCGGCTTATTGTGCAAGCAAGGGAGCCCTGGATGGTGCCATTAGGGCAATGGCAGTAGAACTAGCACCAAAGAATATTAGAGTAAACTCTGTTGCACCAGGTATGATAAGAACTCAAATTTATGATGGTTTAATAGACCTTGTTAATAATAATAATTTTGAAGCGGACTTAAAGAAAAGGCAAATCATGGGTTTAGGCATGCCAGAGGATGTTGCTAGTGCAACTGCATATTTGCTTAGTGATGCAGCAAAATTTATTACAGGTACGTCGATGGTAGTTGATGGGGGGTATTTAGCGCATTAGAAATTTTATAAAATATTATGTGTGTTAAGAAAAAGGCATAATGATAACATGTCTTTTTTCTTGTGCGAAAGGCAGTCGCACATAATATGTTTATACTTATAAATACAAATTTTGGAGCAAACCATGAAACTAATTAAAAAACTCTCATTTACTAGTGCCAACTTCCTTACATGATGTGTTTATTGCAAAATAATAACTTTGCGATAAGAACAAAGGTAAGACAGTTAATTATGATATACGCTTACTTGAAATGGGGAAAAAAAGAGCTTCCTAACTAAAGCATTTGTAAATAAACACTATAAAGGAAACCCTCTTTTTATTTTCATATTTAATTTTAAATATTACACATTGATTAAATATTAATTAGTATCCATAGATATATAGTGGTTCAGGATTTCCGATGTTAGTTACAGGTAAAGTAACATAAGTACCGGATAAATCATTGTAATACAATAAGAATATCCCTGCATAATCATATATGTGACCAGTTGGTGAAACCTCGACCCCCGCGGCTACTGGTGAGGTGGCTGTAAAATTAAAGTTTCCGTTAATATCAGTACTGGAAAATCTATTCACTGTGCCTACATTGTTGGACCAAGCTGGATCATAAACTTGTACTGCTATATTAGCACAAGATACTGGATTACCAGAAGAATCCAAAAGTTTTCCTGAAATATTAAAGTTGCAGTTAACATCATGTATATAGTAATGAGATCCTTCATACCAAGTAACTTTACCTAGTCCAATATTTACATTTGAGAAATTACTGCCTGTCCTGACAGGAAACGATTGATAAGAAAACGAATTTTCTACAACATTTCCATCAGTTGATTGTAAAATTACATTATAATTACCTGGAGTTAATGTTTGAGTATTTAAAAAGGAATTTTGCCCTTGTGGATAATTAGCAATCTCAATAGTATTACTATTTGAATCTAATAAAGTTACCGTAATGTTTTCACCAACTGGACAGTTTAATGAAATTCTATAACTTTCAGGTAACGATGCTGTGAAGTTATAAACAGTAGGAGTGTTGGCACTTAATATACCTGATGCATTTAATGTACAGTTTGAGTTTACTGTATAGGAAACATCATTCAAAACAAAAGTATAAGAACTTCCTGTTGCAGAGCTAACTGGAATAATATCAATAAAATAGTAACCAGAAGCGCCATTAGCGTTATAATTAATATTAAGTGTACCTGAATTTGTAGCAGCGGCAACAGGATTTAAAGTACTAAAATCACTTTGAAGTTGATATAATACTGCAATATTTTGTTGATCGGATGCTTGACCTAACGTAAAATTAATAATACTATTGTCTGATGCTGCAAAACAATACCAGTTTTCGACATCATCACCTGAAATAGAGTCACTTAATAATTGTCCAAATAACGAAATATCTATATAGTAGGCTGTATCTGGTGAATTGTTTCCAAGAGCCTCAGAAGTACTTCTAAGATTACTTTTGGCTGAAATATTAGATTTGTTTTTGCTTGTAAACAATTTTGGATTATTGAAATTATAATTGCCTAAAGTTAAAGATTCTTGTGATATTGACGTATTTGGATTTGATTGAGTAATGATTTGAACAGACTGTGTTCCATTAGCGTTTTGAGAGCCACTGATATCACTTGCATAAACAATAGAGGATGTGCAAGTTAATGCACTTAACAATAAGCATGAACATAAAAGTTTTTTTAATTTCATTTTTATACCTCGTTTCTGAAAAATATTTACATTAATTATAATATATACCATATGTTTGGTCAAGTAAATCAATAAGCATTAAGCTTAATACACTCCAAAGTAAATATGATAGTATTAATGTAAAATATTAGATGATAATAATGGTATAAGTAAAGGAAATGAAAAATAAATTCTATAAAACTATTAGCCTAAAGTTAAGTTTAGGTGGTATGATTAATTCAGCATACTTTATTTTATATTTAAAGCAAGAAAGGAGTATAAAAATGCAATTTAGGGAGGATAAGAAATCTGGAAATCAGATATCTATACTTGGATTTGGCTGTATGAGATTGCCCACTGTTCGAGGTCAAATCGATATAGTTAAAACAGAAAAATTGTTTTTAGAAGCTATTAATAACGGGATAAATTATTTTGACACTGCTTACTTTTACATTGGAAGCGAAGCAGCAATCGGACAGATTTTTGAAAAAAATAATTTACGTGAAAAAGTATATTTAGCAACAAAATTACCTTTGATGCTCTGCAAAAATACTTCTGATTTTGATAAGTACTTTAACATACAATTAAAAAGATTAAGAACGGATTATATTGATTATTATTTTATGCATATGTTATCCGGACCGGAACAGTGGGAGGCATTATGTAAATTAGGAATCATAGAATGGATTGCCGAAAATAAGAAAAACGGAAAAATAAAGCAAGTGGGTTTTTCTTTTCATGGTAAAAGAGACGATTTTATAAAATTGGTTGATGAGTACAACTGGGATTTTTGTCAAGTTCAGTATAATTATATCAATATTAATTATCAGGCAGGGAATTCCGGGCTAAAATATGCCGTTGAAAAAGGGCTGCCGGTTTTTATTATGGAACCGCTTTTAGGCGGACGTCTCGCTAATTCTTTACCGCAACAGGCATTAGATATTATGGGTAAAGCAGATAAATCTATGACTCCGGTAGCATGGGCTTTAAAATGGATTTGGAATCATTCAGAGGTAACCATGCTTTTGTCGGGAATGAATGAACTTGAACAGTTACGAGAAAATATCAGCTTGGCAGATACATCTGTGCCAAATATGTGGACGGAGAAAGAACTTACTACAATAAATAAGGTAATTGAAATTTTTAATGCTTCATATAAAATTCCGTGTACAGGGTGCAATTATTGTATGCCTTGCCCAAAAGGTATTGATATTCCGGGATGTTTTGCTTCGTATAATGCATCATATTCGATGAAATTGTCTACAGGAATGCTTCAATATATGCTCAATACAGGTGCAACGACAAGAACCCCTGCCTTGGCTAGTATGTGCGTTAAGTGTGGTAAATGTGAAAAACATTGTCCTCAGAATATACCTATACGCGATTCTTTACAAAAAGTAAAAAAGCGTTTAGAACCATTTTGGTTTAAACCGGTTATATCATTAGTAAGAAATTTTGTAAAATAGTAAATGCTGTTTATAATTTACTTCAAGGCTGACATAAGCAAGGTAGGTAAAAGAGTTTGCAGGTATTTTAAGGACAGAGTCTTCCAGAGAAGGAAGATCTCTGCATACAATCTCTAAGGATGTTTGCGTTAAACCTAACCGCTATTTTCTTACATTTTATCACCGTCATTTACATATAAATTTTCACAACCATCAATAAGCTCCTTCTTAATTTTATTAAGAAGCAAATCTATGTTTTTTTTGCTGGCAGTTCCTTTAAAATAACCGGCTGCCAGTGTTAAAACAGAATTATAGGTACATGCCATTAGTAAAATGCCCGGTGCACGTATAACAGGAGGTAAAAGATAACCATCTATTACAGTTTGGCTGCCAAACTTTATTAATGATTTTGATATATTGCCTAAATTCGATAGAGTTGGAACACATTTGTCACCACAATAAAGGGGACAGCACTTCTGTGTTTTCTTAGTTTCTGGAGATGCTTGATAGTAAGCAAGTGTTTCTTGATAACTTATTTTTTCAATGCGCTCAAGTCCAATAGCACTTTGTAAACCTGGATATCCATTTTTAACTTCATTCATCATAGCTGTAACTCGTTGCAAAGTCTCACTAAAAGGTTCATTTAACAACATCATAAGCTTTGTACTTACTGAACCTGAAAAGTTTCTTATGGCTTGGGTTTTATGATCTGGAAGATAACGACGTAAATCTACTGTAACAGGAATTTCTAAAGGTAGTCCATAAATAGGTTGACCCATTTGAAGCATAGCTCTGTAGTAAGCGGTTAGAATAAAATCATTAACAGTAGAACCTTTATCTTTAGAACACTTATTTATTTCATCTATATATCCGCTTGGAAGCCTAATAATTGACATACAGGAAGTATTAGATCCACATGGCTCCCAGGGAAACGACCACATAGGTATTGAAACATCAGAACCAGGTGAGAATACTGAATCTTGATTAGTAATACCTAATTCTTGAAATAATCTGTCCTGATCTCTTCTTCCTCCAATTCTAGGTATAGGTATATAGGAACCATTCTCTTGCTCAATTTTATTGTATATATTAGATAGCAGCTGTATATACTCCAAAGCCCCTGCACCGTCACAGCAAGCATGATTGATTTTTAAACCTATAACATCGTGCTGCTCTGATCGCATTAATTTAACATTCAACATAGGGTCGTTATCTATATCAATAGAGCTTTGTATAAAATTTGAAACGGACTGGTCAATATCATTGGTCTCCTCAAGGGAGAAAAAATTTACTATTCCTATGTTATCTATAGTTTTCCAATAGGGGACAATATCCTCAATAAAACGGCATTTAAGAATAGGTTCAGCTTCTAGTGACAATCTTGTTGCTTGTTTCAATTTATATGAGTCTATTTTCCCATCAAGCTTCAGTATTGCTTGGATCTGAAGATTAGATGTGTTGTAACGTGCCACATAATTATAAATATCATGCCCACTTGCTGGGAAAATACCTTTTCTTTCTATACTGTCTCTAGTTGATAACTTAGGTATATCCCAAAACTTTTCAAACATTTTAGCACAATATTTATAGTAGTTGGTCATGTTTTCAATTGTTTTATTATAAAAATCTATATTGTATTTAAAAAAATCATTGTTCATGCTAACCTCCACGCCTACTTTTGGAAAAAAATAATTATGAAATCTGCTCGTGGTCTAATTTTCCATGTTAAGATTGTCATCGCTAATGCACACTCGCATTAGTTCTTTTTCAATAGAAGTCAGAAGGTATTCAATATCCTTATGACTTATTGAGTCTTTGTAATACCCTACTGACATTGTTAAAATATCATTATATGAGTTTGCAAGTAGCAAAAATCCAGGAGCACGTATAACAGGGGGAAGCATGTATGCATCAGAAACAGTAATATCTCCGAACCTCATTAATGAATTTGATATATCTCCTAAATTAGAGAACTCTGGAAAACATATATTTCCTACATAATTAGGGTACTTTTTAGAAATATCAGAATCTTCAGCAGCATGCTTTAAATAATTCTGAAAATATGAATAATATGTCTTTTTAAGGTATTCTTCACCTATAGCACTGCTAATACCAGCAGGTCTGCTTTTATTAGGCATAAGTAATGTTGGATTGCCAGCCTGCGTTGAATCTTTAGTAACATTTACTACTCGGGACAAAGTATCTTCAAAGGGTTCATTTGAGACTCTGGCTATACTAGTTATAAATTCACCAGAGAAATTACGTACTGACTGAGTTCTAGCATCGTTAATATATTTGCGTAAATCAATTTTTGAAGAAATATCCATTGGAATACCATGTATCGGCTTAGATATTTTAAACATTGCTCTGTAAATTGCAGTAAGAATTAAATCATTTACTGTAGCACCTCTCGATTTTCCATATTGAGATATTGTCTTTAAACTGCATTGAGTGATTCTATTAACAGCGTAGCGCGTGTCATCTCTTCCTGCATTTTTCCAAGGGAATTCCCATATAGTTTTTGGAATACCCAGTAGAGGGTTCCATATAAGTTCTGGGTATTCTCTGCCTAATTCCTTAAATAATATATCTTCATTTATCATGCTATCCACACGGGATTGGGGCTTAAAATCATTATCATTTTGGTCAATACTGGAGTATATATCTGATAACCGCTGTATATACTCCTTTGCATAAGTCTCATCACAGCATGCATCGTTAATTTTTATAGCTAATATGTCATAATCTTTAAAACGAATTATTTTAGCGTTAATATTAGCATTATTTTTTATATCCAAAGGTTCTCGAATAAATAAATTTACAGCTTCATCAGGATTGTCAGTCTCTTCAAGGGTGCAAAATGCTATCTCATCAATATTTTTTATACGCTTCCAATGCGGTGAATCACTTTTTACAAACCTACATCCAAAGACTGGCTCTGCATCAACAGACATTCTTATTGCTTTGTTTAATTTGCCTAAGTCTAATCTTCCATCAAGCTTCAGTATGGCTTGTATCTGTAAAGCTGGCGTATCGTAGCGTGTAAGAAAGCTGCAGATATCGTGTCCGCTTGCAGGGAAGGTATATATATCATCGCTGTTGTCATTATCAGAAGGTGTATCTGTATCGGTAGACTCATTTTCGCCAATAGGTACAAATTCATTTTGGTTAATTGCATCAGAAGGTTTATCAGTATCGGGAGACTCGTCTGTGCTAGCAGGTATATATTCATTTGGGTTAATTGCATCAGAAGATTTATCTGTATAGGGAGGCTCATTTTCGCTAGTAGGTATAAATTCATTTTGGTTATCTGTATTAGAAGGTTTATCAGTATCGGGAGACTCGTCTTCGCTAGTAGTTTCATATTCATCTGGGGTATTTGTATCAGAAGATTGACACTCACTAGTGTTCTGATATCCGCTAGAAAATGGATTCTTGCAAGAAAATGAATCTTCACAAGAGTGATTCCAATATGATGGTGGATACTCAAAAGGATATTTTATAAAATCAGTATATTCTTTTATTGCAGTAGAATAATTTTCATAGTACTTTAAAATATTCTCAAAAATATCTACTCGTAATTTACTGATAGCATCTATATTATTTTTACATAACTCAGTATCAAGAACACTAAATTCTTTATAGACTTTTAACAGGTTTTCAAAAGGATTAGCATTAGAACTATTTTTATTCTCTGTCTTCATAAATATAACCCATGCTCAACATTCCCACAAAAACATCTCGGAGTACATTCCCTGACAGAAATGGCATGGATCCGAGCCCCCTTTCTTTTACTAATTTGCATTTCAAATGTAGAGTTATATTTTATAAGCTGCATCTGCGACAATTGGGCAAATATACGCAAATGTTGTTCAAATACTAACCTCCCCGCCCAATTTTAGCACAAACTAAAGTGAAACTATCGTGGGAGGTACGCAGTATCTTTTATTTTAGGCGTTTAAGACTGAAATTTTTCCTTAAATAATATTTCTACATAGGTTAAGTTATTAGAGCCATACTAAATCAGAGCCTACAATAGCATTATATGAACTATACACTCAAATGTTGCAAATGGGGAAGGTGAAAGAACTGAGAAATAGCTGAAGCCGGTTTTTTAAGTAATACCTACAAAAGGAGAAATGTACGAGGCTTCATCCAGAGGGAAAATATAACAGTTCTATTAAGTGAAATATTAATGATTTACATTTTTGATTTGTGGGTAAAAGGTTGAAATAAATTAAAAAAATAAAAAAAGGAGGTGCCGAGTCCATGTCATTTCTTTCAGGGAAATGTACATTTCCCTTGTGGTTCTTGTGAAGAATGCGGGAAATGGACATAATGATGGAGGTTAGCTGTATGATGTTTAAATGTTAAATGATTATAGTTTTGAAATACAAAAATAATCTGGAAAACGGCATGTTGCCTGCATGAAAATTATTGGAATGAAGTTGGAGGCGATATAAATAATTTCTATTCTTTTAGCGATTCATGGATAAACGCATTTTTAGCTGCAAGTGGAACTAATTACAAGTATACTAGAACAGAAGATGCTATTAATACAATAGAGAGGGCGTGAAAATATGGATGGAATTTATTTAATGGTAGATGAGCATAAAGTCATAAAAAGAATGCTTTATGTTATCAGAAAAGCTTGCGTTGGTATAATGAACGGCAAGAATATAGATTATGCTGATTTTGAAAAAATGATTGACTTTGTTAGAAACTACGCCGATAACCATCATCACGGAAAAGAAGAAAAAATACTATTCAATAGGATGGTTGATGAAATGGGAGGAGCAGCAGAAAAATTAGTTAGGCATGGGATGCTGGTTGAGCATGATCTTGGTAGACTTTTTATGAAAGATCTTGAAGAAGCACTACTAGCAGTAAGAAATGGAGATAACGATGCAAAGGTTGATGTTGTTGCCAATGCAGTATCCTATTCTCATCTGTTAAACAGACATATTGATAAAGAAGATAATGTGGCATATCCTTTTGCAAAAAGAGGATTATCATCTGAAACTCTAAAAAAGATTAACGATGAGTGTGATGATTTTGAAAAAGAGATGGCAAATTCAAGTGTTCAAGATAAATATATAAAATTGCTTGAATTCCTTGAAATAAAGTACAAATAAGGGTGTATAGTTTCCTTTTAGAACAGACCTCAAGTGGGACAAATGATATAACAACCGAGAATGGCATTTGCTTTTCTCGGTTGTTATTATTTTTCAAGCTTTCAGCATAACAAGATGTTTTTGGAAAATACTCCTAAATAAACTATCTTATAAATTGCACTAAACTAATTTTGGATTACCTAATTCATACAATTAATTAATAAACTTATTGCTTTATTTTGTGTAAATTTACACTTGAAACATATACAAATATTACTTATACTGTTAAACGTTGTTTATATTTAAAAAATAAGGAGAAATGAAATGAAAAAAGCAATTAAAAAAGTTAAATTTGTTGTATTTTCTTTTGCAATTCTTGCTGCTTTAGGATTCCTTAATAATAATGGAATTATCAATTTGGGCTTCGAAACCAATAATGTATGTGCAGCAGCCGTATTAACTTCTGATGATAGTAAATGGAAGTTTTCTGATGATGGTATAATATATACTTATTTAGGCAGTGACAGTGAAATAACAATACCATCTCAGCTTACATCAAACAATGTAACTTATAATATTACAACAATACCTGCTACAGCATTTGCCAATAAAACGAGTATTACCCAAATCAATATAGGTACAAATATAACTATTATAGAGGATGCACCCTTCAAAAATATGACAAGTTTGGAAACTGTTGAGGTAGATCCTGCAAATGCAAATTATTGTGATATAAATGGTATTCTATATAACAAAGCACAAACAGTATTAATGAGATATCCGCAGATGAATTCAACGCAAGTATTTGAACTTCCTAGTACCCTTTTAGAGTTCAATACTGGTGCGTTATCCTATTGCAATAATGTACATACGTTAATAATTTCTTCAAATTTTACAGGTAATATAAACATTAGCAATAGTGAGTTATATACTTCAAGTTTTCCAAACCTGACCAATATACAAGTTATCCAAGGTAATACCGAATATTCAAGTGAAGATGGAGTTCTTTATAATAGTAATAAGACAACTCTCCTCTGGTATCCTCGCAAAAAAAGTGCAACTGATTTTACTATTCCCAATAGCGTTACAACATTATCCTCTTCATCATTTTATGACATAGCTTATTTGCAAAATATAAATTTAACTGCAAATATTACTACTATAGAACCATTGTGTTTTAAGGGTTGTGTTTTAACATCCATTAACAACATATCGACAAGAGCAGATTATATCAATTGGAACTCCGATATTAAGTCTGTATTTCAAAAATATTTGGCTTGTTTTGATGGACTGCCTGTCGTTATAGCTTTAGTAAATGAAGAGGTTCAATATGCTGTGGATAACTACATTGAAGATAATATGACTAATTATGAAAAAATCAAAGCACTATATGATTATGTTGCAAATAAGGTGTCGTATGATAACGATGAGGTTGGTGCTGCGAGAAATCATTGTATATCTTCAATATTTCTTAATGATATGACAGTCTGTGAGGGCTATGCATTAGGCATGACTTTATTGTTGGATAAGATAGGTATACCCAATATTCCTGTTTCTTCAGATGATCATGCTTGGAATATAGTGCAGCTTAATGATATTTGGCTACAGATAGATATTACATGGGATGACGGTTTGAGCGGAACAAATTACTTTTTAAAAACAGCTTATGAGTATAGCCAGCTGACACCAGTGCATTCAGTATATAATAGTATGAAAATTGCTCCTTTCTCTTATTATAGCTATGCTGCTGATAGGTCAATGTATGTAAATAATCTACCTACATGTAATGCAATTATAGGAGATGTTTACACTGACGGAGTACTGGATCAAAATGACCTTACTACCATGACGTATGAGATAAGAGCCTACAATATGTACAGTTACTATGGCTATTATAATGTTATGGCTGATTTGAATCGTGATGGAATAATTGATACAGTTGATTATAATATTCTTGATAATTTAATAAACTAAGAGTAATTTCTAGCCTTGAAAGAGATAAATATATAAAAATATAGCGGTGCAAAGTTAAAGATTATAAGGGACAGATTGAAAATCAATCTGTCCCTTTACGTGTAATTTGTTCCGCATTATAGCAAGCTTAGCCTCATTACATCAAACATTCTTTTAGAGCATCAACAGATAGTATTTTAAAAGAATTCTGGTAATAGTCCAGAATTTGTTCGTCCTTCATTTTTGCAAGCTCACGGCACATGGATGTACGAGAGACATTGAGATATTCAGCTAATTCATTTCTGTTTGGAGTTATTTGAAAACTTAAACTATTACAGTTTTTATACTCAGATAAGAGGTAAGAGGCTACTTTTTCTCTCATACCTTTTAAAGTGAGAATTTCTATTTTATTATTTAACATAAAATTCTTCTGACCTAGGATCATCATCATATTCTGAATTATTTGAACATGAAAATTACACGAGTTGCTACAGCTTTTTGTAATTCTTTCATAAGGAACAAAAAGTATTTTAGAGTCTTCCTTCACTCTTATAGTAACAGGAGAAATACGTTTAGCAGTACAGACAATTCCTTCACCGAAAATCTGAGCTGGGTCAAGGAAAGCCATTATATGACGGCTTCCTGCGAGATTTTCCTTAATAATTTCTGCTTGACCTGATAGAAGTACTCCTATATGGTTAACTTCATTCCCTGAGAGGAAAACGTATTCATCGTTTTTGTAGTCCTTTGTAAAGGAACCTAGACAGGATACCAGATTTCCAATGTCTTCCGCTATAATGCCATTAAATAATGTACATTTTGATAATATTGGAATGTAATTTTTCATTTTATATCCATGTTCACATTCTATACAAAAAATCCACAGCCTCAGTTGGAGTTTGATAGACACAGGATAACACAATGTAAAGAATGAAATGGAATCTCCACCTCCAAAAAATAGTTTGTACTAATTATTTCTAACCCAACTTTTTCAATAAAAGTCTATCAATGCTCAAATCTATCAATGGTTTGTTGCCCAGTAAACCAGGTTATTCTGTGAAACCAATTTAACTTTTTGTTTGATAAGTTTGTCATTTGCAATTTTCAACTGGGAAAATTGAGTAATTTTTTATATTTGTAGCTTCAGCTACATCATATTATTACTAATTCTATTATACTAAGGCTATCAAATCAAGCAGTAATTTACTTATTAATATAGATAAATAAAACTAACCAATACAATAAAAATACTAAACTTGATTTTAAAAAAGTCGGATGTAATGGATAAAAACATAATGTCTGACAGTAGATTTGTTAAAAAATAGATGTTCAAAATAGTAATCATAAATTTATTAAGCCGTATATCGGCGAGGAGGTTAATATGGAAAATAAAATGTTTTGTTATCAATGTCAGGAAACAGCAGGTTGTGCGGGATGCACTAAAGTAGGTGTTTGTGGAAAATCACCAGAGCTTGCTAAGACACAGGATCTATTAATTTATGTTACAAAGGGTTTAAGTATAGTCACAACTGAATTAAGAAAACAAGGGGAAAGTATTTCAGCTGAAGTAAATCATCATATTACATTAAATCTATTTACAACTATTACAAATGCTAATTTCGATAACGAAGTAATTTATCAAAGAGTGCTGGATACTTTGCAAATTAAAGAGGAATTATTGTCAAAAGTGGAAAATAAGGAACAACTTCACCCTGCAGCTTTGTGGAATGGTACAACAAAAGAAGAACTAGATGCAAAAGCTGCAACTGTTGGAGTTCTTGCTACAGAAAATGAGGATGTCAGAAGCCTTAGAGAACTTATTATCTATGGAAACAAAGGTTTAGCAGCTTATATGAAACATGCTAATGAGCTGGGCTATGATGATGCTGCAATTAATGAATTTATGCAAAAGGCACTGGCAGCAACATTGGATGATAGCTTAGGCGCAGATGAGTTAGTAGCACTTACTTTAGAAACAGGTAAAACAGGTGTGGATGGAATGGCACTTTTAGATACTGCAAATACTTCAACCTATGGTAATCCTGAGATTACAAAAGTAAATATCGGTGTTGGAAAAAATCCTGGTATCTTAGTTTCAGGTCATGACTTAAAGGACTTAGAGCAGCTTCTTGAACAGACACAGGGTACTGGAGTAGATGTTTATACTCATTCGGAAATGCTTCCTGCTCACTACTATCCTAAATTTAAGAAATACAGCAATTTCGTAGGCAACTATGGAAACGCATGGTGGAAGCAAAAAGAAGAGTTTGAATCATTTAATGGAGCAATTCTTATGACAACAAACTGTATTGTACCTCCTAAGGATTCATATAAGGCTAGACTATTTACAACAGGCTCAGCAGGATTTACAGGATGTACTCATATTGAAAAGGATGGGAAGGGTCATAAAGATTTTTCTGCGATTATAGAAATGGCAAAAGGCTGTGCGGCACCTACACAAATAGAAGATGGAGAAATCATTGGAGGCTTTGCGCATAATCAAGTTATAGCATTGGCTGACAAGGTTGTTGAGGCTGTAAAATCAGGAGCTATAAAGAAATTTTTCGTAATGGCAGGCTGTGATGGTCGTCAGAAGGATAGAAATTACTATACAGACTTCGCAAAAGCACTTCCAAAGGATACCGTAATTATGACGGCAGGTTGTGCAAAATATAGGTACAACAAGCTAGAGCTTGGCGATATTAACGGAATTCCAAGAGTACTTGATGCAGGACAATGCAATGACTCATATTCATTGGCTGTAATTGCACTTAAGCTAAAAGAAGTATTTGGGCTGGATGATATAAATAAGCTGCCAATCGCTTTCAATATTGCTTGGTATGAACAAAAGGCAGTAATAGTGCTTCTTTCACTGTTGTATTTAGGAGTTAAGAACATCCATTTAGGGCCAACATTGCCTGCATTCCTCTCTCCAAATGTTGCAAAGGTATTGGTTGACAATTTTGGAATTGGCGGAATCACAAATGTGGAAGATGATATTAAGATGTTTTTAGGAGATGATGAAAAAGAACAAAAGGCAGCTATCACAAGAGACATGGTGATTGGAGATATCTTAAAAGCAAATCCTGAAAATGCAAAAGTATTAATGGAAGCAGGAATGCATTGCCTTGGCTGTCCTTCATCACAGGCTGAATCATTAGAAGATGCTTGTAAAGTGCATGGGTTGGATGTAAGTGAAATCTTAGCAAAATTAAACTAATATAGTCTAGATAGAGAAACTCCTGATTAGTTGTTACTGAAAGGGAGTTTCTTGTATTGAATAAAGAAAGTAAATCAAAAATTTATTTTGAGGAAATATCTCAAAAATATATTGATATATAAATATATATTTAGTACTATAGATATAATAGAATTAAAATATAGGAAAAAACTCAAATTACATCTTGGAGGTTATTATTTTGTTAAGTCAATTTTCATTTTTAAATTACAAATCATTTAAGAAAGAGGCTTTTTTGGACTTTACAGCCGAATCAATAAAGGATAACCGTGACAGTATAATTATTGATAAAATTGATGGGGAAAAGTTCTTACCAGTAATAGCTATTTATGGTCCAAATGGTGGTGGTAAGTCGACTGTCTTAGAAGCTTTGGGTTATTTAAGGGCTTTTGTACTAAAAAAAATAATTATATCACAAATGGATGAAAGTGATTCTAAAATTGATGTAAAAAAGTTCTCAGAAATTGACTTTAAAAATAAATATCATAAATTTGATTCAAAGTGTCAATATACACCTATAGCGTTTGATATTTTGTTTCGAACAAAAAACAGGCAATATAAATATCAACTTTCAATTTTACAGAATAAGATTATTGAAGAAAACCTTTATATGCAAATTGTTGGAGAAAAAGATGTATCAATTATATTTGAACGTTCTGAAAATGAATGTGTTTTAGGTGAAGATATAGAGGATATAGCCGTTGAGAAAATTAATAATACTATGCCCTTGATTTCACATGTGGCTATAAATTATGATATTGAGTCAGTTGATGAAGCTGTTTCTTGGTTTATGAATATAAATTTCGTAGATTATGATAATCCTATTAAAGAACGGCAAATAATTATTCCAAAGACAAATAAAGAAAGAACAATGATGTTTGAAATGTTAAAAAAAATGGATATAAATATTTCGGATTTTCGCATTGAAAAGGACATTGATGGAAATATCAAAAATATATATACTAAGCATACTCTTGAAAATGGCGAGACTTACGAAATTCTCTTTGAAGAAGAATCGAGTGGAACAAGGAAGCTTTTTAGTTGCTTAGCTGAAATTATTAACTGTTTGAATGAAGGGACTTTGACGGTCGCAGATGAACTAGATGCAAAATTACATCCAAAGTTGCTTAGATATATTATTGAATTGTTTACAGATTCAAAGAGTAATAAAAATGGAGCACAGCTATTGCTTACATCTCACGATATTACAACCATGATTCCAGAGGTTTTTCGAAGGGATGAGATTTGGTTTTGTGCATTAAACCCACAAAATGCATCAAAATTATATTCCCTGATTTCGTTTAAAAAGGAAAACGGTCAAAAAGCAAAAAATGATGAGGTTTACGGCAAGCAATATCTTGAAGGTCGTTATGGAGCAGACCCGTATATCAGAAAAATTTTGGATTGGGGGGCTAAAGAATGAGCCTCAAACCATTAAAGGCAAGTGAACAAAAGAAAAATCAAGAAAAAATCAATGCTAAGATGCAAAAACGGAAAAAAGAATTGCTTGATGATTTGCCACCGTACATATACATTGTTAGTGAAGGGACTAAGACTGAGCCTAACTACATTAAAGGAATGGCAAAGGTTATTAATTCTAAATTTTATGATTTGTCATCAGGAAACAGGATAGTTGTTAAAGGGACAGGAAGAAATACACGGAGCTTATTAAAGTATGCAAGGGAACATGTAGAGACGGAGTTTCCACAAGCTGATATAGTATGGTTAATGTATGATCAAGACGATTTCCCCCTTGATAATTTCGACAATACACAGTATAGTGCTGAAGATAAAAAAGACATTAGACAGTATAGAGTAGCATGGTCGAATGAATGTATTGAATTATGGTTTGTCTTGCACTTTCAAGATTTAGAGGTAAATAATGGACGTGAACATTATCAAGAAATTATAAAACAAAGATTTGGGTACGAAAAAAATCTTGAAAACTTGTATGATTTATTAAAAGATAAGACTAATGTTGCTATTAAAAGAGCTAAACGGCAGTATGAATCATATAATGATTTACCGCCATCACAAAGATGCCCAGCTACAAGGGTATATGAGCTGGTAGAGGAATTACAGAAATACATTTAAGAAACACGATTGACCTTAACCGTTAAGTAGTGTTTTTATATCATTGTTTTAAGGTCACTAAAATAATGTGGCAGTTCCATGTGTAGCAGCTTGTAATTTATGGAATTTCTGTTTTTACGAAAATAAAAGACACTAATAAATTTAAAAGGGCTGTCGCAAAATACGTCTTAACAATTATATATTGTACCTAATTTTTAGCCTAGAATATATAATGTCGTTAAGAGTTCTTTTGCAACAGCCCGTTTTATATTTATCTATTTCACCACAATTGCATCATAAACGCTCTTGTTTTTTACAACAGCATACGTAGGATCAGTAACTATTTTATCCATATATGAATCTGCAGCATCAGTAGTAAGCTGATTACGGATAGATTCTTTCAAATCTTCAAAAGTGCTTCTTTTTACAAATTTCATTATATGATAGCCATACGTTGTTTTAACAATACCAGTGTCTCCCTCTTTAGCCTGAAAAGACCAGTCTTCGTATTCTTTAACCATTTCACCTCTGCCAAATGGGGGGTATTCTCCTCCAGAATCCTTAGAACCTGGATCTTCTGAGTACTCTTTAGCTAGTGCAGTAAAATCTTCACCAGCTCTTACTTTTAATAAGATATCATCAGCTTTTTTCTTAATTACTTCAAGTTCCTCTGCACTTTTATTAGAATCTGCTAATAACAATATGTGTTTTACAGTGACTTTCTCATAACTGGCTTTATTACTTTCATAAGCCTTTAAAATATCATCTTCAGATATCGGGATTTTTCTAATTTCCTCTTGTAAGTTTTTATTAGCTAATTCATAATCTTTTAAAAATTGTGTATACTCTGCTAAGTTAATATTATAAAACTCTTTTAATTTTTTGTCAGTAGCTTCCTTACTGCCATCTTGCTTTATAATTTCAGATAGTGAGTTGTCGATTTTCGCTAAATCTTCATTAGTTAAAACTACTTTATTTTGTTTAGCTCTAGATAAGAAAATTGCTTGCTCCTTTGCATAATCCAAAGCCATCTCTTTAGCCAACTCTGATGCTTTTTTACCATTGATAACTGTATCCCAAATGTTATCTTTTATGGTTAGTGTAGATGCGTTTTGTGATATATAATTATTCATATAACTTTTTGCATTGTTTAGGTAAATATTGAATTCGGCATTTTTAATTTTCTCACTGCCAATACTAGCGACATAATTGCTAGAAGTACCTATAGCAATTGATTTATTGCTGCCTTCCCAATTTACAGATAAACCTAAATTTTGTGAAATGAATTTTAATGGTAGCATAGTTCTTCCGTTAACATTCTTAGGAGCTACAGTGACTGATACTTTCTTTCCATTTACTAAAGCTGAAGTTTTATTAATCCAAAGTTCTACTTTATTTTTATTGTATGTAATTGTAACTTTTTGGCTTTTACTATCCCACTTAACTTGTCCACCAAAGGCTTCAATTATTGCACGAACAGGAACTAATGTAGTATCGTTAACTAAAATAGGAGTGACTTTATTGTCTGTGTCAATAGCTTTCGCAACTCCACTAACCAACATTGTAGGTTTTCCAATGTTTAATAAAATAACTTCATCATTTTGAACAGCAGCAAAGGATGGTATGATGGAACTTCCTGCCAATACAAATGTTAAACCCATTGTGACCAAAAATTTATTTTTCATTTTAGCCTCCTCAAAATATTAAAATGGAAAAATACGTTGAATAACATATTAACACTATGATTATATACTATTTAGTATATATTCTCTATATTATTACAAAATTATTACAAAAAAAATCGTATATTGTTAAGAATATAGAATACTTATTGTTTGATTAGTACTTATATAAATAAAGAATATAGCTACTTATTCTCAAAGATTATACCCTATGCTATTGAAAAATAATTTATGGAAATTTATAATTGCATAAGGATTAGTTATTTTTTATATGTATAAGTGTGGATAATTAGGTGTTAATTCTTTCTATATGCTCAGTGTGGAAGTAATAGGTTAGAAGAGGAGTCACCTTGAGCAGCATTAATTCTTTCTATGTGCTCAGTATGGAGTAATTGGATATAAGGAGTCACTTTGAACAGTATTAATTCTTTCCATATGCTCAGTGTGTAACTAATAAGCTAAAAAAGGAGGCAACGAGCCCTGTCATTTATGCCGAGGTATGTATTTTTCTAGTCTCTTGTGCTAAATGTCGGGCATGGTATATATGATTAAAATTTATAATAGGAAAACAAAAGAGTATGAAATAGAAAATGTGGCAGGAGGTACACTGCTTAATGCCTTATATGCTTCAAAAGCTGGTAATTTAGGTCTTGAACTATTAGTTAAAAGGAAAATATATTCGGCTGTAACAGGTTTTTTCTGTGATTTAAGGCTTAGCAAAATGAGTATAGCCAAATTTGCAAAAAACTTCTCAATTAATATAGATGAATGTGAAAATAAACTAGAGGATTATAGCAGCTTCAATGACTTCTTCGCCAGAAAGTTAAAGACTACTGCCAGAAACTTTGATAAACAAGAGGATGTGTTGTTATCCCCCGGTGATGGACGATTACAGGCATGGAACAATATTAACTACCAAAGCATTATGCAGATAAAAGGAATGAACTATAATCTATCTGAGTTGCTACAAGATGAGGACTTAGCAAAAGAATATCAAGGTGGAGTATACATGATTTTGAGGCTTTGTCCGGTAGACTATCATAGATTCCACTTTTTTGACAGTGGTGTTTGCAGTGCCACTAAAAAGGTTAAAGGTGAATATTATTCGGTAAATCCTGTAGCATTAAAGAAAATACCAGAACTTTATTGCAGAAACAAGAGGGAATACAGCATATTTAAAACAGATAATTTTGGAGAAGTTTTATATGTTGAAGTGGGAGCAACTTCTGTAGGCTCAATAATTCAGACCTACATTCCTGATAGAAGGGTAAAAAGGGGAGAGGAAAAGGGATATTTTAAGTTCGGCGGTTCAACAGTACTACTTTTCTTTAAGAAGGACAAAATAATTATAGATGAGGATATCATAAAGCAGACAAATGCTGGCTTCGAAACTAAAATATCTGCTGGTGAGACAATTGGTGAAAAATATATAATGAATTAGTATTTTTTATTGTTAATAATTTTATATTAGTTTATAATAAACTAAATTGGATTTTTAAAAATACAAAACAAAACTATCGTCCATATATCTTCGGATTATTTTAGCCGATAGTAATTGACTTGAATTTGGAGCTTCAACGGCGAGGCACAAGATACTAGAGGGTAAACAGCTTACTGTACCTTATTAATTATATTATTAGTTAGAAATTTTATAACCGCAATGGCGGTTTTTGGAGGTTGTTGCTATGAGTGAAATAAAATCAATAGGAGTTTTAACTAGTGGTGGAGATGCACCAGGTATGAATGCTGCTATTCGTGCAGTTGTTAGAACTGGAATATATCATGGAATTAAAATGTTCGGAATTAGAAAAGGCTATAATGGATTGATTAGTGGCGATATTTTTGAAATGAATGCCAGAAGTGTATCTGATATAGTTCATCGAGGAGGAACAATACTACAAACAGCTAGATGTAAGGAATTTACTACAGAAGAAGGTATGCAGAAGGCAATGTCTCTATCAAGAGCATTTGGATTAGATGCAGTTATTGTAATTGGGGGAGACGGTTCATATAGAGGAGCTAGGGATTTTAGTAAATTTGGAATGAAGGTAATGGGACTTCCAGGCACTATTGACAATGATATTGCATCCTCTGAATATACTATTGGATATGATACGGCAATGAATACTGTTCAAGATGCACTTGATAAAATTAGAGATACTGCATACTCACACGAAAGATGTAGTGTACTTGAGGTTATGGGGCGTCATGCTGGACATATAGCTCTCAATGTTGGTGTTGCGGGAGGTGCAGAGGTTATATTGCTCCCAGAAAAAGAATTTGATTTCGACAAGGATATTATCAGAAGGATTGTTCAAGGTCGTAATAATGGTAAGAAGAACTATATTATAATTTTAGCTGAAGGGGTTGCCGAGAAAATCGGTGGAGCTTTAGATTTAGCGAAAAAGATAGAAAATCTTACTGGAATTGAGACTAGAGGAACAGTACTAGGATATATTCAAAGAGGGGGAAGCCCAACAATCAGAGATAGAGTAGTTGCTAGTGCTATGGGAGTAAAAGCAGTAGAACTGCTAAAAGATGGTGTTTATAATAGGGTAATGTGTGTAGAAAAAGCTAAGATTGTTGATGTGGATATAGATGAGGCTCTTTCTATGAGCAAGGATATTGATTCTGAGTTGCTTAGATTAATTGAAATTTTATCAATTTAAAAATTTTAGTAGTCATGCTGATTTTAGGTATAAAATTTCTATGTTTTGAACAACTGAAGACTTGAATTATGCTTAATGTTCTAGAAACAAGATGTGTATCTGTTTATGCGTCTTAACATAAATGTAGCCGTTGTAAAACAAGAAACCTATGAGACTGACTTTACAAAGTCGATTTGGTGTCTTGTTTTATAGCGGCTTTATACTTTCCAATAATACCTTAATCCAATTGTTTTCTAAATATAAAACTGTGCTTAAAATTTCTCTTTTGTCAATTCATTGAGAAAAGTTTATTTATTTTAGGGTTCATATTATGTAGCCCAAAATTGAAATAGTATTATTATTGTTTATGCTCTTAAAATATTATATCTTGCCATTTGAAATTTGCTGGGATATCACAATCTACACCTGAAAGATATGAATTGTTCCCAAACAACTCCAACGCATGTGGTATATTGGAGTTATCACAAAAAATAGAGGAATATATAATATCACAAAATCTTTGAGTCCTTTTACAAGCTTCATTAAAAAGATCAATAAATGAAAGCCTGCTTTTAATATTCTCATCATGAGGCATACACCATTGACGATTATTAAGATTTAAATAATCTAGACCATCAGTAATTTTATGTGGAAAGATGATGCTAGAATATAGCGGAAATCCATAGATTAAATCATCAATTTTAGAAACTATTTTCCTCTTTATACCGTTCGTGTCTTTGCATAATTTCTCAACAAAAACCATGTCTTTAATTGCCTTACAGATTTCTTTTTTAGGAATTTGTATATTAAATACAGTCTTAATAACGCTTGAATACATTTCACTAATTATATTTTGCTCTGTAGAGGTTATACTTATAAGCTCATATGGACGTATTTCATGCACTTTTTTATTTAAAAGCATATCACACATTAATACGTCTATGGAGGTTTCAAATTTCCTGTGATAGCATATAAAAAGATTTTCGTTGGAATTAGTTTCCGTTTTGAAACCAGATCTGTAATAAATATATGGGTGTGATATGCTATCCATACAGTTATGGCTTAAAAACCCCATAAAATACACAGTTAATATATTTTTGATATCCTCATTTTGTTTAACTATATAATCAATAATTGCTTTAAAAACCTGATTTACCTTTGTTGTGTGCAAAGTATTCCCAATATTTGAAAGTAATTTTTTAGAACGCCAGGGCCATACTTCGTGATAAAATAGTATATCTGGCCCTTGCGTACCTAAATTAAATACAGTTTGAAATTTTTCAATAAGCTCTCTGCATTTTATGTTTTCTATATTTTTAATAGACTTTAAACCACAAAGGTAATGAGTAACTATATTTGGCATTGTAACCTCCTAAAACTATACGTGTTAATTCTCTAAAGTCATTTATACTAATTTGTATTTGAAATGTGGAATTACATTTTATATAGCCGCGTATGTGACGTTAGGGCAAATCCCGCAAATATTATATATTATTATTTTTAGTATGTCTAATTAACTTTATAATAAATTCAATTATTTATAAAGTGTTTTTTAGAAAAATAATTGACAAAAGACATAATTGGTTATATAGTTAGTTACATAAGTAATTAACCAGATAACCAATGAACTCATATACTATAAAGAGTTAAAATTTAGGAGGTGATATTTTGAAAATAGACTTTAATGGGGATAAACCAATTTATATTCAGTTGGCTGAGGGAATAGAGGATGCAATTCTTTCAGGGGCATATGAAGAAGAAACGCAAATTCCTTCTACAACAGAGATCTCTGTAAACTATAAGATTAATCCTGCAACAGCCTTAAAAGGAATCAATTTGCTGGTAGATGAAGAAATTGTATATAAAAAGAGGGGGTTAGGTATGTTCGTATCAACAAATGCAAAAGAAAAAATATTGGATAAAAGAAAGATTACTTTTTTAGATTCATATATTACTTCACTTATATCTGAGGCTAAAAAACTATCAATTTCGAAGGACGATATAATAAAAATGTTAGAAAGAGGGTTTGATAAATGAGTTATATAGAGATTAATAATATTACTAAGGCATTTGGAAATACGGTTGCACTTGACAACTTAACTTTAAGCCTTGAACAAAATAAAATTTATGGACTTCTAGGAAGAAACGGAGCAGGAAAAACAACACTTCTAAATCTTATTACAAATAAGCTTTTTCCGACAGAAGGTGAAATACTGTTAGATGGTGATAATGTAATAGAGAATGATAGAGCATTGTCAAAAATCTACTTTATGACTGAGAAGAACTTCTATCCAGATAGTATGACTGTAAAAGGTGCATTTAAGTGGGGAAAAGAATTTTACTCTGATTTTGATAAGAGTTATGCGGAATCTTTAAGCGAAAAGTTTTCTCTTAATATTAATAAAAAAATAAAGTCTCTTTCAACGGGGTATAAATCAATTTTTAAGATAATTATGGCTTTATCCTGTAATGCACCGGCTATTTTACTAGATGAACCTGTGCTTGGACTTGATGCAAACCATAGGGATTTATTTTATAAAGAGCTGCTTCAAAGTTATAGTGAAAAACCCAGAACTATAGTTATTTCAACACATTTAATTGAAGAGGCTGCTGACATTATAGAGAACGCAATAGTGCTCAAGAATGGAAAGATATTAATGAATGACTCAGTTGAAAACATACTTTCACAAGGCTACAGTGTATCAGGAAATGCAGGAGCAGTAGACACATTTATAGCAGGCAAAAATGTTTTAGGAACAGATGCTCTTGGAGGATTTAAAACTGCATATTTACTGGAAAAAATCAATCAAAGCAGTATTCCAGATGGAATAGAAGTATCAAAACTTGATTTGCAAAAGTTGTTTATTCATATGACGAATTCTTAGGAGGGATAAAATGAGATTAAAATCTGTTGTTAAATATAATATTCATGAAATGAAATATGGAATTCTGATTTACTATGTTGTTATTGCTGCAATAATGGTTTTGCTAACTGTTATGCTTTCAGATGGAGCTGTAAATGTCAGCAATAATAGAAATGGTTTTGTAAGTGGGGCTGAGGCTTCTGCAATTTTCTTGTTTGTGTGTGGATTAAATTCTTTTAAACAAAATTATTTATATTTATCCACTAATGGAATAACTAGAAAAGCCCAGTTTTACGGTTTTCTGATTAGTTCGGTTATTATAGCTGTTGGAATGGCTGCCATTGATACTGCAACAACAAACATATTAAATATGTTCATGAATTATCGTCCAATGTTTTATCAGTTTTTTAAAGATTTTACATCAGAGTCCTCTCAATTGATAAATACTGTAATGGACTTCACATGGAGCACAGTTATTTATTTACTTGCACTAGTTATAGGGTATTTTATAACTACTTTATACTATAGAATGTCTAAGATGCTTAAAATAATTGTATCTGTTGGTGTACCGGCTATGTTTATGATTGGTTCTCCTACATTAACTATTTATCTAGTTAAAATGGGTTATATAGATGAATTCTACAAATTAATGGGATTTATAGGATATGGTAATGGTAACCCTACAATAGCAGTAATAGTTGCGTTAGTGGAAGCAGCAGTTGTAGCGGGATTGGCATATTTATTGGTTAGAAGGGCACCTGTTAAAGAGTAATACAGCATAATATATATTTCTAGAAGATATTGAATAAAATAAATCAGTTTATATTTACTTTCATATAACCGAACTTCTTTATGGCACTACAAAAATGGAGAATAATATTAAATGAGATAACTGAGAAATTCTTTTCGAAAAAGATAATTATTATAAGAAAAGTACCAGCTATTTTATCCGTATTTTTTGATTTAGGATATAACAGCTGGTACTTTTTGATAAATACATCTTTATAATTTTTGTAAGATTTTTTATTACTTATAGATAATATTACGCTTTTAGAAACATAATTATTGACTATTCCTGTGGTGTTTTAAACATATCTAAATATCTTTGCAATTCAGGAGAAATAACCTTGCCTTTAAAGTTTATTAAAAATTCTGGAGTGTGATTATATTTGTTTTCTGTACCGTGTTCAATCATAACTCTATAGTTAGTATCAGTATCTGAATATGCGCAATCACTGGACAATTCCAAAATTTCCTTGATTACTGCTTTGTCAGTAATTTCAACAGTATCAGATAATGACCTTCCTGATGTAATCCTTCCATAAGAGGTATACTCATATGTATAGTTCATTGACTGTAAGATAATAGATTCTACATTTTCAGGTTTGACAATTATTTGTTCGTAGATACCCTCCTTTTTTAACCAATCAAGTATATTTGTATAATCTGATCTTAGTGCGTAGGTTATATGTTTATCCTTAGTATCAGTAATGGTTATTGTTACTAGATCTTGATTGTTTAGCACTAAATCTGAATAATCTAACTTTTGTATATCTTGTCTTAAAGCTGTTTTAAAGCTTTCCAGCTGAGCCTTATCTGAAACAATAAACGGTTCTTTAGCTGCTCGTAGGTCATTTATTTCTATATATTTTATATCTTTAGCCTCCTGATAGAGTATAGGATATCTATTTTCCATATATTCATCACTTTTATAGATAGGAGCAAGGACTGAAGCATGGTTATCTATATCGATTGAGTATTTTCTGATAAGTTTTTTCCCGTTTTTTAGTTTATATGAAATATACTGCTGATTCCCGTTTTTACTTCTGTTATCCAATACGTATTGATGTAGCTTTGTCATATTCTCAATATTTTGGGGATCTTTATAGATAAAAGTATATGTGCTGCTATATTTATCTTTATCGAAATTTGGATCATCTTTGTGCTCAAACCAATAAATATCATAGCCTAAATATGTTTCTTGAACTTCATTAGGGTCAGGAATTTTGTTAACATAGCCTATAACATCTAAACGTATACCCATAGTCAAGATAACTAGAATCAGAGCAAAGCCTAGATATCCCTTATATGTGTGCAATATATTTAAGGATTTGTTTGTTATCATTTGAACAACAATATATGAGATAATTGAGCTGATGAAATACCCTAAAAGTACAAATGATAGTGAGGCGTTACTTACTTGTATAAAATAAGCTCCACCAACGAGAGTCGCACATGTAACAAAACCATAAACAAATATTGGTCTTATAGGTTTAAACGTAATTATATCTCCTGCTGTTTCAGGTCTTCTTATTTTGAAGGCGAATAGACCACCAATCAGAAGAACTATAGTAACTGCAATATAAACAAATATTATTGTAGCTGGATGCTCTAATAAACCGATGTTGAATAATCTTGAAAGTGGCATGTCATTGAAGATTTCTATGTTTGAGTAGGTATCGAACCCATAAAGAATACCTTTAAGGTTTATTCTAATATATTCTACCAAAAACAAAGGAAGTACATTGAGTATATATATAAAAGCTAGTTGTGCAATAGAACTTCCTGTAAACATTCCAACAAATGCAGACATTGCAATAAACATAATTCCAAAAAGAAGGGAATAACCTAACCATGTAAATATGAGCGCTACAGAATAAAAGTCTGATAGCGAGCTAAAGCAATTCATAATTAACATAATTATAGTATTTAATAATAATGGTATAGTAAATAAAGTTATTGCAGAAACAATACTACTGATATATAGCGTTGTTCTTGTTAATGGCAGACTATGGAATAGTGATGCCTGACGACTTTTTTGCATATATCTGAAAACCAAAGTCCCAATTAAAATAGGTACTACAAGGAGAATAAACTGACTTACGCCACCATTAAAAATTAAATCATTTGAAATTGTAGCTTTTATGTGCGCTTTTGTTTGAAGAGAATTATTACTGTTAATTATATGCATATAGTGATTGAAGGGCATTACAAAAAATAATGCTAATGCGTATATAACACTAACCCACCAAAATCTTTTAATATCGCTTATAATCAATCCCTTTTTAAATAATGATGTTTTCAATTTCATAGCCTTTACCCCCTAATTCGTAAATAAATATTTCTTCAAGAGATAGTGGGAGAATATCCATAATAACAGGGTTAGTTGATTTGACTCTTGAAATAATGTTTTCCTTGCTGCCTCTAACTATAAACTGCAGAACACTTCCATTTTTAGTTTGATGTAATACTTCAACACCTTTAAAAATGTCTGCTGGGGCTTCACCTGTATATGCAAGCTGTATTTTATGAATATCAGATTTCATATTGTCAAGCTCTCGCTCAACCATCATTTTACCTTTGAAAAGTATGCCAACATGATCGCAAACATCTTCCAATTCACGTAAGTTGTGAGAAGATACTAATACAGTAGTGCCATACTCGGCAACATCCTGTAATACTAGATTCCAGACTTTTTTCCTCATTACAGGGTCAAGACCGTCAACAGGCTCATCTAAAATCATAACCTTTGGTTTAGCAGATATTCCAAGCCAGAAGGCAACCTGCTTCTGCATACCCTTCGAAAGCTTTGTAACCCTTCTTTTTACATCAATAGGAAAGACCTGCTTCAAAGTATTAAATCTCTCCCAGCTCCAAGAGGGGTACATACTTGCATAGAAGTTTGCCATTTCCTTAATACTATATTGAGAAAAATAAAACAGGTCATCAGAGATATATACTATTTCTGCTTTTGTTTCAGGGTTATCAAATACAGTTTTACCATCTATGGTGATAGTGCCTGATTCATTTTTGTATATGCCAACTAAATGCTTTATAAGTGTAGTTTTTCCTGAACCATTAGGTCCGAGAAGTCCATATACAGAGCCTTGATTAATATGTATATCTAGCTCATCTAAGGCCTTGAAGTCACCATATGACTTGCTTAAAGATTTTACATCTATCATTATTTTGATGCCTCCTTTTTATTGTAGGTTTTGTGTATTACATCAATAACACTTTGCTCAGTGGTTAGTAGGTAAATCAATTCCTCAGTCGTTTTTGTCAATTGTGAGAATAGCTCACTCCTGCGTGCTTCAACAGAATTTTTGTCAAGTGGGGCAATGAAGTTGCCTTTCCCTTTTATGGAATATATACAACCCTCAGCTTCCAGTTCTTTGTAGGCTTTTTGTATCGTGTTAGGATTAATTGTAAGCATTTGTGCAAGCTCTCTCACAGATGGGATTTTTTCATTTGGCTTGACGGCTCCGGTAATAATCAAATCCTTAATCTTTTCCTTTATTTGTTCGTATAAAGGGTTAGAGTCTTTGTAATCTAATTGAATCATGGGCACCTCCTTAATTACTTAACTGTATTAATAGTAATAGTACACTTAGTACAGTAATAGTGTAATTCCAAATGATGGGATTGTCAAGATGTTTTTTTGATTTGGAACATATAAATAACAATGATATAATTAGAAAAAGTATTGAACAACATTTGCGGACTACGTTTTGTGGCTACAGATGTTGCTACTTTAAAATGTGATACCGCATTTTTAAATGGAAATTAGTATAAGCAATGTAGAAAATTTAGAAGACTTAGAAGAAGACATCAGTATTGCAGGTCTGCTGGTGTTATAAATGTAAAATAGACTTAAATAAAAAAATAATAAAGGAGGTACAGTTCATGCAATTTCTATCAAGGAAATGTATATTCTTTGATGTTCTAGTACGAAATGCTTAGCATGGACATATTTATGACAAAACCTATTATTGGAATACCAATGGGCGACCCAGCAGGGATAGGTCCTGAAATAATTGTGAAAGCATTAAGAGATAAGAACATCTACGAGATTTGCAATCCTCTTGTAATTGGGGATGCTGAAATTATTAAAAAAGCTGCTCTAATATGCAATACAGCTGCCAAAATAAATATAATTTCATCTAGCAAGGATGGAGGATACAACGAAAATACTATTAATATTATTGATTTGAAGAATATTGACATTACAAATTTTGAATATGGTACAGTTCAAGCCCAAAATGGACGAGCTGCTTATGAATATATTAAGAAAAGTATTGAACTAGCACTATCTAATGAAATAACTTCAATTGCAACTACACCTATTAACAAGCCTGCATTGAAGGCAGCGAATGTTGATTTTATTGGACATACAGAAATACTTGCTGGGTTAACCAACACAATTGATCCATTGACAATGTTTGAAGTAAGGGGAATGAGAGTGTTTTTCCTTACACGCCATGTATCACTAAAAAAAGCATGTGAAATGATAACTAAGGAAAGATTGCTTGACTATATAGATAGGTGTACGGAGGCATTAAAAAGCCTTGGAGTAAGTGATGGCACAATGGCTGTAGCAGGACTTAATCCTCATAGTGGCGATAATTGTCTGTTTGGTACAGAGGATGAAGAATTTATTAAGCCTGCTGTATCAGCTGCTAAGGAACAGGGATATGATGTGGAAGGTCCTATAGGTGCGGATTCTGTGTTTCATTTAGCATTAAAGGGAAGATATAATTCTGTGCTTTCTCTTTATCATGATCAAGGACATATCGCAACAAAAACTCTGGACTTTGAAAGGACGATCGCTATCACATTGGGACTGCCATTCTTAAGAACATCAGTAGATCATGGTACAGCTTATGATATAGCAGGAAAGGGCATAGCCAGTGAAGTCAGTATGGTGGAAGCAATTCTATTGGCAGGGAAATATTCTGAGTCATATTCGGAATGGATAAAGGACAAGGGAATATATTAGATTTATTATAAGGTAACATAACCCTCCATTAATACACCAGACTTTTAATTCATGTTATTATTAAAATTGGAGGTGACAGGTTGAATATGTTTTATACAACATCTGAGGTTGCAAAAATAATTGGAATACATCCGAATACGGTACGTCTTTATGAAGAGCTAAAGTTAATCTCAAAACCAAATCGGCTTGAAAATGGATATCGTGTTTTTACGGAACTCCATATAGAACAGTTTAAAGTCGCTCGTCTTGCTTTTCAGGTTGAAGTTCTGCAAAATGGATTACGTAAAAGGGCGGTTGAAATTATAAAAACCACTGGAAAATGTGACTTTGACAAAGCGTTAAAATTAACATTATCTTATTTAAGCCAGCTAGAGGATGAAATGCAAAATGCCGAAAAGGCAATTCATTTTGTAGAGCAAATTATGTTGGGTAAAAATAAAGTTGAACAGGGTTTACGACTTACAAGAAAAGAGACAGCCGATTATCTCAATGTGACTATTGACACTTTGAGAAATTGGGAGTTAAATGGGTTGATGACAGTGAAAAGGAAGGAAAATGGCTATAGAGTATACAATGATACCGACATCCAGATATTAAGAATTATTAAATCCCTGAGATGTGCGAATTATTCCCTTTCATCCATACGGAGAATGCTGTATATTCTTTCCCAAAATACGCAAATAGATATTCGTAATGCCATAGATACTTCTCAATCAAGTGATGATATAATAACTGCATGTGATACCCTGCTTACATCACTAAACAATGCAGAGGCTAATGCCAAAGAAATTTATACTCATTTGATTGAAATGAAAAATAAATACTTGACTAACCCTCCACTTTAACACCAACCTTTGGGCTGGTGTTATTATTTTTATACAGAAATAAGAAGGAGGTTAATAAAAATGGAAACTACAATAAAAGTTGAAAAATTATCCAAGGCATATAATGGAATACCGGCGGTATGTGATCTGAGTCTTTCCGTTAAGCGTGGTGAGGTGTTTGGGCTTATAGGAGCAAATGGAGCTGGTAAAAGTACATCTGTTGAGTGCATTTTAGGAACAAAGACAGTGGATAGTGGTAGTGTATCTATTTTAGGAATGAACCCGATCACTGAACGCAAAAAATTATTTGAGCGTGTTGGCGTTCAATTTCAGGAAAGCAATTATCAAGACAAAATCACTGTTTCGGAGTTATGTGAGGAAACTCAGTCTCTGTACAAAATATTTAATGATTATAGGCAATTATTAAGACAGTTTGGCATTTCAGATAAAGGTAAAAATCTGGTGAATGAACTTTCAGGTGGACAAAAGCAGCGACTATTTATAGTGTTAGCTTTAATTCCAAATCCAGAAGTTGTATTTCTAGATGAGTTAACAACAGGGCTTGATTCAAGGGCAAGACATGATGTGTGGAAACACCTTGCTGAGCTTAAAAGAAAAGGGCTCACAATACTTTTAACCTCACATTTTATGGATGAGGTAGAAGTGCTTTGCGACAGAATAGGGATTTTGAAAAAAGGTAAAATGATATTTTGCGGTACGGTACAAGAGGCTATTACTGCTAGTCCTTATGAAAAATTAGAAGAGGCCTACCTTTGGTTTACAGACGAGGAGGAATGCAACAATGAGAACATTTAAAACAATGTTAAAAACAGAATTAAAGTTATCTTTACGTGGAATGGATATGCTCATTTTTGCAATATGTTTACCAGTAGTAATGGTAATACTTCTTGGTATTATCTATGGCTCAAGTATGGCTTATGATGGAGCGGAGTACACATTTCTGGAACAATCCTTTGGCGCAATCTCTACAATAGCCATTTGTGCAGGAGGTGTAATGGGGTTACCATTGCTTATATCTGATTACAGGCAAAAAAAGATACTAAAAAGGTTTAAAGTAACGCCCATAAGCCCATCATTAATACTTGCTGTACACCTAGTGATTTATGCAATTTATTCTGTTGTATCTTTGATTTTTATTTATTTTGTTGCAACGGTAATATTCAAATGTCAATTAGGAGGTTCACTGCTTGGATTCTTGGGGAGTTATCTTTTAGTTATGCTATCTATGTTTAGTATTGGGATGATGGTTGGAGGAATTGCTCCTAATATGAAAGCAGCGAGTATCGTAGCTAGTTTGCTATATTTTCCAATGCTAATCTTTTCAGGAGCTACTTTACCTTATGAGATTATGCCAACATCTTTACAAAGGTTTGTTAATATTTTGCCTCTTACGCAAGGAATTAAACTTTTAAAGGCGACCTCATTAGGACTACCTGTGGACAGTGTTTTGAGTTCAATCATAATTCTAAGTTTACTGGCAATAATCTGTAGTAGCATTTCAATAAAGTTTTTTAGGTGGGAATGATTAACTTAAAGGTTTTTCAAGTATAATAAGTGTATTAAACAATGATAATTGATTTGTTGTATATAGATAATTAAATAAACTGGTTGTATGTAATAAATTTACAAATACAGACTATTATTAAGTTACTCCGTATAATATAATATTAAATAGACTTTTGCTGATTTTGGTACTTTTTGTGACTGTAAGTCAGCGTGGAAGTAGGCTTGAAGAATGTGAAGTAAGCAATTAAAAATGTGTACCTCTAGGAAGCAGAGGTTCTTCACAAAAAAATATAATTTTGCCCGAAGTTGGCGTGGGAGGTTAGTATGGGAGACGTAATTGATTACAAAATCATCGGGGATGATATGCAGATTGTTGAGGTTGAGTTAGATCCAGGCGAGGGAGTAAGGGCAGAAGCTGGTGCTATGATGTACACTGATAATAGCATAATGATGCAAACATCCACTCAGGGTGGTGCGTTTAAAGGTTTAAAAAGAATGCTGACTGGTGAAAGCTTCTTTATCACTACCTTTTACAATGCAGGTGTAGAAAAAGAACACGTGGCATTTTCAGCACCATATCCAGGAAAAATTATTCCTATTGATTTAGCGAAAGTTGGAGGAAGCTTTTTGTGCCAAAAGGATGCATTCCTGTGCTGTGCAAATGGAGTAGATGTTGAAATAGCATTTACAAAGAAGCTTGGTGCTGGTTTCTTTGGCGGAGAGGGATTTATTCTCCAAAAACTTATTGGTGATGGATTGGCATTTATTCATGCGGGTGGAACTATAATTCGGAAGGATCTTATGCCTGGTCAAACACTTAAGGTTGATACAGGCTGTCTAGTAGCTTTCTCACCGACAGTGGATTACGATATTCAGTTTGTTGGAGGCTTTAAAAATGCATTGTTCGGCGGAGAGGGTGTTTTCCTTGCAAAGCTGACTGGGCCTGGAACAGTATACCTACAGAGCTTACCTCTTTCAAGGCTTGCAGATAGGTTGACCTCTGCTAGCAGCATGCACCGTGAGCAGCAATCAGGTGTTGCAGGCATAGGTGGAGGAATACTTGGAGGTCTATTTGGAGGAGATAATAAATTTTAAACGTATGAAAATATGTAAAGCAACAAAACTGCTTTTTACCAAAGTAGCTATAGCTAGTAGCAAAGAGTAATAAATACTTTGGGATCGTTTGAACTGCTATTTTAATATTAATATTTATGGAATGAGTCTGGATATCATAAGTGATAATCAGACTCATTTTACATATTGACAGTATATGCTATAATTAACCCGATGCCCATAGAAGATGGGTGGTTTTATATCAGATGAATTATCTAAACAGTTTGAAAAGGATTTACGAAATGAAAAAAAATCAAAAAGGCTTACTAGAAACTAAAAAACAAGGGGTACATGATTTTATATATGGAATGAAACAGAGTGTTCCTATTGCATTAGGATATTTTCCAGTGTCATTTACTTTTGGACTTATGGCCGTTAATGGTGGGATTCCTGTTTGGATTGTTATACTTATTTCAATGACAAATCTGACATCAGCAGGACAATTTGCCGGGACAAACCTAATTATTGCAGGTGCTGGCTATGTTGAAATAACTGTAACTACATTTGTAATAAATATTAGATATATGCTTATGTCATTATCTCTTTCTCAGAAAATTACTCAGGGAATCTCAAATACTAAAAGATGGATTATGTCATTTGGTATAACAGATGAAACCTTCACTGTGGCTGCTATGCAAAAGAAGGATATTACCTTTGCATTTATGACAGGGCTTGAAATTTTACCTTATTTAGGATGGGCATTGGGCACTGCGGCAGGTGCAATTGTCTGTAATTTACTACCTGAAACATTACAAAATTCAATGGGTATCGCGCTTTATGCTATGTTTGTTGCATTGGTTATTCCAGCGGCAAAGAAATCGAAAGCAGCTCTTTTGGTTGCAGGATGCGCAATTTTAATAAGCTCATTGCTAAAGTGGATATCTGCTTTTTCATTTATTTCGGGAGGCTGGAGAATTATTATTGCTACAGTGATTGCGTGTACTTTAGGAGCGAAATTTTTCCCTATGGAGGATGTAGAAGATGACCGCTAAAACACTAATTGCAGTATTTTTGATGGCAATTGTTACATATATACCTAGAGTATTACCAATGGCAATTTTCAAAAATAAAATACAGTCTCGATTCCTCACTGCATTTTTGAGCTATGTACCTTATGCAGTGTTAGGTGCAATGATATTTCCAGATATACTATATTCTACTGGACATTTAACGTCGGCTATTATTGGTCTTGCTGTAGCAGTAGGTTTAGCGTATTTGGAAAGAGGCTTATTACAGGTTGCTGTTTGTGCTATTGTAGCAGTTTATGTATGCGAATTGATTATTGGATAATTGGTAGAATTATATTATAATAGATATTAAAGTTAATGGAGAATATTACTATAGTCGTTTGATAGCATGGGATTTTGAGGATACTAATTGATTTAAAGTAGCTTATAAGGTATTTTAGCTGGATAATGAGAAGTTACATTATACCTTCCAAAGACCAGCTTTATCTGTATAAAATTGAATAATGAGATCAACATATTAGTTACATTATTTTGTGCGTTGAGCGCAGCGAAAGGATTTGATATAAAAATGGATATAAAGCAAATGTGTATAAATGCAAGTGATGCAGCGATAAAGATGGCAGCTTTGGATACAGAAACAAAGAATAACGCTCTTGCAAGAATTGCATTAGCATTACTAGAAAATAAAGATAGAATAATAGCGGCAAATAATGAAGATTTGATAAGAAGTGAGGAAGAAAAGCTTGCTTCACCACTTCTTAAAAGACTTAAATTTGATGAAAAGAAAATTAATGATGTTGTTGAGGGCATCAAAAGCTTAATAGGCTTGGAAGATCCTATTGGAAAAACTTTGCTTTCAACAATGCTAGATGATGGTCTTGAGCTATACAAGGTTACTTGCCCGATTGGAGTTATTGGAATTATTTTTGAATCCAGACCAGATGCACTTGTTCAAATATCTACATTGTGCTTAAAAAGCGGAAATAGTGTCTTGTTAAAAGGCGGGAGAGAGGCAAAGGAGACAAACAAGGTATTAGCTGATATTATTGAGGAAGCGTCAGTAGCTGCAGGCTTGCAAAAAGGGTGGATTAACCTTCTGGAGAGCAGAGAAGATGTTAATGGAATGCTGAAAATGGATGAATATATTGACCTTCTTATTCCAAGGGGCTCGAATGAGTTCGTTCGTTATATAATGGATAATTCCACAATACCTGTTATGGGACATGCTGATGGTATTTGTCATGTATATGTTGACAGTGATGCAGATGTTGATATGGCTACGGAAGTAACTGTTGATTCAAAAACCCAGTATGTTGCAGTATGTAATGCAACTGAAACCTTATTAGTAAATGAGACTATTGCTGACAAATTCCTTCCTGTTTTGAAAGCAGAGTTTGATAAGAAAAACGTTGAGGTTTTTGGAGATGAAGGAACTCAGAAGATAATAGCTGCAAAACCAGCAAGTGAAGTTGATTGGGCAACAGAGTATTTAGATTATACCATTTCTATTAAGCTTGTTTCAGATGTTGATGAAGCTATTAAGCATATAAATACTTATGGCTCTGGGCATACAGATTGTATTGTTACTAGCAATAAAGAGAATGCGCTTAAATTTATGAATCTTGTTGATTCAGGTAATGTTTTCTGGAATGCATCAACGAGGTTTAGTGATGGCTTCAAGTATGGTTTTGGAGCTGAAGTAGGTATCAGTACCAGCAAGCTCCATGCAAGAGGTCCAGTAGGTCTTGACGGCTTAACAAGCTATAAGTACAAGATGATAGGTAATGGTCATATAGTTGACGATTATGCCACAAATAAAAAGAGCTTCAAGCATGTAAAAATAAATAAGAATATGGAGTAAGGATACAGCATCAACATTCTACTAAGGAAAATTAGTTCTAAATTAGGGAAGTTAAATAACTAAATTATTAAGGAGTGACAACTTATGAATTTTGAGATAATTTCAACAGACAAAGCGCCAGCAGCTATAGGACCATATTCACAAGCTGTAAAGGTCGGCAATGTTATTTATACATCAGGTGCTATACCTGTAGACCCAGCAACTGGTGAAGTTGTAATCGGAGGTGTAGCAGAGCAAGCGGAGCAGGCACTTAAAAATCTTAAAGAGGTTTTAATTGGCGCAGGTGCAAGTCTTGATACTGTAGTTAAAACTACAGTTTTTATAAAGAACATGAATGATTTTGCTACAATTAATGAAGTGTATAAGAAGTATTTTACCAATAACTATCCTGCAAGGTCATGTGTTGAGGTTGCAAGATTGCCAAAGGATGTACTGATTGAGATAGAGTGTGTAGCTATGATGGACTAATACAAGTTCTTTTAATAATAAAAACCGGTTTCTAAGTTTTAGACAGAGTTCTTACGCCATCTGAATCTTAGAAATCGGTTTGTGTATTAGATGGCTAAAAAATATGCTCTTTCTAGTAGCCGATAATAATATATTAGAATCTGAAATAATTCAAAGCATTGTTATAAGAAATGTCTTGTACTATACTTCCAAGAGTATTTAGATCATTAGGGAATTCGCCATTTTCTACCCATTTTCCAAACATATTGCAAAGAATTCTGCGGAAATATTCGTGACGCGGGTAAGAAAGAAAACTTCTTGAATCTGTAAGCATACCTACAAAGCCCGCAAGATAACCGCCATTTGCCAAAGCTGTCATTTGATCGGTCATGCCCGAAATATGGTCATTAAACCACCATGCAGAGCCTTGCTGTATTTTAGAGATTGCGCCGCTGTCCTGATAACAACCGATAAGAGATATTATAGATGAATTGTCATTTGGATTTAAGCTGTACAGTACGGTTCTCGGTAACTGATTGGTAGATGTTAAATCATTTAGAAAATCAGCTATCTCTGTAGACGGTGTATAGTTACTGATACAATCATATCCAGTATCAGGTCCGAGCTTATCAAACATAAATGAGTTGTTGTCACGTTTACAGCCGTAGTGTAATTGAAGTGCCCAATCTCGACGGTGATATTCTTTACTTACAAAAAGCATAAAAGCTGTCTTAAAAGAAAGCTCTTCTTTTTTTGTGACAAATGCACCTGAAAGTCGTTTCGCAAAGATGTTTTCAATTTCAGAATCTGAAACAGGCTTATACATTACATATTCAAGGGCATGGTCAGAGATTTTACAACCATTAGCTGCGAAATAATCCATTCTTTCACACAGAGCATCTTTAAGCTGTGCGAAGGTATTAATTGAAAGTCCGGTAACATCTTCTAACTTTTTAATGTAGTTTAAATAATCTGATTTTTCAATATTCATAGCTTTATCGGGACGCCATGCAGGAAGCACTTTCACGGTACAGCTTGGATCGCCAGCGATTTTTTGATGCCACTCCAAAGAATCAATGGGATCATCGGTAGTACATATTAGAGATACATTACACTGATAGATCATGTTTCTTACAGACAATGTTGACTGCAGTTTGCTGTTGCACAGTTGCCATACTTCTTCAGCAGTATTTTCATTTAAAAAACCATGATAATCAAAAAAACGCTTCAATTCAAGATGGCTCCAATGATAGAGAGGGTTTCCTATAGCTTTGCCCAGAACTTCTGCCCACTTTTGAAATTTTTCTCTGGCAGAAGCTGAACCAGTAATGTAATCTTCAGATATACCAGCAGAACGCATCAGACGCCATTTATAATGATCTCCGCCAAGCCATACCTGAGTTATATTATCATATTTTTTATCTTCTGCTATAGCTTTAGGATCTATATGACAGTGATAATCCAAAACAGGCATTTTTGCTGCATATTGATAATAAAGATATACCGCAGTTTCATTTGATAATAAGAAATTCTCATTCATAAACTCTTTCATACTAAAAACCCCACTTTCAATAATTTAAATTGTAGTCTCACGTCTAACTATTTCAGCGTCAAAGACAGTTTTTTTAGGCATATCTTTTCCAGATAAAACACCTACTAAAGTATTGACACACTGATGACAAATTGCTTCTAACTTATTATCTATTGATGTAAGCTCAGGGTTGCAATATTCAGCTAGATCCAAGTTGTTATATCCGATGATAGAAAGGTCTTGGGGAACAGTTATTTCGGCAGTTTTTGCATATTTTAATGCTCCTATTGCAAGACGGTCATTAGATGCGACAACTGCATCAAATTTTATTCCTTTGGCTACAATGCCTGCAATTTCATTACTTATAGCTTTAAGAGAACTTGATTGCAGTTTGATTAATAGAATCAAATCCTCATTGATTGGGATATTATTAACCCTATATGCCTCTCTGAAACCGTCAAGCTTTTTCTTACCACTGTATGAGAGGTAATCATATAGGTATAAAATATTTGAAGATCTGCTCTTTAACAGTTCTGAGGTGATAGTGAACATTGCTTTAAAATCATCACATACAGTGCTATAAATGTTAGAACCATCCAAGGCTCCGTTAAGCAACATGATAGGTATTTGCTGAGAAGCTTCAATGATATACTGATTTTGGGTATCATCAAGCTGTACATAGTTTGAACCTACCAGAATTACGCTGTCAACATGTTTTGAAAGCAATAATTTCAGGCACTTTTGACGCTCTTCAAGCTGATAGCCTGTACAGCATAAAAGAGAAGCGTAGCCATGCTCACGGAGTTTTTGTTCTACAATATAGACAGCGCGTGCGAGAAAGGGGTCAGACGAATCGGCACATAACAGTCCTATTGTGTGCATCGTATTTTTGCCAAGCCCTCTAGCAAAGGCATTTGGAGTGTATCCATATTTATCAATTAGAAGCATGACCTTATCTCTAGTTTTTGGGCTTACCTTTGAACTGCCGTTTATTATACGTGAAACAGTTGCAATCGAAACTCCTGCCTCTTTGGATATATCATAAATATTCATATAAAATACCTCGAAAAATTTTTTAAAATCACTAACGTGGATGTAGTTTTTCTATATTATAAATGAGAAAATATATTATTTGTGTTACAAAGCACATGTATTAATTATAAACCGTTACTATATAACTGCAATATTATAAAAAATATTCTAAAATTAATATAAAAAATGTAAGTGCTTTCAATACAGAAATTATTATACTGTATACTTAATAAAATTGCAATTCCATAATACTTTTAAATCTTAAATAAATAGTGTAAGAACTTGTAGAATATTGCACAATGTTGCAAATTTGCATATTCATATTGACTATTATAAATCAATGTTATAATATAAATGCGTAAATTAAATGTAAGCGGTTACATTGGAAAAGACTTATAGGAGAAAAATAAAAATGGAATTATTAAATAAAAAGCTCACTTCTAAAAAAGAGCGACCGATAAAAATATTACAATACGGTGAAGGAAATTTTCTCAGAGCCTTTGTAGATTATATGATTGATATAACTAACGAAAGTGGAATGTTTGATGGTGATATTGTTATTGTAAAACCAATCCAATTCGGGAGTCTAGAACGATTTGAGAGACAAGAAAGCCAGTATACTGTGGTTCTGAGAGGAATTGCTGATGGTGGTGAATGCATGGTAAAAAGACAGATAACCAGTGTGGCAGATACAGTCGATCCATTTTTAAATTATGACAAATATATGGAATATGCCTTGCTTGATTCATTGAGGTTTGTAGTGTCTAATACTACTGAGGCAGGAATAGTTTTTGATGAAAGTGACAGTTTCGAAAACTGTCTTCCAAAATCTTATCCAGGTAAACTTACAAAGATGCTGTTTGAACGCTATCGTTATTTTAATGGCAATTTAGATAGTGGACTTATTATTCTCCCTGTTGAACTTATTGATGACAACGGAATACAACTAAAAAAATGTGTTGAAAGATACGTTGAACTTTGGAAACTGGAACCCGAATTTTTAAAGTGGATTAATGATAGCTGTATCTTCTGTAGTACATTAGTTGATCGCATAGTTACAGGTTATCCTAAATCTGAGGATGAATTACTTTGGAAGGAGCTTGGCTATAAGGACGAACTTCTTGTAACAGGTGAGCCATTTGCTTTGTGGGTGATTGAAAGCAGCAAAGACATAAGCAGTGAACTTCCACTGAAAAAAGCCGGTCTACCTGTAATATTTACAGATAATCAAAAACCATATAAACAAAGAAAAGTTAGAATATTGAATGGTGCACATACATCTTTTGTACTTGCATCTTATCTTGCAGGAAATGATTATGTTCGTGAATCCATGGAAGATCCACTTATAAAAGATTTTATGTACAGGACAATTTTTGATGAAGTAATACCTACATTGACTTTGCCGAAGGCTGAGCTGATTGATTTCGCAAATTCAGTAATTGAACGTTTCAATAATCCGTATATTAAGCATGCACTATTGTCTATTTCTCTGAACTCAATTTCAAAATGGAGAGCAAGATGTATGCCTAGTTTTTTAGAATACATACAAATTTATGGTAATGTTCCTGCACATCTTTCATTTTCAATAGCAGCTCTGGTTGCATTTTACACAGGCAATGAAATAAGGGACGGCGCTCTTATAGGACATCGTGGAGATGAAGAGTATAGAGTTATTGACGATGCTGTTGTTCTTGAATTCTTTGCTGAGAATTCTAGGAAGTCTGCTTTAGACCTTATGAAGTTGTTTTTGTCAGATTTAAGATTTTTCGGTGAGGATTTAACAGCTATTTCAGGAGTTCTTAAGTTAACAGTGAAATACCTTGATGATATACGAGAGCATGGAATGCGTTCTGCAATAGAAATGAATTTCTAATTTAGCTGCGAAATGCAAGCAGAGAAGAACGAATAACTTTAATTTTAATTGATTATGTTGTTACCTGTAAATTTTATTGTTAAAGATGTTCTCTGACAAGTGAATATTTTTAATGGTAAAGATAAAAAAAGGAGGAAAAATGCGATGTTAAAAAAAATGAAAGTTTTAATCCTGGCTGGTTTAGTACTGGCTCAATCTATTGTTGGTTTTAGCGGTGGCAATACTGTTAAAGCTGCAACTGGTAGTGACCTTTTTGGTATTGTAGGTTTTGCAACACAGAATGGTGGCACCACCGGAGGTACAGGTGGTAAGGTGGTAACAACTAATAACTTAACAGAAATAAATAATCTGTTAAACCAAAGAAAGAAGGATGGAGATACTTCACCGCTTATTATAAAAATAAACGGGAAAATCTCTGGATCAGTAGTAATTGCAGTAAAGGAAGTTTCAAATGTTACCATTACAGGTATGGGAACTAGCGGCGAATTGGCAGGTGTAGGGATTAACATTGTAAAATCCAATAACATAATTGTCCAAAATTTGAAAATACATAATTGCTTAGCGCCTATGGATTGTATAGGGATTGAGAAAAGTAAAAACGTATGGATTGACCACTGTGAGCTTTACAATATGATAGGTGATTGTAACGGTGACGGTGTAGTGGATACAAAAGGCGATATTTCTGGAGGAGACGTGGACTGGTACGATGGTTTGCTTGATTGCAAGAACGACAGCGGATATGTTACGGTTTCATGGAATTACCTACACGACTCTTTCAAATGTAGTTTAGTAGGATCTTCTGACAGTGATAACTATGACAGAAAAATGACATATCACCATAACATATTTAAAAACATTAAAGAACGTGCTCCTAGTTATAGATTTGGTACAGGACATATGTTTAATAACTACTATGGTGATGTTCTGAATAGTGCTGTTAATGCTAGGATGGGAGCTAAGCTACGTGTTGAAAGCAACGTATTTGAAAACGTTGGTTCAGGTGCAGTAAATGAAGACTCTGGACTTGCTGCGGGTCCAATTGGTTGGTGGAATGGCGATGCTACAGGTTACTGGGATGTAAAGGATAATACATTTGTAAATTGTAAGGGTAATCAGCCAACAACTTCAACCTGTAGTTTTACCCCATCATATTCCTACTCAAATGTTTTATCGAGTGTAAATGATGTTAAATCATTAGTTTCTAGATATGCAGGTATAGGCAGGCTTGACGGTTCCAATAGCAGTGTTATTGATCTTGGTCCCAGCGATATCGGAGGAGAAGACCCAGGTGAAGACCCAGGTGAAAATCCAGGCGACAAGATAGTATATGGAGATACAAATGGTGATGGGAATGTTGATGCAATAGACTTTGCAATGTACAAAAAGTACCTGTTAGGTTTAATAAGTGACATAGATATAAATGTTTACGATTTAGATGGTGACAAGGCGGTAACTGCGCTAGATTACGCCCTATGCAAAAAATATTTGCTCGGACTGATAACTGTTTTTCCTGTTGCAGGTAATCCCACAGGTCCGGTGATAGATGATGATGACCCGACAATACCAGCAGATGGTGATATAACAATTGAACCAAATGGCTCAATTACCTTGCAGCAGGCTATTGACAGCATTAAGCCCGATAAGACAATTTACTTAAAGGGCGGTACATATTCATTTTCAAAAACAGTAACCATTGCCGAAGGAAATAACGGTAGTGCCAGCAGTACAAAAAATATAGCTGCTTTAGGCAGTGAAAAACCTGTATTGGATTTCTCGGCTATGGATTTTAACTCGTCAAATAGAGGAGTTGTACTGGCAGGAAACTACTGGAATGTTAAGGGTATAAAAATTCAAAAGGCTGGTGATAACGGAATGCTATTGGCAGGTAATAACAATATTATTGACAGCTGTGAGTTCTATGCTAATAAAGATTCAGGTCTTCAGATATCAAGATTTAATACAGCATATAATTCAATTGACACCTGGCCAAGCAATAATACTGTAAAGAACTGTTACTCTCATAGTAACTATGACATTGATAATGGTGAAGATGCCGACGGATTTGCTGCTAAACTTACATGCGGCAGAGGTAATAAATTTATAGGCTGTATATCAAAATATAATGTTGATGATGGATGGGATTTGTATA
>JAEZRV010000006.1 GCA_023444055.1 Bacillota bacterium
AGTCAAATCTTAAGGAAGTCTATGGAACTTGTAAAATAATATGCGACGATGAAAGTACAATAAGCGTAGGTATTAACCAGCTTTTTGGTCTGCTCGTCGCATATTATTTTTCGGTACATAACCATCATTATGTGACATGTCGCATAATGATGGCTACAGGGAAGGTCTTGAACAGCGGCCCATTAAAACTCCGGAGGGTTTTCAGGCAGAGAGCCTCTCACAGAATTTGATGAGGAACTGTTCTTGCAGGTAGTCAAGCAAATCACGGTACACAACGGTAAGCAGCTGGTGTTTGAATTTATAAACGGGTTAACCATGGAAGCTGAATATTAAACCAAGGAAGGAGAAACTGCGATGCAGACGATAACCAAGAAGAAAAACATATCCCTCATTTCTGATTCTCTATTCAGATTATTGAACAGTAACTCTCACATAGCCCATATATATGAATTGCTGTCTTATTATTTGTAACCGGTATGATATAATGGTCATAAGGTAAGTATGTAAAAGTTAACTATGAAATGAGGTGCAATCTTGGATTTTAAAAGATTATTAGAAAAACAGAAATTGTATGAAGAGGGAAAAGATACACTTCATGAAGTTACGATTGAATCTTATAATAATGCGTTCGAAGTAGAATTTACACATAACTCTACTGCAATAGAAGGAAATACCCTTACGCTCATGGAAACTAAAGTAGTACTGGAAGACGGTATTTCCATTGGCGGAAAAGCACTTAGTGAAATATATGAAGTCTTAAATCATAAAAAAGCCTTCAGGTATGTGAAACAATGTATAAAAGAAGGACTTCCGCTAAGTGAGAAAATAGTAAAAGACATTCATGCCATTGTTATGGAGAATATATTAGTCGGTGGTTTATATCGAAATGAAGAGGTTTTTATTAGTGGAGCCAGCCACACACCACCTGCAAGAAATGAAATGTACATTCAGATAAAGAATTTCTATGCCGATTTAATGTATAAGAAAGATTTGAATCCAATTGAACTAGCAGCATGGACACATGTGGAATTTGTTAGAATTCATCCGTTTCAGGATGGTAATGGTAGAACATCAAGACATTATTATCTAAAGTGAAAAATGAAAAAGTAAAATTCCTTATTCATTTACTCGAAGTAACAAATATCTTTTATAACCACCCTAAAACCCAGAACATTATAATTGAATATAAAAAATAAATGTAATTTAATGGATAATGTTCTGAAATATGATATAATATGGTGCAATAAAATATTACATATTATACCATATAAAAGAAGGGGGAGTTAAAATGGAGCATGAAAGTATGCTTACAAAGCGATTTTTTGCATTGTTGCTCATGGTTGGGATGTTTGTGACATTAATTTTCTGCTTTTCTAGTTCAGCAGAAGCGGCCACGCAGGAAGATGCAATCGACAAAGCCGTGAATTGGCTGAAATCAAATCAGAATGAGTCAGGCAACTGGGGAAATTCTGATGTTTCTTTTTTGGACACTAGTGAGGTTGCGGCGTATCTCACAAAAAATAATGATCTGTCAGACAATCTTCAAAAATCTGCAGCATGGATGGAGAAATTGGAGCTTCTGAATAATGATGTAGCTTCAAGAATTTTACCTTATTTAGGTGAAAGTGATAAATATAGCTCAGTAAAGTATACTATAAAAAATAGCCAGAATTCAGATGGAGGCTGGGGCATAGCTGAGGGATATGAAAGTGATGTACTTGACACCTCTATTGTATTAAATTCCTTGGTAAATGATGAAAATATTGATGTAGACATATTAAAAAGGGCTGTTTCATACATAATCAGTACACAAAACTCAAACGGTTCATGGTCATTAAACGATAGTGATGATGCAACAATTTCATTAACTGCTCAGGCAGCAATTACCTTAAATTTATTTCAAACTAAAACAAATCTTACGTCAAATGAACTACAGACATCTTTGAGAAAAGCAGGGGAGTATCTTGTTTCAGTTCAGAATGAAGATAAAACATGGGGGACTGATGAAGCATCAATAGCAGACACATTACTTTCCTACCGAGCTGTTTTAAGTACAATAGGTCTTGATGCTGTTAATACAGTTGATTCTTCAATATTAAATGTTCAAAATCCTGATGGAAGCTGGTATGAAAGTCCGTATATAACTGCACTTGCAATAACAGCAATTAAGGAACGTATGGACATGCCTTCTGCCGAAATAAATTCGATTAAGCTATATAGAAATACAAGTGATACTAAAACAGAATGCTATAGTTTTAATGCATATGAAACATTTGAAATACAAATAGATAGTACCTACAATAACTTAGATGCAAACCTTTTATACTTTATTAAAGATAAAGATGGAAAAGTAGAACAGATATATTTAAAAGGCGAACCGGTTTGGGATACGTCAAATAGTTTACCGGGTACATATTTAGTTGTAGTTGCTGTACAAGACAGTAAAACCGGTAAGATAATAACATCATCTGAAAGAAATTTTGATATAGCTGAGACAACAAAAATTAATAGTGCAACTGTTAGTCTTGATGTTGATGCTACCACTACAGGAAGTGCTGTGAATGTAAATGTACAGACTGCTATATCAAATGCTTCAAATATTAAAAAACAGCTAAAAATTAAAACGGTAGTATTAGATGGAGAACAAGAAGTATTTAGTTCAGAGAGATTGGTGGAATTAGAGGCTTCAAGTCAAATATCAAATTTTGATGTTCTTACCTTCTCGCCGAATGTTGATGCGGTAAAGGATTATGTAGTCAGATTGCAGGTTTTTGATGGTGAGACTATATTGACAGAGGGGCAAAGTGTTTTTAAGGTTTTAGCATTACCTCCAACTACAAGAGTTGATGTTGCTCAGTCTTTAGATAAAAAGATAATTTATCCTAGACAGGACAGTGTGTTAGCTACATTCAAATTAAAAGGAGAGGGTATTTTATTACCAAAAAGGGATAGTGAAACATTACAAACAACAGTAAATTCATCCACTGAAAGCAAAGAAAATAAAGATTACATTCAGTATGTTGTTGGATCAGATGGAAGATTTACAGTTGGGACAACTATAGGAAATCCGGATAACCCTAATGATGATAATAAAAAATTATTATATGGACATCCCTCCCCTGGCACATCTTACACAACTGTAAAGATCGACGGAAACAATTATATTTACGCTCCGAATACTCAAAGGCCGACAACGAATCAGTCTGATTTAAGTAATACATCAGAATATACAGTTAAAAATTTGAGTGTAAAACAGATTATTTCAATTGTTCCGAACACAAGTACAAATCGAAAAGATGTTGTTCGAATTAAATATATTATAACCAATAATGACTCAGTTAGTCATGACGCAGGTTTGAGAATTATGCTGGATACAATGCTCGGTAGTAATGATGCAGCACCATTCAGAATACCTGGAATTGGTGCTGTGACTACTGAAATTGAGTTAATTGGTGACAAAATACCAGAATACTGGCAGGCATTTGATAGCTTAACGTATCCTACAGTTATCTCAAATGGAACTTTATTTAGAAATAATGAAAACAAACCGGATAAAGTACAGTTTGTAAACTGGGGCAGAGCAAGTGATTATCCATGGATGGATAGTGTAAATATAGGATCTGCGAATGGAGACAGCGCAGTAAATGTATATTGGAATCCTAAAGTAATTGCTCCGGGTGAGACAAGAGAGTATGTAACATACTATGGATTAAGTGAGCTACAGCAGGATTTATCAGCACCACTTGCAGTTAGCTTAACAGGTGCAAATAATATAACAATTGAGAACTTTAGCTATAATCCTAATCCATTTACTGTAACTGCTTATATATCCAATATAAGTTCTGGAACTTTAAATAATGTAAAGGCTAAGATTATACTGCCTGATGGGTTGAAATTAATAACTGGAGAGCAGAGTGAAAAAAATATTGATTTATTGGCAAGCCAGCAGGAACAACAATGTTCTTGGAATATTGGGATTGAACCATCAGCAGTTGATAGAAATTTGACTTATTCAGTCGTAGTATTTGCTGATGGAGTACAGCCTAAGATACTCGGCAGAAGTGTTTATGTTCCTGCTCTATATGATGATACTTCAGGGGAAAATGTGGTATTTGAAACATGTATTCCAAAAGGAAATATGAACATTGATACTAATAAGCTAAATCCTGTACCATCAGAGAACGTTTCTAATTTGGACGGAAGTACAATATTAAGATGGAAGTTAGACAAAATTGCTATTGGTGAAGAGAAACTACTGAACATCAGTTATGAAGGTACTGATATCCCATCAGATACAGAAGTTATTCTAACACAAAGCACAAAAATGACGTATCAGGACAGAAATGGATTAACTATTACTAATAACCTGTCTGACTTAAAAATCTCTGTAAGCAAGTACATGCTCGATTCAAAAGTTGTAGTCAACAAAGATAGCTACACAGCTAATGAAAATGTTAACATTACAAATACTACTACAAACCTTGCCGATTACCCAGAAACTCTTACAGCCAAGGTTGAAATAATAGATACAAACGGAAATTGTGTAAAAACAATTACAGAAAATGAATCTTACATTTGGAATGCCAATGAAACCAAGACGTTAGACTTTTCATGGAACACTGGATCAACAATGGCTGGTAAGTATTTCGCATTGATTACTTGGAGCGAAGGTGAAAAGGTCATATCAGTTGCAAAAGCAAGCTTTGATATTGTAGCAAATTCAACAGTTTCGGCTATTGTAGTAGTAAACAAGCAAAAATATACAGCCGATGAGGATGTACATATTACATCATTGATAAAAAACAATAGCACAAATAGTATACAAAGTGATCTTATGGCAACGACCAGCATTAAAAATCCTGAAGGAGAAGTTATCTGGAAATCAGATAATATACTTCCTGAAATACTTCAAAATAATCAAATATCACTAAAAAATATATGGAATACAGCTAAAAATCCTTCGGGACAATATACAGTAACTATGGATTTATTTAAAAATACAGAAATGACTACTGGTAGCAGCATTACCTTAATAACAACTAGCAGCAGTATCACCTTTGAGATAACTTCACAAACTGAAGCAATAATGGGTGTATCAGGTAGTCTGGAAGTTCAAGATAAAATGATATATGGCAAAGACAATGTTGTATTCAACTACAATTTAAATAATACAGGAAATACAAAGCTAGAAAATGTTACTGCAAGAATTAGGATAGTAGATACGTCTGATGAGAATGTAGTTGGAACTATTACTGATGTGATGAGTATAGATGTGTCATCAAGCCAAAAGGGAGAACAGCTTTGGACACATGAACCATTAAAACTTGGAAGCTACATGGTTGTACTTGATGCAATATTTCCTGATGGTAAGGAGGTACCTCTAGCAAACAGTAGCTTTACTGTTGGAGAAATTTCTGTGCCTACAGGTATTTTGACAGATAAAAATGAATACTCTACAGATGAAATTGTCAATATTACTATCTCAGCTAAAAATCTTACAAATAAAGAGATTAATTTAGATGGAAAGGTCTTTATTATAGACCCTAATGGAACTGTTATAAAGAATTTTAATGAGATAATCAACATGCCATGGAAAACATCAGAGAGTAAAAATTTCAAATATATTTGGAATACAGATAAAGCACCTGCAGGTGAATACAAAGTTAGAATCGTATGGACTAGGGATGGAATAGAGGTCAGTTCAGCAGATGCTTGCTTTAACGTATTAGATGATAAAAATATTAGCTGTTCAATAAATACAGATAAGCAAAAATATATATCAGGCGAAGAAGTAAATTTAAGAAGTATGGTAATGAACAATAGTCAAAGCTATGTACATAATAATCTGCTGGTAAAGACTAAAATTCAAAATGCTGAAGGAGAAACAGTGTGGAATTCGGATAATAGTATATCAGAGTTACTAACAGAGTCTCAATCCAGTATAAAAAATATTTGGAACATACCTGAAAATATATCTGGACAGTATACAGCAATTATAGAAGTTTACAATTCTAAAGAAAAGATGGTTGCTAGCAGCAGTACTGCTTTTGAAATTATTAAGAAAGTTATGGATGTATCGGGTAGTCTTGAAGTACAGAATAAAGATATATATAGCACGGATGATGTCATCTTTAAATATAAGATTACGAATATCGGTAATGTTAAGCTGGATAATGTCACTGCACAAATTACAGTATTAGATGCTGATACAGAAGCAGTACTTGATACTATGGAAAAATTAATCAGCATTGATACTTCATCAAGCTATTCAGAAGAAAAAACATGGACGCATAAGCCAATGGAACTGGGAGATTACATTGTTAAAATAGATGTAGTTTTACCAAATGGAAAGAAAGTAACAATAGCTAAAGACAGCTTTACAGTAGTAAAACTAAATTTATTAATAAGTGATGCCTTTAAGTATACCTTGTTTTCAGGAGACACAGCTAATGAGCTACAAATGAATCTATATAAGGGAACTATTAATGGAAATATACATACTAATAAATCTCTAAAATATTCTGGGACAAGCTTAAACATTAACGGTGTGCTTTCCAGTGTCGAAAACATAAATACAAACGGTTCAGTAATTCAGTTTAATAAACTAGAAACAGACGCACCAATATATGAAATACCTAATGTAGCTACAGATATCAGGATGATTGCTTCAAAGGATGCAAACATTAGAAGAAATAGTTTAATAATTAATGAGTATAGCAATGGGATAAGTTTTACAAAGTCAGAAATAAGCAAAGATAGTATAAAGATATTTGGAACAAGTCTTGACACAAAAGGATATATCATTGCAAATAACAGTGTTACATTCAATTTAGATAGTATTAAAAGTACGGCACCAAATGGAATAGTAATTTGTTCAGCTAACTCGGATATTACTATTAATGCGACAAATACCAATTTAAAGGGTGTTATTTATGCACCAAATGGAACAGTGTATATTAATTCTAATAATTTCAAGCTGGAAGGTAGAATAATAGCTAAGCGGATTGTGGTACAAAGCTCCAATTTTGAGGTTTCCAGTACTGATAAGGATTTAGATTTGATGGACACATCTATAATGGAATAAGGGGGAGGCAAATTTAAATATGGCATATAATAAACTAAAAAAATTAATAAGATTAATAGCTGTATTAGTGATTATTGCTTTTACAATAACCTTTGGATTACCAACGCAGCAGATTGTACAAGCAAAGCAGCAGGAACAGCAGCAGGAACAAACCGTTCAGTCAAAAAAGGCAGCACTTGCTGAAAACTATGAAAAACCAACGACTCAGACAAAGCTTGGCAGTTTTGTAGATGATCTATACAAGTGGTATGAAACACTTAAAGCAGATATTGACTCAAATGATTTGAGTAAACTGCAAACAGATCAAAAAAGTGCAATAGAAGCATTGAAGAGTCTCCGCAGTGAAATAGACCTTGAGCTTTCAAATAACGAAAAAACGCTTGAGAAGCTCAATGCGAAAAAGGCACAGCAAAGGCAGGAAGAATTCAAGACTCAGGTGAACAGCAAGCTTGATGATTTCGAAGCCATGTTTCAAAGCCTTGGTACTACCACACCCAAAGAGCTAAAAAGCTTTCTGTTTAAAAGTTCTCCAAATAGCTCAAATAATACTACAAATGACTTGAAAAAGAAAATCGAAGAAATAGGAAAAATTCTGAAGCCGGAACAGGCACAGCAACCACTTGGAGCATTGCCACACAGTAATGTAGATGTTGCTCCTCCTGCACCAGCAACAGGTTCAGAATCTTCTGCTGCATATATTTCAACAACATCAGGGGCGATAACCTCAGACCTTCCAAAAACACCAACATCGGAAGACCTTGCTGAGACTCCGGAAGTAACATTTTCACAAGACATAAAAACACTTGCAGACAGCTTAAAAACATCTGTAAAGATATATGAATATGTAAAAAACAATATAGATTTTGAACCTTACTACGGCTCAAGAAAAGGAGCTGTCGGAACTCTCAGGCAGATGTCAGGAAATGACTATGATCAGGCATCACTTCTAATCTCAATGCTGAGGTACAAAAACATACCTTCTCGCTATGTGAAAGGTACTGTTGAAATACCAATCAAAAAAGCACAGGCATGGGTTGGTGCTGAAACACCTGAAGCAGCAGTGAAAGCTCTTGGCGCACTGGGAGTTCCTTCAGTTGCTATGGTATCTGGCGGGAAAATTTCTGCTGTCAGAATAGAGCATGTCTGGGTAGAAGCATATGTTCCTTATGAAAACTACCGTGGTATTGGAAAAGGGACGGGCAAAAAGATATGGGTGCCTTTAGACCCGAGCTTTAAGCAGTATGAGAAGGTAGCAGGTCTGGATATCAAAGCAATCGCAGGTGTTACAGATGAACAAATACAAAATGCTTTCAAAATCAACGCAGAAAAGTCAATATATGGAGACACGATAACAAGTGTAAACATTGATAAAATGAGCAGCTTTATAGATACCACAACGCAAAAGCTACAACAATATATTAATGATAATGATCTAAAAGATGCAAGTGCACAACAATTAACAGGCGGAAAGAAAATATTACCTCAAAAACTCGGATTACTGCCACTAACACTGCAATATAAAACAATAGCAGTACTCTCGGAAAGTAATATATTACCAGAAGGCAATAGTGAGAAAATTAGCTTTTCTATTAAGGGGAGCGACCCATATAACCTTAACTTTAGTGGTGAAGACGATTTTGATATTGAGCTTAAAGCAGTTGAACTTTACGGAAAAAGAATTACTTTGACATGGGTTCCTGCAACTTCAGAGGACGCTACTGTTATAAATAACTATGGAGGTGTTTTTAAAACTCCTGCATATATGATACAGCTCAAACCGCAACTGAAAGCAGATGGAAAGGTAATTGCTGAGGGTAAGGCAGTAGGATTCGGATACAGGCAGCAATTCACAATAGCAATGGGACATGTAGGACAGGCTGTTGAAAATGTAACAAACCCTGTCACAGTGGGCGGTATATACAGTATATCCTTTGATTACGGAAAGATAGACATAACAGAACTCAATACTGTTAAGGAAAGGCTTTCAGCAGTAAAGGACAAGGCAACCGAAGCTGATATTTATACCGATGAAGTATTAGGTGAAATACTAAATAGCGTGGGGAAGGCATATTTTGGACAGCTAGACGGATATAACTCAATGATATCAAAAGCAATGAATGTTTACTCTATACGTCAAGTCAGTGAAGCAATGACTGGGTATGCACCAAAAGTGAGCTATTTGTTTAATACTCCGGTAGAGGTAAATGGCGGTTCATTCTTTATAGATGTGGATCACGATGTAGTTGGCGTAAATAGCCTTGATGGCAAGGATAATAATGAAATAGCCTATATGATGAATACTGGAGTTATCGGCTCTGCTATGGAGCATGGAATATATGAACAAGTATTTCAGCTGCCATCTGTATCAACAATAAAGATACTTACAGAAGCAAGCAATAGAGGTATTCCGATATATACTATCAATAAGAGTAATATAGCCAAATTAAGTGAATTGAATGTTTCTGCTGCTGTAAAAACAGACATAACAAATGCAGTCAACAGTGGAAAGACAGTAACGATTCCTCAGAAGGAAATCAGGTATTACGACTGGCAGGGTGCAGGCTACATAGTAATGAATCCTGAGACTGGTGCTGCAGCGTATATGATAAGTGGCGGACATGCAGGTGGTTCGGCGGCTATTGATATAATGGTAACTTTAGCAGGATTGGCAACACTGATATGGGCTATTTTTGATACAATAGCAATAGCTGGGGCGTTCCTTGCAGCAGCCAACCCAATAGTAGGATTTATATTCTATGCTCTTTATGTTGTTAGCTTAATCAGTGTGTTTATGACGTTGAATGATATAATAATGTTCTGGCAGACGGGCGATTATGAGTATGCGAGTCGGTTAATGGGAGATTTAATTTTAAATCTGGCTACGTTTGGCTTATTTAAAGCACTTAATGCAATAATACCTGGTGCTAAGGCTTTATTCAATGCACTTAAAGGTAAGATGGATGATGTTTCAAGAGCAGCAAAGAATCTGGGTGATGATATAGCTGATCCTATTATAAGGCATAATGGACCAGATGCATTACCTAAGGCTGAAAAGATAATTAAGGACTTACAAAACAAAGGTATAGATGATAACATTATCAAAAAGGCTGTAGATAATGAGGGCATGGATGGAGCTAACAATATTCAGAAATTGCTTGATAGTGGTAAAGTTACAAAAGAACAATTAGCCAAATTTACTGATGAAAATCTAAATCTCGGAAGTATTGGAAAGTTTTTGGATGATGGAATGAGTGCAGACAGCGCTGCTAAATTGACTAAGGCTACCGAGGAAGGGATAATTGTACCAGATGCTTGGAATGGGAAGCTATTAAGTCAGACAGGTGATGTATCTCATTTGACGAATAGGGAATTATCAGAAGTAGATAAGTTACTGAAAGCAGGTCATGATGTTGATGTCGATGCTATAAAAACATTAAAAAGTCAAGCGGATTCATTAGCTGATAACTATGCAAGAAATGTAAACAATCTACCTGATAATACGCTTTCAAACTTAAGCAAGGAATATCCACCTTCAGCTCAGCCATCCAAGATTTTAAGCAGTGAACTTGAAGCTGCGGGTATCTCAAGACCAGCGAATTCAGAATGTCATCATATTGTACCAGTGAATCAGGTGAGTCAGAAGATTAGGGATATACTTTCTAAAAATGGAATAAATATAAATTCGGCTGCAAATGGAGTGTACCTACCGAATTCTGCTAATGCTAGCTGGCCTGGTCAAGTTACACATTCGGCGTTTTCAAACTTTACTGATACAGGTAATCCTATGTTCAGACATGGGCAAACATATATTGATTACATTTCATATAATATAATCGATATAAATAATAGTGGCTTAGGAAAACAAGGACTACTTAATTTTCTAGAACAGACCAGAAAAGATTTACTTGATGGAAATATTGATTTTTTATACAATGATTAAGGGGGTGTATTTGCATTGAAATTATGGGAACTCAGAATTGATACTGGATTTGATGTGCTTTATACAAATGATGAAAACATTAAACAGCTAATGGAAGGATTTGATGGCGCTTCCCAATCGAATAACTGGAAGCCGGTTGAACTAACTACTTGGGAGTCTGGAATTGAGGGTGATATAATAAGTTATTCAGAAAGTCCAGACATACCACTGTTTACAAATAAAGCTATTTATGCACTGGAAGATCTTATAAAAGATTCAGTAGAGTTTTTGCCTATAATCCATGAAAAGTATAATTGCTTTGTTGTAAATGTTATAGATGTACTGGACTGTCTAAACTATAACGAAGCAAAATTAAATAGGTGGGGTGTAATTGATAAATACGATTTTATAAAAGAAAAGGTAACCGGTCATCATATTTTTCGGATAGCGATAAAAGATCGTAAGAGACCATATCTTATTCCTATAGTATCTGATGAATTCAGGCAAAGAGTTTTGGATTTAGGAATAACAGGCCTAAGATTTAGACTAGTATGGGATTCTTGCACTCAAAGTAAGAAAAGTAGTATATATGATGAAAAGAATCCATCACTCAGAGTTATTGAAACAAAAGATTTTTTAGAACATATACAAAGTCAGCTTGGCTCGGTAAAAAGTATTATTCCAGCTAGCTCAAAGCTTTTTACAGAAGTTGACATATATCATTTTGAACCTACTAAAAACATAAATTTTAATACTTTAATTACGAAGGGTAACAGCTATTTTAAGATGAGCGCCCCTTCATCGGTGGATAGTGCATATGCAGAATTGATAATGCATATGCCTAGTAACTGGAATGTATCTGAACATATGGTAAATGATGTGGTATATGGCTGGCCTTTATGCCTTTTACGAGAATTTGGTAAGATGGTAATGAGACGCGGATATTGGCTTGGACAATGGTTTGTATTTCCAAATCAATCAGAAGAAGATTTAAAAAATACTTATGCTGCCTTATTAGGAGGACAGAAGTTTGATTTTAATTCCAACATTAGTCCATATAGTCCGGGTACGGATTATTGCGGAGTCATGATTGTCCCTCCACTTCCAATAATCTCTAATATATTTAAAATGAAGTATATAGATCATGGTAAATATTTGGAAGGAGAATGGCCAATTTATTTTCATACACTATTACCACTTTATAAAGATGAAATAATGCTTTATTTTAAAGAAGGAAAGGAGAACTTTGTTAAAAGGATTAGTGAATATGGAATAAATAACATGTTTGATTTGAATCGGAGAAGTATATGTTGATTCTAAACTCAGTAAATAGATAGTAAAAATCAGGAGAACAGTATCTGGAATAAATATTTATGTTTCGGATGCTGTTCCTTTATAATATTAAAATACAGTGTTTTAATACCCTGTTAAAATTAAGGTTCTGGTGCAAATACTTCAGAATCAATATACTCATACCAGAAAGCTAGTCTTTTAAGCCAGTGCACCCATTATCTTGTTTATAAATTCAACCTCTGAAAGAACACATTGAACTTCTTCAATCTGTCCTTTTCGAATCATATGCATTATTTCAATTCCCGCTATGAGGAGAGGAAAGAGCTCTTTTAAGAAACTTTTTGGCCGATTTTTTATCACGGTTCATAGACAACCAAAAATCTATAGTATTTCCAGAGGAGTCTACAGCAAGGTAAAGATACATATATTTACCACAGATTTTTAAATAAGTTTCATCTAGACGCCATAAATCATTGCTAGGTTTTAGATACTTTCTTATATTTTTACTCAGAATAGGCGAATATTGAAGAACCCAGCGATAGATGGTGGAAGGATGTATACTTAGACCTCGTTCTTGCATTATTTCAGATAAATCTCGAAATGAGAGACTGTATTTCAAATACCAACGAACATACAAAATACTGATACTCGATTCATAGTGTTTCCATTTAAATAGATTTGATTTCCCAAAGTATATACTCGCTACCAATAATAAAACATTATTTTAACATAGGTCTTGCAGAAGAGTCAAAAGTTTTTGCAACAGAACCTAATTAAATGTTTGTAATAAAAATCCAGCTTAAAGTGGTGTTTGTCCTTTGAGGTGGATTTTTTTGTTTAAACATTTTTTATGTAATATGCTTAGGTGATAACATTAGTTACTAGAATAAACATGAAAAACATATACAAAATTCCAAATAATGAAGGATTTTAACAAATTGGTGTTGAATTATAAGCTATTCGTAAAAAATATATTAATAGTTGTAAAAAAATAGAATTAACGACAGGGTGTTTAGTGTAACTTTTATTTGAACGGATAAAGTTGTGCTTAATATGTTTTGCCTAATGGTAATAACAGTTTGACAACATGCATTATTAAAATTTACTTTTACATTATGAGACATATTTAAGGCAATGATGAATTAGTTTGCAACATTTTAGTATGTTTATGAAGCAACAAATGATAGAGATAGTGAGGACGATGAATGATTCAGTATATATGTAAAAAATGCAATGTGCCTATGGAAACTGAAAGATGTACTTATTGTGGACAAAAAACAATTTCGTCTTCAGCAATATATTGGTGTTATGAATGTAATATACCTATTTATACGGATACATGCCCTTGCTGCAAAAATAAAGGAAAATATGTATCAACTGATTTGAGACCAGTATTTCCAAAAGAAAAATTACTTTTAGGGATTATATTAAAGAAAGAGAATCCATTATACTTTGATAACTCATCTGTTTGGTGTAGCAATAATTTTTATATTGTCGATGGGGATAAAATAGTGATCTCAATATCTAAAATAAATTCACTTCCATTAGATGAGATTAGAAAAATTAAGGAAAGTTATGATAAGCATGTTAATGATATTGATGTTACTTACTACAATGAAATGAAGGCAAAGTTTGTTTCGGCTAATAGTGTTAGGTTTAATGAAATAAATGAAGAGGCAGTTAGATATATTAGGAGCTATTCAGATACATATGCGGTTGAAGATATGTTTGTTTCATTTAGTGGTGGAAAAGATTCTACTGTTACATCTCATCTTGTAACTAAAGCATTAGGCACTAATAATGTTTTGCATATTTTTGGTGATACAACTTTAGAGTTTGACAAAACCTATGAATATAAAAATAGGTTTAGAACAAATGAAGTGTCTAAAGGTATTCCAATAATATCAGCTAAAAATAGAGAAAAGAATTTCCAAGAATTATGTAAGGTTATTGGACCACCTAGCAGGGTTATGAGATGGTGCTGTACTGTTTTTAAAACTGGTGCAATTACTCGAACAATATCTGCTACATTTAAAAATAAGACTAATATACTCACTTTTTATGGAATTAGAAAAAGTGAATCTGTAAGTAGAAGCAAGTATGAAAGAGAAAGTGAAAGCCCAAAAATTGCAAAACAAACTGTAGTTTCACCAATTATTGACTGGTTAGATTATGATGTGTGGCTATATATTTTAAAAGAAAATATTGATTTCAATGAAGCTTATGAACTAGGATTTTCTAGAGTTGGGTGCTGGTGCTGTCCTAACAATGGTTATTGGTCGGAGTTTCTGTCTAAAGTACATATGTATGACCAATATAAAAATTGGAGAAACCTATTAGTCGAATTTTCTAAACAAATAGGCAAGCCAGATCCAGAAGAGTACATAGACAGTGGAAACTGGAAAGCTAGACAAGGCGGTTATGGTTTAGAAGTGGCTAAAAAATCAATAATATCATTTAAACCGTGTGCAACAGAAGATAATTCTTTTAATTATGAATTGCAAAAGCCAATTACCGAGGAACTATATGAATTGTTCAAACCTTTTGGCTATATTAATAAGGATTTAGGAAATAAAAGGTTAGGCGAAGTTTATATTATTGATAAAAAGGGGAATGTAGCATTAGTTATTCAAGGTAGGATAGGAACAACAAAATTAAAAGTTACTATAAAAAAAATAAATATTGCAAGAGCACGTTCAATGAAAGTAGCAGAAGGCAAAATACAATGCCAGTTGACAAAATACCAGATGTGTATGGGATGTAGAGCTTGTGAGGGTGTTTGCAAATATAATGCTATTTCCGTAAAAGAAATAGAAAATGGAAATACAGAATATAAAATTGATGATGAAAAATGTATAAGATGCGGTGAGTGTGTAGGACATTATAATGCTGGGTGCTATATGAGGAAGGTACTAGCGATAAAGTAGATAGGGGTTAATGCAATGAGTATTGATAAAAATACAAAATTAATCAAAGCAGAAACATATGGTATGCTGGTTTCACGGTTTATTAAAAATAATACACCTCAGATAGCTCTTCTGACACCTTTTGTAATAGCGTTGGCAAGTGGCGTGGGTAATCTTATAATATTTTTAACTAAAAAAGGTTATTGTTATTATTTCAATCTAAATTATAGTTTTATGAATTTTGATAGTACATCATTTTTATATAAAATTATTACTGTTAGTTTAGTAAGTATACTATATTGGTTATATTCTATATTTTCAGTAAGAATGCTTTATATAAGAAAAAATATATTCAAGAAGCTAGTTTGTTTTATTATTATGCCATTTGTGTTTAATCTTTTATATAGTTTTTATAGCACTAAAATAGTGTTGTTTAATGATATAACGTATTTAACAACTGTAATAATTTCATGTGCTTTATGCATATTTATACATTGGCCATACGTTTATTTAATGGGACGTTTTATGGCTGGAACAATTAATGATGATGTATTAGAACAACATAAATTCGAAAAATTAAAAAAGAAAAAGTTAAGAACATATAAGAAAGAAAATGGTAAAAAATCGAGTGATGAAAATAAAAGGGAAAGTATTAAAAATGCGAATAATAAAAATAATAGGCAATATATCAAAGACAAGCAAATAGGAAAAATCTTTGGTGCATTAATGCTTTTGGTACCAATCTTAATTACCTTTGGGGGTATATTTAATATCGGATATCATTTTGCAAAAATGGAAAAACAATTTGATACAGTAAGAATAGAAAACTCAAATTATGCTGTGATTGCCACTGATGGTAATCAGTTTATATTAGAATTATGTGATATATCAAAGGATAAAAAGAGTGTAACCATTGATACGAATACATATATGAAAGTTGATTGTAAGAACTTAATCATACATAGATATAAATTTGAAAGTGTATTAATAAAGTAAAAATTATTTTTTGATAATATGATACAGAGAGAATGGTGCAGATAAATTTTGTTGTATAAATTTGCTAAATTTAGGTATTCACATTTGCTTTCAAGAAGTAAAAATTTGGACATGTACTGATTAACAAAATATAACTTACTAGGAGGCTTACAGTGGAAAAAATAGTTTTTATTATTAAGATTAAGGATTGCAAAGAAACTAAAACAATTTGGGAAAATGCTAATAATAGTTATAATAAGAAAGGTAGAGGGGAAGACAGAAAATTTGGATTTTATAACATAAAAACAGAAATTGATAAAGGATATTTAAAAAAAGAAGGGATAGAAAAGGAAGTTAAGGGACTTATACTATTGATTACTTATAATGATACAGTAATTAAAGATTTGCATATTGGAACGTGTGAGGTAAATAAAAAGCTTAATTTGGAATATTGTATGAATAGATATATAAGGCAATCAGATTGTAATAGAACGATAGAAGGAATCATAGATAAGTTGGATTTGGATTTAGAAAAGGATTTTCCAAAGGATTCATATATTAGAATTAGTAAAATGAATAGTTTAATATCAGAATTAAAAGAAAGATTGCTACCAAGTAAACAATCACAAAAGCCTAAAAATATTGATTTTGACAAGGAAAAAGAATATGAATTACATAAATTAGCACAACATAATGAGCAATGTATACGAATTTATAATAATATGGAGCCAGACAAGTATCGTAATGAGTTTCAAAGAGATAGGGAACGTATTGTAAATAGTAAAGCCTTTAGGAGAATGGTTGATAAAGCACAAATATTTGGTGCTGATAAAGGAGATTATTTTAGAACAAGGATGACACATACATTAGAGGTAAACCAGATCGCCAAAGCTATAGCATATGCGTTAGGGCTAAATTTAGATTTGACAGAAGCAATTGCCTTAGCACATGATCTTGGACATACACCTTTTGGGCATCAAGGAGAACGGACGATAGAGAATATTTTGAATGGTAAAAGTAGAATAAATTTTAATACACCTACTGAGTTTTTAGAAGCAAATTGCTATGGGGGGTTTAAACATAATTATCAAAGTGCGAAAGTGTTAACAAAATTAGAAGAAAAATATATAGAACACTGTGGTTTGGATGTGAGTGTACAGGTGATTGAAGGAGTATTAAAGCATACAAAATTAAAAAAATGTATTGATATAAATGACTTTATTACTGAAGATTATAGCTTAAATTTAAACCTAGAATTTGAAAAAGGTATGTGTATTCCAGCTACACTTGAAGGCCAGGTTGTAGCAATTGCAGATGAAATTGCTCAAAGAGGTCATGATGTTGATGATGCTTTAACATCAGGATTGATGACGATGGATGAGTTACTTGATCGGCTTGATATTGAAAAGTATTATTCATTACGAAATAAACTAAAAAAAACAGTGGACGAGGTTGATAGGTATTGTAGAATTTATATAGATAAAAGCGAATTATTAATTGGGAGAATTATATCTGATATAGTTGGATTTTTTATTAACGAATGTATTAGTTTTAGTAAGGCTGTGATGGATAAAGCAAAAGATAATAAAATTGATATGAACAACAAAACTAAGTATATTGGGTTTAATTCCGATATTGAATCAATTAATCAATATTTAGAAAAAATAGTTCAAAAAAAAGTTATTTGTAATACAGAAGTGGCAAGGTGTGATTACAATGCAAGTGAAATTATTTTAAAACTTTTTGAGGCATATTATAGAAACCCAAGATTATTACATAAAGGAACATTACACAGAATATTTGCAGAAACACTTATGCATAAAGATGAAAGAGTGTCAAATAGTGCTGTTGATTTGAATGATTGTGCAATTAAAATTGTTAATGCTGAAATCGAAGATATATGTGTAAATGTTATATGTAGTGAAGAAAAGAAAAAGATAGATAGCGCTGAGAAAGATGAGGAAAGAAGCAATTTAAGAAATGAATTGTTGAAAATTTATGAAAAACGACAAAAAGAAATGAAGCTAGATGATTACATTAGATTTGAAAAAAGAAAAATACTAATTAGAAATATTGTAGATTATATTGCTGGAATGACGGATGACTATGCAATAAGTGAATATAATCGAATTAAATAAAAGTATAAAACATAACATATACCAACTAAAAAGAGGTCACCATGCTACCACAAAACGCCTTAATAACAAATTCAAACACAAACTTGCTTCCACACTTAAAAGAAGCAATAAGAAACTCAAACAAAATAAAAATATTAGCTGCATTTATTAAGGAATCTGGTGTGGATTTGATAATAGATGATTTAATTCATGCATTAAAAAATGGTGCTGAGATACAGATTTTGACTGGTTATTACCTTGGAATTACTGAGCCGTCAGCATTATATTTGCTCAAAATGAATTTGGGAGAATGTGCAGATATACGCATTTATAAGCATACAAACATTTCATTTCACCCTAAAACATATATATTCCAAGATGACCAGAGCTGTGAAATATTTATAGGTTCATCAAATATATCTGAGTCGGCTTTAAAACATGGAGTAGAGTGGAATTATAAAATAGTAAAAAGTAATGGTGAAGGGGATATTAGCCAATTCATAGATAGCTTTGAAAATTTGTTTGAAAACCATTCTTTTAAACTTGATGATGAAGCACTTAAAAACTATAGTATTGGTTGGAAGATAAACAAGTTTTTATATAGGTCTGGTAAGGAACAACTTGAGCAAGAAAAAGAGTCTTTAGGTAAAGTTGCTTCACAGACACAATGTATACAAGCTGTAAAACCATTCGGTGCCCAAATTGAAGCCTTATACTACCTTAATCAAACAAGAGAAGAAGGAATGCAAAAAGGTCTTGTTGTCATGGCTACAGGTGTTGGAAAAACGTATTTGGCGGCTTTTGATAGTCAAAACTTCAAGAGAATTTTATTTGTAGCGCACAGGGAAGAAATTTTAAATCAAGCCTGTAATAGTTTTGAAATTGTAATGCCAAACAAAAGCTTAGGTCTTTTTAAGGCATCAAATATAAATAAAGATGCAGACGTTATTTTCGCTAGTGTACAAACTCTTGGAAAAGAAAACTATCTCAATGAAACATATTTCAAGCCTGATGATTTCGATTACATTATTATAGATGAATTTCATCATGTGGCAGCAAAAACTTATAGATGCATTGTAGACTATTTTAAACCGAAGTTTTTACTGGGGCTTACGGCAACACCATTTAGAATGGATAATAAGGATATATTTGAATACTGCGACGACAATCTTGTTTACGAAATCAATTTAAAGGAAGCGATAGAAAGAGACTATCTAGTGCCGTTTAAGTATTATGGTGTATATGATGATACGGATTACAGTAAAATTGATTATAAAAATGGGAAGTACAATGAAAAAGAGCTTGAAAAAACATTATCAGTTGAGAAACGAGCTGATTTAGTATATAAATATTATAAGATGTTTAATTTAAATAAAACTGTAGCTTTTTGTTGCTCGGTCAACCATGCAAACTTTATGGCAGGCGAATTTAACAAATCTGGAATTAAGGCAGTTACAGTACATACAGGTGATGGAGAATACAAAGAGCAAAGAGAAAAGGCAGTTAATTTATTAAAAAATGGAGAAATCAAAGTAATATTTGTTGTTGATATTTTTAACGAAGGTGTAGATATTCCAGAAATTGATTCTGTGTTATTTCTTAGACCTACAGAATCCTATACAGTCTTTATTCAACAGTTGGGCAGAGGCTTGAGAAAATATCCTGGTAAATGCTGTTTAACAGTACTTGATTTTATAGGAAACTATAAACGTGCATATCTTTTACCAATATTATTAAGCGGTAAAAACCCAATGAGCAGAAAAGATAGCTCATTTGTTAATATAGAATATCCAGAAGGTTGTAATGTTCAGTTTGACTTGAAATTAATTGATCTTTTTGAAGAGCTTAAAAAGAGAGAAAAGCTGTCAGCTAGAATTGAAAATGAATATTATAGATTAAAAGAAGCTCTAGGAAGACGACCTACAAGAACAGATATTTTTGAGGGCTCAGATATTAAAGCTGAGGAATTCATTAACCTGAAAAATGGATATTTTGGCTTAATGGCTCAACTTGGAGAGCTAAATGAAGAGGAAAAATTGTGGATAGGTACAGATGTTGAAAAATTCTTATATGAAATTGAGAAAATGAAAATGGATAAGCTTTATAAAATTCCTACTTTAAGGACATTTATTAAAGGTGAAAAACTGTGCCAAAAGGTTGGTGCAGATGAAGTGGCACTTAGTATGAAAACTTTTTATCAGAATCCAAGGTATTCAATAGATATGCAAGACAAAGGTAGTAAAGACTATCTGAACTGGACAATTGGCAAGTTTAAAGATAAAGCGATACAATACCCAATTAAATATATAGACAAGAGTTCGAATTATTTCAGCTATGACGAAATTAATAAGGAACTGTATCTATCTGATGAAATATTAAAATACAATAGCTGTTTATTTGCGAAGCATTTTGATGATATACTTGAATATAAATTGAGAAATAAACATGCCAAGTTATATAAAAAGCTGGAAGATTAGAAAGGATTAACATGAGTTTAGATTTTTACAATAAAAATTCGAAAGAATTCTTTGACAATACAGTTTCTGCCGATATGACAGAAGCCTATATTGATTTCTTAAAATATATTGAACCGAATGGAAAAATACTTGATGCAGGGTGTGGTTCTGGTAGAGACAGTCTGTTTTTTTTAGGAAAAGGATTCTCAGTTGTCTCAATTGATGCATCAGATGAAATGGTAAGACTCAGTTCGGAATTGACGGGGCAGAAAACTATTAAAATGATGTTCCAAGACATGAATTTCAATGATGAATTCGATGGGGTTTGGGCATGTGCCTCTCTTTTGCATGTGAGCAAAAATGAAATTGACGATGTAATTGAAAGAATTTCAAATAGCTTAAAGGGAAATGGGATTTTTTACGCCTCTTTCAAATATGGAGGTGGGGAGATAGTCAGGGATGGCAGACTATTTAACTCCTACAATGAAGAAACCTTGAAAACCCTTATTGAAATGCAAAAAAACTTGGAAGTGCTGAAAATCTGGAAAACGCAAGATGTTCGCCCTGACAGAGAAAATGAGTATTGGGTGAATGTGCTGTGTAAGAAAGTATAGCAAGGTTTATTAAAATTATTTTTGGAATTAACCATTAAAAATTCTACCGCACGATAAAATTTTCATGTGCGAAAGTTGAGTGTTTTTGGGGATACAAAAGGCAACTATTTCAATCGAGTCCTTATTTCTCGATAGAAAATATAGAAGTGTACAAACGTATAATTAGTGATATACTTACCATAAAATAGATATACGAAATAAAAATAAAATATAAATTTACATACAGGAGCCCACCCATGTCAGACTACATACTTACATATTCAAAAACCAAGTTCTACCCACTAGAACCTATAAAAGAAGACATAAACATTATAGATATAGCACATGCGCTGTCACTGATGACCAGAGCGAATGGGCATTTCAAGCATTTCTTTTCTGTAGCTCAGCATTGTGTCAGCTGTTGTAAAGAAGCAAAGCTGAGAGGATATTCTCAGAGAGTGCAGCTTGGATGTTTGCTACATGATGCCAGTGAAAGCTATATTTCTGATTTAACAAGACCGGTCAAAAAGAATTTGTCAGCATATTTTGATATTGAGGCAAAGCTGCAGCAAGTTATATATGAGCGATTTGGACTTGGTGATTTGACTGAGGCTGAAAAAGTACAAATATCCGAGGTTGATGATGCTTTGCTCTATTGTGAGTTTAAGGAATTAATGGATGTTGATATCTCTGCTAATGTTCCCCAAATGGCTATGAAGCATGATTTCTCTCAAAGGGATTTTATTAGTGTGGAAAGTGAGTTTATATCGTGCTTTAAAAAATTAACAGGTACTGACTTCTAATGCAAATAGTTTATAGTGAACAATAGATGCTTAAGCCATTTCGGCTTGAGCACTTGTGGGGGGGAGTCAATTACTTATGAAAAAGCATATACACATAACAGGAGCTTCAGGCTCAGGAACTACAACACTTGCCAAAGCACTTAGTGAAGAACTAGGGTATGCACATTTTGATACAGATAATTATTACTGGCTTCCCACTGAACCGCCGTACACAGATAAACGACCCATTAATGAAAGGCTTGAGCTAATAAAAAAGGAAATGGATAAAGCTGATAAGTGGATTTTATCTGGATCTAACTGTAGCTGGGGAGATTCTCTTATTGAACGCTACGATTTGGTGATATTTTTGTATGTACCTAAAGATACACGTATGAAAAGGCTAATTCAGCGTGAAAAGGAAAGATACCCAATAGAGCGTATTTCATGCGGTGGAGATTTATATGACAGCCATAATACCTTTATCCAATGGGCAGCAGCTTATGATGAAGGTGGCGAAAAATTGAGAAGCCTTTACGTACATAATGAATGGCTGAAGAAACTAAAATGTGACGTTATCAGAATTGAAGGAGAGAAAAGTGTAAAAGAAAGCATGGATTTAGTAAAGAATAAGCTGGGTAGATTATAAGCTCATTTAAGGGCATTAAAAAATAATGGGCAGGCTATGTTAAAAAAGCACTACCCCGAATATCCGAACATAAAAAGTCGGGTTCATTCCCTTTTTTCGAAGTAAGATTGAAGTGGGAAGGATGTTCCAAAATTTTGGGAGGAAAATTTCTATGAATACAAAAAAGTTGGTGATTTGTTTTATAAGTATATTACTTTTATGCTGTGCTTGCAATCAAAACAAAGATAACAATAATACACCAAATACTGAAACAGCAGCTACTTCCAGTGCTATTGATACTACAGAAACAACTACTTCCTCAAATAAAGCAACTGGAGCAGTAGCTACTTCTACAACAAATTCCACCGCTAATTCAAATAAAGCAAACGATACATATTTCAATGTTGTAAACAGTGCAGAGTATTTTACTTCAACTGTGGGGCGTGGTGTAGAAATGAAGTATAATAATTGGATAAACGTTGATAATGATGAGTATAGTGATCTCAGATTTTTGATAGATGGTGCACACTATGAAAATGGACTGGGTACTGATGGAAAAACAAGTGATGGCTACGATAATCGAAAATATAGTGAGGATAACTATCAAATTGTTAAAGGAAAATATGATCAACTGATAGGAATTTTTGGATTTGATGATCGTACTCCTAGTAAAGCTGCAACTGATCTAGTAATATTAGAAGATGGAAAAGAAACCTTTCGTACTAAAATTGATGAAAGTAATACAAATGAAGAAATAAAAGCAGATTTATCCTCAGAAACTAAGTTAATAACAATTCGATTTGAGATTACTGGGACTGTTAAAGATAGAATACCTATGATTATTTTTGCAGACATAAAAGCTCGCTCAGTACAATAACATTATGCTTTTGCAAAAGTTATTAAAGAAACAGGTATATGTCAATTGCTGTAGTTGCTATAACTAGATTACCAGAGGATATTTATAGTCGAAACAATTTTACCTACTCCGTCCTCAACGCCTCCACAGGATCTCTTTTAGCCGCCATTTTAGCAGGGATTGTGCCTCCAATCAGAGTGAGTACAACACTGATGGCTACCAAAGCCAGTGCATAGAGAGGCTTCAATTGTGCCACGTTAGGCAAATGAGTCTTGTTTTCTATAAATATATTAGTAGGGATTGTCAGCAAATAAGCTATAGCAATACCCAAAAGACCGGAACATGTACCAATTATAAAGGTTTCTGCATTAAATACACGAGTGATATCCTTCTTTCTAGCACCTAAAGCACGAAGAACACCAATCTCCTTTGTGCGCTCCAGCACAGAAATGTATGTGATAATACCAATCATAATAAGAGACACTACCAGTGAAATAGCTGCGAATGCTACTAATACCAATGTGATAGCATCCATTATTCCGCCTGTCATTTTTGTAATAGTGCTTGCAAGGTCAGTATAAATTATAGTGTCCTTTTCTGCTTTTCCAGTGTTATAGGCATCTAGGTAACTTAAAACTTTATCTTTGGCTTCAAAAGTAGATGGATACAGATAAATCATAAATGGAGTGGAATTACCTCCAAGATAAGTTAAAATAGCATTTTTAGAGGCTTCATCCAATTGCTCCATTGTCATAACATTGTAATCTGCATTGCGCTGAGCGATAACTATTTCCGAGCTGTTAGCATTGTCAGTAATTCTCTGAACTAGTTTGTCGCTGTAGGCAATTCCGTTACCGAGAATACCTAATGAAACACTAGGTTTTAGACGAACAATACCCGTTATTTTTAAGGTGATGCTATCTTTAGAAGTATACATAGCGTCATAATTATTGTCTGGAATAAAATTACCCATCTCAGTTTCTGTATAATAAGTATCATTGGGTATTAGCTTTAATTCAACTCCAACTATTTTATCAAAATTAACGTTTTCTACATTATCAGTAGAAAATCCAAGATTTTTGAGTATATTGTAGTCAACACGATTCTGATTATCAACCACAAGTACCAGGCCTTTTTCATCTGAAGGATACGCACCTTCAAGGATATCATAATTTTTTTCTAAATAGGGTACTGATGATTGCCCTAGAGTTTCAGGATAAGAGGTCAGACCAATTCCATTCATACTTGTCATGTTAGTCATGCTTGAGGACATTGATTGCATGTCCATTTGACCACCGCTGGCAACATTGATTCCTACTGCCATAGAAACAGGCTTGATTTTACCATTTATATTGCGGAGAAGATTCATACCAACTAATCTCGTATAACCAATACTATTGCATATTGATGGATTAATAGCATTAATATAATCAAGATATTCTTTAGTAAATACATTTGTATGCGCAATTGAGCTTTTTGATGGGTCATAGAGAAATACCTTTTTTGCGTTTGTGTATTCCTTGTCAACTGATAATGGGGTGTTCATTTGACCTCTCATTTCATTTAGGCTTTCCTCGTCCATATTCATTGCAGATTGCGATATAATAATTGGAAATTCTGACAAAGCATCATTCTGGAAATCTATGATTTGTTTCTGAAAACCAGATGAAAGGCTTAGAACCATAGCTATTCCAATGATACCTATACTTGATGCGAATGCTGTGAGAGCAGTTCTCCACTTTTTTGTTGAAATATTTTTACCAGACAACTTAAGCGCAGTAAAAAAGCTCATACTAGTCTTCTTTAGCTGATAACCCTTCTCATCATTTACGCTAACATAAGGATTACTATCATCAACCACATTGCCATCCTTGAATTTAATAATTCTGTCTGAATATCGCTGAGCAAGTTCAGGATTATGTGTAACCATTATCACAAGCTTGTCTTGTGCAATTTCTTTAATAAGCTCCATAATTTGCTCACTTGTAGAAGTGTCGAGTGCACCTGTTGGTTCATCCGCTAAAATAATATCAGGATTATTGGCGAGAGCACGTGCAATAGCCACTCTCTGCATTTGACCACCTGAGAGCTGGTTCGGTTTTTTGTGGATATGATCCTTCAGACCAACTCTTCCAAGAGCTTCAAGAGCCTTTTCATGTTTTTCTTTAGCTGAAACACCACTCAGTGTCATAGCCATTTCAACATTATCTACTATGCTCAAATGGGTAATAAGGTTATAGCTCTGAAAAATAAACCCAATGCTATTATTCCGGTAAGCATCCCATTCAGCATCCTTGAAATGCTTTGTGGATTTACCGTTGATAATTAGGTCGCCACTATCATAATGGTCTAAACCGCCTATTACATTCAAACAAGTAGTCTTGCCAGAGCCACTTATCCCAAGTATTGCAACAAATTCACTTTTCCTAAAATTTATGCTAACATTATTTAATGCAATTTGTGTAAAATCGCCGGTAGTATAGCTTTTAGTGATATCTTTCAATTGTAGCATTGTGTTTACTCCTTTTGATTGTCTGTTCTATGCTTTAATATAAAGTCAAAAGCATAAGAAGTTAGTTCAAGTTTAATTCGACAACTTCTGCTTTAACAAATTAGTATAATGGTAGAAGTAGAGAAAATTAACTTGATCTATATATAGTTTATGATTTGGAAATTTAGTAGAAATAATACGTGGTAATGCTAAAAAATAAGATGAGAGTCTATAAGAAATGTAATTTGTTAAATCGTCAGCTTAATTGTTACTACTCGGCGGCTATATGGCTTTTTTATGAGGTGTAAAATTAGCCTGAACGGGTTCAAAAATATACAAAAAATTAATGAAAGGTAACCACTATGAAAATTAGAAGATATTTTTTTTTAGTATTAGCGCTGACATTAGTAATTTCTTTAATGTTTACTATAAATGTTTCAACCGATGCATCAAGAAGTACGGCATTGAAAGACTTTGAAGCAGTAATGCAGGATAAAATAAAACTTAATAGCTTTTCAAATGAAGATGATTTAGTTAACTTTATCACTATAGAAGGTGAAAAAGCTAATTTAAGTCAGGATAAAATTACTAACGCTATAAAGGACTATTACAAGAGTAGGGCACCTAAAGTGAGACTCGCAAAAAAAGATGATTCTGTGAAAAAGGAACTAGATCAGATAAGAAATAGAGATATCCAAAGACGGATGAAATTTGAGGAGAAAATTCAAGAATACGTTGAATTCGATACAAATAAAAATTATGAAAAAAACATTAAGTTTCTTCTTGACAATGAGAATATAGATTTTGATAAAGAGGAAATAGCTTGCTATATTTACAGTCACCATGAAACAATTAAAGATAGCAACACAAAAAGACGTGCAGATGAGTACATTGGACTGTCACCTGAAAAAGAGACTAGATAACAATTCAATTTATCTGGTCTATCCTGTAATCCCAAATGGACCAATAGATTATACTAATCAGAAAATGGGGTGTTTGTAATAAAAAAAGTAGCTGTCATTATTTTATTAGTGGTAATAGTATGTGGAGCAGCAGTAATTTTATGGTGGAACATTCCTTCAAATATAAATGTAGAATATACTGGAATTCAGTATGATGTGGATGCTAAAGCCACTGAACAAGTAAACATCAAAATAGACGGGAACTTATATAGAGATGATGTGTTCAAAGGTAAAATTGTTATAGATAGTATTGAATTAACGAAAGAATATGACATGATACCCTTTAGATTTGATACAAGGATAATGGATGGAAGGGGAACTCTTGCATATACAACAGTTATTGATGGAGAGCCTATACTGAAAATGGTTGGTACAATAAAAAGCAATGATGATTTTAGTGAAGTATACATAACTACTAATAGAGAAGAAACAAAGAAAGATTTAATTATTGCAGCACCTGCCAATAATTTAGAGGAATTTAATAAAATCAAACAAGAGATGGAAAAGTAGTTTGAATTAATAATAATTAGCAAGCTATAATTAATAAAATATTAAGATGCCGAGGAAGCTCATTTTGGACTTCCTCGGTTGTGGTTTTGTGTAACGAATACCACATGTTCTAAGTGCGGTCACAACTGCACATCCCTACTTTCCAAACAAACGCTGTACAATTCGCTTAAGTAAAGGCTTCTTAGCTGGCTTGGATGCTTTGCTGTCTGCAACACTAGTATGCATTGCAGAAGTAGTAGGTCCATGTGCAGACTGTTTGTGTCCTGCTGCATGAGCATAATTTTGGTTAGCTGATACATTTCCTGCTGCATGAGCATAATTTTGATTAGCTGAAACATTTGCATCTTTACGACCTTTTGTGCTGACAACCTTTCTGTGAATGACCTTGTTAGGCGTTAGTTTGTTATCAGCTGAATTTTGCATTGTAGAGGTCGTGTTAGAATTCTTGCCGGCATAAGTTGAATGCTGACTATTAGCAGTTTTATTCTCTGCATTTTGGCGCTTAGTTAATTCATTTTTAACAAATTCATTCTGATTAGATTTATCTTTTGCATATCCATTAGATTTAGCAGTATTATTTTTACCATAAGGCTGTTTATGTTTGTCATAGGAACGCGTATTTTTAGCTCCGCTGTTGCTTGAGCTAGATGCTGTCCTAGATGACTTCTTACGATTATCTCTGAAGTTGGATTCATTAGCTAAGCGAGGAGTTGTTTTTATCCTATGTGAAACTAATTTAATCCATTCATCAGATTGAGCCTTTTGCTCGTTCAACGCATCTTCTGATGGCAATTCCTCTTCAGAAATCATGACTCCAATATGCTCCTCAATTTCATAAAGACTAATTATGTCTTCACTTGTAACTAAACTTAAGGCACGGCCATCATTCCCTGCTCTGCCGGTACGACCGATTCTATGTACATAGTTGTCCTTTTCTATAGGAATATCATAGTTGATAACTAATGATAAACTATCTACGTGAATACCACGGGCTGCCACATCTGTTGCTACTAATAAAGGAAATTGACCCTGCTTAAACTGTTGTATGGTTTTAAGACGTTTTGCTTGAGGAATATCACCATGCAATGCCTCACAAGAATAGCCTTTACGGAATAAAAAGCTTTGAACCCTGTCAACAGCAGAACGAGTGTTACAGAAAATTATGCAGCTTTCTGGTCTTTCTAGTAGGAGTAAACGATTCAATTGAGTATTTTTATCATTATGATTCACACGATAATATACTTGATGAATAGTGTCTACTGTCATAGTCTGCGATTCAATTTCAACAGTTATAGGGTTTTTCATATAATTTCTGCAAATTCTATGCATTTCAGGAGGCATTGTCGCTGAAAATAGCAAAGTTACTCTGTCTTTTGGTATAGTTTTTATGATTTTTACAACCTGATCAAGAAAACCCATGTCTAACATTCTGTCAGCTTCATCAAGCACAAGAAAGCGTATATTCTTTGTTTTCAAAGTACCCTGCGAAATGTGGTCAAATACACGACCTGGTGTTCCAGTAACAATTGAAATACCCTTGGCAAGTTCTTGTATTTCATAATTAATATTATGTTGTCCGTATACGGCTGCTGTTCTATGTTTTAGATGCTTTGAATATTTTTTAATATCAGTGTCTATCTGAACAGCCAATTCCCTTGTAGGTGTAAGAATTAATCCTTGTGGTTCTGATGCTCTGCAATCAGTCAGTTGAAGCATTGGGATACCAAAAACAGCAGTTTTACCACTGCCTGTTTTAGACATTACAATTAAATCTTCATTGTTCAAAATATGAGGTATTGCTCTGCTTTGCACCTCTGTAGGTTCCTCAAATCCTATTTCTTCTAAAGCTTTTAATATTTGGGGCGAAATGCCTAGATCATTAAAACTAGTATTCATCATAATCTTCTTTCGTTTATAGAGTTGTATTAATTATACCATTTACTGATGATTAGTTCTATACATGTTACTCATAATATAAGAGAATGATAAAAAATTTAAAAAATTGTAATATTAGTTAATAAAATGGTTGTTTTTAAAGTCAAAGCTTTCAATAGGCTCAGGACCTCTCATTACATGTCTCGCGATCTGAAGTATCCCATCCTTGTCAGCTAATATTCTCCAATCTACCATTAATATTTTGCCGTCTACTATTTCGATACCTGTAATTCCCCTTGTATGAATACCGCAACCAGTGTTAAAGTACGGTAGCTCTTCACTTTTTGGAAATTTTGGTCTATGGGTATGACCGCAAATTAGCATCATTTCATGTGTTTCAATCCATTTTTTATAATTCTTTTCGATTTTATGCCGACTATACATGTTCCTAGCAGGACTTGATGGATTTTGGAAACCAACAACATGCATAAATTTCCAAAAGTATCTTAGCAGAAGCATTGCCACCATCCAAAACTGGTCATTCAAAAAATCCCCTTGATGACCATGAACGACTAAAATTTCTTGACCCGTATCTGATTTTTTTAGAACTAATGATTCAATGGGTTTTAACCCTTTAAGAAGTTCATGATAATCCTGATTATATTCATCATAATAAGTATAGTAATTTTTTTTTACGAAGTTTTCATTTTTCAAATATATATTATGGTTGCCATAAAGCATAATTAATCTATTATCATCAAAAAACTTTTTGATCACTAAAAATACATCACTGTGAGCTAATCTTATATGTTTGAATTTTGGATACTCCCAGAGCTCATCCCCATCTCCGGCCTCAACGTAAACATAGCCCTGATTGAAATAATAATCAAGTGCATGTAAGAAAAGGCTTTGATTCCTGCAAAATTCATCAGATACACTATCATCACCTCTGTGTAAATCGCTAAAAAAGATATATTTTGATTTGTTATTAAAGTACTCAAGCTTAGCATTGCTGTATGCTTCTGTTAATCTTCTGTCTGTAAACATTATAATCACTCCGCAAATTTGATAATCCTTCAAAAAGTTAATTATGTTAGCTAATTATGTTAAAAACCTTCGTTTAATAAAACAGTAAAACTATTGATATTATTTTTAACAACAGTAGTTGTCGCTATTATTATTTAAATACCTTAACAAGGCTATTCATGTAAATTATTCTTATTAGTAATTTTTATTTAAAAAGTAGAAGCACATTTTAAATAGCCGCATATTATTTTTTCTCATTTCTATATAAATGATTATTTAAAGATTTATAATATTTTTGTATAATAGAAGTAGGATAATTGGATTCTAAATTAATAGATAGTGTTAACTAAGTTATGAAAAAATGATTTAAAAGTATTGTACATTGAAAAGTGAAGAATGTACCTAAAAATTGTAATTTGAAGTGGTAGTTTTCGCATTTATTCCACGGTTCTCTTGCCA
>JAEZRV010000010.1 GCA_023444055.1 Bacillota bacterium
TAAAAACCACTTGATATCCAGTAATTCCAACGGTTTCAGGCGGATTACATAGAAGGTTCTTGGTTTTTTGACAACCAGTCTGCATATACCAAGTACCAATGGAAAAGTTTTCGGACAGTCTGACCACATAAGTACCCATACTTTGATACAAAGTATGGGTACTTATTTTTATGTCTGAAAACGTGCAAAGCGCTTGGCACAAGGGAGTCCGGGGGTTTTGGATATTTGTGAGCATCAATTAATGTGAGAAGAACCTGTGTAAAATAGCATATTTGTTTTCAATAGGATATACAGAAATTTACAAAAATGCACACGGGGTGTGCAGGCGTGTGCGTATTATGTTAACTAGGTGCACTTTTTAGCATAAACAGGGTTAGCGGGCATAATAAATAGCTGATTAAGGGATAGTTGTAGGTGCTATTTCAATTTAGCCTATTCAGGATAAAATATAATTTGCGGTGGCTATTTGTAGGCTAAATAAGCAAAAAGTTTAGTCTAATATAAAATTCCAGCAATATCTTTTTCTTTTCCAACTTTTCTACTACTATAGTGTGTTGATTTACGTTCGATACCAGTATCATTTCTAACGATATTACTTCTAGTGGCTTTTTCTTCCTGAACCTTGTTGAATATTTCTTCCGATATAATGGCAGGATTAGACCCGATTGCTACAAACTTATCTTTTTCACATTTATTAAAAAGACGCTTTGACTCAGGAAATCCTTCGTTATATGTTTTGTAAGCAATAACATTACTAGTGTATTTTTCATTTGACAACAAGCTTTCTATAGTACGCTTGCACAATTTAACTTTGCCAGTTGGAGATATAATAGCAAGATGTTCAAGTTCTTTAACTAGAACCAAGGAGTTTAATAATTTTAATTTAGAAGGACGGGTTGATAAGTTCAATTTATTCTTTCTGAGGTTGAATTTATTGATAAGATTTTAGGGCTTGATTTTGATTTTTAGTTTTGAACCAGAGACTATTCTAGGACTTTATAAATGTACTTGCTGTTATGCCCACATAATGAATAATATAAATAATATACAAGTTATTGACATAAAAGTACTTTTATGCTACAATAATTTCAATAATTTGATAGATATGTTGTGGGGTGAAAATATGAAAAAAATAGTTTTAAAATGGAAAGTTGCTAAAGTTAAGGATAGTTCAAGAGTAAGTTCTATGTATTGCTTTAAAAACTGTGATAAAAACCAAAATTAATGTCAGAGGGGAAAGACTTTTTAGTCTTTCTTTTTTATTTGCAAATCGTTTGTTTGTTCGAATAAATTTAAATTATAATTATGGATCAAAGAGGTAATAGTTTTGGAGAATAAAGAAATTGAAGTAGATGTCAATAAACAATACAAAATTCCAGCTAATATTGTAAAGAAACATATAGATGATAAGGTTTTAGTAATTTCAGTAGATACTGCTAACTGGATTGTATTACATAATAAAAATCAAGAAACTATATTTGAAATATTAACTAATAAGCCTATACAATACGCTATAGAATATGTTGAAAATAATAACTTGGACATAGATGAATTAATTCATGTTTTAACTCAGATAGAAGCAAAATGCTTTGAAAAAACAAAGGATAAAAATGTAGATATAATGGGAATGTGCATATATCTAACAAATGAATGTAATCTCCACTGTAGTCACTGCTATATGTATTCAGGAATAAAAAAGAACAATGAACTAAACACTGATGAGATATTTAGGCTATTGAATAACTTTAGAGAATTTGGTGGTAAAGTTGTTACATTTACTGGTGGAGAAGTAACACAACGAAATGATCTTGTGGAAATTATTAATTATTCTAAATCATTGGGTTTGGTTAATACTATTTTAACGAATGGGACTCAATGGGATATTAAACTTATCAATAATACTTATGAAAGTATTGACGAAATTCAAATTAGTATTGATGGCTATGATGAAAGAAGTAATTCTTTTATCAGAGGAGAAAACAATTTTTGCACATCTTTAAAGACAGTTGATGAGTTTTATAACAGAAATGTAAAAGTTACAGTAGCGGTTACACCTATTTTGCCAATAGATGTAGATAAATATATTGAGTTTGGGAAGAATCTTTTATTTAAATATAATAGAGATAGCTTTAATTTGAAATTTACGTATGAGCTTATTAAAGGACGTGACAGGCAAGTAACAAATATTGACAATATAGAATATAAAGAAATAATTGAAGGAATTGTTGAGATACTTTATCCAAATAATAAAAATGAAAAATTTGTATTGAATCATAAAAATAATATTTTATTTAGTAATTGTGGATATGGTGGAATAACAATTGCCTCAAATGGTGATGTGTATTTTTGTAATCGCATAACAGAATTAAAGTGTTATGGGAATGTTAGAAGTACAACGTTTAAAGAAATAGTTAATATGTCTAGTTGGGTAAAGCAAATATCGGATGTAGACAACCTCTTCCCATGTAAAGAATGTGATTTAAGATATATATGCGGTGGAGGTTGCCGTATAGCTTATTTTCCGAAGGTTATTTCAAAAGTTGTGTATGAATCATCTGGTTGTAATAGTGAAAGATATTGCGACAATAATATTAAGTTATCATTGTATCAAAAGATGGTGGAGACTAATGAACTATTTTATTATTAACAAGGAATATTAATGAAGGTGAAAATATATGCAAGATATTATTTTTAATATGAATTTTAATAAATCTAGTAATGGTAGATGTATTATAGAGACATTTGCTGGAACAATTAAGCATATTAATAAAAAAACATTTTCTGGACCTTTGAAACCTACGAGTATCGAAAATATTGATAGTTGTGGAAATATTCCTCCCAAAATACTTAAATTGATTAAGGATATTTTTATCAATGATGAAAGCAATCAAATATCAAAATTCAAGTATGTGTTTACCCAGGAGGGGCTATTAGTTTTTCTCAACTTAATAAGTGGATATGATGGTCTTTATTGTACAACACTTGATGGTTCACTACATGAGATTGAGAGTGTAATACAAGAAGGAATGATTTCTGCAAAAATCAGCGAAAAAAATCAAAGAGAATTAGAACTTTATTTGTATCAGAAAAGTCAGACTGTTAAATTTACAGAAAAGATATTTGTATATAGCTTAAATACCAAAACACTAATTTACTTTAGTAATAAAATTTATATCATTGAACAGAATCTAAATGATCAATGCATAATGAATATTGTTAAAAAGAAATTTAAAACCCCTAAAAAATTTAATCTTGAATCGATCTTTGAATATACAACTAAAGATTATTTTTTTTCGAAAGAAAACAAATTAATAAGCATAAAGCCAAATCCAGTATTGTATGTTTATTTTGATAATGATGAAATTGTAGGGAGCTTAAACTTTTCTTATAACAATACTGAAATCAAATCAAATAGTAAAATGGAGTATGTTAAGGATAATGAGATAGATTGCTATAGAGATATCTTAGAAGAAAATCGATATACTGAATCACTTATAAAAAATGGGTGGAGAAAATCCAAGGGTGAGTTTTTTATCTTTGAAAATATAAATAGTTTTGATAAAATGTTTGACAATCTTGATAAAGACTTTATTTTACTAACTCCAGATAAAAAGCGAATTATTTCACCATCCAAGGTTAGCTTTAATTTTGGATATAATATTAAATGGTTTGAGGTTAGTGCTACTGTAAAAGTAAATAGTAAGTTTTATGATATTATGCCACTTATAAATATTTCTAATAATAGACAGCGTTTCGTTGAAATTGATGGTGAACTAGTACTACTACCAAATATTATAGTTGAGAAAAAAGATATTTTAAAAAAACGTAATGAATCAATTATAATTGAAAAAAACGATATTGGACATGTATTAGAAATGTCAGGACAACTTAATACTAAACATGTAATGGATCTTGAAGAGTTCATTGATTTTGGAAATATTAAACTCGATATTCCGGAGTATCTTCAAAGTGTGTTAAGAGAATATCAGGTTGAGGGAGTAAAGTGGCTAAAATATTTATACAAAAATTCATTCGGTGGCTGCCTTGCTGATGATATGGGTCTTGGGAAAACAATTCAAACAATAGCCTTTCTATCAGATCACGAATTGATTGGAAAGAGTCTATTCCGTGCAATTATTATTGTTCCGAAAACACTGATAGTGAATTGGAAACAAGAGTTTAATAAGTTCAATAAGCAATTAATAGTAACTGTATATCATGGAATAAACAGAGAGAATATATTAAATGAATATCGTGATATGTCAGGTGTTTTAATCACAACGTATAATACTGTTTTAAATGATATAGATAAATTGTCGTCTCTCCACTTTGATTGTATGTTTCTTGATGAAGCCCAATACATTAAAAACTCTAATTCAAAAACATACATTGCATTAAAAAAAGTAAATTCAGACATTAAAATAGCATTGTCAGGGACTCCTTTTGAAAACAATATCGGAGAACTATGGGCAATAATGAACCTATTAAATCCAAACTGTCTTGGCTCAAGAGTTAAATTTATGAAGCAATACAGCAATTGCTATCAAGATAAAGAAATGTGTAAAAGAATTAATTTAAGAATAAAACCTTTCGTTTTAAGGAGGTTAAAAAGTAATGTTCTTAAGGAATTGCCTGAAAAGATAGAGCAAAATATAGTATGCTCAATGTCCGAACAACAAAGAGAATTATATGATGCAATGTTGCATAAAATCCAATTCGAGATTGAAAGATTGCCTGAAAGGTTTGAAATAAAAAGTAATTCAATTATATTAGAAGGATTGTTATACTTAAGACAAATTTGTTGTCATCCAATGTTACTCAGCAGAGAACTAAATATAAACAATTGTAAGGAGTCTGATAAATTTGAGCTGTTTAAGTTAAAAATTGAAGAATTACAATCATTAAATAAAAAAGTGGTTGTTTTTAGCCAATTCACTAAAATGCTTAAAATAATGGAAAGATGGGCTAAGAAGAATAATTGGAAAACGTTTTATCTAGATGGAAAAACTAAAAAACGGCAAGAACTTGTTGATAATTTTGAGGCATCCAAAGAAGGAATTTTGTTTATTAGCTTAAAAGCTGGTGGAGTGGGGTTAAATATTGTATCTTGTCAATATGCTATTATTTATGATCCATGGTGGAATCCAGCAGTAGAAAATCAAGCAGCAGATAGAATATATAGAATAGGTCAAACAAATAATGTATATATTCTTAAATTCATAACAGAAAATTCTATAGAAGAGAAAATTCAAAATTTAAAAAGCATAAAGAGTTCTATAAGTGAAGCATTATTTGAAAATACATCAACTGTAAAATCAATAACTATTTCTGAACTAAAAGATTTATTGTATTGATTATAGGAGGTTACATGAACAAAAAGTGGTGCAAAATAAATCCTTACATAATGTTGTGCTTTTTGTGTATTTTTTTGGTAGCAATTTTTCTTTGGCACAATGGAAATCATTTTCTTAACTCGCTTTCTGATAACAATTCAAAGGAAGTAGCTAATCTAGTTGTAGCTAATTCAAGAACTAATGCTGAAGATGCTCAAAGAGTTATTGAAAGTATTACTCAAGTTACTACGCATGCTATATCGACGACAACTTTGATTATTAATGCACTTGCTGCAATTATGACAGGAATTAGTTTAGTTTCTGTTGTTATTACAATTATAGCTGCTATTCAGCTTAAGGACATTCAAAAGAAAATGGAGATAATTGAGACAACTGAAAAGGAAGTAAAGGGAGTGAAATCTACTCAACATATTATTTCTGGGATAATATACAAAAAGAGTGAAAAGTATGATTATGCAATAGAAGAATTCGAAAAGGCAATCGATTTGTGTGAGAATGATGGCGAGTGTTTAATGAGAGTAAACAGCGAGTTAGGGCATGTATATATTGAACTATATACTGAGTTTCACAATGACAAACATTTTGAAAAAGCAGAAGAATATTTAAAGAAATCTCTAGAGTATAAACATAAAGATATGTTTTATGCAGAAAGCAATTTTGCATTAGGGGCATTATATGGGTTAAAGGCTGAAAGTATTGGTGAAGTTACGTCCCCAACATTTATTGAGTATTTAGAAAAATCAGAGAAGTATTTAAAAGAAGCTATTAAAACGAGGAATAGTTCTGATTACAATAGAAATATAGCTGTTACTTATGGATTAATGAATGAAACAAAAAAAACAATAAAATATTTAGAGCGCGCAATAGATATCTTGGAGGAGAAGTATGCTATTCCGGATTCCAAAACTAGGGTTTTAAAAGTATTTTCTACTAATGAAAGAGAGTTAATAGGTAAAAAAAATTGGTGCAAAATTGAAGATGCAATAAAAAATTATGTTGTTTAATATAATGGAAAGTAGTAAAAACTGTAAGGAGAATGTGCTGAGAAACGATTATAACGATACAAATAGTCCAATTAGCAAGGTAGTCAGTTGTGTAAAAAATAAGAAGCGGAAAGGAATTAGATAGAAATGGAAGACCAATAACAATTGGAGAACACACCAAAGATTTAATAAAATTTACTTCAAAAGAAATGAGGACCAGCAAAAGAAACCCTTACCGTTGGCACTGTATACTGGTGCCGGTTCTGGTGCAAAAATAATTTCTGTGATAGCATATACAGTATAATTATGGGAAAGAGGTTACTAAATATCACAGAATCTATTTAAGTGGAAGCACTTTGAATTAGAAATAATATTGTTATGTGTTCGATGGTATTTAAGATATCCACTTAGTTAGTGTTTATATGAAATATAGCAGCAGACTTGAATTTAACAGAAATTTTATTCTCAGAGATAAACAATCTCGGGCAGAAGGAGTTCTTCATAATATACGAAAACCTCCAAAAATATTTTAGTGGCTATCTTATTAATATTTATTGCAAACACTATCAACAACATTATCCACATAAAGTATAAGCTATATTGAATTGCACACAAAGTTATTAACGATATCCACAGAGATATATTCACAAAAATATTCACAACCTATTTCTTAACCTTTTTTGAAAACTTCTATTTGATTTAAAATATATACAGCATATTTTAAAATCACATAATTTACGGACGAGTTGTTTTTACTTCCTCCCACCCCTTCAAAAACCCCATACTATAAAAATAGGTTTCACTTCCGCAAGCTTCACAAAACCTCGCATTTTCAGGATTTTCATACCTGTAGCCACCTTTACCAGTAAAAAAGTGTCATGGTTGTTTGTCAGAGTGTTTCTTCATAGGTTGGAATATTTATCAGTATAATTTATTTAGATGCTTATAAGAAAACTTTCAAGAAAAGGTTTAATCCAATTTAAATACAACTGCTCAAAATTGAGCAAAAATACTAATAAATTGAAGTGAAACAGACAAAAAAAATTATTTTTGAAACAAACAATCATATAGCCACAACCATTATATATCAACGGTTCTGGCTTTTTTGCACACATAAATTCTTTTAACCTTTACGCAAAATTAAATGTTGTAAAAACATTTGTTCCACAAGGGCTATAATGCTTTTTTAGGAATTTTAGAACTACCCCCCTTATCAAATTCTGCGAAATTTCGTGTAAAGCTGGGCAGCGGTCATTCGAGAAAGGTTTGTAGATATTTGACATCCCTAGGGGGTGTTACCAAAAATGTGTAGCAGAAGTAATTTATCATTACCAGTAAATCGTTTTTTTTTATACTTTGTGTATAAGGTTTTTGGTAATGAGGATTAAATTTTTAAATGCAGTAACTTTTCCACAGACTAAAATCTAAAAATAAATACATTTTTTAAATTTGTACTGGTAACAGTGGTAATGAAATGGTAATGAAAAAATAAATCATTATATATGTCAAAGTATTGATAATACTATATTCTATCTATATAAGTATATATATCATTACCAGTATTACCATAGTTACCATACATATATATAGTATATATAGACCACCTTATATATAAAGGTATAAGGGTATACCTATATATATAGCGATGGTGTGTATGCTAAAAAAACGGTAATACTGGTAATGGCGTAAAACGTAAACGCTAGAATCCGCTCTGGAATAAGTTTTTAGAACGGAAACCCCTCCTCTAGGCTGAAAGCTGGCAAATAAAGATTCAGCCATTGACAGTCAAGGCTTAAAAAAGCTGTAACCTATGTAACCTGAAAAACCTGTTTTTTCGGAACACACTTCAATATTTAATATAAATATTATAATTACACGCAGAAAATGTTCCACACGAGGTGTATATATACCATAATTATAGGTTACAAAGGATAAAAATAGTCATTCTTACCTTTTTGGCTTAGAAAAAATAGGTATCAAACTTATTGATTAAGGATTTTGAACGGGTAATAACGGCTTTAAGTGCCTTGTAAACCAACGATACCAAGACTTGAACGGGTGGAACCGGTTTTCTGAACTCCTTATGTATATAACCAAAGATAATATATATATAATATTTATTATATATATAAGAACTTCATTTTAGTGGTGCAACCCGTTCAAGTACTGAAAATACTGTATTTGAGAGTAGTCCAAGTGGTTCAACTATTATACAAATAAAATTGTACGAAAAAGACGATTTAGATATGTTAAGATTATCACATAGAAGATGGGTCTCAAGAGTGGATGTAAAAACCGGAGGACTTTTCTTTGCTAGATGTGGACAGTGAGTTATTATCCATTTAACACTGTCTACATCTAGAGTAATAAAGATTTTTAAAAATTGGATAGTATTTGTCCACAAAAGTCCAAAACGAATGTGATATAATAGTACTAGTGAAATTATGTGATTGAAGCTATTGCAGAGAAATCTGTAGTGGCTTTAATACTTAATTCAAGAGGTATGACGCTTAATGGAAGGAAGATAGCTAATAACTATAAAAATTAGCTCTTATCTTTTTTCATAGTTGCAGGCAGTGAAGTTTGCTCCCTTTAAGCACTGTCTGCACTTAACACAAAAATATGAAATTAAAAAGAAAGTAAAGTTGTTACCTTTGTTACTATTACATGTGTTAGGATAAATTCATGAAAGAAGAACCATAAGAGCTAAATAACATTGGAGCTCAATAAATAAAATATAAAACCTGTCCGTTTTGTCCGTATAGGATATGATAATATTGACTTATGGAAGTATAGAGAAATAAATTTATGCATATTTGGAATTAAAGATTTTTTAAAATTGGATAGTATTTGTCCACAAAAATCCTGAAAAATCCTCAAAAGTCCGAAAATGTCCAAAACGAATGTGGTATAATAGTACTAGTGAAATTATGTGATAAGCCATTGCAGAGAAATCTGTAGTGGCTTTAATATTTTAGTTACAAAAGTTGGATTTAAAAAGAAAATTCTACGATTATAAAAAAGATAAACAACCATGAGTATCAAACCTTGCTTGAACTTCGTTACCTATGCTTTAAGACGTGGGAGCAGATTGCAGTTGAAATGGGATACAGCCTACAGCACATATTCAGAATTTATGATAAAGCACTAAAGGAAGTGGTTCTTCCGAAAGATGAGAGTAAATGTGATAGAATGAGAGTACAGTCATCTGATAGTATTACAATCAGCAAAGCATAAAAAATATATGACGGCCATCATGGAGAAATCTATGGTGGCTTTGCCATTAGTAGGTTATGAGGAATTCAAAGGGCACCATGAAGGGATTTCCGAATGTTCGGAACTAATGTTTTAAAAGAGTAGAGTAAAGTTGATGGAATTAGAGTATCGACTTTTGATATTATTATAATAGACAAAAATAAAAATAAATATCAAAAGCCATTGCAGAGAAATATGTAAGGCTTTTCTCAACTAAAGGTTAAAAAATATATGCCAATAAAACCACTTAAACTCTGCAAGCACCATTTGGAAGCTACTGCGTTAAGCACAGCAATTTTGACAAACTAAAGAGTGCAGCGATTGAGGCTATGATAGCAGATGGAGAACAGCAAGCAAGAAGTACTTAGAAAGCCATCCGCTTTGAGTACAGGTATTGACTATCAGGTATAAAATGTAATGGTAGGGGATATCGAATCTCTACACCCCTTACACATCAACCGTTGCGCACCTCTGTGTGGAAATTCGCACAATTTAAAGAGGGGGGATGTTTAAAAGTAGGTAGAAAAGCTGTTATACACACGAGACTAGCAATTTACAGGATATTAAGATTTGCGTAAAAGTATAGAAATAAAATAAATTATGAAAGCACTTAAACCTTTGAAATATAAGGGTTTGAGTGCTTTTTTGTTGCTTAAAAAGTATGGAGAGTATTTTTATGAAAATAACTAAATTTCTATAGTTTTTGGAGGTTTTTATATGAATTTAACTAGGCAAAAGGAAGGTGAGAAAGTGAACAAATACAATAATTTACCACAGGAAGTAAAAGATAATATGTTATTTTGCTGTTGGAGGTATGAAAACCGTGAGGGCAAGAAGCCTATTAAGATGCCATACAACCCAATAAACGGTAGAAAAGCACAGAGCAACAATTTGCAGACATTCACTAACTTTAAGACAGCTCTAGAAAATATTAAAAATTACAACGGACTAGGGTTTTCAATATCAAATGGAATATGTGCATTTGACTTAGATAACTGCTTTGAAACAGATGGTTCATTGAAGCCTTGGGCAAAACACATAGTTGAAAAATTTCGTGGATGCTATATAGAACGCAGTCCCTCTAGAAATGGTCTTAGAATTATCTTCAAAGCTCCTGGATTTATATTTGATAAATCCAAGTACTATATTAATAATCAGAAGCTTGGTTTAGAGGTATACATATCAGGTGTTACAAACCGATTTGTTACGGTAACAGGAGATGTGTTTTGTAATGGCGATGTTCTTAATATGAATGAGGAACTGCAGGAAGTGCTTGACATGTACATGAAACGACCAGCACCTCAAAAAACAGAGAATAATATAGAAGCGAAGTCATATTTATCTGATGAATCAGTGTTAGAAAAAGCAATGATAGCAAAAAACGCTGATACATTTATCAAACTTTGGAATGGTGATATAAGCAGCTATGGTTCACATAGTGAGGCAGATTTGGCACTTGCTTCTATACTAGCCTTTTGGTGTGGTTGCGATGTTGAGCAAATGGACAGGCTATTTAGAAAGTCGGGGCTTATGAGGGAGAAGTGGGACAGGAACCAGAGCGGAACTACATATGGTCAGATTACACTACAGAAGGCTGCAAACAGTACAAAGGAAACTTATTCACCGCTAGGTAGTAAAACAAATGTAACAGAGGAGTTTACAGTTTGCTTTAATGGCGGTGCATCTCTTGCAGAGCTTCATCCGCAAGATAATCCACGGTATAGCTGGAGTGATATCGGCAATGGATACCTGTTTGCTGACTATTATAAAAACAAAGCTCAGTATGTGCCAGAACGTAAAATGTGGTACATCCATGAAGGAGCTGTTTGGAAGCCTGATGTAAGTAATTTAAAAACGATGGAGCTATGCAAGAGGCTTGCTGATGAATTAATGATTTATGCACTGTCTATTACAGATGAACGGAGTCGGAGTGCATACATTGATTTCATTCGCAGGTGGCAAAGTCGCAAGAATAGAGAAACTATCCTTAAAGATGCTGTTAGTGTATATCCAATATCGATGTCTAGCTTTGATAGTAATCCATATATTTTTAACTGTCTCAATGGAACACTGAACTTAAAAACTGGTGAATTCCATGAACATAAAGCAGAAGATATGCTGTCAAAGGTAGCAGGCGTAAATTATGATAAGAATGCATACTGTGAACGTTGGAATGATTTTATTACCGAAGTAATGAGTGGCGATAAGGAAAAGGCTTTATTTTTACAAAAGGCTATGGGCTATGCACTAACTGGCGATACACGATATGAAGTACTGTTTATTCTATACGGGCCGAAGACAAGAAACGGCAAAGGTACAACAATGGAGACATTTCTAAATATTATGGGCAGTTACGGAAAGACGGCTCGTCCAGAAACCATTGGAATGAAGAATAACAGCTCTATTAGTAACAATCCTACAGAGGATATAGCTCGTTTAGCAGGTTCAAGATTTGTAAATATCAGTGAACCAGACAAGAAACTAGTTTTAAGCACTGCGTTGGTAAAATCCCTTACAGGTAATGATAGTATCAACGCACGCTTTCTACATGAGAATTCATTTGATTTCAGACCACAATTCAAGCTTTTCATAAATACCAACCATCTGCCACAAGTTAATGACCTTACATTATTCACAAGTGGAAGAGTGAAGATAATTCCTTTTGAACGTCATTTCGAAGAGTCTGAACAGGACAAGCAATTAAAACAGTATTTTGCTAAGCCTGAAAACTTAAGCGGGATATTAAATTGGTGCATAGAAGGGTTACGAATGTTAGAACAGGATGGACTGGATATGCCAGAAGCAGTTAAGAATGCAACATATGCATATCAGCACAGTTCGGATAAGATAGGACTTTTTATAGAAGAATTACTGATAGCTGATAAAAATGGTGAGGTACGTACTTCAGAGGTCTATACGGCATATAAACAATGGTGCTATGAAAATGGCTACCATGCTGAGAATATGAAAAACTTCAATGCTTCAATCGGAGCAGTAGTACACATCGAACGAAAAAGACCACAGTTTGGCGGTGAGAAAACAACAGTGATTCTTGGATACAGATTGATAACCACAGAGGAATTTATAGTCCCATTAACAGGATAAATTTTTATATGGGGCAGATGTGGCAAGTAAAAATGGTTATATAAAATATTGCTCTCATATAGAGAATTTACTTTTTACCTGCCACAACTGCCCCAAAATGTATAAAGCCTTGATAATAAAGGACTGTAAGCTCTTAGTTAAATAATGTAAAAAACAAAATATAACTAACTGATTTTAAATCAGAAATAAGTGAGAGTAGAAATATTATATTTGGGGCAGATGTGGCAAGTAAAAATGGTTATATAAAAAATCACTCTCATATAGAGAATTTAGTTTTTACCTGCCACAATTGCCCCAAAATGTATAAAGCCTTGATAATAAAGGACTGTGAGCTTTTAGTTAAATAATGTAAAAAACAAAATGCAATAAACCAATTTCAAAGAAAAAACAAGAGAGGGTATAAAAATTATATTTGGGGCAGATGTGGCAAGTAAAAATGGTTATATAAAATATCACTCTCATATAGAAAATTTACTTTTTACCTGCCACAACTGCCCCAATTAATAAAAAGAACTGTGGTATCAAGGCTTATGGGCATTGTGTGTTAAATAGAAAAATTTATAGGAGGCAAAAAATTATGAATAAATTATCGACAGGAAAACAGAGATTATTAGACTATCTTGGAGCACCATATACAATAAAGGAAATTGACTTTGAAAACTGTGTATATCTCGATATGGGAGATTATGATATTGAAATCGCACGTGGAAGATCTATCCGTTCCAAAATTGATATTTATATATGGAGGAAAAAGGATGGGTTAGAAATCGTTGAAAGGTATCTAGATGTGAAACCAGATTTACCAAGTATAAAAGAATTACTTGATGATATAAGAGCTAGGTATTCAGCAAAGATTGATAAAAGAGAAGATGTGGGACTGAATTAACAACCAAAAGAAAGTGGCAAAAGGGACTTTACTAATAAGGTTCTTTTTTAATCCTCATTATAAGGATAACAACCAAAAAAGTAATAAACGGTATAGCCGTTTAAATAAAAAAAGTGGAGGAATTTATATGAATCAAATTATGGAACTGCGTGAAAAACGCAACAAAGCATGGGAAGCAGCAAAGGGATTTCTCGACAGTAAGCGTAGTGAAGATGGAATGGTTTCAGCAGAGGACACCGCGACCTATGAGAAGATGGAGATGGAAGTAGTGAGTCTTGGAAATGAAATTAAGAGGCTTGAGCGACAGTGTAAACTAGATGTGGAACTGTCAAAGCCAACTAGTAATTATGCGTTCAACAAGCCTAATCAAACACATGCAAGACAAAACAGAGCATCAGATAACTACAAAAAAGCTTTCTGGAATATGATGCGAGGAAAGCTGAACGGTGAGGTTCAAAACACACTTACAATAGGAACAGATACGCAGGGTGGCTATCTTGTACCCGATGAGTTCGAAAACACATTGCTTCAGGCATTGGAGGAAGAAAATGTATTCAGACGTATTGCAAGTGTTATTAAGACATCAAGCGGAGATATGAGAATACCTATGATAGCTGCACATGGCACAGCTTCTTGGGCAGATGAGGGTGCTGCCATCACAGAATCAGATGAAGCGTTTAGTAAAATATATATCGGTGCGCACAAGCTTGCTACTATGCTTAAAGTAAGTGAGGAGTTACTTGGAGATTCTGGATTTGATATTCCAAAATATATTGCAGGAGAGTTTGCCAGAAGAATCGGTAAGGCGGAAGAAGCTGCTTTTATATCTGGTGATGGAAACTCTAAGCCAAGCGGAATTCTCATCGAAACAGGTGGTGCGGAGATTGGTGTGACAGCAGCAAGTGCGACAACAATCACAGCGGATGAGATTATAGACTTATACTATAGTTTAAGATTACCCTACCGAAAAAATGCAGTATTCATAATGAATGATGCAACCGTAAAGGCAATCAGAAAGCTCAAGGATGGAAGCGGTGAATACATTTGGCATCCTTCGCTGGCGGCAGGTCAGCCAGATACCATTTTAGGTAGACCTGTAGAAACAACTGAATTCATGCCACAAATTGCTTCTGCTTCAAAGGTTATTGCCTTTGGTGATTTTGGGTATTATTGGGTGGTGGATAGGCAGGCAAAAAGCTTCCAAAGATTAAATGAGCTATTTGCAAGGAATGGACAAGTTGGGTTCAAGGCATTTGAGCGTGTAGATGGTAAACTAATGTTACCTGAGGCAATCAAGGTGCTTCAAATGAAAAAGTAATCCTAAAATTATTACATATATCAACTAAAGGAGGCTTCTTGTAGAAAGAAACAATCTACAGGGAGCTATATTTTTTCTATAACGTAAGCCTTTGCCTAAAAGGTAATTAACTTGACTTCTATCAAATGTAGAGACATATATGTAATAACAAAAAATATTACAGGAGGTCGCTAATGGACAGAAAGCAGATAATTAAAGCCTTGGAAGGATATGCAGGAGTAAAGGCAAAATATATGGGAGTTCCAAGCTTTGCATACATGATAACAATTAATGGACGAACTTATACAATTGATAGAGCAGGCATAATTACATTAGATGATGCAGAGGTTGAGCTCCAAAAACTTCTTAAGGGCACTACAGAAGAGAAAGAAACCCACACACAAGAAGCAGAGCAGGAAAATGAAGCCCTTAACTTTGAAATTACAATTCCGATGAAGGGACATACGGGTAGCACGCTTCGAAATATGCTCAATATGCTTTACAGCAAACAGCCTGTTATAAAAAAGGTATTTGAAATTGAAGCTGATATTTTACAAGCTTATTTTATTGCAGAATTGAACAAAGCCAATATACAGACAATTGAGGAATTTAAAATAGAATTAGTCGGAAAACAGCAATCTGGTTACCGCGGAATTGAATTTGATTTTACCAACAAAATTATTACATTTAAGTTTTTCAGACATCTACAGGAGCCAGATAGACTCGAAGCATATACACAATTTATTTCACTTCTCAGCCAAAGTGCAAGAGGCTTAAAACACGCTTCCCCAAAGCCTACAACTACAGATAATTATAAATTTACAATGAGGACATGGTTAATTAGGCTTGGCTTTGTAGGAAGTGAGTATAAAAAATCGAGAATGCTACTTCTTAAAAACCTTGAAGGAAATGGAGCTTATCGCAGAAATAACGAAACTGATGAGGTGACAGATATATGAATAGAATTTCAAAGGAACAGCTTAATGTCCTGCGCAAAAAGTATTCCTCTGGTACCCGAGTTGAACTTGTCAGAATGAATGACCCCTATACCAAATTAGAAGAAGAAACTACAGGAACTGTGGTTATGGTGGATGATATCGGCACAATACATGTCAAATGGGACTGTGGTTCATGCCTTGGTATTGTATTTGGTGAGGATAGTTGTAAGCCAATTTAGCCTAAAAATACAGGAAAGTAGAAAAAAGCTCTACCGTTAAAAGATGTATATAGCTTCAATTAAAATTTCCATATTACTTGCAAGACAGGATTTCCAGAGTTAATATGTATACCAGCTAAGGAAATTAAATAAGGCCGCCATGTCTTTAGGGTGTTCCCGCACCCGAAAGCCAAAGCAGGTAATCCAACTACCTACACCGACAGCATATGCTGCCACAGCGACCCTGTGTATATTATATCTTTTTGTACTTACATTTACAATAATACATACAGGCGCAGTGTGGGGTTATATCAATCCTGCAGTGCGCCTTTTTAAGTTTCTTTCAAATAAATTTTGATAGGAGTATACATTATGTATGAACAATCTGAAAAAAGCTTTGAGGATGCCTTCAATAATTTTGTCGGCACAAGGGCATCCGAGGATTTGGCTGAGTTGTACTTAAGTAATAATAAATATATCCAGTTGGGCTTGGATATAGAATCATGCAGTGAAGAAATTCTATCTGTTGTTCCAAAAGAGAAGCAGAAGGAGCTTGCTCAATTACTTGACAAATATACTGGTATCAATGGTCTTATGGGAGCTTTGGTAAATGAAATCCTTTATACGCAAGGCTTAAAGGATGGTATAAAGCTTGGGTGTATCCTTGAAATAGGCAAATGGGCGTTTAAGCTATAAGTAACAGGTCAGTAAAAATAATAAGTAAAATATAACATGAAGAGGTTCAGACAAATTGTCTAGCCTCTTTTTGGCATTATAATACAACATCAGTTTTTAAGAATATAGGATAAGAAGAGTTAAATAATAATTTACTATTGGAGTGACACTTGATTGTTGCTCCTTTTTTCGTGGAGGTTAAAGTGAATACAGAACAAAAACAAAAGCTACATAAGATGAGACTAGAAGGCAGCAGTTATTCAAAAATTGCAAAAGCACTAGGTATTTCAGAAAACACAATAAAATCATATTGTAGAAGAAACAACCTTAATAAAATAATGAACAACCTTGTTAAAAGCACTGAGCAACAGTTCGTTAATACAATATATACTACTTGCATTCAGTGTGGAAAATCCTTGACTCATGGGAAAAAAGGGCATCCCAAAAAGTTCTGCTCGGATGAGTGTCGACGTTTTTGGTGGAAGGCTAACGATAGTCAACTAGATAAAAAGGCTTGGTATACTCTTAACTGTATAGAATGTAGCAGAACATTTAAAAGTTATGGCAATAAGAATCGTAAATTTTGTTGTCATGCTTGCTACATACTAAGCAGATTTAAGAAAGAAAAGGAGGAGCATGACAAACGAGCAGTTTGAACGAGAAAAGAATTACAGAGTATCTATCTCAATAGCTAAATCCATGCTTTCTCAAAAACTTATTACCAAACAGGAATATCATAGAATTGACTCTATGCTGATTGATAAATATAACCCTGTAATAGGCAGTTTATAGTGCTTTATTAACTTGCTTTGTATCAAAATCAGAGTTAACATTGGTAGCTGAAAGGAGGAGATTAGATGCAACGAACCATAAAGAAAATAGAGCCTAGCCTGCTTAAAATACCCACTAAGAAGCGAGTTGCTGCTTATGCAAGAGTATCTAGTGGCAAGGATGCAATGCTACATTCTCTATCTGCTCAGATCAGCTACTATAGTGATTTGATACAGAAAAACAGGCAATGGGAGTATGTGGGCGTATATGCAGATGAAGCAATGACGGGTACCAAAGACAATAGAGCTGAGTTTCAACGGTTACTTACAGACTGCAGGAATGGCAAAATTGATATGGTTATAACAAAATCAATATCGAGGTTTGCGAGAAATACCGTTACCATGCTAGAAACGGTACGAGAATTAAAGAGCATAAATGTAGATGTCTTTTTTGAAAAAGAAAATATCCACTCTATGAGCGGGGATGGCGAGTTGATGCTTACCATCCTCGCTTCATTTGCACAGGAAGAAAGTCGCTCAGTAAGTGAAAATTGTAAATGGAGAATTCGCAAGCGATTTGCTGATGGAGAAATTGTTAATCTTAGATTTATTTTCGGATACCACATTGAGAAGGGTCAAATTAAGGTTGACCCTAAGGAAGCTGACATTGTCAAAATGATTTTTAATGATTACATTAGTGGCATGGGCTGCACCTTGATTGCCCAAAAGATGAGTGAAATGGGTGTTAAAAGGCTTCGAGGAGGTACTTGGAATTCGGAGAGAGTTGCTGAAATAATTAATAACGAAAAATATGCAGGTAATGCCTTGCTTCAGAAAAAATATGTTGCAGACCACCTGACAAAGACATTACTGAGAAATAAGGGAGTCTTTCCTAAATACTTTGCAGAAAACACACATCCATCAATAATTGATATGGATACCTTCCTAAAAGCACAAGAAATTATGACTAAAAACAGGGAACTTAACGCCATTAAAAAGCAAGCTGGACATTATACGTTTACATCTAAAATTGTTTGTGGCAAGTGCGGAAAAAACTACAAGCGAAAAACTAAAAAAGAAAGAGTTTTATGGAATTGTTCTACATATTTAAAATATGGGAAGGACAGTTGTAATGCAAAACAAATCCCAGAGAGTACTCTTTATTCGCTATCCACGGAGGTTTTAGGTCTTACAGAGTTCAATAAAATGTTGTTTGAACAGAATATAAAGAAAATACAAGTACCAGAGGCTAACCTTCTGGTATTTATTTTTTATGACGGTAGAATCATTAAGAAGGAATGGCAGAACAAATCACGCAGCGAAAGCTGGAGCAAGGATAAAAGGCAGAAAGCCAAAGAAAAACAGTTTGAATATTATAAAAGGAGAAGGTTACTATGCGTACAGCAAGAGCAGTAACTGTTATACCGCCTACAGTAGGAAGATTAGCTACCGCAGCTGATACAGTGGTGAAAATTAAAAGAGTGGCAGCTTACGCAAGAGTTTCAACAGATAATGATGAGCAGCTTTCAAGCTATGAAGCACAGGTTGATTATTATACTCAATACATACAGTCGAACAATTCTTGGAAGTTTATTGAGGTTTATTCCGATGAAGGTATTTCTGCTACCAGCACAAAAAAACGCGATGGTTTCAACAGGATGATATCTGATGCACTCAATGGTAAAATCGATTTAATATTAACAAAATCAGTAAGTAGGTTTGCAAGAAATACGGTGGACACCTTGACAACAGTGCGTCGGCTAAAAGAAAAAGGTGTAGAGGTATATTTTGAAAAAGAAAACATATATACCCTAGATAGTAAAGGTGAGTTATTAATTACAATAATGTCCAGCTTGGCTCAAGAGGAAAGCCGATCAATAAGTGAGAACGTGAGTTGGGGGCATAGAAAGCGTTTTGCTGACGGGAAAATTATGCTTCCATACGGACAATTCCTTGGATACAAAAAAGGGGAGGATAATACACCTGTAATTGTTGAGAAAGAAGCTGAAATTATACGAAAGATATATAGACTTTTTCTAGAAGGCAAGACTCCATCAGTAATAGCAAGATGCCTTACAGAAGAAGGATACCCAACACCTTCTGGTAAAAAAATATGGCAGCCCAGCACGGTTACAAGTATCCTTAAAAACGAAAAGTACAAAGGGGACGCTATACTGCAAAAATCCTATACAGTGGATTTCCTTACCAAGAAAAAGAAAATTAATGAAGGCGAGCTACCTCAGTACTATGTTGAAAACAGCCATCCAGCAATTATTACACCAGAAGTATTCAATCTTGTCCAACATGAATTTAAGAAACGCAAAAGTGCAAAGGGATACAAAACTGGAGGAAGCTGTTTTTCAGGCAAAATTGTCTGCGGAGAGTGTGGAAGTTTCTACGGAAGCAAGGTATGGCACTCCACCAGTAAGTATAGGAGAATAATATGGCAATGTAATCATAAATTCAAAAACAAAGAAAGGTGTCAGACACCACATTTATATGAGGAGGACATAAAAAAAGCCTATTTACAGACTTTTAACAGTTTGATAAATAACAAAGATGAAATTATAAAAAACTATAAAGTCATAATCCAATCATTGACCGACACTTCCAAGCTTGATATAGAAAATGCAGAACTTCAAAATGAATTTGAGGTTATTACCGAATTACTCAGAAAATGTTTAGAAGAAAATGCTTATACAGCCCTTGACCAGTCAGAATATAACGAACGATATACAGCTTTGGCAGAGCGATATGAGGCTATAAAAAAGCAGATTAATGAAGCCGATAACAAGAGTATGGAACGTAATGCAAAGAGAGAAAACATTGAAGAATTTATTCAAAGGTTAGAGAAAAATGATAAACTACTCACTGAATTTGACGAAGAACTCTGGAATGCCACCATTGAAAAGGTAGTGGTGAATTCAAATAATGATATAAACTTTGTTTTTAAAGATGGTATGGAGTTAAAAGTGGATATATAAAATTTTATGGTACCCATAGAGTTGGCAGAAATGATGACTTTGTATACGGGGGACCTCCTTTTCCAAAATATTTGGCTTTTCTTATACCATACTTACGATTTTGTACCTGCCAACTTTGACTTGTTTCGTACATTGTGATTCGCTCTTTTAGGAGTAGTGCAGAGTTGATATATTATGGGTATGTATTCCTGTTTTAGAGTATGTCTGCCTCTAATAGGCCAATGTCCTCTGGCATTTATGGCAGGGCTAAAAAGGCAATGTTCAGCCTTATTTATTGTCAATGATAAAGTATAATAAATCCTTATTTGTTCTGGGATTTTAATTAGTGAGTAGACTTGACTATGTATATAAGAAAGTTATTTTATGATTGTAGGGTTTATTCGTAATGAACATCCGATAAAAAGATGGGACTATAGTGGTGAGATACAATAATTTAAAATAGCATTAATAAAAAAGAACTGAAGTATATGTAAAATACCTCAGCTTTAGTAAAATAAATATAGATATTAAGTTATGCCACATACAAACCTTCGTTTGGTCTATCATCATCATCTCTGTTATCTCTCTCAGCAGCATATGTAGACGATCTAGATTGAGTGTTAGCTCCACTTCCATAAATCCTATTTACTTCAGAACTTTGTGGTTTCCAACTCCATTGATTTACAGGAGTAGAGCAATCTTTTGAAGGTTCTTCTAAAAATTTAGATGCAAATACTTTCATTGTTTCACCTCCTCTCGGAATTGGAAATCAACCATTCACAAATAGCATCCGATATTTTCATACCAGTTAAGTCTTCTATCCATAACCATTGCCCCATAGAATTTATCTCCAAGAAATACCACTCATTATTTTTGTCGACTATGAAGTCTAGCGCTCCGTAGTTAATATCTAGACGCTTCATTAACTCATCAATTTTAGCTTTTATATATTCTGGTGCTTCTAATTCATAATGAGGAGTGTTTGGTAGGTCGTATCTCCTCCAATCAGTTTTTGCTTTGTCAGAGTTCTGAGATTCGATTTTGCAACAAAAGTGTTTAGCTCCAACGACTGTATATCTTACTTCGTAATTTTTATCTATATATTTCTGCAAAGTTATGGGGTTTTCTTCAGTTGTACTAAATTCGTTGAGATCATTAATATTAACTTTATTCACATATATTCCTTGATATTTATTGTCAACATTATAAAAATCTTGATGATGAAGTTTTAAAATAATGTCTTTAGCTAGTTCGGCAAACTTTATTAGAGCGCCCTTATCATTTGATATCAAATAATTTGGTATATTAAACCCGATTTTTTTTGCCAATGTGAGTTGTAAAAACTTATTTTCTGTTGCGTATGATTGTCTTAATGGACATAGACAAGGTTTATCGGATAAACTTAAGTAAAAACCTAATAATATTTTGTTCCATTCATTTTTCCATATTAGAAAATCTGCATCCCTACAGTCCTTTTCTTCAAGGAGTAATTCAACAAATGCTCTTCTAAACCATACAACTTCAAATTGACAATCAGTTGCATACTGACCATCTTGTTTAATTACCCAATTACTACCGTCAAATGTAATTACTGTCTTTTTTAGTGATTCAACATCGAGGTTCAATCTAAATAGCAACTTATTTTGCTTTAATAGTTTTTCTTGAACTGTATCAGCGTGAACATCATGTTTATCAGATATTATTAAAATCATTGTTTATACTACCTTTCAATATGTAATTTACAATCATATAAGTAATATAACATATAGTGGTATGTTATACAATATAATGAAAAATATTAGATAGTAAAAAAAGGCATATATTCTATTAATCAGGAGTTTTGTGTAAATAATATAATTATTTCTCTGTATTTAAAAAATCAGAACCAGTAAACTTAAAATAATCTTTGTAGTTCTGATGATATATCTGTGAGTTTAATTTATGCTATATAAATGACTATGGTTAGTAGGCAAACACAATCAAGCAAACCTAAGTCAATATTTTTGTTCGAATATAATTCCTCGTCACAATGTGTATGAAAACTCAAATGGTTAGCATAAGAAACACTGAGATTTTTGCACATATAGGAACACCTAAAAAGGCTCAGAATAATAAAGTAACTAACGATATTCTAAAAATGCTATTGTTAAAAAAACGTGAGTTTAGGAAAATAATTGTTGTATGTGATGAGGATGAACTTAAGAAATTAACAGGAAATTCAGTTCTCGCAGAGAGCATTAGTGAATTTGACATAGAAATTATCTATGTCAAACTTTCCGAAGAACTAAGAGAGGCTATAATTGCTACACAGATTAGGAAAAATATGGTGAATGCATAATATGTAACTGAAGTTTTTTAATAGAAATATTGGTTTAACATTCTCTACTTAAATTTAAGCCATATAAAAGTACATGAAACTGTAGTTTCGCTGATAGATTAATAAAAGTGAAGGTACTTGATGATCATATCCCGGTTGCGGAAAGTACAAAGAAGCTTACTTCTGATTTCGGATATCTATTTTACCTTGAATTTTGGCCATTTCTTATAATACACAGCGGGGTATTAAAAAGCGCATGATGTTTACAATAATATTACACAACTAAAAAGTAGTTGACAGAGAAGAGTAAAGTATAATAAAATCTATCCAATATATTAACGTAAATGGAAGGAGGATGAACAATGTATATAGTTAACGGCTGGAGACTAAGAAAAAATGATATAGCATTTGAATTGATTCATGAACCAGGTATGAATATGCATATACATTGGCTTAATCCTCTATTGTTTAAACGTAAAAGAAAATAATACTTTTAATATAATAAACATTACGTATATACATATGAGAGATAGAGTGGTTAAGTCGAACAAAAGATTTAACCACTTTTTATTTTATATTAAGGCAGAAGTTTTAAGTTAAGGAGTTACTATGGAAGCTGTTATTTTTATTGGGATACAGGCTACAGGCAAAAGTACCTTTTATAAGGAAAAATTTTTAAAAACACACATAAGAATTAACCTGGATATGTTAAAGACTAGGAACAGGGAAGATATATTTCTTGATGCCTGTATAAAAGCAAAACAACCTTTTGTAGTGGATAATACGAATCCATCTATTGAGGACAGAAAGAAATATATTGATATAGCAAGAAGTGCAAAATTTAAGGTTACAGGTTATTACTTTCAGTCAAGCATAGCTGAGGCAATAAAGAAAAATGAAAGAAGAGAGGGGAAGGAATATATCCCTTTAGCGGGCATAAAAAGTACACATGCCAAACTGCAGTTACCAAGCTTCAATGAAGGTTTCGATGAACTATACTATGTGAAGATTAATGAAGAAAACAAGTTTGTTGTAGAGGAGTGGAAAAATGAAATTTGATGATCTTGATGTGAAGATGAGAGTATATGAAACAGCGCATGACTACTGTGTTGTCCCTGAAGTATATATGGTTGCACGTATAGATGGCAGGGGCTTTACCAGGCTAACAAAGGAAATTCATCAATTTGAAAGTCCTTATGATATCCGGTTCCGGGATTATATGGTTGCAACGACAGAGCACCTTATGAATTGTGGTTTTAGGGTAATATATGGGTACACGCAGAGTGATGAGATATCCCTATTATTCCATATAGATGAAAGTGCGTTTGGGCGAAAGACTCGTAAATTTAATTCAATATTAGCGGGTGAAGCAAGTGCAAAGTTTTCCGTTTTGCTTGGTGATGTGGCTTGCTTTGATTGTAGAATATCAGAACTTCCTAATAGTAAAGCTGTTATTGACTATTTCAGGTGGAGAAATGAAGATGCACACAGGAATGCTTTAAATGCTCACTGTTATTGGATGCTAAGGAAAAAAGGGAAGTCCGTTCAAGAAGCAACCAATTTTTTAAGTGGAATGTCTGTCGGTGAAAAGAATGAGCTTCTGTTTGAGAATGGTATTAATTTTAATGATATTCCAAATTGGCAGAAACGAGGTGTTGGCCTATATTGGGAAGTTTATCAAAAAACTTGTATCAATCCTCAAAACGGCAGCGAAATCATAGCCAATAGAAGAAGGATAAAGGTGGATTATGATTTACCGATGAAAGAGGAATACAGTAATTTTACATCGAATTTTTTATTAGATGGAGAGTAATAATCGGAAAACGAGTGGAAGGCTGATATGAGTATGCTAGATTTCAATTTGGTTATGGATTTACACAATCATACAATATGGTCTGATGGGGCTGACAAGCCGGAAGATATAATACTAAATGCTATTAATCATCAGGTGGAAGCGGTTGGAATAGCTGACCACTTCTGCAATGATGGTAAATACTCTTTAGGGTTTGATAAGCTAAAGATCTATTTGAGAAAGATTGATATGTTAAGAAAGAAATATATTAATTCTATTAAAGTTTTCATTGGAATCGAAATAGCATATTCATACTTATTGAAAAACTACAGTACATTGCCCTATGATCTGATCAATCAGCTTGATTTCATTCTATTAGAGAACCTTGATTACATACCGGCAACTACAAAACTAGAGGATGTTACAAGTTTACTGAATGGGTTCAAATGCAGCAAGGGTTTAGCTCATACTGACTTGGTGAAGTTGTGTGAGAAATACGAGGGCAAAGGTGGAATAGACTACGTCCTGGAATTTATGAAACAAGGCGAGCTGTTCTGGGAGATTAACACGGATTCAGCACATGATGTTTTTTTAAACATTCTTAATCCAAGTAAGAATGATGAAAAGACCAAATTATTGGTAGAAGGTATTATAAAAAGAAAAATTCATGTGTCTGTTGGTTCAGATACTCATAGCCTGGTTCAATATGATTATGGAAGGTTGAAAGCAGCTAATGAGGTGGCAAAAATGTTGAATGTGGGGGCTAATAATATTTTTTAAGTGGGTGAAATGATATGAAGGTAGCCTATACTGGGGTGATATGAGGTGTTTGAAATTAAATATAGGATAGTTGAGGATATAAAAGAACTTTTGATTTTAACACCTGAAGTTTTTGATGATGATTTCAATGACTTTGAGGGACAAATTGAGTTGAATTTTGATGACAATAAAATAGGATATGTATTTGAAGGTGAAATTTCTGAAGAGATGTTTAAGGTAGGATGCTTCCAAGATGAGTGGGTAATATTATGGTTTATACACCTTATTCAAGCGGTGAAACTTTTAAGGAATAATAACTATTTAATCTTTTCTGAAATTGAATGTAGTAATTGGATAGAGCTAACAAAATTGGGTGACAGTATTAAAGTCAGAGAACTTAGAGCAATTCCGTATAATATTAAAAATTTTAAATATGGAGGTACACCTGCAATGTCAGTGACTCCTCTTTGTGCAGAGATTGTGTTAAATACAGGTGAAACATTCATAAAGGATGTTGAAATGGAAACTACCGATTTTGTTGAATCTTTCATATCATATACAGAATTTGAACAAGAAGTCAAAAGGAAATCTATGATGCTTCATAATGAAATCAGAGATGTATTTCCTAATTTGATTAATTCCAAATCAATTAAAGAATTTACGGAGTTAGTATATGATATTGATGATTAGTTCGCAACCTTCTAATACTGTTCATCAAATAGGCTTTGTGTAGTTTAATACATTAAACTTGAAATTTAAAGAGTCTTTATGTGTTGATATAACTGCTCTTGACAATGCAAAATCACAATACTAAGGTGGTAAGGAAAAAATGAAAAGTGACGATACAATCTGTCCTGTTTGTGAAGGATATTATTTTGAATTTAATAATGACTTTGATATATGTCCAATTTGTGGATGGGAAAATGATGGAGTACAAAGAGACAAAAAAGACTATTGGGGTGGAGCAAACAGTATAAGTGTAAATGAGGCAAAAGTAATTTATTCTCTTCTTCAGAATGAGGCAACAAAAAGTAAAGTATCTCAAATTATTGATAAATATGAACAAAGAGAAAGGGAGATACATACTCAATATGCACATATAGACCACAGAACTTCTGAAGGTGAAAAATGCAGTAAGGCATTTGCCCAAGCCCATAATGATTTTATTTCTGAATTGTATAAACTGTTAGATAATAATAGAGAGAGGAGTTTATTGAACTTTACATTTGTTTGGTAAAAATGATTATGGATAAGGATCAATTTATTATTAATATCTTAAATTTATACTGGGTCAATGGTGAGAATGATAATCCAGATGATTTATGTCTCCATGGTGACGTGTATGTTAAGATAGGTGATGAAGTAGTTGCTGATAAATACCCATGTACCGTTAGCTCAACTGCACTATATTTACTGAAGTCGATTAAAGAAGACCATATACTTGGGGAAGGTTCAAACCAGATGTTACCGTGTTGTGGCTTTTTTATTATTCCACATGATACTGATGATACTGTTGAAATATCTGGTTGCCCTAACGGAATAGATTGGACTATTTTTCATACTGATTGTAATGTGAAATTAATTACAGAAAAAGGAACTGAGATACTCATAGAACTCAAATCGTATATGGAAGTGGTTTATAACTTTGTTGATAAAGTTGAGGGTTTTTATAAGCAGTCCAAAAAGAAAAACACTCCAACTGATGAGTTTGACTATAATGGATATATCAAATTCTGGAGAGAGTGGAAAAACAGAAGGAATAAACAAAACTTATAAAATAACTGTAAAGGATAAGAATAGAGCAAAGAAACTTGCTTTAAAGCTAGGAAAATCCGAAAGATATTTATTTATACTTAATAATCATTTTTTTATAGGTGAAAACAATGAGTTCAAAAAAGGTATATAAGAATGAAAGACAACTAAAACTATCAAGCAATAATTACTCGCAAGAACTTGTTAAATTAGACTTGAAGGAGTTTCCTATAATAGAAGACTTTGGTATTCTAGTACAGCAAAGAGGAGCGTTTGGTTATCATATTTATTATGTTAGCCCAATGTATGGATTGCTTGCATCATTTCCATGGTGGGATCATGCTGAAAATGATCTTGAAATTATGAAAATTACAAATATTCCACTAGGTACTATAGATAGACCCTTTGATGATTTAGAGCAATCCTGGCAAATATTGATATGGAATAAAAGAGACTATGTATATATTATGGAAGGCGAAGATCCTTGTTGTATAGAGTTTTCTGTTTGGTTCAGGGTAAGGAAACAAAGATATATCGAAGAATGGGATAGGGTTTTAAGGGATTTCACTAAATAGTTGTGAACTTTTTGGTGTGTAATATTTGAGAGAAGGTGTAGTATGTTCAGATATTTTAGAAATTTGTTTAGTGGAAATAAGAATTTAGAGAAGGCAAATAATCAATTTGAAGGGAACGGAGCAAATCAAACTGAGGATAACGAAAAAACAGACAAGTCAAAGGCTTTCTGTAATGATGAAGGGTTAAGTGTTGAACATACAAATGGTACAATTGAGTCAGCTCTTTGGGATGAAATTATTAAGATATCAGTTATAACAACAGATCAAGGCCCATATACTGATGACGTTTTTCTTGTGCTTTTCAAAGAAGAGAAAGGTGTTCTTGTTCCTTCCGAAGCAGAAGGCTACAACGAAGTGTATGAAAGGGTTTCAAAGTTTGATGGATTTGATTTTCAAAGGTATATTGATTCTATGTCATCGACAATCAATAAGGAGTTTATATGCTGGGAAAGAAGAAAAAGTATATAGAATTTGCTTAAAAAGAAGGGATATCTATGATTTATAGGGCTGAACCCAACACATTAATGGCATTTAATGCTGATAATGGTATTACTGCTGCTATTTCTGGTAATGAACTTTGCAGCTTGAAAACATATCTTGAAACAGGAATTAAGAATGAGTTTATATACAGATTAATTGACCTTAGAATAATACCTATAAATATATCAGAATATGAAACCCAGAACTTGCTCAGAGAAATTGAAAAAACAAAAAATATCATTGCACCCATAAGATCATTTGCTGTTCCTGAGTCCATACATATTGATTTAACTACAGTCTGTCCGCTGAAATGCCATCATTGTTATAAAGACACCTCGCAGGGTACTGAAATGTCTTTTGAAGAATTTTCTGGAATAATAGATCAGGCAAAAGCTTTGGGAGTCTTTCAAATAGCTTTGGGTGGAGGCGAGCCTTTGTTGATTAATAATTTGCCTGAGTATGTAAGAAAAGTATCATCATGTGCAATGGCATGCACAATAACTACAAGTGGTTATGGTCTTACAACAGAACTGCTGGAAGAATTGAAAGCATCTGGTGTAAACCATATACAGGTGTCACTGAATGGGTCAACAAGAGAAATAAATTCATACTCTCGTGATGGGTTTGATAATGCAATTTTAGCACTTGATATTCTAAGCGGAAGTGATGTTTTATTCGGGATAAACTGGGTTGCAAGAATTGATAATGTAAAGGACTTTGAAAATGTAGTTGCTTATGCTAAAAGACTGAAGGCTGACAATATAAATATACTTCGCTATAAGCCAGCAGTTAGGGAGGATTACAGAAAGAATGCGTTGACTAATGAGGAGTTTTATTCTCTTGTAGAAGCAATTAAAAAAGTCAGCGGCATAAGGATAAAAATTGATTCTGCATTTTCTAATATTCTATGCAACTTATATGGGAATCAGATAGATCCTATGAACAGCGGATGTGGTGCAGGACGCAGATTCATGATGATAGATTCAAGTGGCAGGTTTAAACCCTGCAGTCATATGAGTTTGGCTTCGGAGGAACGAGACATACTACAGTACTGGATAAATTCACCTGACCTTGAAAAACTGAGATTGGGTGAGGAATGCATTTATGGAGAATGCAAAGAATGCAGTTATTTGAACGTTTGCCGTGGATGCAGGGCAATATGTGAAAGAATACATAATGACATAGATGCAGGGGAGAATAGCTGCCCTGCATTCATTAAAAAGGAGATGATTTGATGTTTACTTATTGGAGAGGTTATGAAATTGATGGTTCATCTACAACTTATAACATTGTAGTTCCCCAACGTGAGTTGATTTCTGAGGTTTTGAGATATTTTATAAACTTGAAAATAATTGATCGCAGCTCGGATATTTCCCTTTCATTTTCTGAAATCCAAAAGGATCCCTTAAAGAAAGTACATCACCAGAATGAAAGTTATAACGTTGATGATATTGACAAACTTTGTGAAATTCTTGAAAGACCTTCTACTCAATCATTTTTTATTAGTACCGAGTGTATTCATCCTGACAGGCTTTACCATGAGGTACGCAAAGAGTTGTACAATTTATCTAAAATCCGCCCAGGAGCAGAGGAACGAGTATATAATTACAAGAATCCTTCAGTTAGTCCTCTTTATTTTGGACCGGACTTGGGAGTGAATTTTGAGATTTCATTTAATAATGAGCAAGGCATAGAAAACTATGAGCCTGACGGGTTAGTTTTCAATAGCAAAGCACTTGTTAATAATATGAGCGGACAACATTTTTCTATTGATTTTGGGTGTGGTCCTGGATTTATCTTTGAATATGCAGCTTATATAAATTCTAAAATGGCCGAGAGATTCCCTGAAATAGGCATTGACGGAGGAAGAGACTGTGCAGGTGGTTTCACTGATGGCTGCACATATGCATCTAGTTTATACCAGTATGAAAGAATAACTTTTTCTTCAGAAAAAATTGCAGAGATAATAAAAAGTTTACTAGATAAAGAATTAGTATTGCCGCAAAAACGTGTTGGGAATTATGGAAATGAAATATTACCGTGTGATAAATTATTTCTTTTCAACCTGTACAATGTAGATAAGTGGAAATCAGATATCCTTTGCAAAGAAAGCAAAGTAATAAAAGGTATCACGTCTGGTCAAAAAGAGTATACACCGGATGAATATGAAGGCTTTGTTCGAAAATTATATGAAACAGAAATATTTGACCGCTTAGATTTTATGCATTATTGTACTTGTTGTATAAAAATAGGAGAAGATAGATGTGCTTTAACCTGTATAAAAGAAAATGACTGTGTTTGGTTAGAACTTCGGGTTGCTCCTGAGATCCGGGGTAATGTTGAGAAAAGACTTAATCTATTGGGAATAACGATTAGGTAAAAAGACTTTTGTATTTATATTGTTAGAAGTAAAACGAAAGAGAATCATTTTTACAAGCTGCAAACATACAGTGTGTTCTTTGAATGAACTGTAAAGGTTGGGTAAAAGAAGTTTAAGCTAGGATTATAATACCATATACTTTTTAGCGTTAATCAAACCTTTTAGCGTAATTCAATAACCGTTAAATTGTATCAAAATCAGAGTGATTAGACACAGTTTGTCCGAAAACTCGCTATTTTAGCGAGTTTTTTGGCATTCTCAAGCTATTTTCATAGACTATTTTGTATACTTTTTTATTAGTTGAGAAAAATTGAATTATATGAAAAGATTTTAATATAACTAATTGAATAGCAGTATCACATCACTGCTATTATCTGTTTTATTCCCACAATATTGATTGCTCTTCTTATGTTATAGGCAAGAAAACTTAG
>JAEZRV010000053.1 GCA_023444055.1 Bacillota bacterium
CATACATAATCATTAGCTGACTCATTACTTGATCCCAATTTCGATATCTCTGAGTCCACTTTTTTATTACATTCATTGATGCTAAATAAAGCATTTTTTCAAGTGACGTATCGGAAGGAAAGACAGCCTTGGTCTTTGTAACTTTTCTAAATTGCCTGTTTAATCCCTCTATTATATTTGTTGTATATATTATCTGCTCAGGAAATTTGTAAAAGGGAGATAAGACGTCCCAGTTACTTTTGGCGGGTAGTTATTTTTCTCGAAAATAGTTTACCCGTTAGTAAAGATTAAAAAGTGCATCATCAACCATTCTTGTTCCCGAATTACTGGCGAAAAATGCTATTGACACCTCAAAACTTATCACGTATAATCAAAGACAAATACAGTCTTCGTTTTCTTCAGAAGGAGGGGAATAATTATGAAATATACAAAAGCAACGGATTATGCTTTGCACATAATGGCCTATTTTATTAAACAAGAAAGCAAGGACAATTTTAGTCTTCAGCCATTAGCGAGTCATATGAATATATCACCTACCTACCTCTCCAAGATATTAACTCAATTAGTAAAGGCTAACCTTATTCAGTCAACTGCTGGTGTAAATGGTGGCTATAGTCTTAGGAAACCTAAAACTGATATTAGTTTTTATGATGTCATTCAAGCCATAGAAGGTAGTGGCGCACTTTTCACTTGTGAAATGGACGAGAACCGTGCTTGCCCCATAGAAAAGGTTATGCGAGACGCTGAAGAGAAAATGGTAAATGCACTTAAAGAAAAGCGATTTTACAACATTGTCTAAAAGATGAGCAAGAAGCGTATGCAGTTTTAACTGCTCATTTTTTTAATACATTTAAAGATAAATACAGTCTGAATTGCATTTCATAGGAGGCTTTATTATGGATCAAAATCACAATAATCATCATTGCCAAAATCACCATCATAACCGCAATTACCAAGACAATAATTTTTTAACCAAAATGGCTTTTTTAGATAGTAAGCAAAGAGAGCGTCTTATTCCACCAGAAGTTCTTGTTAGTCAAATGCCCATTCAAAATAACCATACGCTACTTGATGTTGGCGCTGGTTCAGGATTTTTTACAATCCCGATGGCAGAGAGGACAAGTAATAAAGTTTATGCCATGGATCCTGACAAACGCATGCTCAGTGTCATTGAAGCCAAAGCAAAAGAAAAAGGACTTAATAACATTGAATCCCTTCCAGAGACTATCGAGAATTTAAGTCTTCAAAATAACAGCGTTGATTTTGTCATGGCCTCTTTAATTCTTCACGAAGTAAAGTCACTGACACTAGCACTCACAAAAATATTTGAGGTTCTAACTACAGGAGGACACTTGTTATGTCTTGAATATGAAAAGGACGACTTGATTATTGAAGGACCTCCAATGTCAATTCGCATAAAATCAGAAGAACTAGAAAAAATATTGTTAACCATTGGCTTCAACATAGTGAAGCAGACTAAAATTAATGATGCTATTTATACTATTTTGGTAGTTAAAAACTAGAAACAAATCACATAAAAACATAATTTGGATATGCGTAAAGAATGAGCAAGTTAGATTTGTAGTATGACAAGCTCATTTTTTTATCACAATTAAAGATAATTACAGTCTACATTATAGAATTTAGAACTTAAAATAAAGGAGAAATAATTTATGGATACAAACAAAAATTTGCTCGTTACCACCCCCATCGGTAGACTTTTACTCAAATTTTCTCTTCCCGCTATTGCTAGTATGATCGTAAACTCTTTATACAATTTAGTGGACAGAATATTTGTCGGTAGAATTGGTGCTCTTGCCATGACAGGAATTGGACTAAGCTTGCCATTTATGTTGCTTCTATCCGCAGTCAGTTCAATGATTGGAATAGGTGCGTCTGCACTTATTTCTATTAAGCTTGGCGAAAACAACAAGGATGAAGCAAAAGGGTTACTTGGCAATGCCATCACTTTGATCATTGGCTTAATGCTCTTAATGACACTTTTAGGTCTTGCTTTTAAAATGCCAATACTAAAGGCTTTTGGTGCTAGTGATGTAACTATGTCCTATGCAGTGGATTATATGACGGTGATTCTCTATGGTGCTGTATTTCAAGGTATTGGAACCGGATTATTAAATGTGGTCAGGGCTACAGGGCACCCTGTCAAATCAATGATGATTGTACTTGTAGGAACGCTCATCAATATCATTTTGGACCCCATTCTCATTTTCACTTTCAACATGGGCATTTCTGGTGCAGCATGGGCAACTATTATTGCACAACTTGTAACAGTCATCATGGTCATACACCACTTTATCAGCGAAAAGAATCAAATGAAAATTGAAATAAGTCAATTAAAGCTGCGTATTACAACTACCATGTCGATTCTAAGCATCGGGTTTGCCCCTTTCGTCATGCAGTTATCATCCGTTGTCGTCAGTATCCTATCGAATAATGCCCTTAAAACATACGGTGGTGACATGGCTATAGGGGCAATGACAATTATCAACGCTGTGATGGTCATATTCCTTATGTCGGCCATGGGTATTACACAAGGTGCCGCACCCCTCATCGGATTTAATTTTGGCGCTAAGCGCTTTGATCGGGTAAAACAACTATTGAAACTTGAACTAATTGCTGTAGGTGCAATCTGTACAATAACCTTTATTCTTGTTCAAATTTTCCCGGTCATACTATCGAGCATCTTTACCAGTGACACTGGTCTCATCTCAATGGCAAGTTCTGGCATGCGTCTATTATTACTAATGCTTCCTCTTTTAAGTGCACAGATGGTTGGAGCAAGCTATTTTCAGGCTATTGGCGAAGCAAAGAAGGCTGCTTTTTTAGGACTTTCAAGACAAGTGCTGTTACTGATTCCTCTACTTCTTATTCTACCTCCACTCTTTGGATTAAATGGTGTCTGGGGTGCAAGCGCTCTTGCAGATCTTATCTCTAGCCTCATTGCCATCCTCTCTTTGAAATCAGCATTCAACCACTTGAACAACCTTGAACGCCAGAATGGTTCAGAAGAATATGAAACAATGTCATCATCAATAGCAGAATAAATATCAGAATAAATAAAAAGAGGGTCAAAAAACGTCATTTTTTCGTCTGTTTTTGCCCAAAATTCAGACAAAACTACTATATGTTGTTGTCAAATTCTACTTTTTCTCACCCGAACCACTACGCGTCATCAGAATTATCGTTTCAGCAGTAGCCCGTTTCCACTCAGCCTTCGCCTTCATCTCGGCTTCTTGGACGTGCCTTGCATGGGTGGTACAGCATCTTCTTCAGTCGTTTCACTCCTTCACAAGCTGTGTTACCACCTCAACGTGCCTTGAGTAAACAAATTTGATGTCGTGAAGATCCACGGGCATCTTGACGGAGGGTTGTTCCAATCTAATCATCCATGGACTCATCGTTCACTAAAATTGAATATTGTCCATTGAACTACTAGTTGTTATTTCTTTTTCACTGGAATCCAAATTTCACTTCTATAATTCGGGTTTCCGGTGTCCGGACTTTCATTCCACAAAATCTCTGGACCTTCCACTGCCTCGTAACCTGAGGTTGGAAACCACTCTGAGTAAATCCTGCCCCATACATTCTGAAGCGTTTCTGGAAAAGGTCCTACCGATTCAAATACTGCCCAGGTTCCGGAATTAATATTTAATGCAACAAATTCAGCCGTTTCATTTAATGATGTTGCTACCCCGATGTAATGATCGAGTTCACCCTTTTCTTTCATTCTTCCTTCCAAAAAATTAGTGGAAGCGCTAATAATGCCTGTTGGTTCTACATTCGAGATTGCTTTTAATTGCATAATCACCTCTGGTGTTAAGAGTTCAGTCATTTTTGAAATCTCAGGATTGATGCCACCAAAAATAATGGGAACCCTTTTCTTAAAACCTACTAACCTAAATGATTCTTTTTCAACAATACGATAATTCATTTCGCATCCTCCTTTAATTGATAATTGAAAAGTCATACGAGGATAAGCCTTTAATTGTGTATTCTCATACCTTGCCTCTGATGGAAGAATGCCATGCATAGAATGAAACGCACGAGAAAATGAATCCGATGACGTATAACCATATTTTACAGCTACATCAATTATTCTCAAATCCTTATCCTTCAAGTCAAGCGCAGCTAAAGTTAATTTCCTTCTCCGAATATATTCTGATAGGCTTATACCTGATAAAAAGGAAAACATTCGCTTAAAATGATACTCTGAACAGAAAACAATTTTTGAAATTTTGCTGTAATCGATATCCTGAGTTAAGTTCTCTTCAATGTACTCCATTGCATCATTCATGCTACTCAAAGTATCCATCATACAACCTCCCTTTACAATCAATAATACCAAATGATTTATTTGCCCATCCGATAATCTATGCACAATATTGTCGATTTAATTCCCTCATACAAAAAACCAATGAATGTCATTTATGCGCTCAGCGGCTTAAAATCATTCTATTTACTTAATTCTACCACTTCTCCAACTTCACCACGCACTCAACGTGTGTTGAGGCAGTAAAATGATAGAAATACGCAAAATTACGTTCGGCTGAAATGCACAGGCTTCAATCTTAATTGAATTTATGAACATACATCAAAATTGACTTAAATTAAATCTATGGCAACTTCGTAGCCTATTCTTAAAATACTATCGTAATATTATCATAGAATCATTTTTGTACAAAAACAGCGATTAATACATATAATATTTACAAGATCTTTTCTATTTTTATCAATTTGTATTATCTTTAATAAATTCCTTATAATATTTGTTATTTAATATGTATATACAAATCAGTATAATTGATATTCCGGCAATAGCTGGTAGATAACTCCACTTGATTTTATCCAATAATACTCCATATATATACATACCTAATGGAACAAAAATTTCCATTGCGCTAAAAGCAAGAGATAAAATCTTCCCACGGAACTTTTGTGGAATAAGTAACTGTAATGTACTCATAAGTGGAACTAATTGTAAAATATTTAAGATCCCTATTGCAACTAGTATCCCTGAAAAAAGTAATGTTACATACCATTTTGCTAAAAATAACTGTTGAAATGTTTCTATAGAAACAAAAAGGAATACAAATCCTGATTGCGCTATAAGAAGAAATATATTATATTTCAGAAATTTCTTAAAAGAACTACTAAAAGTTATAATCATTGTACCTATAATTACACCCAATGCCATTGCCCCTTGAATTATAGATAATTGCATTTCCGAAACATTAATAATTTTATAGCTTATGTAAGGTACAACAACTGAAAATAATGGAGCAAAGAAAAACTGGGTCACTGAAGCAAGCCCTATCAATAATTCTAGAATAGGGAAAGACTTAAGATACCTAAATGCCATTTTTACATCTTGCACGAAACCAATATCCTCATGTATATTAATTGGTTGTTCATCAAACTTTATAAAAACTTCACCAATACTAGATAATAAAAATGAAATACCATTTAACAAAAAAATAGTTTCCATCTGAATATTTCTATATGCAATCACCCCAATTACAGGACCTAAAACACCAACAATTGATCCTATCGCTTGAAAAAAAGAGTTTGTTTTTGCAATATGATGTTCAGGAACAATGATTGGAATGGACGCTTGGGTTGTTACCATATAAAAGCTTTGGATAATAGGAAGAATTATATTATAAACCATTAATAGTGATATGCTATGGGGGCAACTAATAAATAACATCATAAATAGTAAAACAGCCACCCCACTTAGAATATCCGAAAATATGAAAATATTCTTTTTATCATATTTATCAACTATTGGTCCTGCTATTAGTTTCGCAATTGCACCAGATAAATATGATAAAGCAAGAAAAAGCGAAAAATTATATGCTGAATTTGTTATATCAAGCACATATATACTTAACGCAAACGAAAAAATTGCAGTTCCAAATTTTGATACTGACCGAGTAGTTATAATTAGTAAAAAATTGTACTTATTTGTGATTTTAAGGTTTCCCAATGGGACAATCATTTTCTTAAAAAGGTTCATATATCTTTTATCCTCTTAAGAATATCATATTTTTAATAAATTAATTAATTTTAAAATTTTCTGCGTTTCTTTAATAAAGAATTTCTGAAGTATATCAAAATTTCTATCGAAAGGCCAGTTCATAATTATTCTTATTTTATCTTGATAACATCTTGCATTGAATAATACTCCAATAAAGGTATTATTAATATTTTCATGGTTTTCTTTTGTTCTAAGATTTCCACTCAAATAATCGTGTATATCCATCTTATCTGAGTCCCCTATTCCTTGGAAGTTAAAAATTAGCATCGGATCTTTGAATGTTTCATTTTTCGAAAATATGCTGGAAATATTTTTATACCTAGCTCTTATCTCATCATTCATTATCAAGTTAGAAAAATTAATATTATAGTCAACCGCTATTTTAATTCTTTCACTAATGTATTCTTTTATTTCATTTAAACTTTTTCCATGTGTTTTAATATGCATAGGAATCAAATCTATTAATTCTCCAACCAAATGGTAATAGTTACTCTTTTGGTATTTTCTCCCATAGCTAAACAACCAAATCGGAATATCTTGCAGCCCAAAAAATTCCCTACACATTCTAATGAACAAGGATAATGTAATCTCCATTGGATTCTCTCTGACTAGGTCTTTGAATTCATCATCTATTTCAATATCAAAACAGCATTTTCTGTAATATTCTTTACCCTCACTTTCAAAAATTTCTTTAAGTTCAAAGACACTATTTTTATACTCCCTCAAATTATATTTTTGAATTATTTCCTCCTCCGAAATATCCTGAGGTCCTTTATTTATCTGGTATATATAGTCCTTAAAGGTTACCATTTTTTCGTATTCAATTTCAGTATTATTAATAAGGCTTTCATAGTATTTCAAAATATCCCCTTTTATAATATCACTACTCATACCGTCATAAATAGTATGATTAAATGGTAAGTACAAAACATATTCTCTTTCGTTTTCTTTAACAAGTAATATTCTATAAAGTAAGTTATTTGATACCTCATATTCTTTGCAAAAATATTGAGGAAGAATACTATCCATCAACGTTCTACTTGTTTTAGGGCTATAATCAGTTAAATCCAAAAAAGGAATATCTTTAGTTTCAGAAAAAATAAATTCCTTCCAATATAACCCACTATCGCATTTTTCTATAACACTTCTCAGCAATGTTTGTTTCATAATTAAAATATGTATCGCCTTATTTAAAACTCCAATATTAACATTTCTGTCAAACCTTATAGACATTCCAGCATAATTGAACTTTGGGAACATTAAAAAAAGTTTTTGTATCGAAGATATAGGATATTTCTGAGTAATTTCACTCTTCATTATACATTTAGAAAACTCATAATTTTGCTGAAGGATATTGTCGAGTATTCCTACCTGCTCTAATTGATCATTTACACATTTTAACCCCATTAATTCAGAAAAATCAGAGTCGCTCAATATTTCTCCATATATAACATCACTCTTAATTTCGGATATCTTTCTTATGTAGTTTGGTTGTACTCCTTGAGCAAAATTTTCTGAAATATAATCTATAATTTCATGATATTTTTCAAATTTGCGATTTTCTATATAAAGTACATGATATTTTCTTTCTACTAAATTATAACTTATAAATTTGCATGTAACATTAAACATATCATATAGTTTCTTTTCAACGTATTCAAAATTACAATTATCTGATTCATTATTCCCAGTTATGCTTATCATTTCAGATAAATTCTTGATGGTGATACATTGAAAAATATCCTTGTTTTTAATTTTAACACCAATTCTTTCTAATTTAGATGTAACTCTTATTGCTTTAAGTGAATCACCTCCTAGTTCAAAGAAACTATCACTTATTCCAATTTTACCCACTCCAAGTATCTCAGACCAAATTTTTGCTAATTCTCTCTCTAATTCATTTCTAGGAGCTTCATACGAATCTCTAAAATTACTTATTTTAGGCTTTTTCAGTGCCTTCCTATCTAATTTCCCATTATGTGTTAAAGGCAGAAATTCCAATTGAATAAAATGAGTTGGAACCATCGAACTAGGGAGGTTCTTCAACATGTGCCCCCTCAATGCAGGTATTGATATATCGCTATTTGAAGTAAAGTACGCACAAAGGTACTTGTTACCCATTTCATCATCGTAAGCAATTATGGTAGCATCGAGTATAGTATCATATTGTAGTAGTTGTTTTTCAACATCTCTGAGTTCAATTCTTACCCCATTTATTTTTACTTGATGATCTATCCTTCCTAGAACTTCCAGATTTCCGTTTTGTAGGATTCTCCCGATATCACCCGACTTATATATAATATCCTGCGGGTTGATACTAAATGGATTTTTAATAAAAACTTTTCGAGTAAGTTCCTTGTTATTATAATAGCCGGATGTTATATAAGGGGTACGAATATAGATTTCTCCCTCTATTCCTGTCCTACATGGCTTTAAATCATTGTCTAAAATAATAACTTCAGTTGAATCAATAGCTTTTCCCACAGGTATGATTGTCTTATCACTATCATCTGACTTAATCCTGTAAAAAAACTTTGCAAGAGTAGTTTCTGTTGGACCATATAGGTTTATTAATTGAATTCTATCCTGAAATATTTCATAGAAATATCTAACATCATTACCACGTAATAGTTCGCCAGCTAGAAAAATATACTTTAAGTTAATAAACTTATTATTTGAAGTAATATATGAAGTTAGTATCTTAAATAATGAAGGAACTATATGTATTAACGAAATATTCTTTCTATCAATCCACTCTTCCATTTTTGCTGCATTCTTTATAATTTCGTCATCTTCAGGTATACAAACTGTTCCTCCAGCACACAATGGTACAAAGATATCCCTTAAAAACGGATCGAAGGCTGGAGAAGTAAATTGACTTACTCTAATATTTTCATCCAACTTAAACTCTGATATTTCCCAATTAATAAAGTGCATTAAACTTTTATGTCTTCCTAAAATTCCATTTGGCTTACCTGTAGAACCAGATGTATAGTATATATAACAGTGTTTGTTTTGTATCTCATTTGTAGGTATAAAGCTTTTACTTATATAATCATTAAGTAAATAAATATTCAAATTTTTGTACTTATTTAAACAAATATCATTACTATCCAATACCAAAACATTGATTTTATAATTTTGCTCTTCCATTATATCATTAAGCTTTTCAAGCATGTTGGGTAATGTAATCACCCAACATGCTTGTACTTCATCAATAATCGTACTTATTCTATTTTGGGGATAAGTAGTATTAAGAGGTATAAACACACTACCATATTTAAGAATTCCTAATATACTTATAATAATTGCGGGGTGTTTCTCCATATAAATTAGAATATTCCTATTTTGATCTATATGATCCATCAAAAATCCTGCAACCATATTTGAATTATCATCAAGTTGTGAGTAAGTTATTTTTTCCTCACCATAATCTATAGCAATTTTTTCTGGATTTTTAGATGCAAAATCCGCTATCTTTCCATGTATGCTTATAAAATTCATTTCTTACCTCACCTTTTTAAAATATTTCTAATGGCATATAACCAACAATACTAATCTAGCAATTCTTCATTATCAAATTCCATGTCAAAGTCCATTTTGAACTCACTCATATTTTCACCTTTAGATAAATCTATATCCTTTATAATAATAGATTGGTCATTAAGAAAATTTTCTATAGTTGACCTATAATCCTGAAGAAATTCTTCTACCATATAATCCTCATACATATTATTTTTATATACTAGATTAATTATTAATCCATCAATCTCCTCATTTACATAAAAAGTAATATCAAACTTAGCGTCCATTTTTTCTTCATAACATGGTGTTATAGTAAAATCATTTAAATTGAAATTTCTATTCATACTATATGGCATATAGTTAAATAATACAGAGAATAAAGACTTTCTGTTCAAATTGGAACTATCCTTAATTTTTAAGTAAAGCTCATCGTATGGGTACTCCTGATTGTCCTGAGCTTCTAGTACCACATCGTTTGTATGCCTAATAAACTCCGCAACTGTTTTATTTTCACTACACTCTGTTCTAACAATAATAATATTTAAGAACAATCCTACTATTGGCTCAAGTTCACTTAAATTCCGCCCAGAAGTTGAAACCCCAACACTAATATCAGATTGGTTTGTATATTTAAAAATAATGGCTTTAAAAATTGCTAAAGTGAAAACAAATTTTGTAATTCTGTTCTCAATACAAAATCTATCTAAACTTAATGCTAAATCTCCATCCAATCTTAAACTTTTTCTAACTCCTTTAAAATCTAAAGATGAAGTCGTCGTGCTTCTTAGAAATTCAGTATATCTAAAATTTTCAAGTTTCTTCAGCCAATAACCTTCTTGTTCCCTGAAAATAAATGAATTTAATATATTATTATGCCAAGCTACATAATCCTTATATTGAACTTTTAATTCAGGCAAATCATTACCCTCATAATAATGTGCAAATTCATTAACTAATATATTTATTGATAATCCATCCGAAATAATATGATGCATATTAAACAATAATACATATTTATCTTTATATTCTACTAAACCAACCCTAAGCAAAGGTGCACTACTTAGGTCAAAAGGTTTATTGAATGCTTTTTTTATAGTTTGCAACCCATCTTCTGAATTTATTTCAAAGTAATTTAGTTTAAAATCTATTCTATCATGAATTTTTTGTATGATATCATTATCTATGAGATGAATAGATGTTCTTAAAGACTCATGTCTCTCTATTAATTTTCTAAATACATATTCAATTCTATTTCTATCAACTTTACCTTTTAATTCAAACATTGCATCCATATTATAGCTTGAGTTTTCATTTAGCTGATTTGCTATAAAAATCCTTTTTTGTGCCGATGAAATAGGATAGAACTCTCTTATTTCAATTGGTTCAATACGAAAATATTTATCTTTTTCTGACATTTTGATAAGCATTACAAGTTCTTTTATGTCCTTAGCTCTAAATACTGCACTTAATGGTATTTTTATATTTAACTCTTTTCTTATTTTAGAGACTAGTACTGCAGCCTTCAAAGAATGCCCGCCCATTTCAAAAAAGTTGCTATTTATGTTTATATCTCCAACATTGAGCACTTCCTTGCACATTTCTATTAACTTATTTTCAAGCCAGTTTCCTGTTTCATTTTTTATTTCGGCATCTTTTACATATCCACTAGGTTTTGGTAAATTATTTTTATTCACTTTACCGTTAGCCATCAGAGGTAATTTTTGAATTAGAATAAAGTATGACGGTATCATATACTCTGGAAGTTTAGTAGATAAATAACTACGTATCTCTGATACTGAAAAATCATTACTTGCAACATAATAAGCACATAAATATCTACTACTTTGATCTTCTATGTCTATAACTATCGCTTCAGTTATTGATTGAAATTCTATTAGGCAGTTTTCAATCTCTTTTAATTCAACTCTATAGCCCCTTATTTTAACTTGGTGGTCTGCTCTTCCTATAAATTCAATGTTTCCTTCTAAACTATATCTTCCCAAATCACCAGTCTTATAAAGTAACTCATTTTCACAAAAAGGACTAGTAACGAAGGATTGTTTATTCCTGTCATGGTGGTTTAAGTATCCCCTTGCTAAGCCATCTCCAGCAATATAAATCTCACCAATAGCGCCGCAAGGTAATATTTTTAAATTTTTATCTAATATGTATGCCTTTGTATTATTAATCGGTTTACCTATTATAGATGAATATTTATAATTTTCAAGGCAATCAAATTCTATCCTCTTATAAATAGTTCCAATCGTTGTCTCTGTCGGTCCATAGTGATTAACAAACTCTGCATCAGGATAAATTATATGATACTTTTCGATATCATCTATGTTCAGCTTTTCTCCTCCTAATACTATTAATCTTAAACTGCTGCATATTTTAGGAATAGAAAAGTTGTATGAGTTTACTATCATATTGAATAAAGATGGAGTAGTTTTAACCATTGTTATACCATTTTCCATAATATAATTTAACAACTCATCTGGCTCTGAATATATTCTTTTAGGAATAATATGTAATTCACATCCACTTAACAATGACGGATATAAACTTGTATATCCTAAATCAAAGCAAAGTGATGATACGAGAGCTATTTTATCTGTAGTATGCAAATCGAATTCTTCAGCAAACCAGCTGACATAATTTACAAGACTTTTATGTTCTACAAGAACACCTTTAGGATTACCAGTAGATCCTGAAGTATAAATTACATAAGCTAAGTCATTTGGATTATTCTTGGTACACAAATTTGAGTTATCCTCTTTATACAAGTCTTCCATGTCCAAATTAAGTTCTTGAATATAATCAAATTTGCCCACAAATTGATTTTCTACAAGTAGTAATTCAATTTTGCTATCCTCTATGATATATTGTATTCTTTCCATTGGATTCTCTGGATTTATAGGCAAATATGCTCCTCCTGCTTTTAGGATGCCCAATATTCCCGTAATCATATCAATTGAGTTTTCTGATAAGATGCCAATGATACTATCTGATTTCACTCTTTTTTTAACCAATACTCTAGCAAGCTGGTTTGCTCTTTCATTTATCCATCTGTAAGTTACACTCCTACCATTATGCACTAATGTAAAATGTTCGGGATTTTTTTCTGCCTGTTCCTCAAATAATTCATATATTGTTTTATTATTAGCATAATTCTTTTGAGTCTTATTAAATTCAAATAATGTACGTCTTTCTTCATTGTCAGAAATCATTTTAATATCTGTAACTCTAATGTTTCTGTTTTCTGTTATCTCTTTTATTATATTTGTAAAATATTCCAACATTCTTTGAATGGTTTCTCTTTTGAAAAGTGCTGTAGCATATCGCATTGTCAAAAGTATTTTCCCTTCACTTTCAATTACTTCCAGAGTTAGGTCAAATTTTGACATCTTATTTTTATTTTCACATGGAGTAAATTTAACACCATTAATTTCAATAGTGTTATTATTCATATTTTGCATTGTAAGAGTTGTACTAAATAACGGATTTCTATTCAAGTCTCTATTGATATTTAATTTCTCAACCAATTCTTCAAATGGATAGTCCTGATTTTCAAATGCATTTAATGCATTAACTTTTACAATTTTAATGAAATCTTCAAAAGTCATATTCTCATCAATTTCATTTCTTATTGCAAGTGTATTAACAAACACTCCAATTAAATTTTCTAAATCAGCATGTTTCCTCCCAGCAATTGGTGAGCCAATTACAATGTCCTTCTGTCCTGTATATTTAAAAAGTAATATATTGTACGCTGAAAGCAAAATCATATACAAAGTTGATTCCATATCTTTTGCAAGGCTATATAACTTCTCGGTCAATTCGCTATTAATAATAGCTTGTATTTCATCCCCATTAAAGTTCTGAATAGCTGGTCTTGGATAGTCGGTTTGTATATCTAATACTGGAATTTCTCCAGAAAATAGACCTAACCAATATTCTTCCTGCAATTTAATAGCATCTGATTTTAATGCAGAATTCTGCCAAAACGCAAAATCCTTATATTGTATTCTCAATTCAGGTAATTCCTTTTTAGCATATAGTTCAGAAAACTCACGCACTAAAATATCTATAGAAATACCATCTGAAATGATATGATGCATATCAAATAGAAACAAATGCTTCTTTTCTGCAAGTTTTACAAGTTTTACCCTTATTAGTGGCGGATTACTCATGTCAAAAGGTTGAATAAATTCTTGTAGCAGATCATTTATTCTATCTTCGGTAGACTCTTGGTAATTTACCGTTATTTTTAAATCTTCATGAACTTTTTGTACTGGTATGTCATCTACTATTTCAAAAGAGGTTCTTAGAATTTCATGTCTATTACACAATTTCGTTACTACTTCTTCTAAAACCTCTTTGTCAAAATCTCCACTAATAACTAATCCTCCAGGCATGTTATAACTAGTACTAATCTCGTCCATTTGCTCTAGTATAAAAAGTCTTTTTTGAGAGGATGATAAAACATAATATTCACTTTCTGGAGCCAGAGTTATTTCTGCAAATATATCAGATTTGGAATGTGCTATTACTTTTGAAAATTCTTTTACCGTTGGATTTTCAAAAATATCTTTTAATTTTATTAAAACACCAAACTCTTTTTTTATTCTAGAAAGAAGCATCGTTGCTTTTAGTGAATGCCCACCTAATGCAAAAAAGTCATCATGTATACCAATGTTATTATTTTCCAACAATTTACTCCAAATTTCTATTACTTTTCTTTCAATATTATTAGTTGGTAAAACCTTTTCGATACCTTGATCTACAAAATTGTCATGTTTTAACAGTTCTTTCCTATCAATTTTCCCATTAATTGTAGCTGGCATTTTATCCACTTGTATAAACTTAGTTGGGAACATAAACTCTGGAAGAAATTTAGATATATGTTCTCTCAACTCTATAACATTTAGCATCTTATCTGATGTAAGATATGCACAAATGTATTTATTTCCATCACTTGCTTCTCTGTCTATTACAATAGCTTCTGTAATATGCTTGTATTTTAATAAGCAATTTTCAATCTCACCTAGTTCTATTCTAAAACCTCTAATTTTTACTTGATGGTCAATTCTACCAAGAAATTCTATATTTCCATCATCAGTCCACCTTGCTAAGTCACCAGACTTATACATCATCTCCCCTGATATAAATGGATTAGGTATGTATTTTAGGGAAGTTAAATCCATTCTGTTTAAATACCCTCTTGTCACGCCATGTCCGGATATACACAGTTCTCCGGGAATGCCAATTGGCTGAGTATTTCCGTATGCATCTAAAATATAAATTTGGTAATTTGATACAGGCTTTCCTATATACACTGTTTGTTCAATATCTAAACTGCATTTATAATAGCTCGCACACACAGTTGTTTCAGTCGGACCATAAGTATTATAAACATTTCCTATCTTTAAAAGATTAGTAATATATTCAGCTTTTAAAACATCTCCTCCACTAATGAATGTCTTTACGCTACTTTGCATAGGAATTTTGTTTAACCCATTCAACAAAAGAGGAGAACAGCTTATCATCGTTATGCCTCTATCCATAATTACTTCTGATAGTACATTAGTATCCTGAATTTCATATTTCGATGGAATAACTACTTTCGCTCCACGAACCATCGCAGGATAAAATTCCTCAACGAATGCATCAAAAGAATATGATGCTTGCTGTAAAACAACATCATTCATATCCAAATTAAATTCCTTTAAAAAGGAGAAAATATACGCAGTAAGATTTCTGTTCTCAATCATTACTCCTTTAGGTTTACCTGTAGATCCTGATGTATAAATTATATATGCAAGGTCATTAGGTTTACTTATTACACTAAGATTTTCTGAACACTCATCAACTTCTTTATCAAGCAACTTATCTAAGAATACAATTTTTCTATTATTAGATGAATATTGAGAAAGACCTTTTCCTTCATCAAATGCGATTCCATTTATCTTTGATAGTACTTCCTTGTCTGGCATTTTTTTATCATTCTTAATTACGAAATCCACCAATTCAGTAAGAGTTAACTCACCTTCACCTAAAATAGCCAGATTTACATTGCTATCTTTTAATAACGTATTATAACTACTTGTAGCGTATGGTCCTCCTGAAATTATCGGTACATCAATCCCCCATTGACGTATTACTGATACTGTCTTATGGAAAAAATCCTTGTAATATGTTAATGTCCTTATGCCAATCATATCAGGCTTAAAATCTTCAATAATATTTTGTAACTCTTCATAGCTATTAAAATCTACTCCCGATTTTCCGATCTTACCACATATTTTACTTCCAAATTCCTTATTAAGATAAGTCATCAAATACATTAAACCAAGTGGTGGTTCAACTACTTTATATCTAGTCTGGTCACTTTCGCTAAATAGTGAAGATAAATCCAGCAAAAGTATTCTAAACGAATCTTGGTTATGTACATTTTTCGTGAAAGCACTATTGACCTTTTTATTAAAATCCGGAACGAAAGTCCAGTCATCTTTGGCAAAACTCATTGTCCCGAGATCGTTCTCTGTAATTCCTACATAATTTAAAAACTCTGGGAAACTATTTATATTTTCAGGCAAATAGCTGCTATACTTGCATACAATCTCTTCCTCAGTGTAATGTTTCATTTGTTTAGGAAGTACTTTTATTAAGCGTTCCTTATTAAGGAAGTACTCATTTAAAAACATTGCTTGATATTGTTTTGTAAAGCTTTTTTCAAAAGGTAAAGTTTTAGGTAATTCATCAAATCCTAATGATATGGAATCTTCAATTGCTTCAATAGTAATACCATTTTCAATAGCCAATCTTGCCATATCAGTCTCAGGATAAATTTTTAATATATGTATATAAGGGAAGTCAAGCCACTGAATACTTTTTATAAAATCCAATGTCATAAAAGCTTCTTCTTCAGTTTCTGTAGGAAACCCATGCATTGTATCCATTTCCACAATAACATTTGGATATTCTTTAATAATATATTCTATATTTTCACGTAGCTTATCTAAATCTAAATTCTTTTGAATTAACTTTTGTAATCTTGGAGAAGCAGTTTCTAGGGCAATGGTAATTTCGACGGTTCCGGCTTTAACCATCAAATCAATATAATCCTTTGTCAAGATATCTCCTCTTACACCATTTGGGAAAAACAGTTGAATATTAAGTCCGTTTTCTATTATTAACCTAAAAAATCTAATACTATTCTCTTTATTTAGGTTAAAAATATCATCTACCATTATGAACCTACGAATACCAATATCATAATACAATTTTATCTCATTAAATATATGTTCAGCAGTACGTATAACATGCTTTTTAGGCCATATTTTATGGCAATATATACAATTATAAGGGCATCCTCTTGTTCCTTGAATAATAATTGTATTTTTTACAGTTACCCAACCAATACTTTTATGATACTTCTCGTAATCAATTAATGATCTATCTGGTATAGGTATCATATCAAGATTCTCAATTTGTTTTCTTGGTTTAGTAGTATGTATTTGAATATCACAAGAATCTGCATTTTTCAACAAGGTAAAAGGTATATCAATAATTGTATTTTCTTTGGTAAGTAATATTTCTGCACCACTATCACTTAACATATATAGTATCCTATCATTAGGATATTCAGGATCAATGGGTAAGTAAGCTCCTCCTGCCTTTTGTATAGCCAAAATACTAATTATAGTATCAACAGATCTCTCCATTAAAACTGCTACAATGCTATCGTTCTTTATATTATAACTTCTTAGTATCCTTGCTAAACGATTAGCTTTTTCATTTAACTCTTTATATTTTATCTGTAAATCACCAGATATTAAAGCAATATTATCTGGTGTCTTTTCAACCTGTTGTTCAAACAGCTGATGAAAAACAAAATTAGTTGGATACTCAAACTCTGTATCGTTAAAATCAAAAATTACTGCTTTTTCTTCCTCTTTTGATAATATATTAATATCTTTAGTCTCTATCTCTGGGTTTTTAAGAACTACCAACAATAAATTTATATAATGTTCAGCAACTTTCTCTATAAAAGACTTTTTATAAACAAGAGTATTAAAATTTAAACTCAAAACTAATCCATCATCTGGTAAAAAAGAAATATCGAAATCATAGTTTGACTTTTCAAACATTTCAAACTTACTCATAGAGAAGCTCAACTTACCTTCTGAATTTAGTTTATTTATGCTATTTGCCAAAGGATAATTTTCAAAGAGAAATATATGATTAATAAGGTTTTGCTTCACTTGTGAAGTGGTCTGAATTTGAGCTAAAGGTATATAATCATACTTTCTTGACGCAAATGACTCTTTCTGTAATTTTAGAATTAAATCTTTAAATTGCGTATTGGGTTCACATTTAATTCTTAAAGGAATAGTGTTTATAAATAGACCTACCATATCTTCTATACCTTTAACTTGTGAAGGTCTACCCGATACAACAGAACCAAATACAACATCATCTGTATTATTATACCTTTGAAGAATTATTCCCCAAGCAGCTTGTAATATTGTACTATATGTAACGTTATACTTTTTCGAAATAAAATCTAACTTTTCTAAAAGACTTTCATCTAGTTTGGTTGAAAAATTATCTAAAATACATTCTTCACTATCTCTATTTTGAAATGATTCGGGTACTTTTACAATGTTGCTATAGTCCTTAAGGTACTCTTCCCAATACAAAGTAGCAATTTCTTTATCTTGTCCAGTTAGCCATTTTATATAATCACAATATTCATACACCGGCTTTTCATTCAATCTAAAACCCTTATTAAGAGAATTGTATATATTAAAGAAATCATTCATTACAATTGATAAACTCCAACCATCCAATACTATATGGTGGAAACTCCATATAATCTTAAATGCGTTAGTACCAATTTTTAAAACCGAATTTCTCATTAATAAATCTTTTGATATATCAAACCCTTTACACCTATCTCTATTTTTTAATTCTTCAATATAGCTACTTTTAACATCTTCTTCAAATTCAGATATATCCTCAAAATAAACATTACAGCTTCTTTCACGTAACACAATCTGAAGAGGCTGCTGAACTTCCTCGAAAATAAATATTGACCTTAAAATGTCATACCTTTCAATAATCTTGTTAAAGCTTCTTTCAAGCAGCTCAATATCTAAATCACCATTTATTTCTATAGTGATCTGCTGAAAATATGCATCCTTATTTTTCTCAGATAATGAGTGGTATAAAACGCTTTCTTGCATTGGTGATAATGTATAAATATTTTTTATATTATCGTTTGTTGACATAAAAATACTCCCTTGCTCTATTAAAATATGCATAACTCTAACCATGCACAATTAGATTTTTTATAGTATTATTGCAATTTCTCATTGATTAAATTCTTTAAATTATCAAGGTCTTTTATAGAAAGATCTTGATACAAAAAGTCACTAGGAGTGGCTTCTCTACCTTCCTTTTTAGTGCAATGATTTATTAGTGATACTAAGTGCTTCTTGTAATTATCTAAAAATTCAACAATTGTTTTCTCAAAATAATGATTTTTGTTATAGTTAATAAATATCTGTAATTTATCACCAGAAACATACCCATATATTTCTACTTTGTAGGTTCTTTGTGCGTTTTCACTTATCAGCTCTCCAATGTAAGGGTGTGCTAAGCATACATCTCCTACACTTAGGCTTTGGTCAGACTGTCCTAAATAGTTGAAACAAATTTCCGGTTCAAGTCTAAAATCTATAGGTTTTGTATTGGTTATTGGATTTAAATATTTGAGTATGCCATAACCAATACCTTTATTGGGGATTGTTCGTAATGTCTCTTTAACAAGTTTGATACATAAAGATAAATCTTCCTGTTCCAAATTAATAATTACTGGATATAAAGTAGTAAACCACCCAACAGTCCTGCTTATATCAATATCTTCAATAATAGATTCTCTACCATGACCCTCCAAATTAATAAGAACTTTATCACTTTTAGTCCATTCACTTATAGCTAATGATAAAGCAGTAATTAAAAGGTCATTTATCTCTGTATTATAAGCATTATTAGCATCTTTTAGTAACAAACAAGTCTCCTTCTCAGATAATTCCACGGATAAAATGGCACTATCCTTATATAAGTTCTTGTCAGATATTACATCTACTGGGAGTATTTCAATAACTGATTCTTCAATACCTTTCCAGTATTCCACTTCTTTTAACAGCTTCTTACTATTCGAATAATCTCTTAGCCTTTTTGCCCATTCCATATATGAACAAGTTTTCTTTTGAAAAATAATTTCTTGATTGTTCTTTGCATTTATATAGCCACTTTCAAAATCCTCTAGAATTATTCTCCACGATACTCCATCAACAATTAAGTGATGTATTGCTATCAACAAATAATCTCCCATAAGAGTTTTAAATAACCCAATTTTAACTAATGGACCATTTGTCAAATCCATACTCTTTTGTAACTTATTAGCCACAATTTTCATTTTAACTTCAAGGTCATCACAATCCATCAGCTCTGTAACTACTACATCAAAAAGCTCTTGATTATTTCCCCTGTTATACTGGGAAACACCATCTGGCAAAATACTATAAACCATTCTTAAAGCATCGTGATGTTCAACAATTTTTTCGAACACCTTATTTATAATAATTTCATCATAACCTTCCTTATTATGTAACATTATTGCCTGATTCCAGTGATGCATGTCAGCTATTCTTCTGTTAAAAAACCAATTTTGTATAGGTGTTAACACTACATTCCCTTCACAAATTCCTTGTTCATTTTTTTCCTCATAACTTTCACATACATATAAAATTTGCTCCTTTATTGTTGGGTATCTTAAAAACTCTTCAGGATTTAATCTCAAGTTAAGTTTGTTCAAGCGTGCCAAAACTTGAATTACTTTAATTGAATCTCCACCCAATCTAAAGAAATTACTGTTTATTCCTATATTCTCAAAACCTAATACATCTCTCCAGATATCTAACATTTGTTTTTCAATATTACTTTGCGGTTCCTCATATTGATCATCTTGCATTTCACCCATATCTGGCAAAGGTAAAGCTTTTCTGTCTATTTTTCCATTTGGCGTTAGTGGCATGGTATCCAAAAAAACAAAATATGTGGGTATCATATAATCTGGTAAACTATTTGCAAGAAATTCTCTTAAATCATGTGTTGATAATTCATTTTCAGCAATTATGTATCCACATAGGTACTTATTGCCATTGTGATCTAATCTATCTAAAACTAGTGCATCTAAAATTAATTCATGTTTTAAAAGGTAGGCCTCTATTTCTCCCAACTCTATTCTAAATCCTCTTATCTTAATCTGGTTATCAATTCTTCCTAAAAACTCAACATTACCATCAGGTAGCCACCTTGCCAGATCTCCTGTTCTGTAAGCTTTTTCATTTAAAATTGATGGAATTTCAATAAATCTATCTTCTGTCAATTTAGGTGCATTAAAATATCCTTTTGCCAGACCAGTACCCGCAATATATAATTCTCCTTCAACTCCTACAGGTAATACCCTTTTATACTTATCTAGTATATATAATTGTGTATTGTAAATAGGTTTCCCTATAGGTACTGTTTTCATAGATTCAACTTCGTTTAAATCTATAATATATGATGAAGCAATGTCAGTACATTCAGTAGGTCCATACGTATTGACTATCTTTACGTTACAATTTGGAGAATTTAACCAAGGTTTTAGTAATTCTAAATTTATGGTCTCCCCTCCCAAAAACACATACTTTAGTGATTTTAGCAAACTAAATTCAGAATCACTATTTAGGTCAACCAATGGATTAAATGCACTTGGTGTACAATTTAGCAAAGTAACCCTTTGTTTATCAATTACATTGGACATTTTTTTATAGTCAAAAAGACCTGTAGAAAATAAGCATAACTTACCTCCCTTTATTAAGGAACAATACAAGTTTTTCTGGGCTAAATCAAAACTAGTAGGTGCAATAAGCAATACACAATCTTCCTCTGTAATCATAAATTCTGTTGTATACCACTCCAATAAATTCATAAATGAACTTATTTTGATCTCAACGCCTTTAGGATTTCCAGTAGATCCTGAAGTATATAATACATACATAAGTCTTTCTGAATCGTATTTTATATTCAAATTGTTGGTATCTAAATCACTTCTATTTAATATATCTTCAATTACTAGTACATTTGTTTCATCAAAATCCTTGCTTTGCACCAATTTTTCTTGCGTTAATAAAATTTTTGTTCTGCTATTATTTAAGAGATATTGAATGCGTTCATTAGGATAGTTTGGGTCAATTGGAACATATGCTCCTCCTGCTTTAAGGATTCCAAATATTCCAATTATCATCTCGCATGATCTCTCAACCATCACTCCTACAATAGAATTCTCCTTAACACCTATTTCTCTTAAATGATGTGCAACTTTATTTGCACTTTCATTCAACTCTTTATAAGTCATCATTTTTTCTTCAAAAATCAAAGCTGTATTGTATGGGGTATTGTAAACTTGTTCCTCAAATAACTCATGTATAGACTTATTCGAGTTATAAACAACTTTTTTATCGTTAAATTTGTTAAAAATTTGCTTTTTATCATCTTGATCTACAAGTTCAATTTCACTTAGCTTTACTGAAGGATTATTCATTACTGTTTTTAGAATATGAATATAATACTTTTTAAATCTTTCTATTGTTTGTCGCGCAAAAAGTTTACTACAATACTCAAAGCAAAACTCAATTCCATCCATATTTTCGTTAGCTTCCAGTGTTATATCAAATTTTGAAGTTTTTTCTAAAGGCTCATAAGGTATGAAATTTAAATTATCAATTTTTATATCCGCTTTTTCTGTATTTTGAAGTACAAACATAACATCAAACAAAGGATTACGAGAAACATCTCTTTTTAAAGAAAGTTTCTCTATCAATTCCTCAAGCGGATAATCTGAATTTGCATATGCCTGTAGAGCATTTTTCTTTACACTCCTTAAAAATTCAATAAATGTTTTGTCTCCATCGATTTTGTTTCTGATAGCTATTGTGTTTACAAACATTCCAATTACTTCTTCAAATTTAATATTTTGTCTACCTGCAACAGGTGTGCCCACTATTATGTCTTCTTGTCCGCTATGCATACTCAAAAGGATGACAAAGACCCCTAAAAGTCCCATATATAGTGTTGCTCCCTCTTTTGCAACTATCATTTTAAAATTCGACTTCATTTCCTCATTAATGAAAAATCTAAGTTTATCACCTTCGAAGTTCTGAACATGTTGCCTTTGAAAATCTAGTGGTAAATTAATTATTGGTATCTCGTCGGAAAAAATACTTAACCAATATTGTTCCTGCCTTTTGAGTGATTCAGAATTCAAAAGTTGTTTGTACCAATATATGTAATCATTGTATTGGTATTTCAAATCAGAGAGTTCCTTTCCTTTAAAGATTTCATTTATCTCTTTAATTAAAATACTTTTCGAAGTATGATCTGCGATAATATGATGAACGTCTATAAGTAAAAAATATTTCTCTTTCTGTAACTCTATTAAACGTACTCTTAATAATGGAGCATTACTTAAATCAAATGGCTCAATAAAGTTATTTACAATGTCTTCTAAATCCATTGTATTCCCTTTTAAATAATCCATTTTAAATTCCACGATTTTGTTAATTTTTTGCATAAATTTATTTTCTCTGATTTCAAATGATGTTCTTAAAGCATCGTGTCGTTTAATTATCTTTTCAAAAGTTTGCTCTAGCTTATCCTTTTCAAGTTTTCCTTCTACTATGTAAAAGATTTGATTATTATATGCAGTGCTCTTCTCGTCCATCTTTTGTAGCACAAAGAGTCTTTTTTGTGCAGATGATAACGGATAACAGTCCTCTATTTTCTCATCTTGTAGGGATATATTTAGATGGTTAGATAAACTTATTTCTTGATGTGTTTCATATTGCGAACCTTCTGATTTTATTCCACCTTCAATAGTATGTAGTAATACCTGATTACTGTTAAGATAAAACATATTTTCTATTTTACTAAAATCAATTTCACCAATAGAGCATAGTCCAATGTTTGTTAATTGCGCTGCTTGTGTCAGTGTCGCAACCATAATTCCAGTTTCTATGCATGCATAATAATACCCCATAGTCCCATATATAGGCATATTTACATCTGAGTTGTAAATTAGGAATGTTGAAAAAGCAGAAGATGTAAATATTGATTTATTTCTATAGTAATAGGCATCTTGGGTTATTTTACAATCATCATTTATTAAAACAATACTATTATCAATAGGATTATAGTAATATAAGCCTTCTCCAATATTTTCAACCCTATCAGCTTTAATATAAATATATACATCAATAGGATAAAGGCCACCAGCACTTGCATAAAAATAACTTATTTTTTCTCCATCTCTTATTTGTTTGAAAATTGAAAGAAACTTAGAAAAATCCTCAAAGGATATCTCTTTTTCCTCATCGAATTTTCTATATGACTGCCTTTTACATATATGTTCAGGGAACTCAATATTTCTATTTAACTCTATTTTTCGTATTTCATTGTGAGAATTTTCTCTGTTTAATTGCATACGTTTAAATTCATTATATTCTTCTGAATTATTTATCATTTCTTCATTATTAGATTTAGTTAGTATGATTTGCTGTGAAGAAAATAACTCTTGAGGATTTAATAATGAACTAACTAGAACTCTATTTTCTATAAGCTGAACAGTTAGCTCTAGAATTTTATCATGCAAATCGTTCTCAAATTCACTTATCAGTTCCTTAATTGTTATACCCTTTTGTACAATAAAATAATATTTTGTAAATAAATTTATAGGTAGTATACTGTAATAGTTTTTATCTATTAGTATACCTTTTTCAGTTTCCTCCCATTGCATAATTGGTGACCAAAATATAAATTTATCATTCGTTGGTTTTTCTACTGTAAAATCGTCTTGATTCACTAAAATCATTTTACAGATTTGAGCTATTGTTGGCTCTGTAAAGAAATTTCTAATAGGTACTTTTACATTAAATTCCCTCTCAATACGATTTATAATTTTCTGCGCTTGTAATGAATCTCCACCTAAATCGAAAAAATTATCATCTATACTTATTCTCTCATTTCCTAAAACTTCCATCCATATTTTAGCGACACTCTTTTCTACCTCATTTGAAGGTGCAACAAATTCAGCCATTGTATCAATATTTCGGTCTGGCTCAGGAAGAATCTTCTTATTAACCTTTCCATTAGAAGACAATGGTATTTTATCTAGTTTTACAAAGTATTTTGGAATCATATAATTTGGTAGTTTTTGTGATAAAAAAGACCTCAAGTCACTATTATTAATCTCATCCACTGATACCAAATATGCACACAAATATTTCTTACCATTTTGATCAAAACGATCTATCACTACTGCATTTTTAACATTATTATATTCTAGTAGCCATTTCTCAATTTCTCCTAGTTCTATTCGGTATCCATTAATTTTTACCTGAAAATCTTTTCTTCCTAAGAATTCAACATACCCATCTTTTTGTAAAATTCCATAGTCTCCTGTTCTATATATATATCCATATATAGGATGATTAATAAATGATTTTCTTGTTTTTTCACTATCATTCATATACCCTTGAGCTACGCCTAACCCACCTATGAATATTTCTCCTTGTATTCCTATAGGACATAAACACATGTCATAATTAAGTATATAAATTTTTTGGTTTGCTAATGGCATCCCATATGGAATACTCTTCCACGACATATCAACTTTTTCTATGGGATAATAAATCGACCATATAGATGCTTCAGTAGCTCCACCGAGACTAATTACATCTGCATGATTGAAATGTTTTTTTATTTTATTAGGTAAATTTACAGGTATCCAGTCTCCACTCAATAGCGCAAGACGTAGGCTATAGTTTATAAACTCCTCCGATACATTATCTAATAGCATATCCATTATGGCAGGTACAGAATTCCATACAGTAATTTTCTTTTCTTCAAGCATTCTCTCCAAATTACTTACATCTCGTTGATCTGGAAGTAAAACTAATATAGCTCCTGTGCTTAAAGAACCAAAAATGTCATATACTGATAAATCAAAACACATAGAAGAAATACCAAGAATTCTATCTTCCTCATTAACCCCAAATTTCTTGTTTATATCAATTATAGTATTTACCGCTGCAGCATGACTTATCATTACACCCTTTGGAGCTCCTGTGCTTCCTGATGTGTATATAACATAAGCTAGATCATTTACTTCATTTATATTATTTATTTTAATAACTGGATATCTAGTAACCTCTGAACATTTGTATAAATCGGGTTGAAGAAGCATTTTACATTGGCTATTAGAAAGTATGTAAGTTTTTCTTTCTTCTGGGTATTCAGGCTCTATTGGGACATAAGCCGCACCAGATTTTAATATACCCAAAATATTAATAATACTGCCAAACGTACGCTCTACATAAACACCTATTAAATCATTACGTCCAATACCTTTGTTTTTAAGATAATGTGCGATCTGATTGGATTTACTATCTAAATCTTCATAAGTTAAAATTTCATCATTACAAATTAAAGAAATATTTTTAGGTGTTTTCTTACATTGTTCCACGAAAAGATTATGAAGTAAAGTAGGTCTAATTTCTTCTTCAGTTTCATTATATCTGTCTATTACTATTTGGTCATTTCTTGTTGGAATAAATAAAAAATCATCTGAACTTTTTAAGAATGAAGTTATTAACTCAATATATTGCTCAAACATAGCATTAATATCATCATTATCAAATAATTCTTCCACATAATCCCACGATATATATAACTCTCCATCATTCTCTAATACCTGATTATCTAAATAAACTTGTGAAGTCTGACTAACAGCATATTCTATCTCTCCAATATCATTCCAACTATTCTTTTGATAATCAAAAAGTAAGCTTGTAAAGACTATAGGCATTACAGCTTTCTTAGATAATTCATTTCGTTTTGCTAACTCTCTAATAACTGCTACGCCATCATAATGACGCTGTTGTAAAGCTTCAAAGAGCTTGCTTTGAACGTATTTAGCCTTATTAATGAAATTATCTTTGGGCATTTCTAATCCTAAAAGAATAACTGATGTGAAATCACCAATAACTTTATTAACATCCTCGTGAAAAGGATAGCGGTTGAAAGCAGTTAAATTTATTGTTAAGTTTTTTTGGTTACTCCAATATGATAATATCTGTGCATATGCTGTACACAATAACGCTGAAGGCGTTATTCTACTTTCAAGAGCTTTTTTCTTTATTTCAGACCATAAGCTACCATTAATAATCTTGTTTAATCTTTTAAACCTAGGTTTTAAAACATTCTCTGGTTTCCCCTTTAGTGGTAGTAAAGGGAAACTTGGAATATTATCGATTTTATTTAACCAAAACTCTTTATCATCCTTATAAATTTTAGAATTTGTTAGTTCTCCGCAAGCTAAAACATAATCTCTAAACGAAAATTCTAACTCAGTATCATCAAGATTACTTCCTTTATAAAACTCAACCAACTCACTACCAAATATCTGTATACTTGCACCATCTGCAATTAACATATCTATGTTTATAAATAGGTAGTTTTGAGTATCAGAAATTTTAATCGCACAGATCTCAAACAATGGCCACTTATCTACTTCAAACATGTACTGCGACATTCTTTCTCTTTTTTCCATAATTTTTGCAGATATATCTTTTTTATCAGCACTGCTTAAATCCAATACAGCTATTTTATATTCAGGTGTGACACATAAAATGTTTTGCTGACCATCTTTCGAAAACACGGCTCTCAACATAGGATGTCGCTTAATAATTTTATTTATACCATCATTAAGTCTATTAATATCGAAAGAAGTTTTTATTTCCATATAATAGTGTGTAGATACCCCTCCAATTTCGAAGCTAGTGTCTCTGCCTAGCAAATAAGCTGACTGTATATCGGTTAATGGAAATGGGTCATACATTTGTTGTTTATTAGGTTCTATAGCTGGATATATATTCTGGTAAAGTAATCCTGTATAATTCTTAACAAAGTCTGCTAGTTTACCTACTGTATTAAGCTCCATTAAGTCCTTAAAACTAATCTCTATATTAAATTCCTTACTGATTTTTGCTATTATTTGCATAGAAGTAATTGAATTGATACCATATTCAAACAAATCATTTTCCAATCCAATGTTATCAACCATCAGTATGGTTTTGAATATTTCTACGAGTTTCAACTCTATTTCAGATAAATTATTGTCTATTTGTTTAAGCTGTTTTTCTAAAATTGTGTTCAATTCATTTATAATAGACTTATATTCGCCATTTTGATACAATTCAGCTAATCTATATCTTTGTACTTTACCACTAGTTGTTTTAGGTATTTTCCTGATAGGAATAATGTTTTGAACATCTATACCTAAATTTAAACTCAATAATTTTTTTAATTTATATATATATGGAACAAACTCTTCAATGCTTCCTTTGAATAAAACAAATAAGCCAACTTCTTCTAAATTGGTTTTATGATTTTGTATCCCACATGCCACAACCTCCCCAAAAGAGAACAGCCCATCATTCTCAACAATACGTTCTATATCATGTGGGTAATAATTTTGACCATTAATAAAAATTATGTCTTTTTCTCTTCCCGTAACTACAAGACGTCTATCCCTAATAAATCCTAGATCGCCAGTATTTAACCAGCCATCCTCTGTTATAACTTTTTGTGTTTCATATATATTATTGTAATATCCAGAAGTTACATTTTTGCCTTTAATTTGAATGATTCCTATAGTCCCATCCTCTAATTCATTATTATCAGAATCACAGATTTTTATTGAACAGTTATCTACAGGATACCCTACATCAACAAATGTTGAAACTCTATCTTTATGACTACTTATTTTTGCTGCTTGCCCTAAAGAAATACTATCACGATCTAAATCTATAGATATAAACTCCTCATAAATTGGTGGAAAAGTAACGGCTAAACTTGATTCAGCTAAACCATAGACTGGGAACATACAATTTCTTTTAAGATTGTGCTGCTCCATTGCATTTAAGAACTCATTACACGTGTTTGCAGATATCGGTTCTGCTCCATTAAAAATTATCCGCACGCTAGATAAATCAAATTCATGAGACTGTCCTCGTTTATAACTTTTAAGGAAGTAGTTATATCCAAAATTCGGGGACGAAAGGATGGTAAGTTTATGTTCCCATGCTTTTATTAACCATAAAATAGGTCTTCTAATAAAAAGTGAAGTAGGCAAGATAAATTGATTAATACCTGCACACAATGGTACTAAGTGGAATCCTATTAAGCCCATATCATGCGTAAGTGGCATCCAACTTAATGTAGAATCCTCTTGATTCATTCTAATTCCTTTAATTATTGCTTTGATGTTAGTAATCAAATTTTCATGAGTTAAAACAACACCCTTGGGGTTTCCAGTAGAACCCGATGAAAATTGAATAAAGGCAATATCATTTCCTGAAGGATTGTAAATAGCAACATTTTCATCTGATTGCTCTATTTCCTCAATATCATTAGTAAATAATAAATTCCTTCTTATTTTCTCCAAAACATGGAGATTTTGTTTTTCTGAAAAATCCTCAATTTGATTAAATATACTTTTTTCTATAATTAAATGTGGTCTATTTAATAAATCTAATATCTTAAAAAGCTTAAGTTTATGTTCTTGATTGTTTCCAATATTAACAGGTATCGGAATTATCCCACCTAATATAGCAGCCCAAAAAATCGGAATAAACATTTCGTTGTCACTAATATACAGTACTAATTCATCTCCAGGTTTTAGCCCTTTTATTTTAAATGTATTTAATATTCTTACAGCTTTAGAATATAAACACTTATATGAACAAAATTTTTCATCCTTCTCTCCGTTAACAAATGTTATACCCTTATCAGCAATATCTGCTTTTAATTGAATTAATTCTATTAGATTATTATAATTTATCATTTGTTCGCCCTCGTTAATAATTAGTGTATAATGCTCTTAAATATATTTTTAAAATTTAAGCATAACAAAGAAATTAAACCCTTCAATCATCTTATTGTAAGTATTTTTATGTATTTAATAACCATTCTAAACACAATATTACTTATTTTACTAAATGATGCTTTAATCATTCTCTGTATTATAGTTCATATGTATTATTTATGTCAATATACTATAATTATGTTTTTATTTCCATAAATTTGTATATATTTTTCTTTACATATATTGAATTATTATGTATAATTTCAAATAATGTTTTATTCACTATATTATTACATAAACAAAGGTTTTGACAATAAATGGTTCCACTATTAGTAGTCTTTGCTTTTATTTCCAATCCCCCCCTAAATATGCTCAAGGTACATGCCCATTTAATTATATTAAATTCTTTGCAATAGTAACTTCCGTTGCACCATTAATATCCGCTGTTACAAATTCATAAAATACATTGTTTTTATAATATGTTTCCATTTTTTATATTAGTTGACATTTATGTATCGTAATGGTATTATCTTGTAATGTGTATATGACCGAAAGGAGAAAAAATGAAAAAAATAAAAAAACTGTTAGGTATTGTATTAGCGTTAGCTTTAGTAATAAATATTAGTTTTGGTTTGACATGCACTAAAGTTGATGCTGCATCAAATGTAGCATATGTATGGATTGCATCATGTACAAGTGGAACAACGGGGCATGCATTTATAGCAGTAAAGAATGTATCATCAACTAATATTGTTGTAGGACTGAGACCGCTTGGTCCAGGTAAAATAGTTACATTAGGTACATACGGAAACTTAGAGGATGGACAATGTTTGTATTATAATGTTGAGAAGTATTGTATGAATGATTCTAATGCTAACAATAATTATACTCCCAATAAATATATTGGTGAGTACATAACAAGTAGTGAATTATCAACATTAAATAGTACGATTAATAGTCATACGAGTTGGTCACTATCATATAACTGTGCAGGCTTTGCGGCAGATTGCTGGAATTCTTTTTCAGATAGAACTCTTTCAGCAAACAGCTTTTTTATTGCTAATCAATACTATTGGTCGCCTGTTACTCTCCCTTCATACTTAGCAATTAATATAGAACAACAATCATCATATAGCACTAATTTATCAATCTCAGGATCATGTAGCAGTGGAGAGGTTTACTATCAACCAACATCCACATCATATGGAACAGCATCTTTAGATACTATAGATTTATTAACAAGTTCTTCTGAATCTATAGGTAGTTAAAATATAAACTTTAAATCAGAAGATGAAAATAGGGTAGCCTTATAAATTTTAACAGGTCATATACACATTATATAAATATACATTAGTATAATATTGGAATAAATTGTAAAATACAATGAAAATCCTATCATCTATGATTGGTAAGGGATTTTCCTTTATTAAAATTTGCCATGTTTTCTCCCCCCTACATGTGCTCAGAGCACATGTCCATTTAAGGATTTAATTATACTAAATTCTTTGCAATTGTAACTTCCGTTGCACCATTAATAGCGGAAGTTATAAATTCATAAAATACATCAATTTTATAAAATAATTACATTTTTTATATATGTTTACATTTATATTTCTTAATGGTATTATATCATAATAATGTGTATATGACTGAAAGGAGAAAAAAATGTTAAAAACAAAAAAACTGTTAGGTATTGTATTAACGTTAGCTCTAGTACTAAATATTAGTTTTGGGTTGACATGCACTAAAGTTGATGCTGCATCATATGTAGCATATGTAAATGTCGTATCATATGAAGGTAATGATGGAGTGGGATTAGGGCATTCATTTTTAGCTGTACAGAATACATCATCATCTACTATTACTATAGGAAAAATGCAGCTTGCTCCAGGCAAAACAGTTACGTTAGGTACATTCGGAAACCTAGAGGATGGAAAATGTTTGTATTATAATGTTGAGAAGTATTGTATGAATGATTCTAATAGTAACAATAATTTTACTCCCAATAAATTTCTTGGTGAGTACATAACAAGTAGTGAATTATCAACATTAAATAGTACGATTAATAGCAACACGAGTTGGACATTATCAGATAACTGTGCCTCATTTGCGGCAGATTGTTGGAATTCTTTTTCAGATAGACAAGTTTCTTCAAATAGCATATTTTTATATAATCAATACTATTACGACCCTATTGCTAATCCTCATTTCTTAGCAGGTAATATTGAAAAACAATCAGGTAATAGCACTAATTTATTTATCCCAGGGCCATGTGGCACGGGAGATGTTTACTATCAATCATCTTCCACATCATTATTAAAACAAAGCTCATTAAAGACTATGGATAAATTAAAAAGTTCTTCTTCATCTTTAGGTAGTTAAAAATATAAACTTTAAATAAGAAGATGAAAATAGGGTAGCCTTATAAATTTTAACAGATCATATGCACATTATTTAAATATACATTAGTATAATATTAAAATAAAATGTAAAATTAAAAATATAGTTTAATGGGGATAAACTTTTTGACTGATGCTTTGACTTAACTAAAAAACACCTAACTTATAATTTATTCGTTTTATATATTATAAAACAAAGGAGACTATATTGAATTTAGTTAAATGGGTTACTACAATAACTTTAGTTTTATTAATACTATCATTTAATTCTTCCGCCATAGCCATGGCGGATACCATAACAATTGATCCATACTTTTCTAATATAGATAAATACATTGATGCATATGTCAATAAATCTGGTATACCTGGACTTTCTGTTGGTATTGTAAAGGATAACCAAATTGTGTACCTTAGAAGTTTTGGAAGTGCAGATAATAAAGGTAGAAGTGTAACACCACAAACACCCTTTATTCTTGGCTCAACAAGTAAATCATTCACTGCACTGGCTATTATGCAAATGGTAGAAAAAGGCAAGTTAAATCTTGATGACACTGTCCAAAAGTATCTGCCTTGGTTCAGAGTTGAAAATCTTGAATCGTCATCAAAGATTACTATTCGCCATTTACTCAACCATACCAGTGGTATGTCAAGAAATGGAGCATATTCATTGATATCTATGTCTGACCTGAATGATTTAGAAAGATACATACGGAAATTAAGGAGTGTTAAGTTGACACAATCTGTAGGAGCCTCCTTTCAGTACTCAAATGAAGGTTATCAGATACTTGGATTGATAGTTGAGTCTATCTCAGGTTTGTCTTTTAGTGACTATATTAGTAGAAATATTTTTGTACCACTTCAAATGAAGCACAGTTATACTTCCAAAGTGGATGCTAAAGCAAATGGTTTGGCAGAGGGTAATAGAGTTATATTTGGGTTTCCTGTTACCTCAGACTTGATGTATCCAAAAGCATATATTCCTATTGGATATTTAATTTCAAGTTCGGAGGATATGTGTAATTATCTAATATGTCAGATGAATGATGGTGTTTTTGAAAACAAAAGAGTTGCTTCATCATCAACAATTAATGAAATGCATAAGCCTGCTATAAAAATCGAGAGTAACTCATACTATGGAATGGGATGGTTTTCAGGGTTAACAAATGGAGTATATACGGTAAAACATACTGGTTCTGTAGAGGACTATTATAGTTATATGGCTATAATTCCAAAAGGTAACTGGGGTGTAATTGTTTTGTCGAATGTGAATAATGTCATAACAGGCTATAAGCCCGCAAAATCTATAGCAGAAGGAATAATCAGTTACTTAGGAGGGGAACAGTTACCACCCATTAAGAGCAGTTATATCAAATCGTATATTTTAATTAATATTATTGTACTATTAGTTATTATTTCTCTGCTATCAAGAGTTGTAACAATAAGACGATGGGCTAGGAGTATAAAAAAACAAAAACTATTTAAAACTTGTTTATATATTATTATAGTATACTTTCTTTTCCCCACAATTATCTTGTTCGAATTTCCAATACTCTCAGGATTTCCTTGGCACTTTGCTGTGAAATATAGTCCGGACATTGCTTGGGTTCTGTTATTAGGCTCCATTTTCCTGATAGTATTAGGTATTATTAAAGTAATTGTATTTGTATTTTCTATAAAGAAATGGTTTCCTAAGTTTATAGAAAAAGATTCAATGTAAGTGTTTAGATAATTCTTACATTCACAATTAATATAAAGTTATACCAAGCCCCAGCGTCATTTACAAGTTCATTTTAAATATGAATTAAACACGATCACAACTGGATCAATTACAAAATCTTGTTTGTTTCTAAAATATGCAAATTCTATCCTAATCTTGGAGCAGAGTTTCAAGGATTATCATATGATGATAACAGCCCACACTGCTGTAGTACTAACACGATACATTATCCTGTCACTTGAAAATCGGCAAAATAAAGATCCTCGTGCTCTCGGAGAACTATTCTTCTTGTGTTATGATGAAGTCGCTGACATCAAGTTTGCAGAGGCTCTCTGCTGAAAAATGTTTTGGAAGAAGCTTTATTTTTAACAATTGATCAAATAAGTCAACTTATTGATGCTTTTATCTCGAAGCTACTCGAACATTTTAAGGTGATAATGCTATACAAAAATGTATCATGATGTATATTAATATGGCTGAAGTATTGATTTTTCAAAGTTCATAGATTACTTTTCAACTGCAAAGTTTGAGTTAATAATATATAAGACTTGGCATACATAATATATACTTCTAGTTGCTTCTGTTGGACCATATAAATTATTTAAGGTTGTTCTATGTCTATGGTACGATAACTTATTAAACTATTATACCCGCTTTAACGTTAACGCTTCACCACTAGCAAATATTTTATCAAGCTCCACAGGCTCTCTATTGCATTATTATTTTCTAAATATTCAAGAATATACCTAACGTTGGGGGAACAAAGTGTACTACTGTTATAGAAACATGTAATCCCTTTTATCCTTAAAGAAAACATCCACAATTATTAATTATTTGATAAAAATTAAGACTATTCTGTATTATTATGGTAAGATGTTACTAGATAAATTTAATAAGCACTGATTAATTTTAAACTTTTTAGGTTAAATTTTAAAATTAATCTTTTAGAAGAAAGGAATTCTGTGATATGAACCAAAAATCCCTTGGAAGAATAATCGCATATATTGTTGTTCCAATTGTAGCTTGTATTATACTTTTTATATTAGAACAAATACTTACTGTGGATTATTACACTAAAACTATTGCTAAAATAATATTATTTATTTCTATTCCTATATTTGTTAACAAGTTGATGAAGTCCTCAAATAAACATATCAGGACAAGTAATAATTCTGTCAGGGATTTTAAAATTGGTGTGTGTATTGGATTAGGCATAATTATTGTTATTTTGCTAGCATATGTTGTATTTAAAAAACATATAGATTCAACCGCCATTTTGAGGGAGCTTTCCAATAAATCAAATATAACTAAACAAAATTACCCTTTCATAGGGCTTTATATTATTTTTGGAAATTCATTTCTCGAAGAGTATTTCTTCAGAAACTTCATGTTTATAAATTTCTATAGAGCTGGTTGGAAAAATGTCGCATATGCATCATCTTCGTTATTATTTAGCATTTACCACGTATCAATATTCAAAACATGGTTTCCTTCCGGTATAATTCTACTCTCACTATTAGGATTGCTCATTGCGGGCTTGTTTTTAGATTATGTTAACACCAAATCTAATTCAATATTTAATTCGTGGATTATTCACATTTGCGCAGATATAGCAGTTATAGGAATTGGATATATGTGGTTACTAGGTTGAGACTAATAAAATGATAGGAAAAAGTAATATGGAAAATATCTATATAATATTATCAGCAACACCCACCATAATGGGAAAATTAATTAGAACACTTACTAAGGAACCCTTTAATCATTCCTCTATTAGTCTATCTGAGAATTGGAGTGAAATGTACTCTTACGCCCGTTACAATGTATCAAATCCACTTGTTGGCGGATTCATAAGGGAATATCCTCAAAGGTTATCCCTTGGCAAAGATAAAAAAGTATATATAGAGGTTTATGAAATTCAGGTATCTAAGGAACAATATGAAAAAATTAAAACATTTATCTATAATATACGAGATGATAAAGAAAAATATATATATAATTCCATAGCTGCTGTAGGTCTTCTATTTGGTTCGAAATTTAATGCCTATAAGGCTGATATTTGTTCCAATTTTGTTGTAAAATCTCTTCTGTATGGTGATATTATACAAAATATTGATACTCAAAAAATTATTTCTCCTAGTGAAATTCGAAACATGATTAGCGAGTACTTGAATTTCAGTGGGTATTTAAACAATTACATACCAATTATGGGTGAATCATACGAATTATGTGACTTTTTTAATAAAACAAATATTATTATAGAACTTAAAAAAACATTTTCCCACTTTTATACCTTATTTAAAAGATACATGCAAAATTATTTAAATTATACTTATGATAAAAAAAGGAAAATCCTCTTAAAAAATCACATTTCATCATCGGATAACAAGCACATAGCAAAAGAGTAAAAGGAAAAAACCAGAAAATAAAAAAATCTGTGACGACATTGATACAATAACTAAAGGTATGTATTACGTTGGTAAAATCGGTATAAATAGTAACGGTGTGACAGATAATATATCCTTTGAATATAAGGTTCTGGTGCAAATACTTCAAAATCAATATACTCATCACTAAAATGCTAGTCTTTTAAGCCATTGTACCAATTATCTTGTTTATAAATTCAACCTCTGAAATGACACATAGAATTTATTGAGGTCACTGAAAAAGTGTCCTCAATTTCTTAAATCTGTCCTTTTCGAATCATATGCATTATTTCAATTCCTGCTATGTTTTCTCAGCACTTTCAAAACTCCTAAATCCTAACATTGGCTTAACTTTTCGTTTAATAAATCTATGATCCTGTTTATAGCTTATTATCTAGTAAAATTACATATAAAATATTACTATTCAATTTATTTCTGTACCATCTAATAACCTCATACTCACTCCATCCTCATAAACCACAACCATCTCCACAAGTTAAAAATACAATTCAGCATCAAATTTTTCTATCAGTTGGGCTTCTTTAAAAATCTCAATAATCCTCTTGGAAGTAACTTTCTCCAAAATGTCCTTGCTTTTAATATGCTTTTGCCACTTTGCCATGTAGTAATCTATATTTTTCACTATCTCATTAAAAGCATTAACAAATGCCCGATATAAAACCTTTTCATTAATATGCCTGTTACAACACCCTATTTTCCCTTTAACCTTGTATTTGTTGTTACACTGCCAGATAGTTCTTTTTAATCTTTCGTCTGTTGAGTTCCATACCTTTCTTCCAAAGGTACTACCACAGCAGCCACAGAAAACTCTACCTGCAAACGGGTTATTGTTATTAGCATAGTCATACTTTTGAAATCCATGCTTTTTTGAAAATATCAGCCGTCTCTCCATTTCAAACTGAACGGCTTCCCATGTATCCTTTTCAATAATTGCGGGATGGCTTTCTTCCACATAATATTGCGGTACAGCTCCGTTATTTTCAACCCTTTTCTTAGTAAGAAAATCAGTGGTATACGTTTTTTGTAGAAGCGCTTCGCCTTTATACTTCTCGTTACTCAGCATTTTTCTTATACTGCCCTCATACCATTTTGCTTTTCCGTTCCAGTTTTGAATGCCTTCATTTTCAAGCTCGTGTGCGATTCTGTTAGAACCTTTACCATTAAGTAATCAGCATATATTCTTCTTACAACCTTTGCCTGCTTTGCAGTCGTTAATCATTCTGTTAAACTACTCACGCTTTTTTGTACTAGTCCCTGTGATGCCTTCATCGGCATAGATTCCGGCAAATTGATAATCAGGATTGTTACATATATGTAGTATAATATTGTACCTGTAGAAAAACTTTCCTCCTGTGCCAAACTGGCTAAAATGGAAATTAATACCTCGCCTTTTGAATCCAATGTCCGTATATTTTCCTTCTCAAAAATAACCTCTACGCCAAGCTCCTTGAGTACTCTTACATAGTTCAAGCAATCTAAAGTGTTTCGAGCGAATCTTGATATAGACTTGGTTATTATCACATCAATTTTTCCTGCTTTGCAGTCGTTAATCATTCTGTTAAACTGCTCACGCTTTTTTGTACTAGTCCCTGTGATACCCTCATCGGCATAGATACCAGCAAATTTATAATCAGGATTGTTACATATATATGTAGTATAATATTGTACCTGTGCCTCATAGCTTGATAACTGTTCTAATTGGTCTGTTGATACTCTGCAGTAAGCCGCCATTCTCTTTTTTTGCGGTTCAGCATTCTGTGCCGTATTTGTTCTGTTTGCCCTTACCCATTATGTTTTTTCTCTATTTTAAATTTATTTTTTCAATCCATTCCTGAATACTTCTTCCAATTTCTTCAGCCGTCATAGGAATATTTGTCTTAGGATTCCACTTGGTTGTCAGTGATAGACAATCTATTACTTTACCGCCCCTTTTCTCAACCCGACTTGTTATTGAATCAATGACCTTCTGTGGAATCTTTTCATCGGCTTTTGTTATAAAAACCCAGATGCTTTTCCCTTCAAAATTAGCTTTACTCAAGAATTTGTTTATTGCAGGAGTTGTCTTCCCGCCCCAGACGGGAGTGCCTATAAAAATATTATCATATTTCTGCAGAGTAAAATCCATTGGCTTTATGCCGCTTTGAAATCCTAAAAAGGCACTCATTGCCGCGCCCATGATATTTCCAAGCTTCCTTTCCTTTTTCTCCTCAATTCTCAGAATATCAAAACCTGTTAATCTCTGAATCTCTTCAGCCACGACTTTGGTATTGCCAATCCATGAATAATAGATAATTGCACCATTTTTACCCATAAAATCAATCCTTTCAAAATCAATTACTTCAGTTCGTTTTTATAATACGCCATTACTTCTCTTGCCCTATTTGTAATAAATTCATTCCCATAATTCCTTCTACCAATAGGTATTATTAAATCCCTTATTTGTCTTTCTATTTTCCATGTGCCTTCTAAACTCATTTTCTCTTCAAGCAAATTCAGAGCCCTTTGCATATGTTCTGATCTTATCTGTTCTCTTTTCAAAAGCCACAATATTTCTAGAAAATCACTCTCATACATATTAGGAAATGTCAAATGCTTAATATTTGTGTGAATAAATTCTGATTTGCTATGTGAACTGAAACATACTTCGTGAAGTAAAATAAAATCAATACACTTATTGATTAAATCTTTTGCCTTATCTGTACGTTTCCCTACCGGTATAAAGGATAACCCTTTGAGAAGTTTAATAACACCCCAATAACAGGTATGTTTCCCATAGCAACTTCGATTAGAACAATACGGAAATGATGTGGGTGTAACAAAATTGCCATCATCAAACCTTTGATACTGTGCAAAAAAATCAACGACTCCATTAATAATTTCCTCTTCTCCAAATTGGAAATAGGAATGCAAATAGATCATATTCCCATTCAGGCAGGGTATTGGAAAGTGGCTTTTTCCTATAGTAAAAATTCCAATGTGTTTATCAAAAAAATGCTCGGTGACAATTTTTAGAGGTTTATGAAACCTCTTATCTTTAGGATCAGATTTTATATCGGCTAAAAGTATAAGCGTCCATAGCGTTGATTTATAATTTGGGACATAATAATTAAGCTGTGGAAAATATTTATCACCCTCTTTTAAGACATTCCAGCAGCCGCTTTCATCTTGCAATTCCAAAATCTTTGATGTAATCGTTTTTTCAATTTCATCAAGCATGAACCCTACTCCTTGGCATTATTTGATATAAACGTATAGCTTTTCTATCCTGATTGCACTCTGATTTCTATTAAGCCTATATGAACATTCCCTCATAATTTAATTTCTATAATAACTACTTAACCACATACCTTGTCAATCTACCATTACCAACCTTTTTGATAAGTTCTTTATCCAGCATTTCTTTTAGCATATTAATTGCGTAGGTTGTACCTGCCCCGAGGGCTTTTTCAACATCACCACGAGTAATTTCTTTTTTCTTTTCGAATAATCTAAGTATCGGCAAATACTTCTCATCCTCTGCACTTAACTCCTGTGCATGTATGTTAGGCAAGTTTACTCGAAACGCACCTTCTACATTCTCAAACTTAGGTTGGACAGGTAAGCCTTTGTAACAACTGATTATCTTGCTGATGCCCGTTCCATATGCCTCAATTAATTTCATTCTATAAAATAGACTTGCAAGTTTTTCATTTCTTGTTTGTGATGCTCCGAGCATCGCTGCCTCTAATGACAATCCAGATACCAGTCCACCTAACGAGATAATCTCTAAGCGGTCAGAATAAAGGTTTATAAACGTACTGCCACTAAAGGAATAATCCCTGTGGACAATGGCGTTGAGTAATGCTTCACGAACCGCATCTTCCGGGTAATCTCTTTCATCTGTCCGCAGTAAATCATGGAAGGTAGCTTTTGTACTATTATAAAAATCTATAGTTTTGTAGGCATCTGTAAGTTGGGTAAAAAGAGAACCACCAAGCTCCTTTCTATCTTTAAATACTAACTTATCCGTGCCTTGGAAAATAGCAAATTTGATAGAGTGTTTGCATTGGTCTGAAACAAGCAACCCCATATTTGTGTATATATTATCAGAAGAAAGAATCCCTAAATTTTTCATTTGAACTTCTGTGAATTCTAATCCTCTTTTTAGAAGCTCGTCATTTAGCGTATTAAAAGTCAACTCTTGAAGCAGAGAACGATTGGCCTCAAATGAATCACCATCTGTCATTTTTATCATCATTCGGATTGCATCTTCTGATGCCGGAGCAGATGTTGTTCCACTCCTAACATATACGCCTGTTGGCTTAAGTCCCTTATCTGATAGATAATACGGCTTTTTTGTGCCTTGGCTGACAGTTAATTTAATAAAAAACTTACTATCTTCTTGCATTAACTCTATATTAGTAAACATAAAAACATCAGGTCTAATACTATCTCTTAATGAATTTGATATCTGCTGCATAACAAAGTCGGCATTATCGAGACCAACAATTTCTCCGCTGTCTTGTACACCAATATAGATTGTCCCACCGTTCGTATTTGCAAAGGCAATAATTTCTTTCTTTAAGTCCGAGGTGTAAAGTTCTTTTAACTCAACTGTTTCACTTTCGTACAATATCATAATGCCGCTCCTTCTATCAGTTACTATCACTTCTATCACAATGGTACCACAACAAGTGATAGAAAGCAAGAATAACCGTCTGACAGCTTACGACAAAGGAATAATCTCATTATCCTTTATGATAATACAATCTTTAATGCAATAAATATGGTTATGGTGCAAAAATAATTTCCGTGATAGCATATACAGTATAATTATGGGAAATAGGTTACTAAATGTCACAGAATTTATTTAAGTGGAAGCACTTTGAATCAGAAATAATATTGTTGTGTGTTCGTTGGTATTTAAAATATCCACTTAGTTATAGAATGCTTGTTGAAATGATGACCGAAAGAGGTTTAACAATAACCCATACAACAGTTATGAGGTGGGTACATCAGTATTCTCCAATAATTAATGAGAAAGTCAGAAAGCATCTTAAGCAAACGAATGATTCATGGAGAATGGATGAAACCTATATAAAAATTAAGGGTAAAGACTGCTATTTATATAGAGCAGTGGATTCAGATGGAGAAACAATAGATTTTTATGTTTCTGAGCATCGTGATAAGGATACTGCAAAGAAGTTTTTCCTTAAAGCATTGAAATCTCAGCATAACCGAATGCCAAGGGTTATAACAACTGACAAATATAAAGCAACAGTGATTGCCATTATTGAAATGATTTATAGTTCAGATATATCAAGTCAGACAACACATAGAAAGGCTAAATATCTTAACAATATTATAGAACAAGACCATCGGTTTATATAGAAAAAGGTAAAACCTATGTTAGGCTTTAAGAGTTTAGCAACCCCAGAGAAGACAATATGTGGAATAAAAATTATGCATATTGTTAAGAAAGGACAGGTTGAGAAAATTCAATCTGTCCTCTCTGAGGTTGAGTTTATTAATAGGATTATGGGTATGGTAGCTTGATGGATTGGTTTATTTAAGTAAAATTTCAGTTTATAAAATATTTACACCAGAATCGCGTTTTCTCTATAGCATGGATTATATTATTTTTGATTTTTGAAGCAGTTTTCTTACAATAACTGCAACTTCAGCTCTTGTGATGTTGTCCTTAGGTGCAAGCATATTCCCATTCTTGCCTGATACTATACCAGCCTTCACACATGAGACCACCCCTTCCTTAGCCCATGCTGACGATTGTACCAAATCGCCAAAACCAGTAAGCAGCATTTCTGCTTCATCAGAATTAATTTCTACTTTTAGTCCCGTAATTTTCATCGCTCTGGCAATCATAGTCATGGCCTGTTCTCTAGTTATTTTATCCAGGGGTCCGAATTTACCGTCTCCATAACCGGAAATCACATTGTACTCGAAAGCTGTTTTTATATAAGCACTATACCAAGCACTGTCATTGACATCTGTGAATGTGCTATTTCCTATTTCAGGTCTTAGACCTAGAGCTTTAACTATAATTGCTGCAAACTCAGCACGGGTGATATCCTTGTCTGGCTCGAAGTTGTTATCTCCAATTCCGTCAATTACCAGCCTTGAACCCATATCATTTATTGCCTCCTTTGCCCAATGAGCTTCTACATCCTTAAATTCCACCTTGTTATAAATTACTGAATAAGTACTATTGGTTAAACTGTTAATCTTAGCGAAATATTTTCCGTTAATTTTTACTATCGCAGTAGGCACATGGGAGAAAGTGCCATCTGCATTAAGAACAATGCCCGTTGTAACTTTGCTTGGGTCTATACCATTTGGTATTGCTATTGTTCTTTCTACATATCCGTTAAATTTCGAAACCTCTATTGTCCTGCCACCGCTTACGCAATTTATGCTGAACTCAACTGGTTTCACTATTATCTGATAGTTATTTTTATTTGCAGTGTCCTGAACTACACGAGTTGTATTTGAAGATGCATCCTCAATAGTTACATTTACTTTTATATCGTTTAATGCTACCTGTGAGCCAAATTGCTCAGATACTCTGTCAATATTGATTTGAATTGCCGGAAGCGTATATGTGACTGTTTCAGATTTTATCTCCAGTACCGCCTCTTTTGTCTCCATATTCTTGATGGTTTCTCCGTTAAGTTGACCTACAAGTACATCCGATTTACTATTAATAGGTATCACGACTGTACTGCCTAGGCTTTCGCTATCAAGTTTTCCCTTTATTTTGCTGTCATCAATAGTAACAGTTGTAATTGTCCTATTATTAACAGTTTCAGTTGAAGAAGTCGCTGCTGTCTGTGGCACACCATTAACAATAATTTCTACACCTTTTGAAGCTGGTTGAGTAACAGTAGCAGAGCTTCCGCTTCCACTTCCGCTTCCACTATTTGCTGCTGATACGCTAAATCGAGCTGATACGATTGCTACCGCGCTATTTGACCCCACAATACGGATGGTTTCTGCGTATGTTCCGACTGCAAGACCTGTTTTCGGCTGAACAGTGAAGGTTGCTGTGCCGTTTACTGCAAGTGTTGTAGTGGATAGTACTCCAATATTGTAATTACTCGATGCATTGGTTGTGGCTGGTTCTGTCAGTGTAATTACTTGGTTTCCCGTATTTGTTATAGTTACTGTTTGCGCCGCAGGTGCTGGGGAATAGCCGGATGTCTTTTGAGCAAACTCCGTCAATGCTGATGCGGTCATGGTATAGATTGGCGCACCATATTCGCCTACTGTTAAGGCAAGTCGTGTACTTTCGGTCTTTCCTGCTTCTGTTACAGAAATATAATATGTACCTGCCGGAACATTGCTTGCGTGAGTTAATGTTAAGGCAGTGCCAGTAGTACTTACGGTTACTCCGTTTACTATATTTCCGTTTGCTGCTGCATCATATACTTTCCAAGCACCCTCAATTGCAGAATCAAGTGTAAAGTCTATTGCTGCCTGCGTTGTTGCTGTTTTTGCAACAGTCGTAGCAATCACTGACGGTGCTGCGCTTTGCGCTTGTACAAAGGTATTTGTTACTACTAAGTCATCAACTTCATTTGCAGGCATTGTAAATGTAAACAAAAACGCATCTGTTGGTGTTGCTCCTGAAGCTACTGCTTTTGTAACAGTTGCAGGTAGCGTAATTGTTCCTGCCTTTGCACTGGTTAAGCCAATTGTATGCGTTCCTGCTAACGCAGCCGTACCTGACAGCGTAACTGTTACCGTTGCTGTGTCTCCTAATTCATATGGTGAAGACCCAATGGTCGCCGTTGCTGTTATACCATTTGCTTGAACTGCATTGGTGACTGCACTTACTGAGTATGTTGTGGTATTTACAGCTATACTAAAAGCCTTTGTATCGTAGTATGTGTTACCATTTGGGCCGTTAGCCACCGTAACCCCAAAATTGTATACTCCTGTTTGGGTTGGTATACCACTGATAATGCCGCTCCCTGCACCTAAACTTAACCCATCCGGTAAGCTTCCGCTGGTAATAGCCCAGTTAATCGGTGTATCTCCTGTTGCAGCAAGTGTTTGTGAGTAAGGAGTGCCTGCTATAGCAGTTGGAAGCGAGGTTGTTGTGATGCTTGGAGCAATATATATATATGCCCCTACTGTCAATGCAAGTCGTGTACTTTCTGTCTTTCCTGCTTCTGTTACAGAAATATAATATGTACCAGTTGGAATATTGCTTGCGTGAGTTAAAGTCAAAGTTGTGCCGCTGGCACTTGCTGTTACTCCGTTTACTATATTTCCGTCTGTTAATGCATCATATACTTTCCAAGTACCATCAATTGCAGAATCAAGTGTAAAGTCTATTGCTGTCTGTGTTGCCGCTGTTTTTGCAACAGTTGCAGCAGTTACTGCCGGTGTAGTGCTTTGTGCCTGCACAAAGGTATTGGTTACCACCAAGTCATCCACTGCATTTGCAGGCATTGTAAATGTATATAAGAACTCTTCTGTTGGTGTTGCTCCTAGAGCTACTGCTTTTGTAACAGTTGCAGGTAGCGTAATTGTGCCTGCCTTTGCACTGGTTAATCCTATTGTATGTGTTCCTGCTGCCGTAGCCGTACCGGATAGCTTAACTGTTACCGTAGCTGTGTCTCCAGCTTCATATGGTGAAGACCCAAAGGTCGCTGTTGCTGTTATACCATTTGTGTTAACTAAATTAGTTGCTGCACTTACTGCGTAGGTTTGTGGCCTAACATTAGCTGTAAATGTTATTAGTTTAGTATAAGTGTTAATTGGCGTACCATCTGTAACCTTAACCTTCACAGTATAGCTCTGTGCTGCCAAGGTAGCTCCGCTCTTTATTTGAAGCTGTGTTCCGTCAATTTGAAATAAGCTATCGTTTGTACCGCTTCCATCAAGCGAGTATGTTAAGCCTGAAGTAGGTGTCCCAGTTGCCGCCAGATCTGCAACCTTTATTCCTGCTATCGCTCTATCTGCATAAGCAATAGGAACAGCCGCAAGCGAAATATCAGTCAATGAGGACAGTAATGTGAGCGTCCCCGCATTGTTTGTAATAGCTCCTGAATATGTATTGTCACCTGCAACTACAGTTGCTGAGGTTTTTCCCGCCCGTAAATACGCATATATCACTCCATTGGTATCCGTTTTCATATCTGTTGTTCCATATGTATAGCCTAAATCTGGACTAGTGGTAAGAGACGAAACCGCTGTAGGAGAAGCAACACCAGATAGTGTGAGAGTTGTCAAAGTTAAAGTATTAAGGGCACTATTTTGAAATTGTTCAGCTCCAAGTCCTCCTGTTTTCTTTACCTGCCCCCCGTTGATAGTGGTTTTTCCTCCATTACCACTAATAGTTATCCTATCTGTTCTACCAACATGGAAATCTGATGTACCTCCGTTTATGACTACCTTGTTAGTCGCAATGTTTGAACCATGTGTATTTATAGTTACGCTGCCGCTGTTGATGTAAACATTACTATTTGCACACTCTTCGCTTCCATCATAATAACCATCAAAATATCCGCTTCCATAAGGTGCTGCCTGCATATTGACGGTAGCACCATTGAAATTGCAAGTTGTTTGCGACGCATCTATTACAAAAATATTATCATTATTATAAGAACTATTCGAAAGATTGTATGTACCACTATTAAAATTAACGGTAGTACGGTATAAAGCCATAGACCTAGTTTGGCCACTACTAACTCTTAAAGAACCTGTACCCGAAAAGTTAATAGTGTTTACAGTAGCAGATGAGCCACTATACAGTATTCCCGTATTACCCGAAATAACATTCTCACCTGTAACTACTACGTTAACCGTAGTAAGATTGCCCGCTATGCTGATACCATAGCTACCAGCCTCCGAACTTAAGCTCATGTTTATACCTTTTAAGGTAAGAGTGTTTGTACCCGCATCCCAAGCCCACGTTGTATTGTCTTGAGTTGAAGTAGTACTGTCGATAGTTATTTGTGGAACACCTGTAGGATTAGCAAACACACTCATTGGTACAAGTGTAAGCATAACTGCAATAACTAGAATAATTGATAAGATTCTTTTTTTCATTTCTATACCCTCCTAAATATTGTTACTTCTTTACTCCTTCTGGCGATAAATAGCTATATCAACGTGATTCTGCGTTTTTCTTTCACCCAATTGGGATAAAAGATATTCGCAAAAAAAGTCACCGTTTTTCATATCCGCCTCTACATCTCGATAATTATACCGATAAAAGTCTAACACAATAATAATGGTCCTGTAGCAATTCTGCATGACATGTCAAAATTCCGTCACGAAATGTAGTTTTAGTTTATTTTTTGTATATACCCGTGTTATAATGGAAACAAAAATCAGAATGAGATTTAGGTTACGGAATGAGAATTGCGATTTGTGATGATGATAAGCGTGAGCTTTTATTTATCCGTCAGTTTGTGGATGAATTTTTGAGCTGCGACTTTGTGGGAAACAAAATAGAAGTCTTCAGTTTTGAAAGCAGCATAGAGCTCATCAAACAGCTTGAAATAGGCAAACATTTTGATATTTTTCTGTTGGATGTAGTCATGCCGGATATGAACGGTATGGAGCTTGCAGCCGAGATAAGAAGCAAGGATACTGTTGCTAAGATTATTTTTTTGACTTCGTCCTCTGAATTTGCAGTAAAGTCCTATTCTGTAGGAGCATTTAACTATCTGTTAAAGCCTGTCCAACAGAACGAGCTTTTTTCTGTTTTAGAAAAAGCATGTTATGACATCTGCTGTAATTTGAAGGAATATATAATTGTAAAAACATCAAATGAATTATCCAAGGTGTTTTTTAACACACTGATTTATGTCGAAGTCATCGGAAGGATGATCTATTTTTATGAAAAAAATGGAAATGTAGTTGTATGTACCAGCTCTATTTCACAGGTTGAAGAGAAGCTATTGACAGACAAACGCTTTATTAAGCCCCATCGTTCCTATATTGTCAATATGGATTACGTCAGGACGCTGGCAAAGGATGGTTTTGTTACGCTCAGCAATCAGTTTATTCCTGTATCTAGAAAAGTTTATAAAGAGGTAAAGCATGCATTTTTTGAGTACTTATTATAGATTGAAAAAAAGTATTAAAGTAACTGGTTACGAACTGACGTATGGATAAAAATGTTACAGAGTGGAGGCGCATATGAAAATACTATATATTTTGTCTATTATTTCAATATTGAACATGATTGCGACTCATGCATTGCTTACAAGAAAGAGGTCAATGCGGTATTGTATTGTGGCATTCATTTTAAATACATTGGTTTTTTATTTTGCTCTGAGCTTTACGAAGAGGCATATTACTGGCCCTGTCATTTCAAAATATACCATGTATTTTTTGGCATCTTTATATATCATATATATTTATCTGGTATTTGAAGAGTCCATATCAAAGAAAATATTTGCTATGTTTAGCATATGGTTGTTTTCTACAGTACTGCTCTATGTCGCACTTGCCATTTTAGATGAATCTCCAGTAACGGCTGATGAAAGTACTTATCTATATTATGTATATATCATTCGAATTTGTCTTGAAACTCTATTATTGCTGGTAGTTTATTTTAAGATCAGCAAGCTCTATAAAAAGGTTATTAGAATTATTCCAGATAAAATGATTAATCTGATGTCTCTGTATCCTGTTATTGCATTCTTGGTATTAATCGAAAATAATGAGGTGACCTTTAGACAACATACTGATTTTAATTCTGTGTTTGATATTCTATTGGTATTAGTGCTTATATGCCTTGGATATATGTTGATATTTATGGGAATTACTTCTTCTTCTAAAGTTATTTCGCTTGAGTATAATTATAAAATCATAGAAAATCAGGTTGAACTTCAGCGTCAAAATTATAAAAAATTAAGTGATGCGATTGAAATGCTCTATGCCTTGAAGCATGATATAAGACACCATTTTTCTGCAATAAAGACTATGGTAACCGAACAAAAATATGAAAGAGCACTAGAATATATTGAGAAATTCAATCAGAGCGAACAATCAAAAACGATTCCAGCGCTTTGCGATAATTTTGCTGCGGATTCAATAATAAAATACTACATGAGTATTGCACTAGGCAGGAACATCGACTTTACCGTGAATATCAATATTCCAGAGGATCTAGGCATCAATCCAACTGATTTGTGTGTTGTTTTAGGAAATTGTTTGGATAATTCTATTGAAGCTTGTGATAAACTGGATGATTCTCAAATAAAGCAGATTACACTAACTTCAAAGATTGTCGGAACACATATTGTATTTAAAATAGTAAATAGCTTTAATGGCAAACTAAACAAAATAAATAATGTTATCAAATCTTCAAAAGAAGAACCAGGTCATGGTATAGGCCTTTCCAGCATACATGAAACTGTAAATCAATATAATGGAAATGTAGACTACAAATATACTGAGGACAGGTTTGAGATTACTATAACAATGTGTACTTCTTTGCCCTCCGTGGGATTGGACATGTCAAGGTTTTGTAGACACAAAGTTAAGAGGAAATTATGAATTTTGTGTCTCGAATTGTGAGGGAGAGAGATATCCCAATGAAGAATGTATTCTTTTCGTGTTGTAGTATAACTCAATATATTTAAAAATTTCTTTTTGAGCTTGTTTAGGTGTCATATAGTGTGATCCTTGAATGAGCTCTCGCTTTATTGTCCGATAAAAAGATTCCATTACTGCATTATCGTAAGGGTTTCCCTTCCGGCTATTACTATGTTTAGCACCATACTTTGCGAGA
>JAEZRV010000059.1 GCA_023444055.1 Bacillota bacterium
CAGCATAGCTCAACCTCAAGAAAAGGTAAAGAAAAGCTATGACTATATAATACGAGGAGGTACCGAGCCCATGCTATTTCTGTCATGATGTTTTGTGCGAAATGCTGGGCATGGGCATAAATATGAAGAGGCTTAATATTAGGAGAATTACATCAATAGCTATGGCTGGAATATTAGCATACCAATTTGGGACTGCTACTATTGATGCTAAAGTAACACAGAAATGGGCAACAGTATATGTTAATGAGTTGGAACAAGGCAATAAGCTTACAAATTTTATAAACCAAAATTCATTTTTTAATAATTTGTATAAACCTATTTCTAAGAGTGATTATTTAAAATTACTTACATACTCGATGAATCCACAAATTGTTGATAGTATTATCAAGCAAAAAGATTCCATTTACACTAGCAACGTAGAGAGTAGTTTGACACGTGAGCAAGCCATAGTGATTGCAGGAATGATTTGTGGGCTTAAATCTTATAACGAGATTGATTTCGCTGATAAACAGGATATATCAGAAGATGCCTATAATTACGTTTCAGCGTTTGCAGAGTATGGGATAATAGTTGGTTATGATAACAATAGATTTATACCTAAAAACAAGCTTACATTTGCTGAAGCTATTGTAATAGTAAGTAAGTTGGTAGGAGATGGGTTTATTTCATCTAATAATGTTATTGATTATGCGGGAAATATGGCCGGCCATAGAGATGGGGATGCATTACAAGCTGATTTTAACAAACCTATAGGATTATGTGATGATGGAGATGATGGGATAATTGTTGTTGACTCATATAATAACTTAATCCGAAGGATTTCGAACAAAAAAGTTGAAACATTAGCGGGAAATTGGTCAAACAGCATTGATCAGTATGGGATTCCTATTGGTGGATGTATTAATGCGGATATACATAATGCTCAGTTTAATAAACCACAGTTTGCAGCAAGGAATTCCAATGGAGATATACTTGTGTCAGATACTGATAATAATTCTATTAGACTTATTTCGAATTCAAAAGTTACATCATTAAATAGCAGTATTTTAGCAGGACATAAAGATGGTAAAATTGAGACATCGCTTTTTAATAGACCATCGGATATAGTATATGATAACATAGGAAATGCTTATGTTGCTGATACTATGAACAATTGTATCAGATATATCGACATTAAAAAAGGCAAAGTGTCAACATTTGTCGGAAAACCGACAAGTACAGGATTAAAAGATGGGTCACTAAGTGATGCATTATTTAACCAACCTGTGGGACTAGCGATAGATAAAAACGGAGCATTATATGTTTCTGATAGTGGAAATCAGAGGATTAGAAAAATAGATAAAGGCGTTGTATCAACAGTGGCTGGCTCGGGAAATAGCTTGCTAGAAGGAACCAGCTATATAGAGGGCGGCTATCAAGATGGGAAAAAGAAACAAGCTAGATTTAATTTCCCATGTGGCATTGATATAAATGAGAATGGAGTTATTTTTGTTTCAGATTCTGCAAATCATAGGATAAGAGCGATAACAGATTCGGCTGTTATTACAATAGCAGGAAACGGTGAAGCAGCATATTTGTCAGGTTTATCTAGAGCTTCATCCTTCAATGAACCATCTGATGTATTAGTTAAGGGGAATAAAATTTATATAAGTGATACATTTAATTCTAAAATAAGAGTAATTAATATTGACACAAACAGGAAATGGGATTAAACTAATTATATAGATGAAAATATTGTCAATATATGCGCTCTACAATTTGTCGAAAATTAGCGGTTTTAGAAAAAGAACCTGTAATATATGTATTGCTTTTTATTAGCAAGGAGGGGGGACAGATTATGAGGAGACAGTCGCTTAAAGTATTATCGATGGTAATTGTCATATTGTTTTTTCTAACATCGATCCAAGTAGTACCATCATTTGCTGCAGAGGGAAGAACTGCAAAAATATATGATTTTTCCAACACAGTAACTGTAACAAGGGGAAAAACGTCTTTGAAGGTATATAAAGGAATGAGACTGAAAGAAGGAGACTCGATTAAAACAGGTGCGAATTCTATTGCTTATATTGAAATTGACAGTGATAAAGTAGTGAAATTGGATTCTTTAACAATTATAACTATCAGTAATCTTAATGGTACTGATAAAAATGGAAACATAAATATTAGTCTTTCGAGTGGAAAAATATACAATGATATAAAGAAAAAACTAACTAAGAATTCTACATACAAGGTAAGAACACCAAATGCTGTAATGGGCGTAAGAGGTACAACATTTGTTGTTGATATTAGACCTGAGAATAAAAGTGTTGAGACAAAATTAACTGTTTTGGACGGTACAGTAGCTTTTGCAACTTCAAAACAAGAAAATATAAATGTATATGTTGAAATGAATCATAAAGCTAGTTCTTCTGAACTTACAGAAAAGAATCTACCAAAAATAGAAGAATTGGTGACTAAGGATTTAGGCATGTTTGAGCTAAAAGAAATAGCAAACAATACTGAACTTAAGGAAAACATTAGTGGAGTGCTTAAACGAGAAAATACAACTTTAGATAATGTTATCAAGCAGGCTGAAAAGATAGAGAGTGAGCTTGAACAGAAAGCGGATAAAGATAAAGTCATAGAAACTGACAAATCGAATACTAACAGTAATTCTAATGCTAATACAGGTGAAAATACAGGAAACGGAAACCCGAATGCGAACCCTAATAACAAAGGAAACGACGAAGGGAATGCTGGTACGACACCAAACAACAGTGGGAATGGGAACCCAAATGCAAATCCTGATAACAATGGAAACGACAAAGGAAATGACGGCACCACACCAAGTAACAGCGGTAATGGGAACCCAAATGCAAACCCAAATAACAATGGAAACGACAAAGGAAATGCCAGCACTACATCAAGTAACAGCGGAAATGGGAACTGGCCACCTGTGCCACCTATGCCGCCTATGCCGCCTATGCCGCAGCTAGGTTGGGGGTCTCCTGTTCCTTGGTATCCTTGGTGGTAACAACATTTGAATTGATATAAAAAGTGAAATATAGGGACAGTTTTTGTTAATGTATAATGTACATTACAAGTAACTGTCTCTTTATTTTATTTGGTAATTATGTTAAATTGTTAATATGTATTAATTAGTAAATGTTATACTAGTTTGCTTACAAACGGTTAGCAATCGTGTAAAAAATATTAACTAATATTTTTTATGCGAATTAGTATTATTTGTCAAGTTTAATATTTAGCTAAATAAAGACAAGGAGATATTTCTATGAAAAATATAAATAGAGTTATTCTAATTGTATTGGATAGTGTTGGGGTAGGGGAACTTCCAGATGCAGATGAATACGGAGATAATGGAAGTAATACCGTTGGCAACATTGTAAAAGTATGTGGTAGTATTGATATGCCCAATATGATCAAACTTGGATTTGGAAAGATTGATGGTATTGCATATGTACCTATACCAGAAGAAATTGAAGGCTGCTATGGCAGAATGGCAGAAGTGTCTAAAGGCAAGGATACAATTACTGGACACTGGGAAATAGCTGGCCTTCATCTTGATTACCCATTTCCAACATATCCTCAAGGATTTTCTAACGAAATATTAGAAAAGTTTGAGAAGCTTACAGGACGAGGTGTACTTGCTAATTGTACAGCTTCAGGAACGGAAATAATTAAAGAGTACGGTGAGGAGCATATGAAGACTGGAAAGTTAATTGTTTACACATCTGCTGACAGTGTATTCCAAATAGCTGCACATGAAGAGATTGTTCCACTAGAAGAACTATATAGGATATGTCAGATTACCAGAGATATGCTTCAAGGTCAGGATATGGTTGGGCGTGTAATAGCTAGGCCATTTATTGGACAACCAGGTAGCTTTACACGTACTTCAAACAGAAGGGATTTTGCTGCTGAACCAACATCTGATACAATTTTAGATAAATTAAAGCAAAGAGGTTTAAATGTTATTGCTGTAGGAAAAATTGAAGATATATTCTCTAAGAAAGGAATTACCGAAGCAGAGCATACCAAAAATAATATGGATGGTGTGGATATTACACTAAAATTCATGAAAAAACAGAATGAAGGTATTATTTTTACAAACTTGGTTGACTTTGATATGTCTTTTGGACATAGAAACAATCCTGAAGGCTATAAACAGGCTTTAGAGGAATTTGACCAACGACTTCCTGAAATAATATCTGAAATGAGAGAAAACGACCTACTTATTATTACAGCTGACCATGGTTGTGATCCAACTACAGCTAGCACTGACCATTCAAGAGAGTATGTTCCACTTCTCATATATGGACACAAAATTAAGAAGGATGTAAATTTAGGAACTAGAAAAACATTTTCTGATATTGCCAGTACGATAGCCGACTTATTCGGTATTGAGAATGTGTTCTCAGGTGAGAGCTTTAGCAAAGAAATATTAAAATAAGTTGTGTAGCAATACAGTTAAAAAATAAACATTCTCCTTCACGAATAAAACTTTTGTATAAATATATTTTAGCTGTTAGCTAAAGGAGGCTAAATTGTCTAAACTAATATTAGTAACAGGTGGTGCTCGTAGTGGCAAGAGTGCCTTCGCTGAAGCAAAGGCTAAAGAGTTCGGTCATAATGTTCTTTATGTTGCAACCTCAAAGCCAATTGATGATGAAATGAAGCAGAGGATAGCTAAACATAGAGCACAAAGACCTTCTGAGTGGGAAACTCTTGAGGAATATCAAAATTTAGATACGGCGATGTCTAATGTTATACAAGGTAAGGATGCAGTGCTTTTAGATTGTATTACAATAATGATTACAAATCTAATGCTAGATGGATCCTATGATTGGGACAATCTAACAAGAAATGATGTTGACGAAATTGAGAGTTCTATTCAACATCAGATTAAGAGATTAATAAGCTTTACGAAGATGTCAGAATTGCCATTTATCATTGTTACCAATGAAATAGGACTTGGTATTGTTCCAGCATCCGCTCTTAGTAGAGATTTTAGAGATATTGCCGGCAGAATAAATCAACTAATTGCAAGGGCTGCTGATGAAGTTTATTTCTGTGTTTCAGGCATACCTATGAGGATAAAATAAATTTAAGTTAGCATAAACTTTTCGAAGATAATTGCTTTGGACTTCAGAAAAATATGAGGTGGAAGAATTAAATGAAAACAGCAATAAAAAGACTTGTACTAATGTTACAGTTTTTTACTAGAATTCCTATTAATTTAAGGCTTGCAGCAAGCGTTGAGGACTATGGCAAGGGCTTGGTTTTTGCACCATTAGTCGGGATAGTCATAGGGGCTATTTTGGGAGCGTTTGCCTTTGGATTAGAGTATATATTTTCAAGAACAATGGTGGCGGTTATTGTTTTAGTTATATATATTTTAATATCAGGAGGATTACATTTAGATGGATTAGGAGACACCTTTGATGGACTTTTTTCAAATCGGTCTAAAGAACGTATTCTTGAAATAATGAGAGATAGCAGAGTTGGAACAAATGCAGTATTAGCAATTATAAGTGTGCTAATGCTAAATTTTGCGGCATTAAGTGAAATGAATAGTGAATACTTTTTGCGAGTAATAATACTAATGCCAATGGCAGGTAGAATTGGATCACTAGTCAGTTCTTCAGTTTCTACATATGCACGAAAAGGAGAGGGATTAGGAAAATCATTTATTGATTACTGTGGCAGAAAAGAATTGCTTTGGGGATTACTAATATATATTGTGATTAGTTTATTGACTCTTGACTATAAAATGTGGATTGTTTTATCAATACCACCTATTAGTGCATTTCTCCTAATAAAAGGTTTTAGCAAAAAGATTGATGGAGCAACAGGAGATATACTTGGAGCAGTTTGTGAACTTAATCAGTGTATTTTTTTAATACTTTCATGTGCTATTTTAGAGTAATATTATTTTATTACAAAATGTATTTGCTGTACGTGTACAATATTTTACTTTAAGCAAAAAGGAATTAAATAATTGTTGATTCGGTCGGATATTTAATATTACACACTTTAAATATATAGAAACTTACCACGGAATTAGCCTATGGTAAGTTTTTTATAGTAGATTTATACACTATAGCTTCTTTAGTTGCTTCATTTCGATTAAATTCACCAGATATCTGTCCTTCTGCAAGCACAAGTACCCTATCACACATTCCTAAAATTTCTTCTATATCAGATGAAATCAATATTATAGATGCACCTTTTGTTACTAAATCAAGCATTATATTGTATATATCTGTTTTAGAAGCGATGTCAACTCCACGCGTAGGCTCATCAAGAATATATATTTTTGAACGGCTCATTATCCAACGAGCTACTGCTGTTTTTTGCTGATTGCCTCCGCTGTAGGTTTCAAGTAAGTCATTTAGAAGACCGGGTTTGATGCTCAGCTTTTTAATATATGTGTCTGTAACATCGGTCATTATTTGGTTATGAAGGTATTTGTACTGCTCAAATCTTTTTAAAGATGAAACCGTAACATTGTTTTCTAGGCTGAGGCAACCAAAAATAGAACTTACAGCTCTATCTTCAGGAAGAAAAGCGATACCGTTTTTTATCGCATCATACGGAGATGTAATTTTGTGTTTTTCACCATCGATTTCGATACTTCCACTTTTTATCGGAATTATACCGAAGAGACATTGGGCAAGAAGTGATCTACCTGCACCCATAAGCCCTGTTATTCCCAGAATCTCTGATTTTCTCAGTTCGAAACTTATTGAATTAAGGATATCAGCTGCACTTAAGTTTTTAACTGACATAACGACCTTGCCAAGAGGTATATCTATCCGAGGATAACGTTTCTTCTCAACTGGAACAGAAAGCATGCTTATTATGTCTTCTTTTGTTACACTGCCAACTTCACGAGTTCCAATAACTTTGCCCTGATGCATTACAGTAAATCTATCTGCAATCAGCTCAATTTCCTCTACTAAATGAGTAATATAAAAAATAGCAGTATTTTTCTCTTTTAATGAACGAATAATTTTATATAAAATTTCTTTTTCGGAGGAAGTAAATGCAGAGGAAGGCTCATCAAATATTATGATTTTTGCATTGGACACATAAGCTTTAACTATTTCCACTAACTGCTTTTGAGCAAATCCCAATTTGCCTACAATTACTCTGGTATTAATATCTATACCAAACATCTTAAAAATATCGCTGCAATCTTGATGCATCTTATATTCATTTTCTGTTGTAAATAACTTCTTTTTTGAATAGGAATAATCCATATAAATGTTTTCTGCTACAGTAAGATTTGGATATAGGTTTATATCCTGCCATACGCAATAAATGCCATTTGACTTAGCAGTACTGACACTATCAATAGAAACAGATTTGCCGTCAATAAGAAGAACACCACTATCCGGTTTTACTAAACCGCTTATAATTTTAGTAATACTTGATTTGCCAGAACCATTTTCACCGATTATCGCATGTACTTCGCCAGAATATAAGGCTATTGAAACATCAGTAAGACAAAAAGCGTCACTCAAATATTTATTTATCCCCTTAACTTCTAACTTGGGAATGCCCATAATTATGTCCATGTCCCACATTCTACACAAAACTACATGACAGAAATGACATGGACTCGGCACCTCCTTTAAATGTATTAGTAATTTATTTCAACCTTTTACCCCCCATACGGGAAGATTATACACTGCCCTCAAATAAGTCTATAGAGGTAAATAATTGTATATTAGAATTAAAAATATTATTTTTTAGCTGTTCTGATATTGTGTGATTTGTTATTAGCTTGTCACATAGATCAGATACTAAGCCAGCCCTGTAAAAAGAGTTCTTTTCGAAAGCTGATGCAGCACAAACGATTATTCTCTCATTTGCATTTTTAGAAGCAGCCTTAATAAAAGTAGCCATATCTATATTTGATACTGTAAGCTCAAGATTATTGGATATACCGTCAGCCTCAATAAATAGACGGTTTACGAAAAAGTTATTTAAGTTATTAATAGTCAAGGTGCCAAATACAGCTTTTGTATGATAATCTATATCTCCACCTAAAAGAACTACCTTTGCAGATTGGGCTTCTAATATATATGATGCGATATTTAAATCATTTGTTAGGACAGTAACCTTGCTTTTAGATGTAAGCTGCTTAGCTATTTCGCAATTTATTTCACCATTTGTAAGCATTATTACATCACCATCTTTTATCATCCTAATAGCAATTTTGGAAATTTCCGTATAATCCTTATGCAATGAGGCATCAATATCGTCGGAAGACAATTCTTTTTTGCTGCCCAAAACAGCACCACCGTGAGTGCGAGTCAAAAACTCATCAGATTCGAGCTTTTCCAAGTCTCTTCTGATAGTAACTTCTGATACGCCTAGCATTTGGCTCAGCTGATTAACCTCAACCTGCTTATTTTCAATTAAGTAATTTTTTATTATTCTGATTCTCTCTATAGCAAACATAAGTGTATTTCCTAACATTGATTATATTGTTTCTTTTACATTTGAGTATATTATAAATTGAATCTAAAAGCAATAATACTGCGGATTAAAAGTTAATACAAGATTGATTTGAGTAAATAGTTCACAAATAATCAAAAACGAACATTAGAATAAATTCGTAATCAAACTAAGATTTAACATAATATATAAGAATTTAGATAAAAATATAATAAACATTGTAAAACATACCAAAATTATTGACATATTATCCACCCAATGATAATATAATAAACATAAATGAAAGCAAACAAACATAAAACAAACAAGAAGTACTCAACAACAAAGGGGGACATAAAATGAAAATGAAAAAGATTATTGCAGGTGCTCTTACTGTAGCTATGACTCTTTCAGTCGCTTTAGGATTTACAGGATGTGGAACAACAAAAGACACCAGTAAACTTGTTGGAGTTGCTATGCCTACAAAATCCTCAGAAAGATGGATTGCAGATGGTGACAACATGAAAAAACAGCTTGAAGAAAAGGGCTATTCAGTTGATTTACAGTATGGAGAAGATAACATTGATAATCAGGTTGCTCAAATTGAAAACATGATTTCGAAGGGTGCAAAAGTATTGGTTGTAGCTCCAATAAATGATTCAGCTTTGACAGATGTTCTTAAAAAAGCCGGTGATGCAGGTATAAAGGTTATTGCATATGACCGTTTAATCAAGGGTACAGACAATGTCAGCTACTATGCTACATTTGATAATTCTAAGGTTGGTGTGCAGCAAGCGACTTCTTTGGTAAAAGCTTTAGGTGCTGATACTAAAGCAGGCCCTTTTAATATTGAATTGTTTGGTGGGTCACCAGATGACAACAATGCATACTTCTTCTATGAGGGTGCAATGAAAGTATTAAAACCGCTTATAGACAAAGGTACACTAGTAGTTAAGAGCGGGCAGATGGGTATGGACAAAGTTTCAACTCTCCGCTGGGATGCTGCAACAGCTCAAGCTCGTATGGAAAATATTTTAAGTGCAAACTATGCGACTGAAAAAATTGATGGTGTATTATCGCCATATGATGGTATTTCAATTGGTATACTTGCGGCACTTAAGGGCGCTGCTTATGGCAGTAGCGACAAGCCAATGCCGATAGTAACAGGTCAAGATGCTGAGGTGGCATCAGTTAAGTCAATTATTGCAGGTGAACAATATTCAACTATATTTAAAGATACAAGAATTCTTGCTGAGAAATGTGTAAAGATGGTTGATGCAGTATTTAGTGGCACTGATCCTGAAATTAATGATACAAAGACTTATGACAATGGTGTAAAGATCGTTCCTTCATATCTCTGTGATCCAATACCAGTAGACAAGACAAATTACAAGAAAATATTAATTGACAGTGGATACTATACAGAGGACGATTTGAAATAAACAGTATTCCCTAATAAGGTCAGGTTTCATTACAGAGTTTGCCATTTTATATATGTTGGGTGGTGAACTCTGTAATATTAAAGATAGAATACAACAAATAATTAACAGATAGGGAGCTGGTAAAATGTCTAAACTAATACTCGAAATGAAAAATATCACCAAGACGTTTTCTGGCATTAAAGCTCTGGATAATGTCAACTTACAAGTGAGAGATGGGGAAATACATGCTTTGGTAGGCGAAAATGGTGCTGGTAAATCAACTTTGATGAATGTACTGAGTGGTATTTATCCATCTGGTACATATTCAGGAGATATTGTTTTTAGCTCAAACTTATGCCGTTTTAAAGAAATAAAGGATAGCGAAAGATTAGGCATAGTAATTATACATCAAGAGCTTGCGCTTATACCTTACTTATCCATAGCTGAAAATATATTTTTAGGAAATGAACAGGCAAGGACAGGAATTATAAATTGGAATGAAACAACTGTTAAGACTAAGGAATTACTTGAGCTGGTTGGCCTACACGAAAAACCAAATACTTTAATTACAAACATAGGTGTAGGAAAGCAGCAACTGGTTGAAATTGCCAGAGCTCTTGCAAAGGATGTAAAGTTGCTTATCCTAGATGAGCCTACAGCCTCGCTTAACGATGAAGAAAGCAATAAGCTTCTGGATTTATTACTGAATTTAAAGAAAAAAGGTATTACATCTATCCTTATTTCACATAAGCTGAATGAGGTTTCCAAGGTATCTGACCGTATTACTGTAATAAGAGATGGAAAGACAATTGAGACCTTAGAAAATGGTATTGATGAAATAACAGAGGATAGGATTATCAAAGGCATGGTTGGTCGAGATATGTCTCATCGTTTTCCTCATAGGGAGCCCAAAATAGGTGAAGTAGTTATGGAGGTTAATGATTGGAATGTCTGTGATTCTCAAAATGATCGAAAGATAATAAACAATGTAAATATTAATTTGAGAAGTGGAGAGATAGTAGGACTTGCCGGTCTTATGGGTGCAGGGCGTACAGAGTTGGCTATGAGTATTTTCGGAAAAAGTTATGGACAGAAAATAGCCGGAACTGTCAAGCTGAAAGGCAAACCAGTAGAATTGTCCAGTATAAGTAAGGCGATTGATTCTGGTATTGCTTATGTAACCGAAGACAGAAAGAATTATGGTCTCGTTCTTATAGATAGTATAAAAAATAACATTACGATGGCAAATCTAAAGAAAATAAGCAAAAATTCGGTAGTTGAAGAGCACAGGGAGAATATAGTTGCAGAAGATTTCCGGAGTAAGTTTAATATTAAATCATCCAGTGTATTGCAAAAAACGGGTAATTTGAGTGGCGGGAATCAACAGAAGGTTGTATTAAGTAAATGGATATTCACAGACCCCGATGTTCTAATTCTTGATGAGCCTACTAGAGGTGTTGATGTCGGTGCAAAGTATGAAATATATACAATTATTAATCAGCTGGCTGATGCGGGGAAATCAATTATTTTTATATCATCGGAAATGCCAGAATTATTAGGCATGTGCGATAGGATATATGTGTTAAATGAGGGTGAAATAGCAGGGGAGCTATCTCGTTCAGAGGCTACTCAGGAGAGTATTATGAAATGTATAATGAGTCACACCAAGGGGGCGAAAGTATGAACAGTATAAAATCTTTTTTTAAAAATAATATTCGTCAGTATGCAATGGCACTCGCACTGGTAGTAATAATGATTTTATTTCAAGTTATTACTGGAGGCATATTGTTTAAACCACTAAACATTACAAACCTAATACTGCAAAACAGCTATGTTTTGATTCTTGGAATTGGTATGCTACTGGCTATTATTACAGGGAATGTAGATTTATCGGTAGGTTCTGTAGTGGCTTTTGTTGGAGCTGTATCTGCAATATTTATGATAAAAATGCAAATGCCGGTGTTACCTGCAGTTATACTATGTCTTATTATTGGTGCTTTAATTGGTGCATGGCAGGGTTTCTGGATAGCATATGCCAGAATTCCTGCATTTATCGTAACGCTGGCAGGGATGCTGATATTTAGAGGCTTAACAATGGTATTATTAAAGGGGCAGACAGTTTCTCCTTACAAAGAGTCATTTCAAGCTATGTCAAACGGATTTTTTTTATCGGATACATTTGTTGTTAATGAGCTAAACATGATAGCTGTTATTGCCGGAATAATATTATCATTAGTCTTTATTTTACTAGAATACAGTCGTGTACAGAAACAGAAAAAATATAATTTTGAGACACTCTCACTACCGCTGGTAATAGGTAAAACCGCCATTATTGTTGTAGGCATAAATCTATTAACAATTAGTTTAGCAGCATATAAAGGAATTCCAATAGTTTTAATACTAATAGTGGCGCTAATAGCAATTTACACATTTATTACACAAAAAACTATAGCAGGACGCCATATTTATGCTTTAGGCGGAAACGAGAAGGCAGCGACACTTTCTGGTATAAAAACTAAAAGAGTAATGTTTTGGGTATATGTAAACATGGGATTGTTAGCTGCACTAGCAGGTCTTGTTGTTGCAGGACGTTTAAATGCTGCTACACCAAAGGCTGGTACTAACTTTGAGCTTGATGCAATAGCTGCCTGCTATATTGGTGGAGCGTCTGCTTCTGGCGGTATTGGTACTATAATAGGTGCTATAATTGGAGCGCTTGTAATGGGTGTATTAAATAACGGTATGTCAATTATGGGTATAGGAATCGACTGGCAGCAGGCAATAAAAGGTATGGTTCTTTTAGCGGCGGTTGCATTTGATGTGTATACTAAGTCAAAGACTAATGTTAATTAATAGGGAAGTATAATACTAGTTCGTGTTTAAAATATTAAAACAATACTTTAAATCACAGTTTACGCAGTGACTATAGTATTGAACGGCTATTGCGAGCTTGGCTCCATCGCTGCAAATGCGACTATTTAAATGTGGTTCCAAATTTTAAATGCATATAGAAATATGATAATAACGTAAAAATTAATTCCTGTTTAAAAGTGCACAGTGAGGCGTATAAATGCTCTGATGTGCACTTTTGGCATAATTAAATATACTGACTTTACTGTACATATGTGAATAAACTGTAATAAATACCAAATAGTATTGAACAACATTTGCGGGTTTTGCCATATCGAAGCAACAGCGTCTATTTAAAATGTGATTCCATGTTATATGTAAATTGCTACAACCATTAGTTTATACCATATCTATAATACAGGACTTATGCAGTTACTGTAAATAATTTGTAATGTCATTCGTCCTTAATAAGTTTCAAATACACGAAAATAATATTTAGATAATTAGCGAAACCACTGATAAAAATGCAATGCGTTGGTTGAGCAGTATAAGTTATTTCACTAGCGTATTTTGTTTTTGAATTGAAGAGTGGGGTTAGGATGGAGGAAAAGAAATAGAACTGTTGCTAAAAAAGAAATATACAGAATTAATTTGGAGCTTATCTCGAAAGAAGAATCCTTTGATGGTTTTATGCTGTGGCTACAGATCTTGATGATAAGCTTCTGAAATAATTAAAGTTAACAATAGGCGTTGGGAAATTGAAGAGTGTGTAGAATTATGAAAAGCGAATTTAAAGCAAGACATGTGTACCTAAGTAATGATGACAGAATTGAAGCACATTTTACTACTTGCTTTATATCATTAATCATCTATAGGTTGCTTGAAAAGATGCTAAATGAAAAATTCACATGCCATGAAATTATTACAGGACTAAGAGATATGAATTTTTATGAAGTAAAAGGATAAGGCTACATAGCTAAGAACAGATTTTACCGATGGTTTACACGAAGCTTTTGGTTTCCACACGAATTACCAGATCGTAAATACAAGCCAAATGAAAAAAATTAATAAGGAAACAAGAAGATAAAAATATTACTCGCTTTTTTAAAATAAATATAAGCTTGGGAATTCCTATATATCAAGGAACACCAAGCTTTTTACATTCATCAAATGTCAAAGATGGGAATATAACACAAACTTACAGTGAAGACTTTTTAACTAATTAAAAAGAAATTATATTCATATTATGAAAATTCAAATCTCAACAATTAAATGAACTCCTCTTCGCAGTAATTATCATACTGATGATGCCTGATATTACAAATGCAACTAAAATAACTGAACCCGCCTTTATATATGAAGTATTAATAGGTGCTTCTATAGAAACAACACCGTAGAAATCAAAAACTTTCTTTGCAAGGAATTTTATAGACGTCCTTAAATCAAAACTTCCCAAATCTGGAATTACAAATGTATATAGAAAAATTGTAACAATGCCCACTGTCATATTTTTAAATAATATTCCAAGTGTATATCCTATTTCTGAGAAAAGTAATGCGATCATATATCCAAAAGCGATTTTAGTTATAATTGATGATAAACTTGTATATGCCGTTTTGGGAATAAAGTCAGCCACTGGCACACTGCTATATAAGCTTTGGTAAACGATTAGTCCTATAATAAACGAAATAATTAAAGCTATTATCAAAATAGCAAAACTACTTAACATTAACGTTAAGTGCTTCACTGCACCCAAAACACTTCTACTATTCCTTACTGTCTTATGTTTCAATGTTTTATGCCTAATATCATACGTAGAAACGAATAATCCCAATATGCCAAATACTAATGGGAAAAATAAAGTTGAGGACTCTAAAAACTCTGAGACCAAGTATTTAGGACTTGCAGAATATAGATATTTACCCACAGATTCCTTATAATAAGCGATAGGATTTTCAATTCTTTCTCCTCTTTCATGCTTCTCTACCTTATACTCCCCTTTTAAATCTGACTCAAGATCAAGGCCATTGGATTTATAATAATTCTCATACTTTAGATAAGCTTCATGCGTATCAATAACCGCATTATAATTCATAAATAATATAATTCCAAACAGTAAACTAAGTAAAATTAGCGTTATGTAATAAATTTTAGAATTAATACCACACCTAAATTCTTGATTAATGCATTCCTTTATCATATATTTCCTCCAATGTTTTACCGCAGCTAGAAAAATTCTCTTCCAATAACACTATTTGTTTGTCTTTAAACGCGAACAAAGAATCAACTAACTCATTATAAAAGCTAAACTGATGCCCTGTCAGAAAAATAGTCATAGTTTCTGCCCACCTCTTAATATCATCTTTTAATTCTTTCATCATGTCGAAATCTAATCCATTTGAAATCTCATCCATAAAAAGATATTTTGGCTGTAATATTTCTACTAATGCTAATGCTAATTTTTTCTTTTGCCCATAAGAATAGGTTTTAACTTTATTTCTTAACAAGGCAGACTCTAAACGCTTTGTAGCGATTTCTATAATTTGCTTCTTAGATTTTTTGTTTTCTCCAAAAATCATAAGATTTGTTATTCCACTAAGATTAGTATAAAAAGGACAATCATCCCATATTACTAAACATTTTTCTCTTACTTGATTTATATTTTTACAATCAAAAGTAATCTTCCCTTTATAATTTTCCATTTCCATTAAACATTTTATAAATGTTGTTTTTCCAGTACCATTAGCGCCCATAAGAAATGTTATTTTATTACTTTCAATCTCAAAATTTGATTTATCTATAACGCACTTTTTTGAATAACTTTTTGACAAATCCATACATTGTATCATAAAGCACTCCTCAATATATATTCATGTTGCTTCAATTCTCATTGATACCTATCATTGTAAACATAAGGTTTGTGTAATCTTTTTTGTTATATAACTAATATATTAAAAGTAAATATAAGTGAGTGATTTTAAAATAATTAACTACAGAAGAACACAATTTTTTAGTATTTTTACTCACTTATATTTACTAAGTATTTATAACATTACTTAAAGAGTAGTCCACTCATAAGCGGCTCCAGCAAACACATGACATTGATCTATATAATCATGACGATATCCTATAGTTTGACCAAAAATTACTGCTCCTGCCAAAAATGTAGTTGTATAGTTATAATATATCTCTCTAATTGTAGAGGTAGACAACTTCCTCACACCTCCAGCTGATACTAGCAATCCACTTGGTACTTGCCATCCATCGCTTGCAGTAATTGTGAAATTTACGTTTTCAGTAGTCCAAGTGATAGTATTTTTAACGCAAGCGACATATTCTTGTCCTCTGATTAGTGTATCTGTAAATGTTGCAGATGCAGCAAAAGCACTTGAGGATGATGTAATAATACTCATTATACAAACTACTGCAACTACTAACTTTTTTAAATTTGTTTTATTTCTCATAATGAAATCTTCTCCTTCACAAAATAGATTGTTAAACAATTAGTGTACTATTTTTTACTAACAAACAAATAATAATAATTTTAGTTATGTCACCTTCCTGTTTATGTATTTATACAAACATATCCTTCAAATGTTCTTTTTCGTTTTGTATACAAACTTAAATCATAAGCTTTCTACGTTTGTAGTATATAAATACTATTGTACCATGGTTTACAATAGATGTTTAATTATTCCGTTATAAATTAAAATAAATGGTAATACAACAAATATTTGAAATAATTTATACGTTAATTTATAAACATAATTCATAAACTCGTTTATAAATCAATTAAAATAACCAGCCAATCATAGTAAGGGAACTGAATCCTCAACTGAAACTGAACTCAGCCAGGGGATTTAGTTCTCTCCCTTACTATAAAAACCTAACTTTTGATCTGCTTGTTCCACATACCCACAAAATCAGTAGTGCATTTTATCCCTTGTTAAGTAGCAACCTCTGTAATAGACACCGCAATTGATAAAGTCAGATTATTATATTAATCGAAAAATGTTATTTTCATAGAGTGAAGTCACTGAATTTCTCTAATAGCACTTATAAGTCGGTTTTAGAAATATAGCACTAATACTGTCTCAAGGCACCTGGAGACAGTATTAGTGCTATATCGGCGGTAAGGGTTGGTATGTAAATGAATTGAGGTGCCTGAGAACATGTTTAATATAACTATAGAAATAATAGCAGAAGAACTATTGAAATAATATGGAAATTAATGTAGAATACTTCCATAATAGTGTTTGTGGGGGTAATAATATGTCTAAAGTAACAGCGACAGATTTGGAAAGACAAATCTTTGAATTAGAAGAAATAAGGGTTGTAATAAGGAGTAAAAAAAATACTGAATTTGATGCTTATGAATATTCTCGAAAAGCAGCAATAAATACAAGTATAACTGAGTGGTATAATACTAGACTTAAACCTTTGCTTGGTGATTATGAGGCTGATATTATTGATGGGAATGGTAATAATCCGCATGGTCGTACAAATATAGAAAATGTGAGAAATAGTTACATAAAACGCTAATGGGTTTAATATGCAAAGGGTGAAATCAATGGAAAATGACATTTTTATATTAAAGTTGACAGACTTTTGGGATGATTTAAGAATACCTATTGAAGTTAGAACTAATAGAATTGAATATTATTTTGGTAATAAATCGTATACGATTACCGATTTGGAATTTGCATCTACTCTATTAAAAAAAGTATTGGATATAAGTAAAGAGAAAATTAGTCACTATATAAATTCATCAAATCTAAAAGACATTTTGTGGGAATTGGGGTTGCTCCAAAATGTAGTTTACCAACTTTATGTTGAGCAAAGAAAGGTTAGGCAAAGGTTAAAGATTCTAAAATAAATAAAAAGAACTTAATAGTTGAATTGATAGAATATAGTAAAATTGCGAAACAACTTTTTGATTCAATTAATCTTTGGATTGAAAATACACTAATACTTAATCAATCGTACACAAGCATATGTAAAAATCGTAGCAATAAAGAATATCAAAGATTTTGTGTTGATTTATTTATATATGGGATTTCTTCATATAATATAACTTTGATTGAAGTTTCAAGGCGTATGAAATCAAATAAAGGAGTTAAATCGATTGATATTAGTCCACAGTGTAGTATACCAATCAATTCGAAATTTAAATCAATAGCTTATTTTAATCCTGTAATTATGGGCAATCAAGGGTGGCATGATGACCAACAACTATTTGATGATTTTGATAACTCGGAATTTAATATTTCATTTGTAAGTCAATTTAATATCAATTTCATGGATTTAATGGCACTTTTCTACAGCGTAAAAGAATTGAAATTTGCGGACTCTAATTATCCTGCAAATTTTATTAATCTTGAGACATTTAAGGAATTTGTCACTACAGAAACAAAAATTCCAATAAGTTTTAATTGCATGTGTAATAATTTCGTATTGACACGTGAAAAATTAAGATCTCAACTTAAAAATGACACATTTATATGGAAAATGAATGTAAACAGATTTAGATTAGAATTATGCCCGTTTATTATGCTGAAAACTGGTGAAGTTATGGTATCTCAAGCTATAGCTGAATATGCAACTAAACTTTGGCTTTCTTGTCATACAAATGGGGGAGTTATTTATACGAACACTGATGACTCGTTTAAAAAATATTTAATAAATCGGAATAAGTCTCTATCCAATACTTTTTTAGATGAAATAAAAAGTGTTTTTTCAGTAACGATAGATGCTGCTATTATAGAACTTAATGTAAGGTATGATGTTATATGGAATAAAAAAGCTATTGATTATGGTGATTATGATTTATTAGTTTATTCACCAAAAAAAAGATTACTTTATGTTGTTGAATCTAAGTTTATAACAGATTCATTAAATGCAAGCTCGTATCTAAGAGATTTTGAGGAAATGTATAAAAATGATGGACATTATTACAAGTTTAAAAGAAGGTGTGATTTGGTACAGCACGAACCCGAGAAACTTAAAAATTTTTTCAATATATCTGGAGATTTAGAAGTGCGATTTTTATATATTACTTCAAAACCTATTCAAACGGAATCAATTGATGATGGTGAACGAATATTCTTTTTATGTCTAGAAAACTTAAAGTACTATTTAGAAGAAAAGCTAATTGACCCTGAAGGAAATACTGTAAGTAATAAATTCTGTATATAAATACATTTATATTTTATTTATAATATAATACTAGATAAGCTGGGCTCCCCTGCTAATGGCTCTTTTATTTTAACGATTCGAAACACCAAACTTCTTTGTCTTATTTTGAACCTTTATCTCATAAACCAAATATATATAATTTTTGAACCATTTAACATGAAGACTAAAAAATGATATCTTTGGTTTTCATAAAATATTAATGTAAAAATATTGTCCTAAATATTATAGTTTGGGCTTTGGACGAATATCTTACCATTTATTGGGTGAAACTGCATAAGTCCTGTATAATATGATTAATTAAACTTTAAAAAATTTCTGCAAAATAATATTGACAATTATTTAACAAGGAGGTACAATATACTTGTAAAGGTTGTTAAATAATTAACACAAGACAATAACAAAAAATGAGACATATAAAGACGCAATTTTCGCAAGTGATATTTTTTTAAACTATATTGTTAAAAAAATAACAATATTTATATATATATATAAATATCTTAAAGCAATTAGCAGAGTTTAGATTCCAAGAATGGAGGATGATTTATTATGTCAAAGAAAAATTATGTAGTAAATAGTGTAGAGAGTTTACAAGAAAAAATAAGTGAAATAAAACAAGCGCAAAGAATATTTGCAAACTTTACTCAAGAGCAAGTAGATAAAATATTTTTGGCTGCCGCATTAGCTGCTAATAAAAAAAGAATCCCTCTTGCCAAAATGGCTCATGAAGAAACAGGTATGGGAATTATAGAAGATAAAGTAATTAAAAACCACTATGCTTCAGAGTATATATATAATGCATATAAAGATACTCAGACTTGTGGTGTTATTGAAAAAGACGAGGCTTTTGGAATTACAAAGATTGCTGAGCCCTTAGGTGTAATTGCAGCAGTAGTACCAACTACAAATCCTACGTCAACAGCTATCTTTAAAGCATTATTAGCTATAAAAACAAGAAACGGTATTATCTTCTCTCCACATCCAAGAGCAAAAAAATCAACTATTGAAGCTGCAAGAATAATACTTGATGCAGCAGTAGAAGCAGGAGCGCCAAAAGGAATTATTGGCTGGATAGATGAACCTTCAATTGAGCTCTCAGGTATTGTTATGAAGGAAGCAGATATAATCCTTGCGACTGGCGGGCCTGGAATGGTTAAAGCTGCTTATTCATCAGGTAAGCCTGCAATTGGTGTTGGACCTGGTAATACACCTGCTATTATAGATGATAGTGCAGATATTAAAACGGCTGTTAGCTCAATTATTGTTTCAAAAACATTTGATAATGGTATGATTTGTGCTTCAGAGCAATCAGTTATTGTTTTGGATAAGATTTACAATGAGGTAAGGAAAGAATTTATTCTTCGCGGAGCATATATGTTGAATAAAGACGAAACTCAAAAAGTAAGGGATGTTATTTTAGTAAATGGAGCCTTAAATGCAAAAATAGTTGGTCAATCTGCTTATACTATTGCAAAATTAGCAGGCTTTAGTGTTCCTGAAGATACAAAGGTGTTGATTGGTGAAGTAGAGTCTGTTGAGCTATCTGAAGCATTCGCACATGAAAAGCTTTCACCGATTCTTGCAATGTACAGGGCAAAAAGCTTTGATGAGGCAATCGCAAAAGCAGAGAGATTAGTTGCAGATGGTGGTTTTGGGCATACATCATCTTTATATATAAATGTAGTAAGTGGTAAAGAAAAAATAAATAAATTTACTGATGCTATGAAAACTTGTAGAATTCTCATAAATACACCATCCGCGCATGGAGGAATCGGAGATCTTTATAACTTCAAATTGGAGCCATCACTAACACTAGGCTGTGGTTCATGGGGAGGAAATTCTGTTTCTGAGAATGTAGGAGTTAAACACCTAATAAATATAAAGACTGTTGCAGAGAGGCGAGAAAATATGTTATGGTTCAGAGCTCCAGAAAAGGTTTATTTCAAAAAGGGCTGCTTAGGTGTTGCATTGAGAGAGCTTAAAGATGTAATGAATAAAAAAAGAGCATTTATCGTAACTGACTCGTTCTTATACAATAATGGTTATACAAAGACTGTTACCAACTTGTTAGATGAAATGAATATCAGCCATTTTACATTCTTTGATGTAGCTCCTGATCCAACACTTGAATGTGCAAAGCTTGGTGCAAAGGCTATGAGCGAATTTAAACCAGATGTTATTATAGCAGTTGGCGGCGGTTCCGCAATGGATGCAGGTAAAATTATGTGGACCTTATATGAACACCCTGAGGTTGACTTCCAAGACTTAGCTATGAGATTTATGGATATCAGAAAAAGAGTTTATAACTTCCCTAAAATGGGTGAAAAGGCATATTTCGTAGCAGTGCCAACATCAGCAGGTACAGGCTCAGAGGTAACACCTTTTGCAGTAATTACTGATGAGCAAACAGGAGTAAAGTATCCTCTTGCTGACTATGAGTTAATGCCAAACATGGCAATAGTTGATGTAGACTTAATGATGCACATGCCAAAGAGTTTGACAGCAGCTTCAGGAATAGATGCATTAACTCATGCAGTTGAGGCTTATGGCTCAATGCTCTCTTCAGACTATACTAATGGACTTGCTTTACAGGCAACAAAAAGCATATTTGAATACCTTCCATCAGCATATGAAAATGGAGCAAAGGACCCTATTGCAAGAGAAAAAATGGCTAATGCATCAACAATAGCTGGTATGGCATTTGCTAACGCATTCCTGGGAATTTGTCACTCAATGGCACATAAGTTAGGGGCATTCCACCACTTGCCACATGGGGTTGCTAATGCGCTTCTTATAAATGAGGTTATGAAATTTAACATCGCTGAAGCTCCAACAAAAATGGGTACCTTCTCACAATACAAGTATCCTCAGGTATTAAAGAGATATGCTGAAATTGCATCTTTCATCGGAATTAATGGTGCAAATGATGAAGATAAATTTAACAAATTGCTTATAAAAATTGACGAATTAAAAGCTAAGATTGGAATTCCAAAGACTATTAAAGATGCAGGCATTGATGAGGAAAAATTCATTTCAACATTAGACGAAATGGTTGAACAGGCTTTTGATGACCAGTGTACAGGTGCAAATCCTAGATACCCATTAATGAGTGAAATGAAGGAAATGTATATGAAGGCGTATTACGGTAAAGAAAATGTATCTGCTGATGAATTAGCAGGTTAATAAATTAGCTAATCTCCAATTATATTATATATTATTTTTTCAAAAAATCGTTTATTCTCTTTGAATAGGCGATTTTTTGAATATGTCCGGATGTGACGTTAATCCTAGATAGTTTAATTAATCTTAATTTACACAACAAAATACGTATTTATGCTGAGATTATTTCTATTTTTACGCTTTTATTTACTGCAAAAAAGTATGAGAAATATTTAACAAACATATGATAATAATGTGAAAATAAAAATAAATTAACATACAGAAAAAACATATGAAAACCATAAAAATATTCTTTTTTCGACATATTGCATATAAATAATGTATATTTATTGACATTATTTTATGATATATATATAATAAAAACATAAGAAATGTGTTAAATAAATAAAAAATTGCATGTTAATTTTGGGGTAAAAGGTTGTTGCTAATTTTGATTAAGACAAGCTAGATTAAAGTAAATGTGGTAAAAAACAAGCAAAGGTAGAGGTGAAACATGAAAGTTACAATGATGAATGTGGCACAAAAAGCAAATGTATCTATTACAACAGTAGCCAGAGTTGTCAGAGGAAACGGTTATGTATCAGAAAGTGTTAGAAAAAGTGTACAGGAGGTAATAGACCAACTGGGATATGTAGCGCCAAAAAACCTTTATTCCAGAAAAAATTTTAAAGAAGGTGTAATTGGTCTTGTAGTACCACATAGCTCTTCCAATATGTTTTTTCAGTTATTGTCTAGAAATGTAAACGAAGCAGCTCGAAATAAGGGTTTTCAAGTGCTTACATTAAATTCGGGAGAAGACCTTTCGGAAATACCATATTTAGTAGATAGTCTTATAAAAAGAAATGTTGACGGTATAATTTTCAGTTCCTTTATACAAGACGATGTTCCTACTGATATAAAAGAATATATGGATAATTTGGATAAGCCTGTTGTTATGATAGAAAGGCCAGCAGAATATTTTGGGGTCGATAAGGTTCTTGTTAATAATACTGAGGGAACCTTCAATGCTACAAACTATTTAATAGGAAAGGGACATACAGAAATTGCTTATGTAGGTAAAGAACAAGCCTTTAACGTTGAAAAGGAAAGATATTCCGGTTATCTCATGGCCATGGAAAAAAACCGGCTTGAAGTATATGCGAAGGAGCATACGTTTTTTGTTGAGGAGTATATATCTGATTATGGATATCAGGTTGCAAAAAAAATATTTGAAAAGAAGGAATACCCGTCTGCTTTAATGGTTGCAGCTGATATCCTTGCAGTAGGAGTGTTGCAGTATATGTATGAAAAGGGAATACGAATTCCTGAAGATGTTTCTGTAGTCGGACATGATGACACTATTTCAGAATATTTGTCTCCAGCATTAACTTCCGTACGCCTTCCTATAGAGGATATGGCTGTAGAAGCCGTAGAAATGCTTATAGGTAAGAAAAATAGCACGTATCATAATGCAAGATGCATTTCAATAAGCCCAAGAATAGTTGAAAGAAATTCAGTTAAAAATCTTATTAAATAGTTATCAATTAAATAAATTTAATATTTCTCTTAATGGAGGTATCGGTATGAAGCTGTCTCGCCAGTTGGACAAATACACTCCTCTAATAATGCTACTTCCGGCATTATTAGGTATCGCATTTGTCCATATATATCCTAGTTTAGATTCAATAAGGATGTCTTTTTTTGATATTCAATTACTGAAGCCTGACAGACCATTTATAGGTCTAAGTAATTATTTAAAGGCACTTAATGATCCTGTCACAATGAAAATCATTATTAACACTTTGTTTTTCACGGTATTTTCCTTGATTTTTGGTGCAATCCTGGCAATTATTGTTGCAATGGAACTTAATAAGGGGTATAGAGGAAGAACATTTTTTCGTGCAATATTCTTATCACCCTGGGTTACACCTCCGCTAGTAACAGCAACAGTATGGCGCTTATTGCTAAGTGAATCCTTTAGCCCGATAAACAGGTTTTTAATGGACATTAACCTCATTGACAAGCCAATAAATTTTTTGGGGCAGACTGATGTTTATTTTGGGTTCATCTCACTGCCTATGATTATGGTGGTAATCATCAATGTTTGGAGTATATTTCCGTTTATGATGGTAATGTTTTTAGCTGGTTTACAAACTATACCTGCAGAGCTTTATGAAGCTGCAAATGTAGATGGTGCCAGTAAATGGCAGCAATTTACCAGTATTACGGTTCCTTCGCTGTTACCAGTAGTTGAAACGTCTATACTTCTTGAGGGAATATGGCAGTTTAATAACTTTAATATAAGTTATTTGGTAACTAAAGGAGGTCCTTTAAATCTGACTGAGGTTCTAGCTGTTCGGGTATACAGTGAAGCCTTCACAAATTTTAAATACGGTTATGCGGCAGCCATCAGTGTAGTTATGCTTATTATTGTTTTAATACCGTCACTATACTATATAAAAAGGTCGTTAAAAGTAGATTCCAGCATATAAAGAAAGGAGTTGTACTATATTGTCGTCAAAAAAGATCAAGCCCGCATTAAAACATTATACTGTAATGTCAGTTACCTCTATTTTTATATTGCTTCCGTTTTATTGGATGTTTATTACATCAATAAAGCCAAGTAATGAGGTTATGCTGTCTCCACCGACATATTCCCCCAAAGCTTTGAATATTCAAAATTATATTGATGTATGGTCTACTCTACCGTTGCTTAAATATATGACAAATTCACTTTATGTTTCGGTGATGACCACCATAATTTGTGTTGTTATGGCTACTTTATGCGGTTATAGCATAAGCAGGTTTGCAAAGAGAAGTCTCCAAAAATCCGCAGTGGTGCTAATGCTGTTATCACAGTTAATCCCGGGAGTACTGCCTTTCATATCCTTTTATTTTATAATGTTTAAACTAAATCTGACAAATACCTATTCTGGACTTATAATTGCATACTCAATGTGGGGAATTCCATTTTGTACATTAATGATTAAAAGCTATTTTACATCGGCTATACCTGTATCTCTTGAAGAAAGTGCTACTATTGACGGCTGTTCTAGATTTGGAATATTCTTTAGGATTGCTCTTCCAATTTCACTGCCCGGAATAGTCGCAACGGCAATATTTTCTTTCATACTTGCATGGAATGAGTTTATGTGGGCAAGTGTAATATTATCAAATAATGACTTAAAGCCAGCATCAATAGGAATATATGATTATATAGGTCAGTTTGGAGGAAACTCAAATATGGCACTTACAATGACGACCTCTGTTTTAATAACCCTGCCTGCAATAATACTGTTTGCATTCCTACAGAAGTACTTAATCAGTGGATTAACCGCCGGTGCGGTTAAAGGATAAAATAATAAAATAATAAAAGTTTGAGGAGGAAGAAAAAATGAAAAAAGTAATCAGACTAATTGGAGTAATACTAGCAGTTACAATGATGGTGGCCGTTTTCAGCGCATGTGGTTCAAAACAACAGTCATCTGACAGCACTCAGGCACAGAATACTTCTTCAGCCGGAAGCACTAACTCAAATGAGCCAAGAGAAATTTCTTTCTGGATACAGAAATACGGCTCTGATCCTGCAGCACAGGAAACACTTCTCAAGGAAATGACAGCAGACTTCGAATCCAAGACAGGTATCAAGGTAAAATACTCAATTGTTGACTGGGGACAGGCATTAAACAAGCTGACTCTGGCGTGCACAGGCGGTGAAGCACCGGATGTGGCAGATATTTTCTTTACAGCATCTTTGATAAAGATGGGTGGAGATAAATTTGGACCGATGGAAATTGATGATGTAGCTAAGGAGATGGGAGAAGATTCATGGTTCCAAGCAGGTAAGGATGAAGCTTATCAGAACGGACACTGGTATGGTATTCCGTGGCGTTTTGATACAAGGGTACTTCTCTATAATACAGAATACTTTAAAGAAGCAGGAATTACTTCAGTTCCAAAGACATGGGATGAATTGATAGAAACAGGCAAAAAGCTTACAAAGACAGATGCAAAGGGTAATATTACAAGAGCTGGACTGGCGTGGTTCAATATGATGGCCAGATTTGACCAGACATGGTTCTCGCTCCTTGGAGGGGCAGGCGGTAGCCTTATGGACGAAGGCTTTAAAAATCCAACATTTAACACACAGGCAGGTTTAGACTCTTTGGCATTAATGAGAGACGTAAACGAAAAATACAAAATTGCAGTTCCTAATATGGTTGACCCTTCATATGACCCTGTTTCAGAGTTTATGGCTGGAAAGGTGGCAATGGTATTCGGTGTTACAGCAGAAACAAAAAATAACATAGAGCAGCAGGCACCACAGCTAAAAGACAAGTTTGCATCAGCAGTTATGCCAAGTAAGAGTGGTGAAGGAGCATCCTCAATAGCATTTTCAGCTCCGATAGCTGTTTTCAAGACTTCAAAGGATGCCGATGCATCAAAACAATGGGTTAAGTACTTCTGCAATGCTGAAAATCAGCTTAAAGCATCAAAAACCCTGTCTCTTCTCAACTCAAGTAAGGCTGTTATGAGTGACAGCTACTTCTCACAAGATGCATGGCTCAGTGCATTTGTTCAGCAATCTGACAGAGCGGTAGCCGGAGATATGCCTATAGCTCAGTGGAGCCAGATTGATGCATGGCCTAACGGTCCGCTGCCAACGTTGTCTACTGAGGTCATAGCAGGCAAGGATATACAGCAATCAATTGACAAGGCAATAAAGGAATTTGAAAATCTTATGAAATAAATCTTTTTAAAGAAGACAAACAATATTAATGTTCTGTAAGCCTTCTGCACGATCTATCAAGGAGGCTTACAGGAACAAAATACTTATCATTTCATTTACGCTTTTGTTTGATTTTAGACATTTTATAAATATAGGTTAGTAAGCACAATAAATTATACATTATAGAAATGAGGTATTATATATGAAAATTATGGTTTACAGCGGTCCAAAGCAGTTAACGGTGCAAAGTGCGCCAGAGCTTACGATGAAAGAGAATGAAGTCAGAATTCAGACTATTTGTTCGGGACTAAGTCATGGAACTGAAATGAGTGTATATAGGGGATCAGCGCCATTTTTTAGAAGGAAATATGATGCGGACACAAGATTGTTTGTGGATGCTGATACCACTGAAACATGGCAATATCCTATAAAAAGCTGCGACCCGGGTGTGTGGTATATGGGCTATGCAAATGTAGGGGAGGTAATTGAGATTGGCTCCGGTGTTAAAAATGTAAAATTAGGAGATATAGTTTGTTCTTCAGCACCTCACCAATCTCAAGTGGTTAAGGCGGAAACAGATGTAATAGTTTTGCCTGAAGGAATAAAACCTGAATACGGAGTATTTTTTACAAACTTGATGACAACCTTTAACGGGATTCTAGACAGTCATATAAAGCTTGGGGATACTGTTGTAGTAATGGGGCTTGGAGTGCTGGGGCAACTTGTGTCACAAATGGCAAAAATGAGCGGAGCATTTAAAGTATATGGTATAGACATGTTTGAAACAAGATTAGATGCAGCTCTTGAAAATGGCTGTGACAAGGTTTTTAATCCGGCAAAGACTTCGGACATAGCAAAAGAAATCCGTAAGTTGACTAATAACAAGGGAGCCGATGTAGTAATTGAGGTTACAGGAAATTCTGCGGCATTGAATGAAGCTGTAAGAATTGCGGCACCGGAAACCAGCGTTATTGCGCTAAGTTGGTATCAGGGAATGATAAAAGGGCTAGATTTGTCTGAGGAATTTCATCATAACCGAATTGGAATTAAACAATCTCAGACAAACAATATAGACCCTGCAATAAAGAATCTTTGGGACGATAAGAGGAGAACTCAATCCTGTCTGAAAATACTTGAAAGCCTAAAGCTGGATAATCTGATTACACATAAAATACCATATGATGAAGTTGCATCAGCTTATGAAATAGTGGATACGTATCCGGAGAAAGCAATTCAGGTACTGATAACATATTAAAATTACAAAGAGAGCACGCTTGGAGGTTTGGCATCCAGACTTTTTAATTGATACTATCAAATATCGGACTATATCATGCAGCTGATATAATGTTTTTTGCCGATAGTAATTGAATTGAACAGTGCGTGCAAAATATAAAGTGAGGTGTCTTAATAATGAAAATTTCAATCTGTATAGATGCATTATATTTTGGAAAAGACATATATAGCGGATTAGAAGAAATAAAGCGTTGCGGTTATGATAAATTTGAGATTTGGTGCTGGTGGGATAAGGATATTGACAGATTGGCAGAAATGAAGGATACATTAGGAATGGAGCTTACAGCATGCTGTACAAAGTTTATAAGTCTTGTTGATCCTGGTCAGAGGGAGGAGTATCTGCAAGGATTGAGAGAATCCATAGCGGCAGCAAAAAAACTTGGCTGTAAAATGCTTATTACTCAAGTTGGGAATGATACCGGCAATAGTCATGAGGAACAGCATAAATCATTAGTTGAAGGCTTGAAGGCATGTGTACCTTTACTTGAAGAGAATAATATGACACTTATTATAGAGCCTTTGAACACAAGAGTTGACCATCAGGGCTATTACTTATGGAGTTCTGATGAAGGCTTCAGTATTATCGATGAAGTTGACAGTCCTAATGTAAAGCTTCTTTATGATATATACCATCAGCAAATAATGGAAGGAGATTTGCTTAGACGAATAATACCCAATATTTCTAAAATAGGCCACTTCCATGCTGCAGGTAATCCGGGAAGAAATGAGCTTTATTACGGAGAACTGAACTATAAAAGAATTTTTGAAGAGATAGATAAGACAAATTTCAGCGGGTATGCAGGTTATGAGTATTTTCCAACGGAACCTGTAGCAGAGGGATTATTAAGAACTAAGGCTGAAGTTGAACGAAAAGCCGAGGTTTGAGATTAAAAAAGTCAGAGCTGCTATATTGGTTTAGTCGTATAAGCCCAGAATTCATCAGAGGAAAGTATGCATTGGACGCTGAGTGCTGCATGTAAAAGTTCAGTTCTAAAGTTTGCATAATTACTAGTCATTAATAACAACTTCAGCACCTATTCCTTTTACTAATGCGGAAATTCTTTTCCAGTAATAGTTCCATTAAGTTGGATTAGAACGTTCGGGAGTAATATCTCCGACAACAGAAATATCACTATTTGTTCCATTATGCATTTATTAATTAAAAGAATTGTACAATATTAATCCCGATATTTATAATATGACCTTGGGTGAACAACTTAAATACATAGTAACTGTGTTTTAGGCATTAAATATTAGGATTAGTTATAGTTGTTATGTAAATAAATTTCTTAAAATGGAGGCGAAAAAATGAAAATCGGAATAATTGGCTGTGGAGCTATTACCCGCTTCAGACATGCACCTGAATGTGAAAGTAATCCTAATATAGAGATTGCCGGATTTTTTGATATGTTCGAGGACAGAGCAACGGAATTAGCAGAAAGATATGGAGGCAAGGTATATAAGAATTATGAGGATATGCTTAAGGATGCTGATGTTGACGGTGTTATAGTCTGTACATCTAATGCCACTCATGCCGAGGTAACAATAAAATCTCTCAAAGCAGGTAAGCATGTGTTGTGCGAGAAACCTTTAGCTACTACTGTGGATGATGGTATTGCGATGGATAAGGCAGCTACGGAGTCTGGCAAATTGCTAATGATAGCGCAGAACCAGCGAATGGATATAGCGCATATGAAAGCAAAAGAAATTATCAGCTCAGGAGAATTGGGTAAGGTTATTTTTTTTAAGTCTGAATTTTCGCACAGTGGCCCTGAAAATTGGGGAATAGATAAAACAAAGAACACATGGTTTTTTAATAAAAATTCGGCTATTTTAGGAGCTATGGGAGATTTGGGCGTTCACAAAATTGACCTTATGAGATGGATGCTTGAGGATGAGTTTGTTAAAATTTCAGCAATAGTGGGAGCGCTTGATAAAAAGAGTTCAGATGGTGAACCCATAAGTGTGGATGACAATGCAATATGCCTACTAGAAACAGGCAGCGGGATTGTGGGGACAGTTGTTGCCTCATGGTCTAATTACGGTGCGGTTAATAATTCAAATGTAATTTATTGTGAGAACGGAGTAATTAAAATAGGCGTATCCCCTAATTATGGAGTTGAAGTAACTAAGAAAAATGGAGAGAGTATATTGTACAAGCTGCCTGAGCAAATACGTTCCGGTATAGTCGATGCTTTTTCGGAGGCTGTGGAAAATGGATTGGAATCTCCGATATCGGCGGGTGATGCAGTTAAAACGCTAAAGGTTATATTTGCAGCACTAGAAGCGTCAAAATCAGGAAACAAAATTACAATACAATATTAACAATGTTAGCCATTATTTGTTTGAAAAGGAATGGTTGCTGAATATGAATGATAAAATTAACCCTTTAATATCTGAAATGACACTGGAAGAAAAAGCAAATATATTATCAGGGAAAGATTTTTGGCATACTGAGGCGGTAAATAGACTTGGAATATCTGAAATCATGGTAGCTGATGGACCGGCGGGACTTCGAAAACAGGAGACTATCAATGGAGTTTTGACTACTGTTCCATGTACATGCTTTCCATCTGAATCATTGCTTGCCTGTTCTTGGGATACAGATCTGATGGAGGGCTTTGGCAAAGCTATGGGAGAAGAAGCAGCCTTTGAAGGGGTTAATTTAATTTTGGGTCCGGGCTGCAATATTAAAAGGTCTCCTGTCTGCGGTAGGAATTTTGAATATTTATCGGAGGATCCATACCTGTCAGGAGTTATGGCGGGGCATATAATTAAGGGAATACAATCAAAGGGTGTGGGCACTTCTTTAAAGCATTATATTGCCAATAATCAGGAGCACAGAAGGCTCTCCATCAATGCGGTAATTGATGAACAAGCGTTAAGAGAAATATATCTAAAAAGCTTTGAGCATGCAGTAAAAATCGGAAAGCCATGGACTGTGATGTGTTCATACAATAGGGTTAACAACGACTATGTTTGTGAAAGTAAAAACCTTTTGACAGATATTTTAAGAAATGAATGGGGCTTTGAGGGAGTTGTTGTTTCTGACTGGGGTGCGGTAAATGACAGGGTAGAATGCCTGAAAGCTGGATTGGATCTTGAAATGCCTTCTTCCGGAATGGTTAATACACAAAAAATTATAAATGCTGTAAATGAAGGTAAGCTTGAAATCAAAACAGTTAATAGATCAGTAGAAAGATTACTGGACTTAGTTTTTAAAGCTGTTGAACAGAAGGCAGTAAATATTTCTGGTGATATTAAGAACATAAATCATAAAAGGGCCAAGGAAATAGCCAGTGAGTGTATAGTATTGCTAAAAAATGAGCAGAATGCGCTTCCATTATCAAATGACGAGGATATAGCCTTTTTCGGAATGCTTGCCAAGTATTCAAGATTTGAAGGAGGAGGAAGCTCCCATGTTATTCCTACTAGGTTAGAATCAGCATATGATGAAATGTGTAAGCTATTGAAACGTGATATACCTTTTGCTCCGGGTTATGATATGAACAGTGATATTCCTGATGAAAAATTAATAAAAGAGGCTGTAAAAATAGCATCAGGTGTACAAAAGGCAGTAATATTTGCAGGACTTCCGGAAAGCTATGAATCAGAAGGATATGACAGAAAGCATATGGATATGCCGGCTTCTCACATTTGCTTGATAAATGAAATTTGCAAGGTCAATAGGAATGTAATTGTGGTCTTATCTAATGGCGCCCCGGTTGCCATGCCGTGGCTAGAGAATACAAGAGCTGTTATGGAAGGTTATTTATGGGGACAAGCAGGTGCAGGAGCTGTTTGTGAGCTTTTAATGGGCATAAAAAATCCATGCGGCAAGCTTGCAGAATCTTTCCCAGTTGCTTTGGAGCACAATCCATCATATCTGAATTTTCCTGGTGAAGAGGATGAAGTATATTACAGAGAATCAGTATTTATAGGATATAGATACTATGAAGTGAAAAAGATAAAACCATTATTTTGCTTTGGGCATGGCTTGTCATATACAAGTTTTGTGTACAGTGCTTTAAGGCTAGAATCAACCATTTTTGATGCGGGTGAGGATATCTTGCTTAATTTTAAAGTAAAAAATTCGGGACACCGGCAAGGGAAAGAAATATATCAGATTTATATAAGAAATGCAAAAGGAGATGACAATAAAAAGGTTAAAGAGCTGAAACAGTTTGGAAAGCTGGAATTGTTAGCTGGTGAGGAAAAAGAAGTATCAGTGAAAATAGAAGGCTCTAGTTTTTTGCATTTTTGTACGAAGAGACAGGCATTTACAGTTGAAAAGGGAGAATTTGAGATACTGATCGGTGCTTCTTCAGAAGATATAAGACTGAATGCTGTGGTAAGAATAAATTCTGCAGATAAGGTAAAAAAGGTCTATCATAGGAATTCTACCATCGGGGACATAAAAGAAAACCCTGCAGGGAAAATACTGTTTAAGGAATTAGAGGAACAATATCCTGAGGCATTTGAAATGATATTTAACGGTATGGAGGATGACGGAAGTGATTTCAGGGATAAAATGATTCATTATACAGTTCTCAGATCTCTGGTGTATTTTAGCAAGGGTCTTATAAGTGAGCAAAAAATAGAGGAACTTGTAAGTATATTAAATAATAATTAGCGATTGGAGGATTTAATAATGAGAAAAGCCTTTATCAGCCCATGCAAGTATGTTCAGGGAGAGGATGAGCTTTTAAATCTAGGGTATTTTGTAAGTTCATTCGGGAAATCGGCACTGCTGATTGCACATAAGGATGATATAGCCAGAATAAAAGAAAAACTAGATATTACAAAAGAGAAATTTGGAATTGAGTTTGTTGAAAGCGATTTCAGAGGCGAATGCTCACGCGATGAGGTTGTCCGCCTAAAGGAAATTGCAAAAGGAAAATCCTGTGCTTGTACAATCGGATTGGGAGGGGGAAAGGCAATTGATACGGCAAAGTGCGTGGCAGAGGGTGAAGCCTTGATTATAGTGCCTACAATTGCTGCAACAGATGCACCTACAAGCCATTCCGCTGTTTTGTATACAGAAGAAGGAAGATTTGAGGACTATGCTTATTTTAAGCAAAGCCCCAGTGTTGTATTGGTGGATACTTCTGTAATCGCAAAAGCGCCCGTCAGGTTTTTGGTAGCTGGCATGGGGGATGCACTTTCAACCTATTTTGAAGCGAGGGCAACGGCAAGCTCCTTTTCAAATGTCAATGCAGGATTGCCCTGCGGATACAGAGAAAAAGCCTGCGGTGAAGCAAAGGGGACTAATACTGCAATGGCATTGGCCTCATTATGCTATCAGACTTTAATTAGAGACGGGTTAAAGGCAAAGCTCTCATGTGAAAGCGGGTGTGTTACACAGTCGCTGGAAAATATAGTTGAGGCTAATATACTGCTTTCAGGTTTGGGATTTGAAAGCGGAGGCTTGGCAGCGGCACATGCGATTCATGATGGGCTTACTATACTACAGGGTACACATAGTTATTATCATGGTGAGAAGGTAGCCTTTGGAACCTTAGCACAATTGGTGCTTGAAAATGCTCCGGATAATGAAATAGATGAAGTATTAAACTTCTGTTCAAAAGTGGGTCTTCCCATATGTCTTGCAGATATAGGTGTTTCACAAATATCCGATGATGAGCTGATGCTTGTTGCTGAAAAAGCATGTATTCCTGAAGAATCAATACATTCAATGCCGTTTATTGTATCAGCGGAAGCTGTAGCTGCGGCTATAAAAACTGCAGATAGAATTGGAAGTGACTTCAAGAGTAATAAAGGAGCTTAACTATGAAAAAAATTATAAATGCACCCAATGCAGTTGTACAGGAAATGTGCAGGGGTATTGTCCTTGCACATCCCGAGCTTGAGTTTTTAAGTAAATATAAAATTATAAAAAAAAGGGAAATTAACAATGATAAGGTTACATTAATTAGCGGAGGCGGTAGCGGTCATGAACCTTCACATGCGGGATATGTAGGGACAGGGATGCTGGATGCGGCAGTATGTGGAGATGTTTTTGCATCACCGTCACAAATTCAGGTATATGAGGCAATTAAGGCTGTATCGGGTAAAAAGGGAACGTTATTGATTATTAAAAACTATAGCGGCGATATGATGAATTTTAAAAATGCCGCTTTTTTAGCCGGTGAGGATGGCATAAAGGTTGACTATATAAAGGTTGATGATGATATTGCTGTTGAAGACAGCTTATATACAGTTGGAAGACGCGGAGTTGCAGGAACTGTGTTAGTGCACAAAATTACAGGAGCTGCTGCTGAATTAGGCTTGGAGCTTGAGGAGGTTAAAAGAATAGCACAAAAGGCGGCTTCAAATGTACGAAGCATAGGCTTTGCTCTTACTTCATGCACAGTGCCTGCTAAAGGAACACCTACATTTGATTTAGGAGCTGACGAAATAGAATATGGAGTCGGTATACATGGCGAACCCGGTATAAAAAGAGAAAGGATTACTTCTGCGGATGCTTTAGCCGAAAAAATGATTACTGCGCTTTTAAAAGATATAAATATTAATAGCGGAGATTCTCCGAGAATTGCATTATTAATAAATGGCTTTGGAGGCTCGCCTTTACAGGAACTCTATCTTTTAAATAATTCTGTAAATAGAATACTTGCAGAAAAGGGAATCAAACCTGTGAAAATCTTTGTAGGAAATTATATGACCAGCATTGATATGGCTGGAGCTTCTGTTTCAATAATGAAATTGGATGAGGAATTGGAAGAATTACTCTTTAAAATGAGTGAAGCTCCTGCATTTATAGTTTCGGGAAAAATGCAGCAGACTGATAGCAGTGAAGAACTTGTTAAACAGGAAGTGAATTTAGAATCAGAGAGAGCTGCAAGCTTTGATACGTCGTCAGATATTATAGCTGATAATAAACTTACCTTAGATAATCTTACATTTATTATTAAAAAGATGGGTGAGATTGTTATAAAGAATGAGGTGCCCTTCTGCGAACTAGACTCATATGCTGGAGATGGCGATTTTGGTATGAGTATTTCTAAAGGATTTAAACAGTTAAGAAGTGAATGGAATGAAATACTTGAGAATAAGTGCGAAGATATGGGAAGCTTTTTGGAGGCATGCTCAATGGTTATAATGGAACACTGCGGAGGTGCTTCCGGTCCTATATGGGGCTCTGCATTTAGGGCAGCTGGTAAAAATATTGGGCAAAAGAAAGAAGCCGCAATTGGTGACCTGGCAGAGATGATGCAGGCAGCAGTTGCCGGAATACAAGCCACAGGAGAAAGAACCTTTGGTAGGGGCGCAGGAATTGGCGATAAAACGTTAATGGATGCATTAATACCATGTGTACAAGAATTTTCCAAATGTGCTGAAAATAAGGAATCTCTTAAGGAGGCCTTCATGAAAGGCACACAAGCGGCTGTTGATGGAGCAGAAAATACAAAAAACATCGTAGCGAGAATGGGACGTGCAGGAACAGTAGGAGAAAGAAGCTTGGGATATCCTGATGCAGGAGCTCACGCATTAGGAGTTATTTTCAGTGAAATAAACAAAAATATTAAGTTCCAGGATTCTTAAATATACTAAAACATCTACCAAGAGCCATCGTAGCCGGAATAAGGAAATTGGCAACATTAAGCGGACAACCAATTAACAACAGTGTTATTCCAAATTTCCGGTTGGCGCATTGGTAAACATTGTGTCACATCTTCATTTTCAACAATAATTATCTCTTCATAGTTTTTAGTACTAAATTTATGCACTTATTTTTAATACAAACTTTCTATTAATAAGTTATGAACACTTATAATTCTCAACTTGAAATTAAAAAGTATGTTTTGTGCTATATATTGTTTTGTTAAGGGATGAACAATAACTAATAATTAGCGTTAAAATTGATAATAATTATAAGGGTATTGTTTTATGTTAGTAAAAGTTGGTATATTAAATAGTAGAACTTTATAATAAGATATACAGTGTAGCATTCCATATTGCTTAAAATATGTTACTATTCACCACTAACATAGATTATTAACTCACGCTATGGGTGTTCATATTTATTGATGGTTTGTTGCCATAATATTGCATGAATTAGTATATGAAAGATTAATGATTTTGAATACAGGAGGATTTTAAATGAGTTTTAATTATTTTATGCCCACAAGAATATTGTTTGGAAAGGGACAGTTATCAAATCTTCACAAACAGGAATTACCAGGTAAAAAGGCTCTAATTGTTACATCAGCAGGAACTTCAATGAAAAAGCATGGATACCTTGGCAGACTTGAAGAGCAGCTCAAAATGGCTAAGGTAGAATACATGTTGTTTGACAAGATTTTACCAAACCCCATAAAACCACATGTTATGGAAGGCGCTCAGCTTGCAAAGGATAGCAGATGTGACTTCGTAATAGGGTTGGGCGGTGGAAGTAGTATAGATTCTGCAAAATCAATTGCTATTATGGCTACAAATGAAGGCGATTATTGGGATTATATAAGTGGTGGTTCCGGTAAGTCAATGCCGATTCCAAATAATCCATTGCCAATTATAGCTATTACAACAACTGCAGGAACCGGAACTGAAGCTGATCCCTGGACGGTTATAACAAATGACGCTGGTAATGAAAAAATAGGCTTTGGGTATGATAAGACTTTTCCGGCTTTATCTATTGTAGATCCAGATTTAATGATGACAGTACCGCCACATTTGACGGCATTCCAAGGATTTGATGCGTTATTCCATAGTACAGAAGGATATATTAATGTTAATGCAAACGAAATGAGTGATATGTATGCCTTGAAGAGTATTGAATTAATCGGTAAATATCTTAAGATTTCTGTTAAAGAGGGTTCAAATGAAGTAGCACGTGAAAAAGTTGCTTTGGCAAACACTCTAGCAGGTATGGTGGAATGGCTTTCAGGCTGCACATCTGAACACTCTTTAGAACATGCTCTTAGTGCTTTCCATCCTGAATTACCACATGGGGCAGGATTAATAATGATTAGTGAAGAATACTACACCTTTTTTGCTAAAGCAGGTACCTGTGACCAAAGGCTTGTAGATATGGCAAGGGCTCTAGGAAAGCTAGATGCAAAGGAACCTATGGATTTCGTTAAGGAATTAGCAAAGCTCAAAAAGGCATGTGGTGTAGATGAACTCAAAATGTCCGATTATGGAGTGAAGCTAGAAGAGCTTGATAAAATAGCACACAATGCAAAGGAAACAATGGGAGGGCTTTTTTGGTGTGATACAGCCAAGCTTTCACATGAAGACGTTGTAGAAATATACAAAAAGTCATATAAATAATGTTGTATAACTCAACTTTCCTAGTTGAAAATAGTAGGTGTTCAATTTATCTATGGAAAGTTGAATTAGAAATAATTGCATGAATTAGTTGGTGAGACGAAGTTTTTTGCCGGAAAACCGACACGATGTCGGTTTTCGCAACTATGAACCATGGATGGTGAATGTGTGCCACGGCAAAGCTACTTCGATGACCCATTACTAATTCTAGCAATTGTTTTGGCAACAAACCATTGATAAGTTTGCAGTACCAAGGTAATGATGCACCGAAACAACGAGTGTCAAAGCTAGATAGACTTTTTATGTGGGAAAGTTAGGGGTTAAGCTTTTTTGTAGTCGCCTCTGTCAACAACAAGCTGGTAGCCTATACTTTTCATGCGGTTTTGTAGGCAATTGCTGCATTCTGCTGCTTCTTCACCTGTGCAGATTTTATTATCATACAATAAGTATTTTTTTCGTACAGAAACAGGAGAAAGATTTGGCATTACAACATTTGCTCCAGCAAGAATGCCTTTTTCACGTCCGTTTGAGTCCACTGTGCCAAGGGCTGTTGTAGCTGGAATAAGGGAATTTGGTAATAGCAATCGTACAATGCCAATCAGCAGTAATGTCAATTCAGTACTTCCGGCAGGTTCATTAGCAAATACTGTATCTTTATGGGGGATAAAAGGTCCCATACCAATCATCTCAGGTGAAAACTCTTTTATGAATAATAAATCTTCAGCAATATTTTCCATTGTCTGATATGGTGAACCTATCATAAAGCCCGTTCCAACCTGAAAGCCTATATCTTTTAAGTCATACAAACATTGTCTTCTGTGACTTAAGGAAAGACTTTTAGGATGCAGTTTTTTATAATGTTCTTCATTAGCTGTTTCATGTCGAAGCAAATAACGATCCACACCTGCTTCAAAATAGCGTTTATAGGATTCGTAACTTTTTTCGCCAATTGAAAGAGTAACAGCGCAGTCTGGGTGTCCGGTCTTGATTCTTTTAATAATATCTACAATAACATCATCTGAATAAAAGTTGTCTTCGCCACCCTGTAAAACAAAGGTACGAAACCCTAGCTCATACCCTATACTACAGCAGGATAGTATTTCATCTGAGCTTACTCTATAACGCTCTGCGTGAGTATTACTACTTCCTATGCCACAATAATAGCAATTATTTTTACAATAGTTTGTAAATTCGATTAGACCTCTAGTATATATAGAATTACCGAATTGTCTTAATGCCACTTCACGAGATTTCTTAAATAAGTATTCACTAGTCTCGGTGTCAAAATTTTTTAGTATATAAATAAATTCATCTTTTTCAAGGCTTTGTGTTTTATATAATTTGTCAATTAGTTTTATCATTTTAACCTCTTAGTATTTATTTCATATTACAGTTAGATAAACTATAGCATATATTGAAGCTGCCGGTAAAGTAATATAAGAGTTATAATCATATGATGTTTGGTTGACTGTTAGTCAGCAAATAATGGTGTTGACAGATACCTTTCACCTGTATCAGGAAGTAAAACTACTATTGTTTTACCTGCATTTTCAGGACGATTTGCCAATTGAGTTGCTGCCCAAAGAGCTGCACCAGAAGAAATTCCAATTAGAAGACCTTCTGCTCTAGATAATTCTCTACCTACTGTAAAGGCATCATCATTCTCAACAGTCATAATTTCGTCGTAAATCTTTGTATTAAGTGTATCTGGTACAAAGTTTGCACCAATTCCTTGAATTTTGTGAGAGCCAGCATATCCTTTAGTGAGCATAGGAGAGCTTGCAGGTTCAACACCTACTATTTTTATTTCAGTATTCTTTGATTTTAAATATTCACCTACACCTGTTAGAGTTCCGCCAGTACCGATGCCAGCAACAAAAATGTCAACTTTCCCGTCAGTATCTTCCCAAATTTCGGGTCCTGTCGTTACTCTGTGAATTGCTGGATTTGCAGGATTAATGAATTGCCCAGGGATAAAGCTGTTTGGTATCTCTGCAGCAAGTTCATCAGCTTTTTCAATAGCACCTTTCATGCCTTTAGAGCCTTCTGTTAATACAATCTCTGCTCCATACGCCTTTAAAAGGTTTCTACGTTCAACACTCATTGTTTCTGGCATAGTAAGAATAATTCTATAACCTCTGGCAGCCGCAACTGATGCTAGACCTATACCGGTATTACCACTGGTTGGCTCTATAATAACAGAACCTTCTTTTAATAATCCTTTTGCTTCAGCATCATCAACCATTGCTTTTGCAATTCTATCCTTTACACTACCTGCTGGATTAAAATATTCTAGCTTTGCTATAAGAGTTGCTTTTACATTGTTTTTCTTTTCATAATTCGATAATTCAAGTAATGGTGTTTTGCCAATTAAATCTGTTAAACTTTTATATACTTTTGACATATTAATATGCTCCTTTCAGTCAATATATTTAAATTCTCAAAATTGTATACATCTAAATATACTAGTATATTTAAATGACTAGCTAAAATTCTGAATATTTACAATAAATATTTGAAATATATTCCTTAGTGTATAAATTGCATTGTTTAATTTAGCTTTTATTATTTATATTATATTCAAAATAATTTAGTTAAATTTATTACAATAACTAATCATATATTTCATACAATGTTAGTATGAAATAATTTTATATTATTCACATTAAAAAGTCAACAGATTTTTATTCTACAGATGTCTAAAAGACATAATTTTTAAACGTTTACATTATATGTAGCCGTATTATCTATAAATTTGTTGTTCAGGAATTTAAACTAATTAGATTAAAATCATATTCACTAAAATTTCTATCAATAATTTTTGTTCCTATATATTCATAAGCCTATATTTAAAGGCATATATATACACTGTAGACTACCATGAAGTGCAATTGACTTTTATCAGCATTGTAAGTTTTATATAGAGCAGGTTATCTATAGATAGAGCCAATTTTCTTTTTGGAGTATTTCTTGCAAAAAGAATACATGTATAAATGCAATAATGCACAAGCATTAAATATTGCCTTATCAAAGGGGGTATATGGTTGAAGGAATATATAGAGGAACGGGTTTTGGAACTTGCAAATTATATTATTGACAAAAAGACTACAGTGAGGTATGCTGCAAAAAAATTTGGGATTTCGAAATCCACAGTCCACAAGGATGTAACAGAAAGACTAGAGAAAATCAATCCTTCACTAATGAGTGATGTAAGGGTAATACTTGAGGAAAATAAGGCTGAGAGGCATATACGTGGTGGAGAAGCCACAAAAGCAAAATATCAGGCAAAATAAATTTACATAATTATATTAAATAGAAAAATTAATTACATTATAGGATAAGCATTAAGCCGGGGACACCTGGCTTTTTTAATCTGTGTGCCGTGTGTCTATCGAAGCTGGGCCACGCTAGTCGGTGTGAGTCCGACCTACTCTATCAGTCATAATTCCTGCTGTTAATGGGTGGTTACAACTCTGAAAGTTAAATATTTGACAATATAATAATATAATGGTATAAAATTTATGTTATTCAAAATTTTATAAAAACATCATCAGGAGGAAAAACATGGTAAAAATACAAAAGAAAACACACAAAACACGTGTGTTGTTGTTGGCTCTTGTAATGCTAGCTCAAGCTTTAGCTTTTAGTGTTAGTTTTGGTACAATTCAAGTAAATGCAGCTGGTATAACTAACACACAATACTGGAACTACAAAAATATAGGAAACACAAATGAATATTGTTCAGCTGATATTCTTACAAGTAACAGTGTTATTGTTGCTGGGAGCGGAACAGGACAATTTAGTACTGAAGACTCATTTACATATGCTTATATACCAGTACATGGAGACTGTACAATTCAAGCAAAGCTCACTCAAGAAAGTTGTTCTGATACTTCAGCAAAAGCAGGCTTGATGATTAGAGAGAGCTTAAACAATAATAGCAGTAATGCATTTGTTGCATTAAACCGATCAAACGAATTAATATATCAAGATAGAACAGTAACTAGTGGACAAACTACTGCTTGTGCAGCTGTCCAAACTGGTATTACTGTTCCAGTTTATTTAAAATTGACTAGAGTAGGAAATGATATTGAAGCATTTAAATCCACTGATGGTACTAATTGGTCATCAATGGGAAATGCTCAAACCATAAATATGGATTCAAAAGTTTATATAGGTTTTGCTTCTACATCATCTAATCCTGATACTTTGTGTACAGCAAGGTTTGAAAACATTGACGTTCAATTTACAGATACGGTTGCACCTTCAGCACCACAAAATTTAAAGGCATTTGATTATGACGATTTAAATTGTAAATTGGTATGGGATGAACCCTATGATGATTCCGGGGCTGCTCTTTATGAAGTTTACAGAGACAATAATAAAATACGAAGTACAAACAACTGTTTTTTGACGGTAGCTGCTGATGTTGGTAACTCTAATACTTTCTATATTAAAGCGATAGATGCCGCAGGAAATATTTCGGCAGCGAGCATCGAAACTAGCTTAGTTACGCGGAAAGCTATGGTTTCATCAGGGGATGTTACAAATGTCCGCTTGAATGCCAAAGGTCTGGAACGACTTAATGCAAGACGACAGCAGCAAAATCTTCCTTTGGTGCAAGCCGACACAGTTCAAGTAGGTGAGGAGATATTGACAGAAAGTACTCCAAATAATGTGACTGTTAATGGAGTTTCTTTAGATCTTAATACAGTATATTCACAATCACTTCCTAAATTCGTAGACAACAGTATCTTACCTTGTTTCCCCAATATAGGTTACCAGAGATATGGGGATTGCATGTTATGGTCTAGCACATATTATACAATGACGCATATGGTGGGTCTTTCAAAAATCATTGAAGGGGGAACCTGGGATGCAAAAAATGATACAAGTAAGGTTTTTTCTCCAAAATTCACTTACAGTATAGGTTCATCAGCAGCACAAGGGATGTTTGGAAAACTTATGGAGACAGGTTCTGCAACTTTGGCGGATGTACCATATGTAGATGATGGAGTAGAAGGTTGGAAAGTATGCACTGATTTAAGTACATGGAAAAAAGCGATAAACTACAGGATGGACCAATATGGAAACATATCTGCAAATCAAGCAAATTTGGATAGGATAAAACAAGTGTTAAACAATGGATATGTTTTGTCATTCGGAACTGACATAGGCAATTTAATGCCATATGAAACTCCAGTAATTGATAATCCTGATTCTTCTGTAGACGATGCTTATATGGTTGGAAAGACAGTCCATAATATGATAGATGCAAATGGAGTGAATGAAATAGAACACCAAATGACCATTGTGGGCTATGATGACAATATATGGTGGGGCGATGTAAATGGAGATGGAATCCCACAGCAGGATGAAAAGGGAATCTTCAAAGTAGCTAACAGCTGGGGAACTAATCCTATCAATGGATTTTATGGTTACGATGGATACTGGTATATTACATATGACAGTATTTACCCAACTTCTAATTTTAGTCAATTCAATAACTCAACAAGATTACCTGTACTTGATGAATTACATTGGATTACCCCAAAAAGGAATTATCAGCCACAACTGATTGCAGATTTTACAGTAAGCCATGCAAAAGCAAATCAGCTTAAAATTGCAGTAGGCTATTCAGACTTAGACAAAACATCACCACAAGCATACTTATTCTCTAATAGTTTGACTAACTTGCCAAAGGATAAACCATTTGATTGTAATTCTCAGGGAGTCGCTATTGACGGTAATTTTGCTGTTGACTTAACTGATTTTATTACGAGATTTAATCTCGATATGAGTAGTAGATATAAATGGTATTTAATGGTGGGTGACGATAACGGTGATGGCTCACCTGTCACTTTAAAAAGCTTTAGAATTCATAATAAAACCATTAACAAATATGCTCCATATAACAGCTTAATGCTTCCAATCCAAAACGATGGCGGCGAAAGTTTTGTTTGTATAGATTCTAACTGGTTGACTATAGGCGATTTGGATGGAGATGGTATATTCACTGCATTGGACAGTGCACTAATGAAACAGTATCTTGAAGGCACAATCAGTGACTTCCCAGTTGAGGATGATATGTGGGCTGGGGATGTTAATGGAGATGGAACAATAAACGCTCTGGATTATGCTTCGATGAAAAGCTTTTTACTTGGGACTATAACAATTTTCCCTAAGGAGCAGTAATAATAAGGAAACTAGATTCCTTGTGAAATTTAAATTTATTAAATTATTAGATGAAAATTATATAGAATATTTAGAAGAATATATTATTGAGTATAGTTAATCTATACTTCACAAAGGAGTATCTTGAAACCACTTTTGGGTGTGTAGATACTCCTTTTTTTAAAATTATAACGTTAATGCTTTCAATGTTTATATATGGAAAAGTATGTCAATAAGTATCGAAAGTTTACAAAAATATTGCATAATTAATGGAATATGATAATATAAATAATAGATAATTTTGACTTGGCAAAAATTAAAAAATTAACATACTATTATAAAAGAAAGTATATATTATTTTGTAAAATTATCAAAAAGTGAATTAAGGGAGTTGTTAAACTTGGGATTTGGACAGGACATCGGTATTGATTTGGGTACAGCTTCAGTGCTTGTATATATTAAAGGGAAGGGCATTGTTTTAAGAGAGCCATCAGTTGTAGCAATTGATAAAAATACAAATAAGCTTTTAGCAGTAGGTGAAGAAGCTAGAAGGATGTTAGGAAGAACGCCTGGAAATATCGTAGCTATTAGACCGCTTAGAGATGGTGTAATATCTGATTATGATATTACAGAGCGTATGCTTAAATATTTTATAAATAAAGCCACTGGAAATAAAAAGTTTTTTAAACCAAGAATTATGGTGTGTGTTCCTAGTGGTGTTACAGAGGTTGAAAAGAGAGCAGTAATAGATGCTTCAATGCAAGCTGGAGCAAGGAAGACATACTTGATTGAAGAGCCTATAGCAGCAGCAATAGGTGCTGGAATTGATATAGCCAAAGCATGTGGAAGTATGGTCGTAGACATGGGCGGAGGAACTACTGATATAGCAGTAATATCTTTAGGAGGAACAGTAGTAAGTACGTCCATAAAAGTAGCGGGAGATAAATTTGATGAGGCAATCGTAAGATATATGCGCAAAAAGCATAATATTATGATTGGTGAAAGAACTGCAGAGGACTTGAAAATTAATATAGGAACTGTATACCCTAGAGTACAAGAGGTAACTATGGATATAAGGGGTAGAAATTTAATCTCTGGATTACCAAAAACTATTACAATATCTTCTACCGAAATGATGGAGGCTTTAGAAGAACCGATTTCAAGTGTTGTAGAAGCAGTTCATTCAGTTTTGGAACGTACACCGCCTGAACTAGCCGCGGATATTAGCGATAGAGGAATTGTAATGACAGGTGGCGGGAGCTTGATTTATGGATTAGATAAGTTAATTCAAGAAAAGACAGGGATAAATGTTATTATTGCAGATGATTCGATATCCTGTGTTGCACTAGGAACTGGTAAGGCGCTAGACAATATTGAGGCTATAGAAGAAAGTGCTTTGTCATCAAATAGTGGAAAACATAGGGGCTAATTAGATTGAGAAGTGCAAAGTTTAGAGGATGGCTTTTTGCAAAGCTGTCCCCTTTTATTAACTGCAACTATTATTCTTCAACGCCTAGATTCAAAAATAAATTTTTTGATTGTAGAAAAATTTTATTACATCAACGGCGTGTAAGCGAGGCGGGAGATATTCTCACCCTCTGAAAGCCAAAGCGGTACTCGTCATTTATAGATGAGGGGGACATTTTCTAGCCTCGTTATATTCATTTTAGGCATATTTTTCTTAATATAATCATGTTAAGTAAATTATATAAAATACCGATACATACAGTAATGAATTTAAACAAGGAGAATTCCTATGATTAGAGGATTATATACTTCCGGATGGAGTATGCTGGCAAACACAAGAAAGTTAGATGTTATAACCAATAATATGGCAAATGTTAATACTGCAGCATTTAAAAAGGACACAGTTGTTTTTGAAAGCTTTCCTTCTGTATTAACAAAGAGAATTAATGACACCAAAAGTCCATTAAATCCTTCTGGTAATATTGGAAGAATGCAGCTTAGCAGCGATGTAGGTGAAATATTTACTAATTATACACAGGGACAGTTAAGCCAAACAAATAGTAAGCTTGATTTTGCTATTGATGATGATAGTTCAAGTCAAAATACAAGTCCTGCATTTTTTACAATTGGTGTCATGGATGGAAATGATAACAATACTATTAATGAATATTATACAAAAGATGGTTCTTTTATCATGAATGCAAATAACCAATTAGTTACTAAGGAAGGTTATTTTGTGATGGGTGAGAAAGGTCCTATTACACTTTCAAATGCAGAATTTTCTGTCAATGAGAAAGGTGAAATAATTCAAAATGGTACATTAGTAGACAAGCTACGAATTGCTCAGTTTTCCGATGCGACTAAATTAAGAAAGTTTGGCAATAATCTTATTCAGAATACTGACAGTGAAGTAGTTGGTTTCACTGGAAGTGTTTTTCAAGGATATTCTGAGCAATCAAATGTTAATGTAGTAGATGAAATGGTAGATATGATTACTGTAATGAGAGCTTATGAGGCAAGTCAAAAGGTTCTTCAAGCACAGGATAGTTCACTAGAAAAAGCTGTAACTGAGGTTGGTGTAGTAAGGTAATTTAGCTTTTATTTCTGTTTAGATAAATGTATTTGAAATTATATTTTGGAGGTAATGGGTATGATGAGAGCATTATGGACAGCGGGCTCAGGAATGAAGGCTCAGCAGTTCAATGTAGATGTTATTTCTAACAATTTAGCAAATGTAAATACAACTGGATATAAAAAGGAAAGAGCTGAATTTAATGACCTTTTGTATCAGACAATGGAAAGAGCATATGTTCTTGAGGATCAAGGGAGACCAGTAAACCTTCAGGTTGGACATGGCACTCAGGTTAGTGCTACTGTAAGAAATTTTGATAGTGGTAATCTTGATAATACAGGTTCAAATTTGGATTTTGCTATTGATGGCGAAGGTTTTTTTACTATATTGACTCCTAATGATACAATTCAGTATACAAAAGATGGTGCATTCAAAATAAGTGTTTCAGAGGACGGACTTAGAAAGCTAACTACATCAGAAGGTTATCCTGTATTAGATAGCTCAGAGCAGGAAATAGTATTTGACACTGATGTTGATATTTCCAAACTTGTAGTAAACTCAATGGGAGCTATGAGCTATGTAAATAGAGAAGGTGAGACTGTTGACTTAGGACAATCTATAGGGATGGTTAACTTTCCTAATAAATATGCTTTAGAGGCTGTCGGTGGTAATCTTTTCACAAAGAATTCTGCTACTGGTGAGCCTGTACAAGTAAATGAAGAGGCGCTGGGTTCAAGTTCAATAAAGCAAAGCTACTTAGAAGCTTCAAATGTACAAGTTGTTGATGAAATGGTTAAATTGATAATTGCTCAAAGGGCTTATGAAGTCAATTCAAAGGCAATTCAATCATCTGATGATATGCTTCAGATAGCTAATAACTTAATGAAATAGGTGATAGAAGATGGAAGTAGGAAGCATTAATTCTATAAAAAATCTTAATAATGCCCAAAATACATCTGCTAAGGCAGCTGATGATGAGTTCGAGAAAAGACTTAAGGCTGCCGCAGAAAGCGGAGATGACACTGAGCTAAAAAAAGTATGCAAGGACTTTGAAGACATCTTTGTAAGTATGATGTTCAAACAAATGAGAGCTACAGTTCCAAAGTCAGACTATTTAGCAAGTGATTCGGCTACAGATATGTATAATTCGATGCTAGATGATGAACTCTGTAAGGTTGCATCTCAAAGAGGAATAGGACTTGGAGACATGATGTATAAGCAGATGTCAAAGCAATATGGCAAGCAGGAGGCCTTGAACGGAACTTCTAGAGGAGTAATTGATGAAAAAAAATAATCAGAAGTTGATTATAATTATATTTGCATTTGTTATATTGTCCTGCATTCTATTTTATGCTGGACAATTTTTATTTTATAAAGGAAATGAGTATATTGATGGTACAAAAACAGCTCAGAAAAGTCAAGCAGAAGCATCTGACCCTTTTCCTGTTGAGTACAAGAACATTTCTACAACAATTAATGGACTAAAACAGGAAATATTTTTAATAGAGTTTGATCCTCTAGATATAAGGATTGAATTTAAGCCAGTTCTTTCCTATGACAATGTATTTGGATTTGAGAAGATATCAGAAATCTGCAAAAGAACAGGTGCTTATGCTGCTATTAATGGAGGCTTTTTCTACGAAAATGGAGATCCTGTGGGTATGGTTGCTATTGACGGTAAGGCTATTATGAATGCAACAGGCAGTGACCCTGTATTAGTAATTGATAAAAATGGAGCTAGATTAAAAAAAATCTTTTCACAAATCTCTTTTTTTATAAATAATCAGAAAATCTATATTAACAAACTTAATCGCACTGGGCTAGATGGAAATATTATATTATATACAGATGCTTATGGCTCAACTAACAGAGCAAATATCAAAAATAGCTCAATACGAGTTGAAAACGGTGTTGTAACCTCAATAATTAAAGATACATTACAAGCGGTCTCAATAAAAAAGGATAGCTACCTAATAAGCTTTTTTGGAAATAATTCTTTAATACCTGACAAGCTTGAAATAAAAATAGGAGATAAAATTAATATTGAGAACGAACCTCAATTTGATGGAAATTATCATGCGTATGAATGTGGATGTATGCTTGTAGAAAATGGTATGCAAGTGGTGCCTGATAAATATCGGTGGGTTGGAACTTTAAATAACCATGATCCTCGTACAGCTATTGGAATAAAGAAAGATGGGCGAGTTGTTCTTATTGTTGTTGATGGCAGACAACCAGGTTACAGTACCGGTTTTACAGGGAAGGAACTAGCTGATTATTTAATTTCTATAGGAGTTCAAGATGCCGCAATGCTTGATGGAGGTGCAACATCTCAAATGTATTTGGATGGAAGGCTGATAAACAAGCCGTCCTATAGAGGGATAGAAAGACCTGTTGCAGGGGCATTTATAGTTAAAATAAAACAGTGATGCCAATAGTAATGCTAATAAGTATAGCAATTTCAATAGTGATATTAATGAGTAATGCTATAGTAATGTTATATATAATAGTGATGATAATAGTACTGCAATATATAATATTTATCGTGTTTGTTAAATAAAGTGAATTTAAAAAGGATTTTTTAAAAGTTTATAGAATATATTACCTGATAATAATATGACATAATAGAAACATTAAGTAACTAAAATAATTAATAAATTAGGTAATAACAGTATAAAAATTAATATTTAAAATAATATAATGCTATTGATGTCGTATAAATTAAAAAAATTATAAAAGTATTTATCATAAGGTGTTAATAATTTAAGCCTTTTGGTAGACTGGAAAGTAGAGGGCAAATGCTTACAAATAAGGAGATTAGAGAAATACTACCACATAGGTATCCATTTTTACTGGTTGATAAAGTTTTAGAATTAGAGCCTGGCAAAAGAGTTGTTGGAATTAAGAACGTATCTGCAAATGAGCCGTTTTTTCAAGGACATTTCCCAGATTATCCTATAATGCCTGGAGTATTAATTGTTGAAGCATTGGCTCAAGTAGCTGGTATAGCGGTTGCTGTCATAGAAGAGAATAAAGGTAAATTAGGAGTGTTTGCCAGCATAGACAACATGAAGATTAAAAAACAAGTTTTGCCTGGGGATGTATTGACTCTGGAGGCTGAGATATTATCTTCAAAAATGGGTATTATTAAAGCAAAGGTTAAAGCTACAGTTGAAGGTAAACTTGCGGCTGAAGGTGAGATAAAGTTTGCAATGACAAAAGTTTAATTATTTATATTAAAAATGATATAGTATAAACGAAATAATTGGACTATTTATAGCCTATAGTGAGACCTTATGAACTAAGGCCTATAAGTAGATAGATTATCATTTAAAATTCTTTAATAGGCTATATATAAGATTATTAAGAGGCTGTTGTAAATTACATCATATAAATTATATCTTGTACCTGATTTTTGTACCTGTACTTTATGATATAGTTTAAGATGTGTTGCAACAGCCCTTTAAATAGAGTTATGAGACTGTGAGAAGTAATGTGTAAAAGCACAAACCTTCTCACAGTTTTTTCGTTCTTCTGAAAAAACTGTTGGGGAAATGACAAAAATTACTAAATAGTATTTTTTAGGAGGATTGGGAAATATGCA
>JAEZRV010000066.1 GCA_023444055.1 Bacillota bacterium
TATTGAGTTATACTACAACACGAAAAGAATACATTCTTCATTGGGATATCTCTCTCCCTCGCAATTCGAGAAACAAAATTCATAATTTCCTCTTAACTTTGTGTCTACAAAACCTTGACATGTCCATGGTAAAACTTAAAGATTTCGTCTACTTTTATGGGTATAGTTCAAAAAAGGGGTCAATTTTACTTGACAATCTACACCTATGATGGCTTCAACAGGCTCAAAGAGACAGAAACAATAAAGGGTGGCATAAGAACAACAGCAGAATACACCTACAACGGAGATGACCTGAGAGTAATCAAGACAGTAAAGAAATCCAATAACAGCTATACTGCTGAGGTAACAAACTACCAGTACGACAGGCAGAATGTTATACTTGAAACAGATGCAAGCAACAACATAAAAGCGAGATACATAAAGGGAATAAACTATATCGCAAAAACAGATGCACAAAGCAGTCTCACCTACTTCCTGTACAACGGTCACGGAGATGTAGTACAGACAACAGACGAAGCAGGAACAGTGCAAAACCAGTACGACTATGACATTTGGGGCAATCCAATGCTTACAGTAGAAACAGCAAGTAACGCAATTCGCTATGCAGGAGAGTTCTTTGACAATGAAACAGGGCTTTACTACCTCAGAGCAAGATACTACGACCCATACACAGGACGCTTCACTACCGAAGACAGCTATTGGGGTGAAGAAGATAACCCTCTGTCACTGAATCGTTACACCTATTGTGAGAATGACCCGATACAGTATGTAGATCCTACAGGGCATTTGTCGGCAGATGAACTTGATTTTTATTTTGGTAAAGGTGCTTCACAACTATTTGATGAAGATGGAAATTATAAGGATGGCACTGTACCAATGATGGTTGAGGGGATTGGTATAATAACTGATGTGGCTTGTAGTGAAGCACTCGAGTCACAGAAGTATGGATATACATTTATGACACCTGATTCCACCGTTTACGGTCAAATAGATAATTACAGCCATATCGATACAATTAATACATCAGATAACAGCAGGACTACAATTACTAATCATGATAATGCCTATATCAATACTATAAATACTGGCTCAGGAAGTAATACCACTATAAATAACCGAGGAATAATTGATACAATAAATGTTGGTGAAAATGCCACAGCTACAATATACAATTACAATCAAAAAATAGACCCCAAAACAGGTGAATATGTAATTGGTATTGGAACGATAAGTGGAAAAACTGACAGCCAAATTAATGTATATAATTACGGCGGTATTGATGAAATACATACCGGTGCTTATAGTAACAACGAAATAGATACATCCGAAGGATATATTAATTGGCTTGAAACTGGGTTTCATAATGGAACTAAGGTTAAAGGAAAAGACCATATAGAAAAAAGCGATGGAAACGGTAAGACATACTACAAATTATTTAAATTTGGATATGAGCCGAAATGGATAAATTCAGATAATACAAAATTGTTGGATATCATGCTTAATACTCAAGGATGGTCTTATAGCTCTACCCCAGTTATTATCATTCCAACTAGACTATCAGATGGAACATTAATTACATTAGTTAACAGAGAAAATGAAATAACTAGAAATTACTTTTTGAAATATGTATATAAAACAGGTCTTGGTTATGATTCAGATAACCCTAGTACGGATTATTATATATGGCTGCAAGATACATATGGAAAAAATGGTTTTATGAAAGATGGTGTATGGCAAAGTGGACCTGATGCACCTCATATAGGATGGCAAACAGCAGGAAAGAAAAATAGTATTGTGGGACATATCATACTAGATGATGTGCCTTCTTTTAGACCACCCAAGAAATGATTTTATAAATTTTATAGGAAGAAGGCTGTATAAAATGTACGAAGAAGAAACTAACTTTAATGCATTTGACCCTATTAATAAACAAATAGATATAACCGCTAAAAATCTAAATATATTAGTAAAAAAATTAAATGAAGAAAGAACAAAAGAAGTAATATGCAGTTTTACCAATAAATTTTGTAATAGCCAAGTGAAGCACTACCTTTGGGAAGGATTTTGCTCTTTGGTTAACAAAGGTAATTTAGATTGTGTTGCAGTATCAAACGATGATGCATGGAGTTGGATAGACCAATATATTGAAAACGATGCAATAATGTTTTTTAACCCATGTGATGAAAAGATTTCTTATGTTTTTACCAATGGTAAAGACATAGTTAATACACTGGCTGAATGTTATAATTTTGAATTCTATATTACCAATAACGACTTTGATTATATACTTTGCTTTAATCACCATAGAGTTCTTTATGCATGTGGAGACGCAAGTGAGTGGTTAAAATTATATAAAAATTCAGAGTATGATTATTTTTCAAGATGATTAATTGATAATTAATTAAGACTAAGCTAATTAAAGCTATTACTAAGAAAACAAAAGATCAGAATTTAAAGATTGAATTTGAGTAAGACAGAATTTTCTTAAATTTAAGAAATATTCTTTGAAGGGTCATACGGCTGATATGACCTTTCTTCTTACCAGTCAAGTAGACATAAAACAAACCAAACACAACCCAAACACAACCCAAACACAACCCGTATTATACAAACTTTTAAATCGCTTTGTACTATGTACTGCTTTCCCAATCAAACACCAACAACAAAAGCCATCTTCCCCACTAATACCCGCCTTTCCTGTCGTTGATTTACAATTAAAACTGGCAGAATAACAAAGGTAACAGCACCTGGAAAAACCACTGTATACGCATATGACAGGGCAGGAAACAGGACATCGCTCAATGAAACCTATACGTCTGTTCAGCCTAGTGAATATGTTGACGGAACAACTGGGCAAGTCATACAATATATATTGAAGAAGAGCGATTACACATATTCCAGTTCAAATATTCTGTTAAAGCTAACAGATAGAATGTTTGACGTAAATAATAAGGAAATTGCCCGAAAAACAACGTCATACATATATGACGATAACGGAAATCAGCTAAAATAGAGCATTAGTCATACACTGCCAAATAACATTCAGCTGCGCCCATCTGTAAAGGGAACAGCCTATGGAAATACTACATCAGGAAGTATAGACACATTGCTTGAAAAGACAAGCTATACTTATGGCGGCTTCAACAGGCTAGAAAAGACAGAAACAATAAAGGGTGGTACACGAACCACAGCAGAATACACATATAACGGAGACGACATGAGAGTAAGCAAGACAGTAAAGAAATTCGATAATGGTTATACTGCTGAGGTAACAAACTACCAGTACGACAGGCAGGATGTTATACTTGAAACAGATGAAAGCAACAACATAAAAGCGAGATACATAGAAATAAGGTGATAATACATGAAGAAGAAACAAGAGAAATTGCATGATTATATTGAAAAGATGGAAGATCAGAATAACAATATGAGTAATAGTATATTTCCTGTTTTAGGGAATACAGGAAGACCCAAGGTGCTTGGTTGGTTTTGGGTTGTAACATCAATTATTTTTGGAACAATTATGGCTATTGCCCTTAAATCAATCTTTAGTCTAAAAGATATAATTCCAATAAGTATTATTGGAATGGCATTTTACGGATTAGTAATTTTACAATTTGTAGGTGGAATGCGATTAATTAAGAAAAGTACAAGCACAGAAAACTATTTAAAAATAAAAAAAGTCTTAAAAATTTCAGCTTGTTCTATTCTAATAATTATTTTGTTACTTACTTTTATTAACGAGACATTTTTACAAAAAGAAAATTCAGTTATAATTAAAGATGTTAAACTTATAAATATTATTAATAAAAATGATAAAAATTATATAAGTATCGACAATGAAAATCTTGTATTGAGCTGTAGTTTTTCGGATTATCATGATATTTGGGAGGTTAAAGTAACAGATAGTAATGCAATTTTTAAAATTAAGTATAAATTTAATGTATTAAATTCATATAATGGAAGGGTAGTAAAAGTAGAAAAAGTAAGGTAAGTACAGTACTTCACCTTCTGTTGCACCAAAATAATTCAGCATTAATAATAGTTCAATGAGTATTATTTGTTGTTCGTGAAATAATTAGGTTTACCTATTAATTAAGCTTTATCATTCTTTAAATAAATTACCAGAAATGTTAAATTCTCATATACCATTTAATTAGATTTTTATCAGTGTATGAGAATTTCATTTTATATCTATCAAATTTCTCAATGTTTATTTATAATTATATCAGTGCTATATGAGAAGTATCAGTCATCAAAAACATTAGGAAGTTTTAACATACAAAAGGAGGATATTATGTTATATAAAGATTTTAAGGATAAAAAGTTATCAGCTCTTGGAATGGGAGTAATGAGATTACCAGTTATAAATGGAAATGACGCAGAAATTGATGAAGCAGCAACAGCAGAAATGGTAGCTTATGCAATGGAACAGGGTGTGAATTACTACGACACTGCATGGGGATATCATAATGGGCAATCAGAAATTATTATTGGAAAAGTACTAGCAAAGTATCCACGTGACAGCTATTATATTGCTACAAAATTCCCTGGCTATGATTTATCATATATGACCAAAGTAGAAGAAATATTTGAAAAACAGTTAGAAAAAACTGGAATGGAGTATTTTGATTTTTATTTGTTCCATTGTTTAACTGAAGGAAATATAGATTATTACCTTGATAAAAAATATGGAATATTTGATTATCTTATGGAGCAAAAGAAAAATGGACGCATTAAGCATCTAGGGCTTTCAGTCCATTGTAGTTGCAATACTTTAAAGAGATTTTTAGATGCTTATGGAGAACATATGGAGTTTTGTCAAGTTCAGCTTAACTATCTTGATTGGTCATACCAGAAAGCAGAAGAAATAGTGAAACTATTGAATGAAAACAATATTCCAATATGGGTAATGGAGCCCCTCCGAGGCGGAAAACTTGCAGACCTTGCAGATAAATACAAAGAAAAACTTAGTGCTTTAAGACCTGAGGAAAGTATACCTGCTTGGGCATTCCGGTATTTACAGAGTATACCAGATGTGACGGTAGTTCTTTCTGGTATGTCAAATCTTGAACAACTAAAAGAAAATATTGAAATAAATAAGACGGACAAGCCACTAAATGATAAAGAAATGAAAACATTGCTTGGAATTGTTGACGATATGGTAAAGACAATGTCTCTCCCATGTACTAAATGTCGTTATTGTACAACTTATTGTCCTAAAGAAATAGATATACCAACACTGCTAGAATTATATAGTGAGGATTGCATACTAGGTGGAGGTTTCTTAGCACCATTCAGACTTGAATCGATTCCAAATGAGAAGCGACCACATGCCTGTGTAGGATGTCGTAAATGTGAAGCTGTCTGCCCTCAGCAAATAAAGATTTCAGAGGTTATGGTGGATTTTGAAAACAGGATGAAAAAGTAGCATATTAATAATTGCATCCTAATCTATCTAAAATTGAAGAAGTTTATATATTTTAATATCTTATTCAAAAAAGTCATTGCCTGCTTTAGGCAATGACTTTTATGAGAAGTTTGTGTATAGGGGTTACCACAAAATTTGTTATTTAATCAAGGTAAAATTTTCTTCTATATGAGTATCGACACAATAATGATAATCATTAATAGATTTTTAAGAAAATATATAAAAAATATGAAAATTTTACATAAAGTATTGTTGATTTATGAATTTAAACAAAGAAAATTAAAACTTGATGAAGTAAAATGTGGAAAAAATATTGAAAAAGTATATAAATATAAGGATGCGGATGTGGTATTATAAATTTCTTTTCCGCTGCATTGTTGGACTCTTCTCCGTTTAAACATGGATTACTAATGTTAAAGCAAAAAAGCGATTAATATTTGCAAAACATTAAAATACTTAAAATAAGTTCTTAAATTGCTAAATATTTATCGCTCTTCTAAAATACGTAATTAAAAAACAAGGTCTAACATATTGTCTAGCTTTCTTTACCTAGCGTATTTTTCTGCATTCTAAATAGAAACGCTTTTCTTCTGCTTCGCCCATTGAGAAGGTTTTTCGTGGAAGAGCGCCATCTAATATAACTGTTTTAAACAAATCTGTTTTGTTCATTGATGGAAGATAAATACCCATGTTGCCAGGTTGTGAACCCAGCTTTGTAACAACATCATCTCCATGAATATAATCAATTTTTACTTCTGGGTGAGCTTTCATATAACAATCAAGAAAGGCCTGTAGAGTACCAACTTCTAAATTACTTGTTGTATTATTTATAGCTATTTCTCCCTCACCAAATGAGGTAATATATTTAAATGTATGACTAGTGTTTTGCTCTGTACTATTACATGAACATCCCTCACAACATGTGTTTGTGTTGTAGAAAGCATTAAACTCTTTGAGCAATTCATCAGCATTTACATTGAATAAAACTCTGTGTATTGGCTCAAAAACGAGTCCATCGTCATGTACATTGACAAGCTCAACTAATGCAAATCTGGCAGGGTGGTTTTGTTGCTCCTCCAATGAAAGAGTAGCCTTTACATTTTCCCAATGCCCTTTTGCAGAAGCCAATGAGTGGTTTCCATCTCCAACAGCAAATAATAAAATGTCTTTGTCACAGCTGATATTATATTTCTGGCAGAAAATATCCTTTTGTGCTAGCTTCGAAAGTGCTTCGGAAATAGCAGAAATATCTTTTTCATCTGATACTTTATAGCCTTTGATATGCCCACCATTCATCATTAACTCAAAATCATATAACTTTTCTAAATCAGCTGTTTTATTGAAAAGAGGTTCGATAACTGTTTTGTCAGGGTCATCAATTAAAACCATTATATGAGGCAATTCAATAGGTGCGTTCTGACGGATTTTTATTCTAGGTGGCAGACGCTCTATAACAGTACCTTCAGTAGCTCGGATCAGTGCACTTGAGCCTTTAGCATAATCATAACATTCCAAATCAAGTGCAAGCATTAAGCCTTTTCTAGACTCACTGTGGGATGTTTTTCTGTCAACTAGGATAAAGCAATTGTCAAGTTCAGTGATAGTTTTTTCGTCAATATATCTTTTCATATTTTCGTTAATTTGAGATATTCTGTTATCGCTATCGCCATCCTCTAAATATACCTCTGGAAATATTATGCTAAGAGTTGAAGGTTTTTTAATTGTAAGGTCTTCGACTTTTTTCCAATAATCTTGTTCTGATGTATATTGATCACAGGCTACGACTGCCCAGCTACTAAAATCGGTGCTTTTGTCTGGAAGCATAATTTTAGGAATATGTACACCTAAATCAGATAAAACTTTATTTGAATTACTCATAAAATTCTCCTCAAAATTTATTTTTTACTTCTATTTTTTAAATTGATTTGTTAAATCTATTGATAAAATAGAATTTGTGTAAACATTGTAAATCAATATAAACTTGTACAGATATATACAAATGTATATTGTTAATTAAATTTTATTTGCATATTATAAAGTAACTGCTTGTCTACCTGTAAATTTTACATTAATCATTGTTATAAGTCAATTTCCATGTAAATTATGATTTCTTTTTGGCATAAATTGTTAGTGTTAGTGTTTAGTTTTGAAACAAACCATTGATAATGATACCACACCAATAAAATTTTTTATGTGAAGTATTCCTTAGAAGAAAAAAGTACCAATATTTTCTCTTAGTAATTTGAATTATTTATATAACTAAAACAAATAATAATCATATTATGAAAGTGATAAGTGAAATGTGGTGAACTATAATGATGAGGAAATATAGTGATGTATTAGGTTTACCTGTTATATCTGCAAAAGATGGAATAATGATTGGAACACTGAAAGATGTTGTCTTCTGTAGAAATAATAAAGGTGTTCTGGGGTTTATATTAGAAAAGGTTAGCCATAATATAAAAGGAAATGTTATTTTATTACGTGATGTTTTGAGCCTTGGAAATGATGCACTTATAATAGACGATCCTGATAACCTTATTGAATATAGAAAATTAAAAAAAACTCCTGAAATGTTGGAAAGAATGCAACTGCGTGGCTTTAGAATATATACGCACTCAGGAGAGGATATAGGTATAGTTCAGGATATTTTTTTTGATTACAAGACTGGAAAGGTTGAGGGGGTACAAGTTTCTGACGGTTTAGTCCAGGACTTATTAGTTGGCAGAAGTATACTTCCTTTTTTTGGTAAGATTGAAATAGGCAATGAGAATATTTTAGTTGATAATGAAGCTGTTGAAGAGATGATGAATACAGGCGGTGGTATTAGAAACCGACTGGAAAATTAATGGGAGGTGATTAAAAATGAAATTTGCTAAAGGAATGCTTATTGGAGGATTGATTGGCGCATCTATCAGTGTCCTTACAAATCCTGAAATAGTAGATCCACGTACAAGAAAAAGACTTATTAAGTCAGGTAAAAAAATAGTACGCAGATCGGGTAATGTATTTGAAGATATGGTTCATATGTTCAAATAAACAATGATGTAGAAAAAATATTAAAGAACTTAAGTAAGAGAACTAGCTATTGAAACCATTAAAGAGCAGAAAATAGAAAACTAGTTAATGAACCATTAAAGATCTGCAAAAAGAGAACTAGCTAATGGAACCATAAAAATTTTTAAAAATGAAATGGGTAGGTCGCTGTAAACAAATAATTACACATGGAATAAACAAATTAATTTAGTAGTAGAAATTAATGTTTTAATTATGTTTTTTCCAGCTATTTGCTTTGCAGCGACCTTTAACCTAACTAAAGCTATAGATATTAAAAACTTTAAAAATAAAATTTTTGGAGTACATTATGAGCGATGTTAAAAAAGCCACATTTTACATAGTATTGTCATTACTGATTTTTGGAGTAGTTCTATTTGTATACTACTTTAGCGATGAAATTTTTAAGATAATATATCCTCTGTTAATTGCTGTTGTTATTGCATATGTAATATATCCATTGGTTATTAAATTTGAAAGAAAAGGTATTAAAAGAAGCATTTCAATAATTGTTATTTATTCTTTCATAATATTAGTGCTGGTTTTTTTTTCAATCTACATTATGCCTTATGTATTGAATAATGCAAAGGAACTATTTAATACATTACCTAGTATAACTAATAAATATCAAGAGTTTTTCAACTCATTCATATCAAAAATTAAGACAAGCAGATGGCCTCCTGAAGTTAAAAATCTTATTTTTAGAGAAATAGATAATGCTACCATTTTACTACAGCAATATACTCAACAAGCAATGAAGAGATCACTTGGAGTGATTGCTTCAACAATTACTATATTTGTGAATATAGTGCTATCTATGATAATAGCATACTATTTCTTAAAGGATATAAATGGGATAAAAAGGTCAGCACTTATGATTGCCCCAAAAAGAATGCGAAATGAATTAGTTAATATAGGTCGGGAGCTTAATGCTATTATATCTCATTTTATTCAAGGACAATTGCTTACAGCATGTATTGTAGGAATACTAGAGACATTGGGTTTATACTTTGTACATGTAAAGTATCCTTTTGCTTTAGGTTTAATAGGTGGTATTGCCAACATTATACCTTATTTTGGACCTTTTTTAGGTGCTATTCCCGCAGTGGCAATAGCTTTATTAGATTCGCCGAGTAAAGCACTTCTAACAATATTGGTGTTTATAATTGTACAGCAAATTGATAATGCTTTTATTTCGCCCAAAATTATTGAAGGGAAGTTAGGTTTGCATCCTATAACTACAATTGTTGCTGTGTTAGTTGGAGGAGAGTTTTTTGGAATAATAGGTATGCTGATAGGGGTTCCTGTTACTGCTATGATTAAGGTTTTACTAAAAAGGATGGTTGATTTGGTGGTTTAAAGAATTATTGTTTTAAATTTGGTTGTTAAAAAAATTGTTGCTTTAAATTTGGTAGTCTAAAAAATTATTGCTTTAATTTAGTTAAACATTTATTATAATGCTGTAAGGGTGTAAAACAAGGACTGAATAAGTCCGAAAATATTTTAAAATAGAAAAGGAGGTACCTAACCCAAGCTTTTTCAGCAGATGGAATGCAAATTTTCTTAATGTTTTGTACGAAATATTGGGCGGGGGACATATTAAATGAGATTTGAACGTAAGCACAGGAATATTATAATAATCTGCATAGCAGTATTCTTTATACTATATGGATTTTTAGATATGAAATTAAATTTTAATGTATCAGCGGAAGTAGAAGACAAGGCGACTTGGGTACTAACGATAATAGCAGTTGCATTACTATTTAGCGGTACAAAGCCTAAATTGAAAAATTCAGATTCTTCAGATGCTTCAATACAGGATAATATCGCAGATGATGCGGGCAACAGTGATGCTGAGAGTAAAATTATTGCTGCAGAAAATTCCACTGAAGCAAATATAAATGATGTTAATCGAGAAGATTAAGAATAAGATAAGCATATAACTATGCAGAGTAATTCCTCAATACTCAGAAAAAAGACATTTATTTTTGAAAATGTTTTGAATAATACTCTAGCATAAGAGGTTATATCACCAATTAGTAGGAAACATAAGTTGCTATGAATGGTGAATGTTTGCGACGACAAAAACACTGAGATAGTAACACAAATAAATTTGTTGATAAATTTTAGTAGAGTCACTACTTGACAGAGCTCAACATATTTTATATCATAGTTTCTAAGTATTTGTTTTTATATTATATAAAAGTGATGAACAAGAGGAGTAAACAGTTGATTTTCTATAGAGAGGAGCTATAAGGTGAAAGGCTCTGATATTGATGCTGTTGAAGGTAGCTTGGGAGCTCCGCACTGAAAATATTTGTATGACTAGCATAAATTATTACTAGTTTAGAATGTTACATTAATACTAGTTTTAAATGTTAGCAAGTTTTGAGTGTTGTTAACTGGTATTACTGTTTTAAGAACATTATAAGGATAGTAATACTAAACACTAATTACATTATATAAGTAGGCTGCGGCGGGTTGCGAACGTTATTCGTTTGAGATTCATTGGTGGATTTTTTATGGGAAGATAATTATTTTCTAATTTTTATTTTTCTATATAGTTTACCTTTGAAATTTTGGTGGTACCGCGATATAAGCTTTCGTCCAAATTCTGGATGAGAGCTTTTTTTTGATAGTTAAGAATTGAAAAGGAAGGGGGAAATCCATGTCAGTTCTTTAATGGATTTTATAAGAGCATGGATATATTTTATGAAGCCAATTGATATAGTTGCTTTGGTAATAATGGCTATAGGTTTTGCAGTAGTAATTTCATCTTCAGCGATAGTGAAGAAATTTAAATTAACAGAAAAACAGGTGTGTAAGTTTGCAGATCAAATGTCTGAGGAAGAATTAGAAAATTACAAGTTAAACAAAGCTATATTTAATATTAAAATTACAGGATTAGTTATTACAATTCCAGGACTTGTTTTATTACTAGTTTCATCAAAGTTATAGAAAGAACATGTCAGATTGTAGAAGTGTACCAATTGAGCCGCAAAATAAACATGTTATTTAAGAGGTTAAATTTGTCAACACGTATACAGAAAAGAACGAGTATTTAATTAAACTACATTGACAAGTTGAGTCAGAAGAAAATGATTTCTAATAAAGCTGACAAGTTGAGTCAAAAGAAATTGATTTTTAATAAGGCTGATAAGCTGAGTATATTGATTTCAAGGAAAGCTGACAAGTTGAGCCAAAGGAAATTGATTTCTAATAAGGTTAATACTTAATTTTTATACAGTTTATATATTATAACGAGGCAAGAAAATGTCCACCACTTCTATAAGTGGCGGGTACTACTTTGGTTTCCAGGCGGTGAGAATATCTCCCGCCTCGATGAAACGCCGCTGATGTAATGAAATTTTTCTACAATCGAAAAATTTCATTTTAAATCTAGGCGTTATAAAATAATTGGAGGGTAAGATTATGGACGAACAACAAAACATTGCGAAACAGTATGATCCTAGTCAAGTTGAGGATAGACTTTACAAAAAATGGATGGATGAGGGATACTTCCATGCGGTTCCAGATAAAAATAAAAAACCTTACACAATTGTGATGCCGCCGCCAAACATCACTGGGCAGCTCCACATGGGTCATGCCTTAGATAACACATTGCAAGATATTCTTACAAGAACAAAGAGAATGCAGGGCTATAGTGCATTGTGGCTTCCCGGAACAGATCATGCCAGCATTGCAACTGAAGCAAAGATTGTTGATGCTATGGCAAAAGAAGGCATTACAAAGGATATGATAGGTCGTGAAAAATTCCTTGAAAGAGCATGGGAATGGAGAAAGGTTTATGGCGGTAGAATTGTAGAACAGCTTAAAAAACTAGGTAGCTCCTGCGATTGGGAACGTGAGCGCTTTACAATGGATGAAGGCTTGTCAAAGGCAGTTCAAGAAGTGTTTCTAAAGCTTTATGACAAAGGACTTATTTACAAAGGTGAAAGAATAACAAACTGGTGTCCTAAATGTAATACTTCAATTTCTGATATTGAGGTTGAGTATGAGGAACAAGCAGGACATTTCTGGCATATTAAATACCCTGTAAAGAACAGCGACGAGTTTGTAATAATAGCTACAACACGTCCTGAAACACTATTGGGAGATACAGCTGTTGCAGTAAACCCAGAGGATGAGAGATATACTCATTTGGTTGGAAAGACTCTTATTCTTCCACTTGTAAACAAGGAAATTCCTGTGATTGCAGACTCCTATGTTGATAAGGAATTTGGAACAGGCTGCGTTAAAATTACACCAGCACATGACCCAAATGACTTTGAGGTTGGTTTAAGACATGATTTACCTGTAGTAAGAATCATGGACGACAATGCAATAATGAATGATAATGCAGGACAGTACAAAGGTCTTGACAGATATGAGGCTAGAAAGAAAATGGTAGAGGATTTAGAAAAGCTTGGTTTACTTGTTAAGATTGAAAATCATTCTCATAATGTTGGTACTTGCCAGAGATGCAGAACCGTTGTTGAACCATTCATTTCCAAGCAATGGTATGTTCGTATGAAGCCATTGGCAGAGCCTGCAATAGAAGCTGTTAGAAGTGGAGCAACTAAGTTTGTTCCTGATAGATTCTCAAAGATATACTATAACTGGATGGAAAATATTCAGGATTGGTGTATTTCAAGACAGCTTTGGTGGGGACACAGAATTCCTGCTTATTATTGTCAAGAATGTGGTCAAGTTATGGTTCAAGGAGATGCACCTGATAAGTGTTCTAAGTGTGGAAGCACTAAGCTTGAGCAAGATCCTGATACACTTGATACATGGTTTAGTTCAGCACTATGGCCATTCTCAACATTGGGCTGGCCTGAAAAGACAGAGGATTTGGAATATTACTATCCTACAGATGTTTTAGTAACTGGATATGACATTATATTCTTCTGGGTAGCAAGAATGATATTCTCAGGTGTTGAGCACATGAAGGAAACACCGTTCAAATTTGTATTTATTCATGGTATTGTAAGAGATTCACAAGGTAGAAAGATGAGTAAATCACTGGGAAATGGTATAGATCCCCTTGAAGTTATAGCTCAGTATGGTACTGATGCCTTGAGATTTGCTTTAGTAATAGGAAATTCACCTGGAAATGATTTGAGATTTTCACCTGAAAAGGTTGAAGCTGCAAGAAACTTTGCAAACAAGGTTTGGAATGCCTCAAGATTCGTTTTGATGAATTTTGATGAAGATCTAGATTTCAGCAAAGTTGACAAGAATAAATTTACCATTGCTGACAAATGGATTATGTCAAGAATTAATACTGTAACTAAAGAGGTTACTGAAAATATTGATAAATTTGAGCTAGGTTTGGGTCTGCAAAAGGTATATGACTTCATATGGGAAGAATTCTGTGATTGGTACATTGAGATGGTTAAACCTAGACTCTACGATAGAGAAAGTGAAGGAAGACTAGAAGCGCAGTATGTTCTTAACTTTGTTCTAGGAAATGCTATGAAGCTGCTTCACCCATATATGCCATTTGTAACAGAGGAGATTTACACTCACTTGATAAATGATGGTAAAAGCATAATGATTTCAGATTGGCCTGAGTACAGCAATGAGCTAAACTTTACTGCTGATGAAGCGAAAATGAAAACTATTATGGATGCTATAAGAAATATTAGAAATATTCGTGCTGAAATGAATGTTCCACCTGCAAAACGTGCAAAGATGATATTTGTAGTAGCAGGAGCAGACGAAAAGGAAACATTAGCAGAAGGTGAAGCTTTCTTCCAGAGATTAGCAGGTGCTTCAGAAGTAGTGGTACAATCTGATAAAGAAGGTATCCCTGCAGATGCTGTAGGAACTGTTATAGCTGGAGTTGAAATATTTATTCCGCTTGATGAGCTGATTGATTTTGAAAAGGAAATCGAGAGATTGACGAAAGAAATGAAAAACCTTGAAGGCGAGCTGAAGAGAGTTAATGGAAAGCTTAGCAATGAAGGCTTTGTTTCAAAAGCTCCAGCTAGTGTTATTGAAGAGGAAAAAGCAAAAAGAGAAAAATATCAAGACATGTACGACAAGGTTGTTGAGAGGTTGGAAGGTTTGAAGAAGTAGAAACAAATTTTGTATTATGAATACTAATTTCATACTAGTATATGTATCGTATGAGTATTCCATTGATACATATACCACTTTGAACTGAGACAAGAGTTTATTTACAGTAAATGGATACAAATTATAAGAGCTGATTTTATTAATGAGATGTTTGTTTTCGTCTTCAGGAATAAAAGAAGCTCTTTTATGCATAAATTTAACAAAAAATGTTTGCAGGAATTGTTGCTGATGGTAATTATGATTCTGTCAGAACCAATTTTAACGATGATCATGATTTTGAAAGGTATATTGATTTGCTAAGAAAAAAATCAACTTTTGAATCTAACACCTTAGTAAAAGGGGACGATCGAATTATTACCTTGTGTACCTGCTCTTATGAATTTAACAATGCAAGATATGTGTTATATGGGAAATTGACACCCATCTATAAATCAGCTAAGAGTGAAGTGGGTAATATCATTAAAAAATAAGCTGTCAAAAATTTTAATATAGATTTCTAACGTTAGTGCCTTTGAAAGTTAAAATTTAAGTAATAATTCCTGCAAAAACTCAATTCTAACTGTAACCGTTTAACTATCTCCCCAATATAATGTTACTATGGCGTGTTTTAGGTGTGGAGGTTAGTATGCATAACAATTTTTCAGGCTATCAGTTCAACAACCCTAATCAATTGGGGAAAAATATAAATCAGTTTAATAGTTTTGTTAATGGAAGTAGTGGCAATATCAATCAAAATAATAGGAACAGCAATCAAAACATAGGAAAAACAAACAAATACAGAAACATGGTAGTAGGCATCAACACAAAAGTTCCCCTTGATAATGGTACATATACAACTGCAATCAATTTTGATAATGCCGCGACAACGCCACCATTCAACTCTGTAGAAATGGAAGTTAGAGAATTTTTGCCATGGTATTCTTCAATACATAGAGGACGGGGCTATAAATCCATGTTATCAACTGAGGTTTATGAGGCTGGAAGAGAAATTGTTAAAAGCTTTGTAAAAGCGGACAGTAAAGAAGATGTGGTAATTTATACAAAGAATACCACTGACTCAATAAATATGTTGGCATTTCTACTGAGCCAAGAAAAGGATGGCAGAGATGTTGTATTATCTACTTGGATGGAACATGCTGCAAATGATTTGCCGTGGAGGGAAAGGTTCACAGTTGACTATGTGGAAATAGACGAATTTGGAAGGCTATCACTAGAAGACTTTGAAGCTAAACTGAAAAAATATAAGGATAGAGTGAAGCTGGTTACAGTAGCAGGTGCATCAAATGTTACGGGATATATTAATGACATACATAGAATGGCAGAAATGGCGCATAAATGCGGAGCTAGAATTCATATTGATGGAGCACAGCTAGTACCCCATGTTGCTGTTGATATGCAGGAATTTGGAAGTGATGAGCACATTGACTATCTATCATTTTCAGCTCATAAAATGTATGCACCCTATGGCTGCGGAGTATTAATCGGACCAAAGAGCACTTTTGAAGCTTGTTTGCCATATAGTGAGGGCGGAAGCATAATAAAACTTGTTACCCATCAGCGTATTTGGTGGGAAGAGCCTCCTCAAAAAAATGAAGCTGGCTCACCAAATCTAATCGGAACAGTGGCATTGGTATCGGCAATAAAAACTCTGTCAAAAATAGGAATGGACGATGCTTATTCTCTGGAAAAGAGCCTCCTTAATTATGCTTATAGTAAAATGCAAAGGGTACCTGATATTAAGTTTTACAATAATCCAGATAAGCAAGAAACAATTGGAGTAATACCTTTTAATATAGAGGGAGTGCATCATTCGTTGATGTCAGCCATATTATCTTATGAGGCTGGAATTGCTGTGAGAAATGGCTACTTTTGCTCACATCCTTATTGCGAGAGTTTGCTTGGCTATTCAGCAAAGGATATGGAGGAATTGATGAGTAATCCTGATTCATTATTTCCCGGGATTGTAAGAGTGAGCTTTGGTTTGTATAATGATTTTTCTGAAATTGACAAGTTGGTTTATGTTCTAAATGAAATTGCAAAAAACAAAAAATATTACATTGACAAATATAGTAAATCTAGAGGGCGCTATAACATTAAAAATGAAGTGTAAGGATAATTTTCTATATACAACAAAAACATAAATGTGATACACTAAATTGAAGCAAATTTATAAAAAATATTTAGAATGACGAGTATAAATATAAATTGAATAAGCAGTTATGGATTATACTGTTTGAACAAATATAGTGTGTACGATTTCATTTTAATATTATTTTGATATAATTACTAAATTAAATACATTAGGTGAATTAAATGAATTTTGGATTTATAAGAGTTGCAGCAGCGATACCAAAATTAAAGGTTGCAAACTGTGACTATAATACACAAGAGATTATTAAAATTGCTGAGCAAGCTACAAATAAAGGTGCACAGTTTGTTGTGTTTCCAGAGTTGGCAATAACATCATATACTTGTGGAGATCTTTTTTTACAAAGAACACTACAAAATGATGCACAAAATAGCTTAAGAACAATCCTTGAGAGAACACAGACATTAGAATGTATTATAATAATTGGTATGCCATTGTTGGTAAACAGCAGATTGTACAATTGCGCTGTTGTTGTTAAAGCTGGACAAATTCTTGGAGTGGTTCCAAAGAGTTTTATACCCAATTACAGTGAATTTTATGAGGCAAGATGGTTTTGTTCAGGAATAGACAAGCAAAATGAAACTATTAAGTTACTGGGTCAAACAATACCTTTTGGAACGGACTTATTATTCGAAGCAGAGAATATTAATGGCTTATGTTTTGGAATAGAGATTTGTGAAGATCTTTGGACAGCAATACCACCAAGCAGTTACCAAGCGCTGAATGGTGCTACATTATTATTTAATCTTTCTGCTAGCAATGAAATTGTTGGTAAGCATGAATACAGAGAAAGTATCATAAGAATGCAATCAGCGAAATGTGCTGCTGCATATGTATATACATCATCAGGCCCCAATGAATCAACTACCGATTTGGTATTTGGAGGACATGCCTTGATATGTGAGTATGGAGGACTACTTGCCGAATCAGAAAGATTTTTATTTGATGAACAATTGATTATTAGTGATGTTGATATAGAGAGAATGGTAAGCGAAAGATTAAAAAATTCTTCATTTACACAAAGGACAACAGACTTTGAGTTCAGAAAAGTCGTATATAGTTTAAAAGAGCAAAAAGCTGATAGAATTCAGAGGCGTATTGATGCACAGCCTTTTGTTCCTTCAGACCTCAGTTTAAGAAACAAGCGTTGTAATGAAATATTTAGTATTCAGACATCAGGACTTGTAAAGAGACTGAAGCATACTGGAATAGATAAATGTGTAATAGGAATTTCTGGAGGACTTGATTCTACACTGGCTTTATTAGTTATTGTAAAGGCTTATGATAGGTTAGGTCTAGATAGAAAAAATATTCATGCAATAACTATGCCTGGTTTTGGTACTTCTGATAATACATTAAACAATTCGCTTGAATTGATGAAATTAATGAATGTCACAACATACCAGATAGATATTAAAGAAGCTTGTATGAAGCATTTTGAGGATATTGGACATGATCCTGCTATCTATGATGTAACTTATGAGAATGTTCAAGCTAGAGAGAGAACTCAAATTCTGATGGATATTGCTAATAAAATAGGTGGACTAGTTATTGGTACAGGAGACCTTTCAGAGCTTGCACTTGGATGGTGTACCTACAATGGAGATCACATGTCAATGTATGCAGTTAATTCTGGAGTGCCAAAAACACTTGTAAAATATTTGGTTCAATGGGCTGCAGACTATGTGTTTCAAGATGAAACAAGTAAGGTGCTGTTAAGTATTATAGATACACCTATAAGCCCTGAATTGTTGCCTACTGATGACGAAGGCAAGATAAAGCAAAAAACAGAAGACATTGTTGGACCGTATGAGTTACACGATTTCTTTTTATACCATTTTGTAAAGTATGGAGCACAGCCTTCAAAAATATTTGCAATGGCAAAACAAGCTTTTGAAGGAAAATATTCAGCTGAGATTATTGAAAAATGGCTAAAAGCATTTTTGAAGAGATTTTTTAGTCAGCAGTTTAAGCGTTCATGCTTACCAGATGGACCGAAGGTTGGTTCTATTAGTCTTTCACCGAGAGGTGACTGGAGAATGCCAAGTGATGGTGATGTGAGTGCTTGGCTCAAAGACTTATAATAAATTTTTATTAAATAATTAGAATAGGGGTAGATAAAAATGCATAAAAAATGGATGAAATATGTTGCAATAATATTAGCTGCTGTACTTATAATTACAACATTAGGATCAGTGGGACTTTCACTATTTTGGAATTAAACTGAGAAACTTATATTAAAGGGGTATTTTGTTTTTACATTGAGAATGATTAATAGTACAAAAATAATTCTATTGTATAATTAAAATTAGTTATTTTTACCCATTTAATATATATTGGTTTTATATTAAAATTACTTTATAGTATTATGTTACCTTCATTAGAGCAAGGGTGTGAATTTTTTGTTGGATGCATTAGTTGAGAACTTCCAAAATATAATAAATTTTATATCAGTATACATTCCTATTAATGATCCTCTCGAAATGCTAAAATCAATTGTTGATATAAGCATTGTTTCTTATATTATTTTTAAGCTTATACAGCTTGGAAAAGAGACAAGAGCGTGGCAACTAGTTAAAGGTATAGTTGTAATAGTTATTTTTGCTATGCTTAGTGATTGGCTACAGCTTAGAACATTAGCTTTTATCCTTAACAAGACAATTGAATTGGCTGGATTTGCAGTAGTTGTACTGTTCCAGCCAGAGCTTAGAAGAGGTCTTGAGCAGTTAGGAAGAAGTAGCAATATAAGGGACTTTTTTAACTTCGAAGAAAGTGCTGATGTTATACATACCACTTATACAATAGAAGAAATTGTTAAATCAGCAACAGAACTCTCAAAGACAAAGACAGGTGCACTTATTGTTGTAGAAAGAGAGACAAAGCTAGGAGAGATTATAAATACTGGTACTAGGCTTGATTCAAGTATTAGCGCAGAATTAATTATGAACATCTTTACACCAAAAACACCACTACATGATGGTGCATTAATAATAAGGGATAACAAGTTGAAATCTGCTGCTTGCTTTTTGCCTCTTACTGATAACCCAAATTTGAGTAAAGAGCTTGGTACTAGGCATAGAGCTGCACTTGGAATTACAGAGGTATCAGATTGCATTTCTGTGGTAGTGTCTGAGGAGACGGGAAAAATATCTTATGCACTTAATGGCGGTTTATCCAGAAATCTTACGCCAGATACGCTGAGAAAAGCTTTAAATAAAAATTTACTTGAGAAAAAGTCAGTAAATAAAAAGTTATCTCTTTGGAAGGGGAAATCAAAGTGAAAGAATATTTGAAAAAAGATTTAACATATAAAATACTTTCAATAGTCTTTGCAGTATTGCTTTGGTTTGGTGTAAACCCTGTTAAGACAGGTTATTATAATGTTCCTATAAGCATAATTAATGAAGAAAGTTTAAAAGCAAAGGGTTTAGTTTTAAATACTAATACTTTTTCAAAGTATACTACAGTTTCTGTACGAGAAAGAGCTGATGTCCTTAATGCCATTAAGAATACCGATTTCGAGGTCGTTCTTGATTTATCAAAGGTGAAGAACGTGGAAGACAGGGTAATTCCTTTAAATACTCCAAATTATATGGGGACAGAGAATCTTAGTGAAAATAGCATAGATTTAAAGCCAAAAGATGTAACATTAGATTTAGGTAAAATAGAGGAGAATCCATTTATTGTTCAAGTTGAGACAAATGGTCAATTGGCAAGCGGATATGAGATAATATCTAAGACTGCCAGTCCAGATACCGTAAAAATTGAAGCAGTAGACTCCGTTATTGCTAATGTAGGTTCAGTTAAAACATATATAGATGTTTCAGGATTAAATAGAGATTTGCAAATTCAGAAGAAATGTAAGGTATTTGACAAAAACGGTGAGGAAATGCCTCAGCTAAGCAAAAACCTTAATGTTACTGTAAGTATTGAGGTGGGAAAGAGAGTGCCTGTTATTCCAATAACAGAAGGTACACCAGATAAAGATTATGTGGAAGGCTCAAATACTGTTAAACCAGATAGTGTATTGTTAACTGAAGTTGATGGTAAAGCAGACACTTTGTCTCAGGTTAATGATGTATCAACTGTTCCTATAAGCATAGAAAATGCAACTCAAACCTTTACGAAGCAGGTTTTTTTGCAATTGCCTGAAGGCGTTAAGGTTGAGGGCTCATCACGTGAGGTGAGTGTAAAGGTTGAAATGATACCATTAATAAAACAGTCTTTTGTGATTTCTCCTAATAATATAATAATGGTTGGAAAGCCGGCTAATAGTACTTTTAATTATGAAATAACAGAGCCTGTTACAATTGAGTTAAAAGGTAAAAAGGAAGATTTAGGTAAAGTAAAAGTTGCGGATTTAATTCCAAGTATTGACATAGGGGATTTAAAATTAGAAGAAGGAATATACAATGTTAAACTTGCAGTAATATTGCCTAATGGTGCTACTCAAGTTGATGATGTAATGGTTCCGGTTAAAATAACAAAGGCGGAGTAAATGAAGCTTCTATTATCAAATATAATATTAGGTCTAGATGATGGACAAAAAGAGTTAGAAAAACAAGCTGCTCAAAAGCTAAAGATTAAACTCGATAGCATTAAAAATATAAAAATAGTAAAACAATCAGTGGATGCCAGAAAAAAGCCTGGCATTCGTCTTGTTTATTCAATTTCTTGTGAAGTAATGGACGGTATTCGTATACCCGATAATTCTGACATTAGAATTCTAGAACAGCCGAAAGAGGAAGCTTTGATGCCTGGCAGCAAGAATATTTCCGGAAGACCATTGATAATTGGTACTGGTCCATCGGGAATTTTTTGTGGACTAATTCTAGCGCAGTATGGCTATAAACCTATAATTATTGAGCGAGGCAGCAATGTAGAAGAGAGAACAAAGAAGGTTGAGCGTTACTGGAAAGAAGGAGAGCTAGATACTGATACAAATGTTCAGTTTGGTGAGGGTGGAGCTGGAACTTTTTCTGATGGCAAGCTTACTACTAGAATAAATGATCCAAGGTGTGATAAAGTTTTACAAGAGTACCATAAATTCGGTGCTCCTGATGAAATTCTATATAAGGCCAAACCTCATATTGGAACTGACATACTTAAAAGTGTTGTCGCTAATATGAGAATGGAGATTGAAAGGCTTGGTGGAACTGTTTTATTTAATACAAAAGCTATTGATATCAACATTCGAGATGGAAAAGTATGTGGAGTTTTAACTGATACACATTCAAATATAGATACAAATGTCGTTGTAATGGCCATTGGTCATAGTGCCAGAGATACATTTGAGATGCTGTACAACAAAGGTGTGCCATTTGAACAAAAGCCTTTTTCTATTGGTGTAAGAATTGAGCACCCTCAAAGCCTTATAAATACTGCACAGTACGGTGAAGCTAGCGGGCATTCTGCACTTGGAGCTGCAGATTATCAACTGTTTCACAAGCAAAAGGAACGCACTGCTTATTCTTTTTGTATGTGCCCTGGAGGTATAGTTGTAGCATCTGCATCAGAGCAAAATTCAATAGTTACTAATGGAATGAGTGAATACAAGAGGGATAGAGAAAATGCAAACAGTGCTCTTGTGGTTTCAGTAGGACCGTTTGACTTTGCTACTTCACATCCGTTAGGAGGAATTGAGTTTCAAAGAAATTGGGAAAGATTGGCTTATAAAGTTGGTGGTAGCAATAATAGCGCTCCTATTCAAAGATTAGAGGATTTTACTCTGAATAGAGTTGGAAAGATTGGAAGCGTAAAGCCTAGTTATACAGGAGAAACGCGATGTGCCGACATCAATGAATGCTTGCCGAAATACGTTACAGACAGCATGAAGGAATCTATGGCATATTTTGATAGAAAGATAAAAGGCTTCGGAATGAAGGATGCCCTGCTGACAGGCGTTGAAACCAGAACTTCGTCGCCTGTTAGAATTCCTCGAAATGAGGTTTTTGAATGTATAGGTGTTGCAGGCTTATACCCTGCTGGAGAGGGAGCTGGTTACGCTGGAGGAATAGTAAGTGCAGCAGTTGATGGAATAAAAATAGCTCAGCAGATTATTAAGACATTTGCTATACCAGCTTGAAAAATGCGTTTATGTAAACATGGTGCATTTTCAAGCCCCAAAAACCACAAGTGGTTTTTGCAAGTTTGGGTAAGTAACTTGTTTATTGCAGAAACTATGTGTAAAATCTGCTATGATTCATAGTAGTGTTTGTCACAGAAAGTTTAATTATTTTGTAAAATGAAAAATATAAATAATATATCAGATATAGACGTAGGAGGGTTATAATGGGAAGATTATTTGGAACTGATGGTGTTAGAGGTGTTGCAAACTTGGAGCTTACTCCACAGCTTGCTTACAAATTGGGTCAGGCTGGTGCTTATGTACTTACAGGAGAAACAAAACATACACCTAAAATATTGGTAGGAATGGACACTAGAATATCAGGAGATATGCTTGAAGCTGCACTTATATCAGGAATTTGCTCAGTAGGTGCAAGGGCTATTAGTTTGGGCGTTATTCCAACACCTGCAATAGCTTTACTTACAAGACAATATGATGCTGATGCTGGTGTTGTTATATCAGCTTCTCACAATTCTTTTGAATTTAATGGCATTAAGTTTTTCAACGCAAACGGATATAAATTGCCGGATGCAATAGAAGATAAGATTGAGGATATTATTTCAAATGGCGGAGAAGAGCTACCCAAACCAACTGGTCACAATGTTGGCTTCAAAGAATATAAAGAATCTGCTGTTGAGGATTATGTTAATTTCGCAAAGAGTACAATTTCCGGTGATTTAGAAGGAATAAAGGTTGCAATAGACTGTGCAAATGGTGCTTCATTTCAGACTGCCCCAATGGCACTGTATGATTTAAAAGCAGAAGTAAGTGTAATCAATAATGAGCCTGATGGAACAAATATAAATAGCAAGTGTGGTTCGACTCATATGCAGGAGCTTCAAGCATTTGTGAAGGAAACAAACTCTGATGTTGGTCTTGCCTTTGATGGAGATGCAGACAGAGTTCTTGCTGTTGATGAAAATGGAAATATTGTTGATGGTGATCAGATATTGGCTATAATAGGCTTGCATTTGAAGTCTAAGGGAATGTTGCCTCATAATACAATTGTTGCAACAGTAATGAGTAATATGGGGCTTGATATAATGGCAAAGAATAACGGACTTGTTATTGAAAAAACAAAGGTTGGAGACAGATATGTTCTTGAGGAAATGTTGAATAAAGGCTATATGCTTGGCGGAGAACAGTCAGGTCATGTAATATTCCTTGAGCACAACACTACAGGTGATGGACTTGTAACAGGTATTCAACTATTAAAGGTTCTAAAGGAATCAGGAAAGAAGCTTTCAGACCTTGCAAGTGTTGTACAGGTATTGCCACAGGTACTGATAAATGCAAAAGTAGCTAATGAGAAGAAAAATAATTATCTTGATGATGAAGTAATAAAGAAAATGTGTAAAGAGCTTGAAGATGAATTTAATGGTGAAGGAAGGGTTCTGATAAGACCTTCAGGAACTGAGCCATTAGTTAGAGTTATGATAGAGGGCAAGGACAAGGAAGTTATAACAAGACGTGCAAAAGAGCTGGTTAGAGTTATTGAGGGCAGGTTGGGGTAAGGGAAGATTGGCTTAAGAATATAGCGCAAAATGATTTCTAATACTATTTGGCATTTAAAATATACCAAAGACATTTTTTAATACAAAAAGTATAAGCTTCAAATGGAAAAACTCCAGATGGGCTTATACCTTTTTTTAATTTGAACTGGTAAATTGTGTAGATTATTGTTATAATAAAATAGTTATAGTAAAAAGTAACACTATTTCAATACCAAATTTTTTGCATTAATGTTAACAGGGCTTCTGTTTTTTTTAGGCGGTGATGTTTTTTTAGCTCTCGATAATACTAAGGGAAGCTTATTTGTTTTTGGTGTGGCCAGCTGTGGCATCGGACACATTATGTATATACTTGGATACTGCAGTAAGACCAAAATTATATTGAAAGATATATTTATATTTTTATGCTTTTTTATCCCAACACTTCTCACTGTCTTATTGGGTAAATTTGAGTTTAATGGCATGAGAATACTGATTGTTTTCTATGCTGTTATTATTAGTTTTATGGTCAGTAAATCACTATCAATGTTAAAATTTTATTCTTACAGTAAAAAACCTGTTTTATTAATGATATTCGGAAAAGTACACCTAAGTGAAAGCATATATGCGATATTATTTTGTTGACAAATTCACTATATTTACGTATCATAAATTGAATAGAATTTTTTAATTGAGCATAGAATTAATTGTAGGGGGGTGGAACAAAACAGGGTTACTTGAAAAATACAAAAGCGCCTGGACAGATAATTTATCTGTTGACGAGGAGAAGGCAGACACTAAAACATTGTGTCGTATCGAAATATTCGGCGGATACCTTCCGGTTGTTACAATCGATAGAAACAAAGTAAAAACTGCAGGCAACTGCAAAACAAACTAGTTTCATGTAACTAATCCTGTATCATATCTTTTTTATCTAATGCTTAGTGCTATTGTCTGTGCTTATACAAGTGCGGGGTAAATGGACACTATGGTTCTGGATAGCGATTCTAAGGTTTATAGGGGAAATGCTCTTAAAATCTAAGAACTCTGTTTATCTAACAAATATAATAATCTCAGATAAAATATTATTAAAACGCCTTATGTAGTGGCTATTATAAGTGTGTTTGCATTGCACATAGCCATGAATGTAAGTGGTTTTGCAGCTTTCTGTAAATCATGAAATCTGTAATGTTGGTTTATGTATAATGTTATCGGCATTTAGTACTTATAAATGTTTTAGTAGTTACCGGCATTTTAGTATTAGTCATTGTTATGTAGCATAAATGTTTTAACAATTAACAGCAATTTAATATTTAACAGTGTTATGCAGCATAAATGTTTTAGTAATTAACAGTGCTAGATATTAGAATTAATGCATATTAAGTTGAATATAATATTTTAAACTAATAACCTTTATCTGAGAAATTTTATTTACAATCGTCAAAAATAAAACAATTGAAAATACATTTTAAAAATTGTCAATTGAACAACTAAAAACTAAACAATAATATGTAAATAGTGTTAATCAATTTTTTAGCTATGAATTTTAATTGGGTGTACTATGCCGCCTTTTGGTTAATCAAGGTAAAGGACTTTAATATTGAAAATAAATAAAAATTAAACGTACTAAAATATTTATCATTAAGGAGAATTTTAATTATGTGTGGAATAGTTGGATATATAGGAAATAGAAAAGCAATACCTGTACTTTTAAATGGTCTTTCAAAGCTGGAATACAGAGGTTATGACTCAGCAGGTGTCGCAGTTTATGAAGAAGGAAAGCTAAGAGTTGAAAAATGTAAAGGCAGACTTTCAGTGCTAGAAGAAAAATTGAAAGCTGAAAAGCTGGAAGGAGCTATGGGAATTGGGCATACCAGATGGGCTACACATGGTGAGCCAAATGATGTTAATTCTCATCCTCACATCAGCCAATCCGGTGAGATTGCTGTTGTTCATAATGGAATAATTGAAAATTATATTCAACTGAAGGAGTTCTTAGTTGGAAATGGATATAACTTTAAATCTGATACAGATACAGAAGTAATTGCGCATTTGGTTGAGTATTACTATAAGGGTGACCTTCTGGATGCTGTAATGAAGGTGATTGATGAGATAGAGGGTTCTTATGCTCTAGGCGTTTTGTGCAAGGACGACAAAGATAAGTTTGTATGTGCAAGAAAGGACAGTCCTCTAGTAATTGGATTAGGCAAGGATGAAAACTTTATTGCATCAGATATTCCTGCAATTCTGGAATATACTAGAGACATCTATATTCTAGAGGATAAAGAAGTGGCTGTACTAACTAAAAACAGCGTAAAGGTTTATAATAGCCTCGGAGCTCCAGTTAATAAAGAGATATTCAAAGTAAATTGGGATGTTGAAGCGGCTGAAAAAGGCGGATATGAGCATTTCATGATGAAGGAAATGTATGAGGAGCCAAAGGTTATTAGAGATACTTTCAGTCCTAGAATAAAAAATGGTGAGCTGGAACTTGATAATATTAATATAACTAAAGAAGATATTGATAAGCTGGAAAAAATATATATTGTGGCTTGTGGAACAGCTTACCACGCTGGTGTTGTTGGTAAATATATTATTGAAAAGCTTTGCAGAATACCTGTTGAGGTGGATGTTGCATCTGAATTCAGATATCGTGATCCGTTAATTACTGACAAGGATTTGACAATTATAATAAGCCAGTCGGGTGAAACTCTGGATACTTTGTTTGCTCTTAGAGAGGCGAAAAATAAAGGCTCTAGAATACTTTCAATTGTTAACGTTGTCGGTAGCTCAATTGCGCGAAGCTCTGATGACGTGCTCTATACATGGGCTGGCCCTGAAATCGCTGTTGCATCAACAAAAGCATATAACACTCAGCTTACTGCATTATACTTGGTGGCACTAGACCTTGGACTCAAAAAGGGAACAATTAGCAAGGAAGAAGCAGACAAAGTGCTAGATTCTCTTAAGGAAATTCCAGCAGGAATAGAAGAAATACTTAAAGACAAGGAAAACATTCAGAAATTTGCGCATAGTCATTATAACGCTAAAAGTATTTTCTTTATAGGCAGAAGCCTTGACTACGCACTGTCAATGGAAGGCTCACTGAAGCTGAAGGAAATTTCCTACATTCACTCGGAGGCTTATGCTGGCGGCGAATTAAAACACGGAACAATAGCATTAATAGAAAAAGGCACTTTAGTAGTATGCCCAATGACTCAAGACAACTTGTTTGATAAGATGGTAAGCAACATAAGAGAAGTTAAGGCAAGAGGCGCAGTTGTGCTTGCAATAACCCAAGAAAGGCACAAAGAAGAACTCGAAAAAACTGCTGACATGGTTTTAACAATACCTGATGTGGACTCATTAGTAGCCCCAATCTCAGCAGTAACACCATTGCAGCTTTTCGCCTATTACATGGCACTTGAAAAGGGATGTGATGTTGATAAGCCGAGGAATTTGGCTAAGAGTGTGACGGTGGAGTAGGGGGAAGGTTTTTGTAGTAGTTGTTGTCCCAGTTTAATAAAGTCGTGTACTAAATAATAAAGTTGTGTACTGAATAAAAAAGATGTATACCGCATTCAAATTAAAAATGAATAGGTATGTGTAGTTTTATAAAACAGATTGGAATTTTTGAAAACAGTTTGGAAAATTAAAATTCAGATTGGAATATTTAAATACAGTTTGTATAAAATCATCCTTTTTATGGTATACTTAGCCATAGAGAGGATGATTTTTCTATGGCTAAAAGGAAACGTGAGAGTAGACTTGATCTTTATGCAAAATGGATAAAAGAAGGATATGGACAAGGTATAGGAAAAGATTATAAACCTTGGCTGACAAATCAGGATGTTCCGTCAAAAGGGAGAGCTACGAGGCTACATGGAATAAAAATAGACAGGCAGCATGATGTTTTTTCGGATAAGGAGAAAAAGTATCTGTACATTCTTGAATTTGCTGATTGCGTTAAGGATATTCGTGAACAATACCCTCTCTTTACTCTTGAGCAGACAATGGCTATTGCAGATGAACTTGGAATTGAACATCCGAAAGATCCATTTACCGGTGAAAACATAATAATGACTACGGATTTTCTTATTACAATTGAAAAAAATGGTCAGATTTTGCAATTAGCCCGCACTCTGAAAAGTCCAGAAGAACTTGATGATTACAGACAGATTGAAAAATTTGAGATAGAAAGACGATACTGGCATATAAAAGGGATTGATTGGGGGATTGTAACTGATAATGAAATTGATGATACATTTGCCTCTAATATAGGTAATGTGAGGTCTTTTTGGAAACTTGAAGACATCAGTTACTTTGAGAATTTATCATCCGGGCATATTAAAAAGCTTATAAATACATTCAAAACTATGCTTATAGGACAGGAAATTAGCGTCAGAGAAGTTGCCAATGATTTTGATGACAGGATGATGCTGATACCAGGAACTTCAATTTCGCTGTTTAAACATCTGGTAATAACAAAGCAGATTGGAATAGATATGTTTAAGAAGCTTAATATAGATTCAACTATGGCTATTTCTTCAAGGAATACTGATGTTACTATGCGAGGAGTTGAGAGTGTATGAGAGATGTTCATGTTAATATGGTATTGCAGCAAGCTTATTCAAATGAAGATAACAATCAAAAACTGATAAGAATTATTTGGCTAAACGAAGATAATACTTACTGTTACTATGTTAACCTTGAAGGTGAATGCCCTCTGCCTAAAGGTAAGATTGTAAGTAAGCTTATAGCAGAGATTGAAATTGGTGATTTTACTGAAATATCCGACCCGTTCGCTATAGTTATTGATGAAAATGATATACCACACAAATATAAACAAATAAGAGATGCAAATTGGGAAATTGTTAATTTCCTATGGAATACACAGAGTAAAGATGTTTTGTTCAAAGATAAAAGAGCGAAGTGCATAAAAGAGGCTGCTGATAAATTCAATACATACGAAAAGAAAATAATCAGGATAATATCAAGATTTTGGCAAAGAGGTATGAACAAAAATGCATTATTACTCGATTATTCTAACACAGCAGCTAAAGGTCAAGAAAAAGGTGAAAACGGGATTAAAAGAGGAAGACCGAAAAAGCCTTCATATTTTGGAGAAGTACCGGAAGGGGTTAATGTTACTGAAGAAATAAAATCACAGATAAGAATGTCAGTTGATCTTTTTTACAGAAAGAAACAGAAAAAATCGGTTATAGAGACGTATAGAGCAATGCTTGAGAGATTCTTTTCAGATAAATATTTCAGAAATGGAAAAGAAGAAATTGTTATTTGGAGTAAGGATAGGTTTCCTACTTTTAATCAGTTCTATTATTGGTTCAGAAAAGAACAGGACTTCAAAAAAGACTATACATCCAGAAACAGTGAACGTGAATTTTTGCTGAAATATCGTGAATTGCTTGGTAATTCAACAATGGAGACATTTGGCCCCGGTTCACGTTACCAGATAGATGCAACTCCTGCAGATGTATATCTGATTAGTGTAATTAATCCTGATAAAATTATTGGAAGACCGATTGTATATGCGGTTATAGACGTTTATTCAAGATTAGTAGTAGGTATTTATGTGGGACTTGAAGGTCCGTCATGGCTCGGTGCTATGATGGCTCTGGATAATGTTGTTGAAGATAAAGTAGAATTCTGTAAAGCTTATGGTATAGAAATAACAGAAGATGACTGGCCGCAAAGCTATTTGCCGGAAACCATTATTGCCGACAGAGGAGAATTTGAAGGTTACAATGTCGAAAATCTTATAAATAATCTCAATGTAAAGATTGAAAATACAGCTCCATATAGGGGTGATTTGAAAGGCATTGTTGAAAGATACTTCAGGACAACAAATGAGAAAATCAAACACACTACGCCTGGAGCTATTCAAAAAGAATACAGAGTAAGGGGTGATGCTGATTATAGATTGCGTGCTACCTTGAATTTGAAAGAATTTACAGCAATAATTATTTATCAGGTAATAAGACATAATAAAAAGGTTTTGGATAAATACCCTAGAGAAAGAGGTTTGCTTGCAGATGAGATACCTGCAATACCTGTTGAAATATGGAAATGGGGTTTGAAAAATAGACCATGTGGCTTTATTAAGCGTGAAAGGGATATTGTCAGGCTGAATATTCTACCAAAAGCAAAGGCTTCCATTTCACGAGAAGGAATTAAGTATAAAAGAATGTTTTATAGTTGTGAAAAAGCAATGGAGGAACAATGGTTTATCAATCCGGAGAAGAAATCCGTTGATTTTGTTTATGATCCAAGGAATATGAACAATATTTATATTCCTTATAACAGGGGTAAAAATTACTATAAGTGCTTTTTACTTGAAAAAAGCTATATGTATAAAGATTTAAACTTTGAAGAAGTTGTGTTTCAACAGGAACTTGAGTACGAACAGTCCGAGGAGCAAAAGGTTAAACAACTGCAAAATGACATTGAATTGGAGCAGAATATAAAAAATATTATAAGTAATGCTGAGAAAAGACAGAAGAATCAGTCTCACAGTTCTAAAAGCAGCAGGATTAAGGGAATTAAAGAAAATCGTCTGGTTGAAAAAGATGAGAACAGAAAATCAGAATACTTTGCTCTGGGAGAGTCTGCCGATAATAAGGAAGATTCGGAAGTTATTTCTTTTAGTGTGTCAGATGAAGCAGTTAAAAAGGATGTACAAAAAGAGAGTAAAAGCAGTAAACTTGAATTACTGAAAAAGATAAGGGATGAGAAACTTGGAAAATAATATCAATCTATTTGGAAGTCATTCTTTGCTTAAAGGAAGAGTTGTTTTTGAACCTGAATATAAAACTCAGGAATTAAAAGAATATGGGAATAACCCGTTTATTGAGGCTCTTCCTGATTTGTTCGAGGTTGATGAGGTTGCAAGACAGTTTACAATATATCCGCATGTTGATGAAAATGAAAGAAAGCAAAGAACTGTTGTTAGACATCATATGATTAAGCGGCTTAAGAATTTTGTTCAGCCGTTGGATATACATTTTGAAATTGAAAGAAAGCTGTCTACTATAATTAGACAAGGCTATTTGGCAAGGAATCCATTTTCATACGAATTTTTTCAACGGCTTCAGCATCTTAACAAAGTGAAGGAAGAAGTATCAGATAAACAGGTTGAGAAGCTGGATGAGCTTAACCAGACTTTACGTTCAACTGCTGCCAGTTTCAGTATTGTAGGAATTAGTGGAATCGGCAAGACAACAGCTATTGAAAGATTACTGCTGATGTATGACCAGGTGATTATTCACAGTGAATATTGCGGAAAACCACTTACAAGGACGCAAATAGTCTGGCTTAAAATTGATTGTCCGTATGATGGGTCATTAAAAACTTTGTGCAAATCATTTTTTAAATCAGTCGATGACGTTTTAGGAACTACAAGATATTTTGAAAAGTATGGTAACAATAGAAACTCTACAGCTACCATGATGATACATATGACCTATGTAGCAACAGTTCATGCAATTGGAGTTCTTGTCATAGATGAAATGCAGCATCTATTGACTTCTAAGAATAATTCGGACGAAATGCTGAATTTCTTTGTAACTCTTGTTAATATAATTGGTGTGCCTACAATACTGATAGGTACATTTAAGGCATTAAAGGTTCTTCAGAAGGATTTTAGGCAAGCTAGGAGAGCCAGTAGTGAAGGTAGTATAGTGTGGGATAGAATGATTAAAGATGAGGAGTGGGATTTCTTTATAGAAACCATGTGGCAATTTCAATGGCTAGATAGTTTCTCGGAGATAACTGATAAAATAAATGATGCAATTTATGACGAGTCTCAGGGCATAACGGCTATTGCAGTAATACTTTTTATTCTGGCACAAGAAACTGCTCTTGAAACTGGAAACAGCCTTAATGAAAAGCTTATAAAAGATGTAGCCAAAAAAGAGCTTAAGATGATTCAAAAAATGATTAATGCACTCAGAAATAACGATATAGATGAAATTATTAAATACGATGATATATCAATCAGCTTGGATGATATACTCGGAAAAACAAAGCAGAAAACTGATCTGAGAGGAAGAATTCAGAATTTAGCCAAGCAGCAGCAAACAATAAGGGATTCTCAAACTAATGATTTAAAGGAAGCTGTATTAAGTGATTTGCGGAGTATGAAAATATTTGATGTTTTAAAATATGAGGATTTATATAATGTTGTTGATACTGCAATTAAAAATGTAGGAATTGACTCAGGGTTAACTCCTGTTGAACAAGAAGCATTAAAAATATTGATGGAAAAATTAAATGATATTGAATTAAGAAAAAAACGTCGGATTGATAATATAAGTAAAGCAGAAAAATTGAGCTCTGATGACTTAAGATTGATTTTTAAACAGGCAAGTAAGGATAAGAGGCATGTTTATGAGGTGTTGCGAGAAAAGCAGATGATAAATAATCCGATAGAGGAATTTTTTGGCTAAATAGAATTTGCGATTATTTTCCATTGATAAACTACTGTAAAAATAGTATACTGCTATTAATTAAAATGAAAGGAGGAGTGAGTCATGATGAAATGGCTTAATGCTTTGATAAATTTATCTTGGCCTAAAAAGGTAAAGATAAAATTAGTTTTTGAATTTGAAGTTTCTAGTTCAAAGGCATAAATTGCCTATAAGTGTAGAGCTATTGCAAAATTCTCTGCACTTATAGGAAGCATTAGTCATTAATAATATAAATTTATACGCTCATGACTCTAACCTCATAAGAAAAAAACAAACGGCAAATGTAGCTATAACACTACATTTGCCGTTTGTTATTTCTTAGATAAAAACTATTCTAAAATCACATAACGTTTAAAAAGTTACGGGTTGCGTATCAAAAGTCTCTGAATTCCTAATTATTTTATTATAAATATAATTGCACAAAAAGAAGTAACTTAATTCATTTGAATAGACAGGTTAAATGTGTTTCTAAATAAGTATTTCAAAAAAATATTAAAATTTATTAACTATAGCCAAAAGGTTATAAAAAATAACGGTAGTAATGAATTTTATTCCATATATATTTCTCTTAATGATAATATATGAAAAAAACATTTTTATTAAAAGGTTTTTAAAATAATATGTAGAATTATTATATATTGTATAAAATGGAGGTATAAACTAACAATGGATAAACCTACTATAATTTTGGGAGAAACATTTCAAGATGCATGGATACAAGCTGCAAATTATTTAAAAGCTAATAGGTGGAATGTATGGAACTTAGTGGTTCAAATATCAAACCCTACTTCTTTTGATAAATTGATTCATAACAAATTTAAGGATTTTGCGTCCGATAATTCTAAAATTAGTCCAAAAGGCGTAGCCTATACTATTTTTCCGCATAAACTTTATAATAAGGTAAACTCAGCCGATGAGTTATACAACAAATATATGAGTAAAATTTATCCTTGGACTAGAGGAAGGGAACATAGCGGATGGGGAACATATTTTCAAAGAATGATTGCATATCCTGGTATAAAAAGAACAGAGAACCAATTATCAAATATTATTAATGCTATAAATAAAAGAGATAAAATAAATAGAGCTTCATATACTATAGTTATTGAAAAGCCAGGAGGAGAAACTGTTAGGCCACTAGGAGCCCCATGTTTAAATTATATAGCAGTACAAATAGAGCCTGGAAGCAACACAAAGGTGAGTCTGTTATGTGTTTATAGAAACCATGATTTTTTCGAAAGAGTTTATGGGAATTATTGGGGTTTGTGTAATTTGCTTTGTTTTATTGCTTATGAAACAAATTTAGTTCCTGGATCATTAACATGTGTTTCATCTCATGCTTATGTTAATGGCAGCAAAACTATTTTTAAAGCATTTTTGGAGGAGTTGGATGAAGCCTAATATAAAATCTTACAATTTAGAAGAAGTAAAAATTGAGGTGACGCATAATTGTCCTTTAGCTTGTGTTCACTGTTCTAGTAGTGCTAATCCATCAAATATGAAAGAGATTTCAAAAGAAAAGTGTATTGATATTATTAACGACTGTATTCAGCTTGGTGTAAAGAAAATAGCTTTCTCTGGTGGAGAGCCGCTTGTGTGGAAATATATTGATGATGCTATTGAATTTGCATCGAAAGGGATTATTGATATAGCCATATATACAACCGGTAATAAAGAGGATATTGAAAATAAATTATCAAGCTTATATAAAAAAGGGTTAAAAAAAGCAATTTTTAGCATATACTCTCCTATCCCAAAAGAGCATGAGTACATAACTAGAAGGACAGGAAGCTTTGAATTGACTAAAAATGCAATTATTACTGCAAACAAAATAGGAATTCAAACGGAAATCCATTTTGTTGCAATGTCTAGTAACTATAAACTACTTAATAGTGTTGCTGAGTTTGGAAAGAATATTGGAGTTAGTAGTGTTAGTGTTTTAAGATTTGTCCCACAAGGTAGGGGGGCATTATTGCCTGATGGTGTTCTTAATAGATATCAAAATATGGAACTGAAGAAAATCATATTGGATTTACGAAATAAAGGTTATAATATTAGAACTGGATCACCTTATAATTTTTTAATGGTAAATGATAATCCTAAATGTCTTTCGGCTGTAAATAAAGTAATAATTGACCCAGAATTAAACGTATTTCCATGTGATGCGTTTAAAAATATATTGTCTGAGGAGTTGGTTGGAACCTCTAAATATTCAACTTTAGAAAATGCTACTCTAAATGATTGTTGGCAAAATTCTGAATATTTTGAGGCGATAAGAAATTATTTGGGGACAGAGTTTGCGGAACCATGTGCTTCGTGTAGCATGCTTAAAAAATGTTCATCTGGGTGCTTAGCTCAAAAGGTTTTGAAAAATGGGACTCTTAAAAAAGATAAAGATCCTTGCTGTATTATGTCTTGAAAAGGTTATAAATAAATTATTTACTATGGTATTTGAGGTGTAAAGTAATGTTATGTGAGTTTCCTTCATTCTCTAAAAGAAAAAGATTTGAAGATTTAATTAAATCTGTTCAACACTGTAACCTATGTGGTCGGCTTTGTAATAGATTGAAAATTTTATCTGAATCCAATGGAAATATTGATTCAAAAGTATTATTTATTGCTGAAGCACCAGGTAGATTAGGAGCAAATAAAACAGGTATACCACTTTGTGGCGATAAGACAGGTGATAATTTTGAAACTTTGCTAAGTAATATTGGTTGGAGTAGAAAAGATGTTTTTATAACCAATGCAATTCTATGTAATCCTCAGTCTGAAAATGGAAATAATGCAAAACCGACAAGTGAGGAAATTTGTAATTGCAATATTTACTTAGAAATGACTATTAATTTAATTCAGCCAGAGGTAATTGTTACACTAGGTGCGGTAGCTTTAGAAGCACTTAATCATATTTCTCCACATAATATTAAATTAATAGAAAGTGTAGGAGAACCAAACAAATGGAACGGAAAGGTTCTTATACCGTTATATCATACTGGACCGTTAGCAGCAATACATAGATCTATCCCTAAGCAAAGAGCAGATTTTATTAAACTGGCTAAAATTGTCCATCCGATTAAAGGTATTTTGTCTGAGAATACAAAAAAAAATAAACCATCTAAATTGGCTAGCTTAAAAAACTTAAATTCACCATTTAACCAATGTATAAGTATTATAGTCCAAGCACTTGGAGAAATACCTTATTTTAAATTAACTAAGCTGTTATATTTTATTGATTTGTTTGCATTGAATAAACTAGGTGATTCAATTACTGGTGAGTTATATTTGAGACAACAAGAAGGACCTTGGCCACCTAAGTTAACCGAAGCTGTCAAAGGATTAGATGGTTATGAAATAATTTTTAAGAAAAACAAAAAAATTTTTACAGTTTGCCCTGGAAAGATGAGTAGGTTTGAGATAACTTTAGAAGATGAGCAGCTTGAGATTATAAGAGATGTTATTGATAATTATGGCAAAATGAGTAGTACTTCTATTAAGATTGCTGCTTACAGATCCTTACCTATGCGATATATACTTGATGAAGAAAAAAAAGGTAAAGATATGAGAAAAGTGCCTGTTCTCTATAAAAATAAAACTGCCGTTGAATTTAAAGAAACGAATATTTGAGATGCATATTTTTTGAATTTTCTAGCCTATGCTGTTTGTATCAAAGGCAATAGTATAGGCTAGGCATAAATGTTTTCAATTATATCTTGAACATTGGCTTGATTGGGTTCAATGTACCTATTAATAATATTTGTGTTTTTATACCCAAGAATATTTGCAAAAGTTTTAGCATCCAAGACCTTTTTTTGTGCTAATGTAGATGCAAAGTATTGTATAAGAGAATTAGGGGTAATTTTATCGGAGAGCCCAACTTTTTTTGCATATCTTTTAATCATTTTATTAATACCGTCACGAGTTAAAGAACTGGCTTTTCCAAGCCATAGGATATTATCATCATTAAGTGTATTTTTATATAAAAGCAATGCTTTCTTGGCTACTGTATTCAAAGTAATCATTCTTGATTGATTTCTTTTATTTATTTTTATCATGGAATTATTTTCCGTAATTTCAATATCTTTTTTTCTTAAAGCTAGAAGTTCGTTGTATTGTATTCCGGTATTTAGCAGCAATTCTATTATAGCTATATCTCGTACATTGTTATTCTTATATACTTCATTTTTAAACGTTGATATCTCATAATCTGTAGGAATATTTAAAGATATATTAGGACGATCTAACGGAATTACCTCTAAAACTATTGGATTATTAATGAGCCCACTTACAAATAAAAACTTGCAAAATGATAAAACTGAAAAAATCCGTATTCTAACCCCCGAATCAGAATATAATTTTTCTGATTTTAAGAATTGTTGGTATTTATTAATTGCGATGCTATCAATATTCTGCAATTGGACATTTTTGTAAATGCAGTTGTACCAAGATATAAATTTGTTTACATGCTTACAATAAGTAGCAATGGTATAATTACTGTATTTTTTTTGAGATATCAAATGTTTTTTATAAGAATCAATATAGTCAATCATTTAAAACCCTTCTTGAGATTATATTATATTTAAAGATAAATGGGTTGCCGTTTTATAGTAATAATTCGGATGTATTTACTATTTCTATATCTGACTTTGTATTATCAATACTTTTTCTGATTTTCTTACCTGCGATAGCAATTTTACATACGGAAAATTCAGGTGGCCATTCAAGTATAAATCCTGCATTTTCTAAGGTTTTGGTCACATCAACCCCCATAGCTTCTGGAGTTGGTTCAACACTAAAACCTCTATGTTCTCTTAAAAATTGTTTGATTCCTAACATTAATTGTTTCCTAGCTGAATTTTGCCAGTAATAACAACATTTGAGTTGCCTATCACTCCAATCTGGATGTTTAATTCTTAATTTTTCCGTATGTGAATACAAATCAAATCTATATATTATTGCGTAAAAAGGCTGTGTCATGTCATAAACTTTGTCAAATAGTTCTGCGTTTGGAGGACATCCTTTTTTCTTTCCAAAATTGGGACACCCTTTAGGATGATTATGATATGGTTTTGTGCAAAGTCCCCTAACAGAATAATCAATTACAGGATTAACATTTAACATAATTATTTTATTTACAAGCTCTGTTTTGGATATATTACTTAGTACATTTTTCACTAAAATCACCTCAAAATTAAAATACTATAATAAATTTATGTGAAACTCTTTAATATTATTATACTCCTTTTTTATATAATATGTCTATATAATTATAATTATATAGACATATTATAAATTTATGGCTGTTGAAAGTAGAATATCAAGTGAAATTATGGGGATTATTTTAAGTATAGTTAATCAAATTTGAGGAGTAATTGTGCTATCCTTTTTTACTGACCCATACAAAGATGAAATCTTATACAGTACCATAGCTCGGTATCATTACTACTACGGAAATATAGATTTTAAGGATACATTGTCAGAAATATTCGGCTCAGATAGTGTGATTCCAACAATAGCATTTCCAAGTAAACTAGAATACCTTTCAAAGCAATTTCCAAACAATAAGTTCTATAATTCTGACTATCTTATTCAGAACCATACTCTATATCCATACTATTTACCATTCTTGCCAGTTCAGAGGCAATTAATGATTAAAAATGAAATGAAAAACGGTAATGGCAAAGGTATATATGCACAAATTGGAATTACTGCTGGAAGCGTTTGCAGAAAGCATGGCTTATACTACTGCCCTTTATGTGTTGCTGAAGATAAAGAAAAGTACGGCGAACCATATTTTCACAGAGTTCATCAACTACAAGGTATAGAGGTATGTCCTGAACATAACTGCATGCTTAGGCTCTACCCTGTTTCTCAAAAAAATGAAATCAGGTTGGCTTTTATAATGCTTGAATATAAAAATGCAAATTTGAGTTTTGAATACATTCCTGATGATAAAGAAGCTGAGTTATACAAGATGGTTTCTTCTTCAGCATCCTATTTAATAAATAATGATTTAAAAAGTTATAATCAGCAATCTGTTAATGAAAAATATCGAATATTATTGAAAAATAAAGGATATATGACTTATAATGGAAATATTAAACAGAAACAATTGTATCAAGAATTTTGCGATTTTTACGGAGAAAGGTTTCTACACAATATTAATTCAGAAGTTATATTTGAAGATGGATATAACTGGCTAAGAATGATTACTCAGAAGCCGGAAAGGGTCATTCATCCAGTGAGACATATTATTTTTATAAACTTTCTTACCCAAAGTATAAAAGACTTTTTTGAGAAAGAATATGAGGTATCTAATCCATTTGGTGAAGAGCCATGGCCGTGTCTTAATCCAGTATCAGACCATTTTGGAAAGAATGTAGTTAATAATTGTATAATAACGCCAGATTTTAAAACTCGGAAGCCCATAGGTACATTTTCATGCAACTGTGGATTTATTTATTCAAGAAAAGGACCAGATAAACTTATGGATGACAGATATAGGGTTGGAAGGATAAAGCAATTTGGACATGTCTGGGAGAATAAGCTTAAGGAATTGCTTATTGAAAACAGATATACCATAAGACAGCTTGGAAACAAAATGGATTGCGAATCAAAAACTATTTTACGGTACTCACGTAAATTAGGAATGGATAGCTTGCTGAAATCAAATGACCAACTGGAAGAAGATGCAAAAGAAGCAATAGTAGATAATAGCATTAAAACAGGTGAGCGGTATAAAGCAGATATCCTAGAATATATAAGGAATAATCCAGATAAAAACCGAAAAGAAATCCGGAATAATTTTAAAAAGCAATATGCTTGGATTTATAGGAATGACAAAGAATGGATTGAGACATATTTTCCAAAGAAAATACCTGTCGGAGAAAGAAATAAAGGATTTACCAACCGGGTAAACTGGAATCAGAGAGATATTGAATTATTAAAAGAAATAGAAGTTGAGTATACAAAACTGATTGCCCAAGGTAAACCAATAAGGATAACAAAATCACTACTAGGCAAAAGGACTGGCAAATCAGCTACATTAGATATAAATATAGATAAATTGCCTGAAACCAAAGCCTATATTGATAATGTAATTGAATCTGTGGAAGATTTTCAGATACGGCGGGTTCGTAAAATCTGTGAGCAATTATACGAAACAAAAGGTTCTTTCAAAAAATGGGAAGTAGTTAAAAAAGCAGGGTTGCGATCAGGTTATTCAAATAAAGTTGATGAAGCAATGAACGATTTTATAAATATAATATGTGAGGTTAAAAATGAAGGAGAAAAGGGTTAAAAAGTCGATATCTCTCAAAGTCTGGCCTTTTGGAAAGGACGATATTGCTAAATTATATTGGATAGACCATCCATACAGGGACTCTGAGAACAATTGGAAGATTGCTATATACTTTAAAAAGCTACCTGAAAATGAAATTAAAAGATGTGATGTGGATTGGGGTACTTTAACAATCTTGAGGATTGGACGATTGTACAAGGATGGTAAACTCTTATTTAATGAGGAACAAATAGAAGCTAAATACCAGAAGTATATTAACAGAAATGAGGGTGTATTTGATTTCGATAGTCAGTTTGAATGTAAAGCAAGCAACTATGAGATTACTACATCTGATGGTAATAAGCATTCTGTAGCTATGAATGCTTTTTATTTTGATGCGGGTAATATGTCATTTCATATTCCGGTTATTGAGGTTATACGCTCAGTACTTACTAAAAACAGAAAGCTGCTTTATGCAATTCTTCAGCCCAACTCTCTAGATTACTATTTTCTTTTAGAAAAAGATATAAGATACCAAGGGAAATTAATAATCAATTTTTCAAAGGACTACCCTGTTGATTTGCTTACGGAAAAGCACATTAAGCACCTTATATGGCTATGTACTAATGATAATGCATGTAACGCCTGGCATGAAGTATACAAAAGTATTATTAGAGATAAAGCCAAAGGAATTGTATTTCCGTTTCCATTTGTTAATAATTATAAAATAACTGCTCGCTACCGTCAGACTGGGAATATAATCAGGATTGAAGAAATACTGAGTGTAAAAGGTGAAAAGGTTGGGTTTAGAAAAATAGAAGTTAATTCTCCCCATTTACATAGCGTATCAAACTCAGGTGAAAGTAAAAAGAAAATAATTAATACAATTGATGGTGATGAAGAGATGATAATAAATCCAAGTCCTTATGGTTCACGAAAAATGGAAACTATTATTGACATACCTATACCTGAACATGAATTTGAAGACAACCCTATAATTAATAAAAAGTATCGTGGTACAATTAAAAAGCGTACTAAAGTGGATGATGCTACTGAAAGAATTTTTATTGATCAAAATGAGAATGTTTCTACCGGTGATATTGGTGCGAATGGTACTAACATTGGGCTTGAGTACCGAGAACATGACATTGGACAGAACAATTTTGATGGTGAAATTGGTGATTTTATATTAATACTTAAGGAAATGGATAACAAGTATGAAGATATACATATTAAAATTTCAGTTGGAGATTTACCTGAAGGAAAAAGCTTCTGTAAATTGGACGATGGTGTAACACCCAGAAGGTATTTGGTTTGTGAAATGAATTTTAGAGATAAATTGCCTGTTTTCTTAATTGAAATAGAACGGCTTGGGAAAGCACTGTCAACGCTTGTTCTATATAGTGTGACAGGCTATGAGGAATATTGGTGGAATCTTGCAATTGATAAAGTTATTGAAGGCCTTGTAAGCAACAATGGCATATGGGATGCCGATGTAATTGATGGCTTGGAAAAGTCAGGTGTAAGAAATGAAAGATTCCATCATAATCGTGTGAGAAGAACTGTGTCAGAGATGGCGGATAGGATGTATGAGAAAATACTTAGAATTTGTTACTAATCAGGATCTGAAATATATCACTATAATTGATAACTTATCAAATCCTGATAGTAAAAATATTTAACACCGATAACCGATTTAAAGAGATATTGAACTGTAATAATTTATAAATAATAAGAAGAAATAAAAGAATTAAAAAGGATTAAGAACTAAAAAAAGATTAGAATAATTAAATAATTATATGTAAACAATGTATAATTTTGCTTATTATGACTTGACCTTATTCTTTCATACGAATATTATTGTATAATAATAGTTAAATTTGTAATATTGAGGGTGGCAGTATCATTTTTGTTGAAAGGAGCATTGATGGAATGCAAAAGGCTTATGATACTTTTCTCCAGTCTGAAGTGTCTGCAGAATTGGCCGCAAAAAGTGGCGGACTTGAACCGTATCGTTATGAATGTGCTTATTGCGGTGAAGAAGTACGCCTTGCCGCTGTAAGTAGCATTAGTATGGTTTCACATTTCAGACATCGCAGTGGAAACAATGATGTTGAGTGTGAAAACTACCTTGGCCAATATGGAGCTATAAGTACAGACTCCAGTTCACGGAAAAGCAAGAATGAACGTGCTGAATTCTATTTTGATAACAGTACTAAGTTATTCTATCTAGGGTTACGCTTCAGTGATGATGAGATTGCTGCCTATGAACAGCTAACAACTACTTTTGAGTTAGGAGCATCTGCACAGGAGCAAGCATTTTTTACATTATGTATTAACAGAAGAAATTTTGCCCCTGATGTTCCGACGATAATTCCGATTCATAAGTTCTCCTATAACTACTTTTTGTCTAATACGCTTAATGGTGTGAAGCGAAAGTACGAGCTTTTCAAAAATAGCAGTAGCAATTCACCAACTTTTTTTAAAATACAAGGTAACGATAACTATTTTAAAGCGAAATTAGTTCGTAGTTCAATAGTGTATACAAATGTGCAATACTTTGTTGTTTTTCAAAGTCAATATTTATCTACATGGGATAACCGCTTGCCAAATGATATAAATGTTGATGATACATTCAGATTTGTAACAATGGGGAGAAAGTTTTTAGGAAAAACTTTGACAATTAAATCCAAGACTGCAAGTGTTGAATCATTGTTAATGTCGTGGGGGTATCAGATAGAAGCTTCTGAAACATTGACTTTATTGTGGCCGCCTTCATCTATGGTTGATGAAGTTTCATTGATAAGGTCAGAATATGCTTATCTGTATTCTAGTTTTAAGTTACTAGCTCATGGTAACATAAATGTCCATTCTGATGATATTCGCAGGATTGCAAATGGCATTTCGCAGGTATCAGTTAATGCAAGAATTAAGGTTTATAGTAAGAATGCAGAAATTGTTATCGACAAGAGGGACCAACATTCAGTTGGCTTTGACCAGATTGAGATAGAAGAGATTTTAGCAACCGATTATATGGTTTCTGATGACAGCACACACTTTTTGTTTAATAGTTCCGGCGTTGCGCCATTAACTAAGGGTCAGAGTGTTTTTCTTACTCCAGATTCTGTAATAAAACGATACCTGTTTGGTTATATGAATGGTTGTATATATCTTAGGAGACGAACCGAGTTGACTGGTGAGCGGTTGCTTAACGACGTTCTTGCCTATTATAGGCGGACAGAAGCCTTTACGTGGAATGATATTGATTCGATTGAACTTAGCCAGACAGCTTTTTGTTACATCGAGAGTTGTAAAGAATTGGGTTTGATAAACTCTGCGGTAAAATACTTCATCAAGGAGGGACGTATATGAATTACCTCGCACAACTTTCTGAAGATGAGGTGCGTTACATATGCTCAGTAATACCACATAAAGAAACTGTTTATTATTTCAAACAAAATCCAAAAAACTTTGCAAAAATCATGCCAGGCTTCTTGCCAACAAAGAGAAGTCAGGAGGAAGCCTGTGCATTGCTCTTTAGACACCGTAAACAACCATTTATTGATTCATTCATCGAAAAACACATTAGCCGATGGCTTGAAGAGATTCAAGAGCACATAGCCCATATTATGGATGATGGTACAGACAGAGAATCTGCGTTACTACAGACCTTACCATTTTGTTTCTTTGTGGACAATATTGATCTGTTTTTTAAACTTGTCAACGAAGAGTATTCAGAAGAATACATTAGGATGTTGAGATCAGCCATAAAGATAATAAAAGAGACAGATGCCAAGCGAGAGAAATTAGAATCAGTGATGAAAGATAAAGACTCTGAAATGAAAAAGATACATACAGAACTTGAACTCGCAAAATTAGATTTAGAAAGAACTGGCGAAAAAATCAACAAGAGTTCTGCTGAAATTAAGGCGCTTAAGAGCTCTATCACTGAACTTGAGAAATTTAAAACTATAGTACAGACCAGAGAAAAAGAAGTTTTGACGCTGAAGGCTAAGATGCAAGACAGGGAGAAGTCCATACAACAGCTTAGAACAGAATTGTCTGAGGAACAAAATAACCGTCTATTGCTTGAAGACAAAATACGAGATGAGTGGAAGAAACAACAAGCTGCTACAGCCGATAAGCAAATATTTGCCCAAAAACCCATATGTCCCAAAGATATGTATGAGTTTAAAGAATATCTTGGTTATAACTTAGAAAACATAGGTGTGACCGCTGACTCGGAATACTTTCATCTATTGAAAGAACATCTATGTAATATCCTATTTCAAGGTATTCCTATTCTTATCAATAGAGTCATAAGTGAACCTTTGATGAGGTGTGTTGCGAATGCTCTCATAGGGACATCAAATGTAAGAACACTTGTTTTTATGAATAATATCTCAGAACAAATTATCGATGAATTCTTGTCAGTGGACGGACGCATTGTTTGCTTGGATAATTTTATAGGAAATTATAATGAGACAATTCTTTTTACCATTTGCGAGAAACATAAGGATAAGATTATTTTCTTAACTATTTCTTATGACAGAACTATATACTTTCTTCCAGATGAAGCATTAAAGTACTGTCATTATCTTAATCTTAATCGAATTGAAGCCTTATTGGACAATGTTGACCTAACTGAAGACCCGTCTATAGTTGAAGAGATAGATGGGACATACGAAAAATCGTTATCGGATTCGCGATATTCACCTTTGCTTAGAGAAATGCTTAAGGAAATGGGATTTCGCCAGAGTTTGGTTGAGTATAAATGTTCTTTTATATCTAACGAAACGGATTTATGCCGTTTTTTAGCTTTTGATATTATGCCATACTGCGTGGATGTACTTCAGATTGCACCGTATAACGCCTCTGAGAGATTGGTTAAGTACGCAGGGAATACTGGAAGATGTCCGTTTAAGAATCTATTTAGGAGGTGGTTTGGATGATGAATAGTTTACTGACCGCAATGTCCTCAGATATGGGCATCAATAGGTATAGTGGTGAAACTGAAGACTCATTTGTCTATAGGCTCTGCTATTCAGCTCTTGGACAATGGTGTCTCAGCATAGCACAGAATTCATCAGGCGGTGTGGTAGGAACAACTAAGCACAATCAGACCATCGTACTTAACGATTTGATGGTGAGGTTTTCTGAGTTGTTCCCGTCAATAACCGATAGGTTCAGTAACCCTAGTAATCAGCAAACGAGTTTTCCAGTGCACATCCGCAGAGTATACGAGGAAACTGGTTATCTGGTGACTGATAATAACAACAATAACAGAATAGTCAACTACGGGCGAAGTATAGCTTTTGATAACACATCTTTATTTTTCGGTATCCCCAATGTAGCTTATACTGTAAATGGACTTGGTGTATTCTCAAACTCAACAACGTATAATGTTTCTGCAAAGGAGTTTTTAATAAGAGACGATTTATCATGTGAAGAGTATTTTAAATCGCGATTTGACCTCACCGATTTCTATGATAGGGATATTGACATTACCGAGTTGGAATTCTTCACCCCCCGCTCGTACAATGTTCCATCACAGTCTTGGGGAAAACAGTTAGAAACAGATTTAACATTGGCTCGAAAAACCGAATTGGGACCATTCTATAGAGTTATACGGGCTTCTGATGCGCTTCAATTCGCTGATGAACCTGTAGAACAACAGAACGATAGTTTTACCTCGTATGAGTACAGGCGTCTATATTTTGCATTGAAAGCGCACTACGGCAAACCACTAAAAGCTATTGTCACGAAATATGACGAGATGTATTCAAAAATAAGTGTAGGCGGACATTTGCCTAACCGCGAATATTACTTTCTATTGCTCTTGTCTTGGCCAGAGACCAACGCCTTCGACAAGGTTAACTTTATAATACGAAACGACCTTTTGAAAGAAGTAACTGCCAGACTTACAAGCATCGGCATTAAAATAATGGGAGGGCACACAAATGAATAATCAAAATGGAGTTCAGCAATACTATCAGGCTATTCGAGATAGGCTGAAGAATTACATAAAGTCCGATTACTTAGCTAACAGCGAAACGCTGTTGCTGTATGTGGATGACCTTCTTGGCGAACTGTGTTCTAAATATACGAACATCGCCCAAGAGCCATATATCGAAACCTCGGCTTCCTATAAGAAAATTGCGGATGGAATAAAGAACTCTCAACATATAGAATCAGGAGTGAAGGACTCTCTGCTAAAACTTGTCTCAAATGGTCTGGGCATATTTCCAGACCCATATGAACATCAGGTTATGTCACTGGAATACTTCCTGGCAGGCCGAGATTTGTTCGTTTCCACTGGTACTGGTTCAGGTAAAACTGAGTGCTTCCTTTGGCCCATTATTGCGAAGTGTTTTAGAGAGGCAAAAAGTCGTCCAGATGACTTCAAAAAAGAAGCTGTTCGAACACTTATCATCTATCCTATGAACGCGCTTGTTTCTGACCAATTGGCAAGGTTTAGGAAGATTATTGGCAGTGAAAAGTTCAAAGAAATTTTTACTAGTGATACACAGGCAATACGCATACCCCATTTTGGAATGTACACAGGCAGAACGCCATACGCAGGTGACGCTAAAGCTACAAGTAGTCGTAAACTTGCAGCCACGTTTCGTGAACACTATTTGGTTGACGAAAATGCAGACATGGGCATCCAAGAACAACAATATAAAAATATAGAAGGATTGGAAAGCATAAATAAATACCCAGCTAGATTTGGACAAGATGGGCTTAAAGTATTTATTGATAACCTTGAGAAAAACATTCATAAGCCATCTTCATATGATGCTGAACTTATTACTCGTTTTGAAATGCAAGGTTGTCCGCCGGATATTCTGATTACAAACTACTCAATGTTAGAGTATATGCTTATGCGTCAGCGCGAAGCTAATATCTGGAATAAAACAAAAGAATGGCTTGATGCATCATCTGATAACAGATTACTCATCGTTTTAGACGAGGCGCATATGTACCGCGGATCAGCTGGCGGAGAAATTGCACTCTTGCTGGAACGATTGTTTTCCCGCTTGGGAATTTCAAATGAAAAAGTTCAATTTATTCTTACGACCGCGAGTATGCCACAAGACGAACAAGATGCAATTAATAATTTCTACTCTGGACTTACAGGAAAAAATTCTTCTTGCGAGCTTATTTTTGGTTCGAAAGAGCCAGTCCCTGATGAAGTGGAGATAAAAACAGACATTGATGCATTGGCTTCGATAGGCTCTGACCAAGTGCTAGGCGAAGGTATCACCAAGAGGATTATGTCTTTTGCTTCTGCTGTATTCTATATGAACTTGCCCGACCAAATTAGTCGAAGCGATGCTCAAGAATGGCTATATGACAATTTACCAAAGTATGAGGCATTTGTTTTGCTAAACAAACTCTGCCGCGATGGCGCAAAGTCATACAGCGAAATCAAGAATAAATTGTTTGGCGTTCATGCAAATTCAGAAAAAGCATTGGATGTATTATTGGTATTGGTATCTCTTGCTGCAAAAGATGGAAACATCCTGTTCCCTGTACGTCTTCATATGTTCTTACGTGGACTACAAGGACTTTATGCATGTTCAAACCCAAAATGCACTTGTGCGAAACATTCAGAAAGCGAAAAACTCCCCCTCGGAAAGGTAATCTCTATTTCACGGAATAAATGTGAATGTGGTGGTAGGGTTTACGAACTTGTCAATCATATAAAATGTGGTGCGTTATACCTTAGAGTCTATGTTCAAAAAAACGAGGGACAACCACATTGGTATGTCTTTACACAGCGTGGATTAAACGGAGATGTCAATTCTCTGATAGAGATGTTGCTTTATGTAGTTCCTCAAAACTATCAAAAGAGAAAGAACGACAAGTTAGGTGCTCTTGACCCATTGACGGGCAAACTTTACTTATCACCCAAAGACGACGATACTTTGCTCTCAGTTGTCTATAGCGAATTTGACTTAAAGTCAAAATCGTTCAACTTTGGTGTTTGCCCAAAATGCAAAAAGCCTATGACTTTGAAGAAACCAGTTGATTTGTCGACAAAAGGAAATATTCCGTTCTACAACTTAACAAAGGCACAGTTTGAGCTACAGCCTCCAAAAAAGACAGAACTAATCAACCAAGGCAAGAAGGTACTATTATTTTCAGATTCACGTCAGAATGCCGCGAAACTTGCCAGAGACTTATCGAAATCTTCAGATGCAGATACATTTCGGCAGGCTGTTATGCTTTCAACGCTTCTGCTAAAAATCGATGGCAAAGAACACCCATTGGCTCACTTATACCCAGCTTTTTTGGATGTTTGTATTCAAAACAACCTTACGTTCTTTAGTGAAAGTGAAACCTGCAAAAATAAATTTACTGATGACAAGTACAAATTTGCCAATGCTAAAGCCAGAGAACAGAGGCGAGGAAAAGCCATTGATTACACTGCCCAGTCCTCGGAATATCTTTCTTTGCCTGATGATTACTACGAACAATTGCTAAAATTTTTTACAGAGAGTCCTCGATCTTTCAAGGATATCGGTATTGGATTTTTAGCACCTTTATCATCAGCTCTTGAAAATTGCATAGATGATTTAGAAGACTTAGGAATAACCATAGAGAAAGATACTCTTTATCAATTGCTCGTACTGCTTTTTTGGGATGTTATGGACGATAGTGCCGCTCTTGGAGAAACAATTCAGGATGATATAAGAATGGAGCTTCGTGGACGCAGTAAGAATCCGAAGTTCGGTTTGGATTATGACTTCTATTCAGATTTAGATAAAGGCCTCCTTAAGCGAATTCAGGAGTTGCTTAATATCGACACAGTTATGACATCAAAGGTTCTTGGGAAGGTGCGAGAACTCTTTTTTGCCTCATCATCAACTAATCGCTACTACATAAAGTTAGGAGCTGTTAAGATTGAACTTGCTGACAAAGATTTTATTTGGTATCGCTGTGTTAAGTGTGGGAAACTGTCTCCGTTCAAGATTGGTGGCTATTGTGGAGCTTGTTTCGAATCGGAAGATTTAATTCCTATCGGAGAACAGGACCTATCTCGCTTTGATTTTTGGCGTATACCTGTTTTGAAGGCTCTAAAGAAAATCGACAGCATACACAAAATAGATACTGAAGAACATACTGCACAGCTATCCCATAAAGAAATCCAAAGTGATATTTGGAGTCGCACAGAAAAGTATGAAATGCGCTTCCAAGATATCAACGCAGGAGAGGATGGTGAAGATGCCATCGATGTTTTGAGTTGCACAACAACCATGGAAGTTGGTATAGATATTGGCTCGTTGACTGCAGTTGGGCTTCGTAACATACCACCTATGAGAGAAAACTACCAGCAAAGAGCCGGTCGTGCAGGTCGTAAAAACACAGGTATTTCTACAATTGTAACATATGCTTCTGGAGGGACGCACGATAGCCACTACTTTTTACATCCTGACGAGATGATATCTGGATCACCACGAAAACCGTGGATAGACAGAGATAATCCGAAAATTAAGCAAAGGCATATCAATATGATGGTTTTGAATGGGTTCATGTCTACATCGGATATGAGCAGTCAATTCGATGGAATTGGTGACATAGGAATTATTACATTCTGTGAGCAATACGGTGAAAATTTTATAGAATTTGCTGGTGAATTCGCAAAAATCTCAAGATTATCTACAGATGTAACGAACGCTCGTTTCCGTGAAATATGTCAAAGCGTATTAGCAGAAGGTAAGCGCGACGAGTACATTAACAATGACAAAGAGACCCCAGCATTTGACGTATTCTACCGCGAAGGCTTTATTCCGTCGTACTCCTTCCCTAAGAATGTTGTTAGGTTCTTTGTAGAGAAAAAATCTGTGCTAGGTAAAAAAGCACCAAGGGAAATTGAGTATGCTCCTGAGCGGGATATTGCTGTGGCACTTAGCGAATACGCTCCTGGACGATTTATTACTATTGACAAAAAAATCTTTAAAAGTGGTGGTGTTTACGCTAATCCGAGACCTAGAGGATTTGAAACGAATCAAGCTGAGTTCTACTTTAAGAACAGCGATTATTTCAAGGATATATATATTTGTTCTGAATGTAACTGGTTTGGATTGGAACATGAAGATTCTAAGCGCCAAGTTTGCCCATATTGCCGTGCACCTATCGTGAAAAATAAAATGTTGCGTCCTTGGGGATTCTCTCCAGTCAAAGGTGATGAGGTAAAATATGAAGACGAAGATGAGCAGTATACTTACGCAGAGGCTCCGTACTATTCATATGTACCAGAAGATACAAGTATGCAGAGTTATGGACAAAGCAATATCAGTTTTGCAAATCTTCCTGACCGAAAAGTCTTGACTGTCAATATGGGTAAAAGCAAGAATGGATTTAATGTTTGTAAAAAATGCGGTGGAGCAGAGGTTACTGATACTAACGCAAAAGGAACCTTTTCATTCTCGCAACCTTATCACGATAATAATCCGCTATGCCATCATGATGGAACTGTTGCTACCGGCATATATTTAGGATATGAGTTCTTAACGGACATGTTCATGCTAGACATATCCTACGACGCTACAAGACTTGTGGGCAATAGCAACGAAGAAGAAAAGTGTATTCTTCGTGCAGCTGTGACAACATTACACGAGGCATTAAAGAAAGCTGTTTCGCTTGTATTGGATATTGATTACAATGAAATTAGTGGCGGTTGGCGCCCGAGAATAAAGAACGATGAAAACTCACATATTGAAATGTTCTTTTACGACAACCTTACTAGCGGTGCCGGTTACTCTTCCCTAATTGGCTCCATTCTTGATGAAGTGCTTAATAGAGCACGAGTAATACTTTCAGAGTGTGAGTGTTCACGATCCTGCAAGAACTGCTTGGATAATTACTGGAATCAAAGAAACCATCAACTATTTGATAGGCATGTTGGACTGCAATTACTTAACTACGCTCAATTTGGGCAGTTGCCAGATGATTATGATGATAGTGAACAGAGAGCATACCTCGTACCTTTGAAAAAACTAATAATAGAAGATGTAGGTGTACAGCAACCTAATTCAACAGTTGCTTTTGAGGTAATTCCTGCGATCCGAAAGAAGCCAGATAACACTAAAAAAAAGATATATTTGAATCCTTATGATTTGACAGATTGGCTTCCAAATGCGTTTATGAAATATAGAAATACAATAAGTAAAGAATAAAAAAGAGGCTAATTCACTGTCACTACTCTTAAATTGATAAAGAGTTCTTTTAAGGAAATGGATAATTGCTTTTTAGACTCTGATTAAAAGAAAAACTAAGGTACACTTTTATATACTTTAAAAATAGTAATTACCTCAAAAAACAGTGGCCAATGAAATAATATAATGATATAATTATTGTAAATATATGTTTAGGAGAGATTTTATTGCGAACAAGTAACTTATCACCTTTAAGATATCCAGGTGGAAAAGCTAAACTCACTAAATTTATTGCTGATTTAATTACTTTTAATAAGTTGGAAGGATGTACTTATGTTGAAGTATTTGCCGGTGGAGCTGGTGCAGCATTGGCCTTGTTATATAACAAAATTGTGGATCAAATAGCGATAAATGATTATGATAAAGGAATATATGCTATATGGTATTCTATTTTAAATAATACTGAAGATTTTTGTGAACGTATTAATAACATTCCTGTTTCAATAGATGAGTGGCATAGACAGAAAGTGATTTATAGAACTACGGATAACTTACTTGATTTAGGATTTTCAACATTTTTTCTAAATAGGACGAATAGGTCAGGTATAATAAAAGGTGGAGCAATAGGAGGACTAGAGCAAAAAGGTGAGTATAAAATTGATTGTAGATTTACAAAAGATGAATTAATAAAAAGAGTTCGTATGATTGCTACTTTTAGAGAGCGAATATCATTGTCTTGTTTAGATGCTGGAGAATTTATTAGAACTAAGCTTAATGAAATTCCAGATAAGTCACTTATATATTTTGATCCTCCGTATTTTAAGCAGGGGCCAGAACTGTATACGAATTTTTATAAGGATGATGACCACAAAGAACTTTCAAATTTAATAAGGGAATATGTTAGACAGCCTTGGATTATTACTTATGATAATTGTGATGATATTTCGACTTTATATAGTGATTTTAAGCAAGAAAAATATTCTCTCAACTATAGCGTTAATAGCAAATATAAAGGAAAAGAAATTATTATTTATAGTAATGAACTTGCTCCATGTAATTCGGAAAATATTAATTATTGTGTATAGAATATACGTAAGAAATATTAAAAATAAAAACATTTTAGTAAATGACTTGTTTTATACAAGAAATACTAAAATGTTTTTATTTGCTATTACTTATATAGAAAATTTTTTTGAAACTATAAGCTTTATAAAATATAATATCGGCAAATAGTGCATTTAAACAAAAAGTTTAGTTAAAAATAAATAGACATTAAAATTTCCAAACTGTTTTTAAATACAAATAATGGAGAAATAGTATTTATAATTACTATTTCCAAACTGTATTAAAAAAAATGTATTTATTTTATACAATAATACTATGCTAGATATTATAAAATTCCAATCTGTTTTCAAAACCTACAGTATGCATCTTTTTCTGATAAAGGTAGATTTTACCTAGTATAAATTCTTTAATCAATCAAGAAATTGTCGTAACATGTACAATATGGAAGTAAAGTTATATAATATTGGTAATGTTGTTATGTAAGCAGTATATAATTTAGGAAGTATATATAGAAGGATATTTTTTACTGTGAAGGGGCCGGTAGCAATGGATAAGAAAATAGAAATTGAAGGATTATATAGTGATGTTGTGAATTTTGCGATGCAACAAAACTACGTTCCAATCGTAAAAAAACTGGTTGTAAAAAATCTTACTGAAGAAGAGATTAGAGATATAGATGTTGTAATTACAGCAGAACCTGACTTTACATATGAATGGTCAACGCGGATTGAAACAATTCCTGCTTTACAGTCAATAGAATTAGGTGTTGTTGATATTAAATTATCACCAAACTTTTTATATAGCTTAACAGAAAAAATGGCAGGAACAATTATTATAAAGGTAAAACGCGGTGAAACTGTATTTGATAATACAATACACAGGATTGATATTTTGGCCTATGATGAATGGAGTGGCACTATAATTATGCCAGAGGTAGTCTGTGCATTTATTACCCCTAACCACCCGAATATTACAGAGATTATTATAAAATCAAAACAAATATTGCAGAAATGGTGTGGAAGTCCCTCTTTTACAGGATACCAGAGCAACAATCCCAATACGGTAAAAATACAAATGGCGGCAATATACTCAGCACTACAAAAGGAAAACATTGCTTATTGTATGCCTCCAGCAAGCTATGAAATTATAGGTCAGCGTGTGCGCCTATGTGATAGCGTACTTTTACAAAAAATGGGTACATGTCTCGATTTATCACTATTGTATGCGAGTTGCCTCGAAGCGGTAGGACTATATCCAGTGCTTATTTTCTTAAAAGGACATGCGTTTGTAGGTTGTTGGCTTGAAGAGCAATGTTTTGCTGAATGTGTACAAGATGATATTTCCATGATAACAAAGAGAATAGCAGAAGGAATTAATGAGATTTGTCTTGTAGAGTGCACTTGCTATGTAGCAGGCAAAACAATAATGTTTGACGATGCGGTTAAAACCGCAAAAAATAACTTATCTGATATTAATCAGTTTGAATTTCTTATTGATATAAAACGTACCCGTGGTAGTGGTATAAGACCAATACCACTGCGTAAGACTTCCGATGATGGAGAAATTATCTGTAACGAATTGGAATTTGTACATAGCGGAAATGAAAATGTGGCAATGGCTCCAAAAGAGTTGGAGATGTATGAGAAAATAAACAATGTAGATCATATCGATATAACTCGTCAGCAAGTATGGGAGCGTAAGCTTTTGGACTTGAGTTTGAGGAATACCTTGGTAAGTTTTCGTGTTACAAAAAATGCTATCCAGTTGATGGTTAGCCAATTAAGTGAACTGGAGGATGCATTGGCAGGAGGACAGGAATTTCAAATTTTGCCAAAACCTAAAGATTGGGAAAATACTCCGCGTGATTCCAAAATTTACGCCATAGAAAACCAGAATTCAGTTCTGGAGAGCCTGTCCAGGACTGAATTCTCAAATAAAAGGATTAGGACTTTTATCGAAGAAAAAGAAATATCATATCATATTACCAGCTTATATCGGCAGGCGAAGGTAAGCCTGGAGGAGAATGGAACCAATACGCTTTATTTAGCGTTAGGTTTTTTAAAATGGTATGAGTCAGATGTCAGTGAAAAGGAAAGATATGCACCTATTGTATTAATTCCTATCGATATTGTCCGCAAGTCAGCGCAAAAAGGTTATGTCATTCGTATACGAGATGAAGAACCTCAAATGAATATTACATTACTTGAAATGTTACGGCAGGATTTTGGCTTGACAATAGGGGGGTTAGATCCACTGCCAACGGACGAAAGCGGAATTGACTTGAAAAGGGTATTCAACACAATACGCCAAGCAGTCATGGAAAAGTCCAGATGGGATGTTGAAGAATTAGCCTTTATTGGTTTGTTTTCATTTAGCCAATTTATTATGTGGAATGATATTCGTAATCGTTCAGATGATTTGAAGAAAAATAAAATTGTTGCCAGTTTATTGACTGGAAAGATGGAGTGGGAGTCAAGTGAAGATTTTCCATCTCCCGATGCATTGGATGATACTTTTAGGCCAATGGATTTAGCAGTACCTATTAGTGCCGATTCATCACAGCTTTCAGCTATTTGCGCGGCAGGCAATGGTAATAGCTTCGTATTACATGGACCTCCGGGAACAGGTAAATCACAGACAATAACAAATATTATTGCAAACGCATTATTTCAAGGGAAGTCTGTATTATTTATTGCCGAAAAAATGGCGGCTCTTTCTGTGGTTCAAAAAAGATTAGAGTCAATTGGACTTGCACCCTTTTGCTTAGAGCTACATTCTAATAAGGCAAAGAAGAAAGATGTACTTGAACAGTTAGATAAGGTTCTTGGTATTGGAAAAATTAAAGCGCCACAAGAATATACAGATCAAGCAACCCGTTTGCATGAGTTACGAAAAAAATTAAATGATGTAGTTGAAGCTATCCATAAAAAACGAAACTTTGGATTTTCACTTTATGATGCGGTTATCCGATTTGAACAATACAAAGACTATTCCGATTGCGTGAAATTTACACAGGAACAAATAGAAGCGCTTATACCGCAAAGATACACGCTTTGGATAGATACGGTGAACCAACTAAAAATTGCAGCAAAAGAATGCGGTGGCATATATAATAATCCGTTAAGTGAGTTTGCAAACTGTATCTATTCTCAGGAAATTAAAAGTGAAATAAGTGAGGATTTAAAAGGTTGTGCAGTGGCTGTTCAGGGTTTGCAAACCATGATTTTAAAACTCAACAAAATAATAGGTATAAAAGATGTTGAAACGCACCATCAGGTTAGTTCTGTTATAAAATTAATTGAACTGCTGAATCAAACCGATTTTATACCGGTCAGATTGTTCGAAAATCAGGAGCTTACCTTGCTCAAAGAAAAAGTTATAAAAGTTTGTGAATGCGGAGAAAAACGTGATGAACTTGAGAGAAAGCTACTTTCAGTTTTTTCTGAGACCATTCTGACTTTTGATGATGTAGTTGCACTTCAGAAGTGGCAAGTGGCAGAATCAAGCTGGTTTTTGCCTAAGATATTAGGACAAGGCAAAGTAGCGAAGTCCCTAAAAATTATTGCAAAAAATCCTAATGAATTTAAAAAAGAACAGGCTGTTTTGTATATCAATCTTGTTTCAGAATACAAAGCAAATGCAAAAATTGTTGAGGATAATAATGCTCTGTTTAATGATTTGTTTGGATTGATTTGGAATAATGGAAGAGCAGATTGGCATATAATCAGCAATACTTATACTCAGGCTGTTGAGGGAAATGTGTTGCTTACATCAATAAATAGTCACAACACAGAAAGACAAGCTGTCAAGCTTAAACTTATAAATGAAGTACTGTGTGATTTGAGGGGATTTAAGCAACGTAACGAAAGTATGCTAAAAGTTATCACTACCGAATGGAACAGAATAGCTACCATTGAGAATAGCCTTTCACAAAAAGCGGGAATTGATTTTAATAAGTTGAAAGACAGCGAACACTGGTTAGCTGTTATTGATGAAAAGGTAAATAAGTGGTTTGGAAGCTTGGATGGACTAAGAAACTGGTGTTCCTACTTGAATGTTAAAGCAAAGACAAAGGAAGCAGGATTATCCAATATTATTTTTGCCTGTGAAAATGGTTTGGCCACCGAAGAAAATCTATTACCCATATTCTATCGTGGAGTTTCACTGGCTTGTGCGATTTCTGTTGTAAATGAGGAAAAGTGCCTTTCGGATTTCAATGGTGCGATTTTTGAAAATGAAATTGAAAAATATAAGCAAACATGCTCTGATTTTGAAAACCTTACAAAAGATGAGCTTGTTTCAAGATTATCAGCAAAGATTCCCACAATATCAGCGGGTGTTGCAAATTCATCAGAAATCGGAATATTGCAAAAAGCAATCAAAAGTGGAGGTAGGATGGTATCTATTCGAAAGCTTTTTGATAGCATTCCAAATCTCCTTCGAAAGTTGTGCCCTTGCATGCTCATGAGTCCTATTTCAGTTGCACAGTACATAGATCCCCAATATCCTCCATTTGATCTGGTTGTATTTGATGAAGCTTCCCAAATGCCTACCTGTGAAGCTGTTGGAGCAATAGCAAGGGGTGAAAATCTGATTGTTGTGGGTGACCCTAAACAGTTGCCGCCAACCAGCTTTTTCAGTGCGGACAGAGTGGATGAGGATAACTATGAGAAGGAAGATCTGGAGAGCATCCTGGATGACTGTTTGGCTATATCCATGCCACAGGAACACTTGTTATGGCATTATCGTTCACGCCATGAAAGTTTGATAGCGTTTAGCAATATGCAGTATTACGAGAATAAGCTATTTACTTTCCCATCACCAAATGATTTGATTTCTAGTGTCAAATTTATACCAGTGGATGGATATTATGATAGAGGAAAAACAAAGCAAAACAGAGCCGAGGCGGAAGCTGTAATCGCGGAAATAATAAGAAGGCTGAACGATCCAGTACTATGCAGACAAAGCATCGGTGTCGTTACATTTAGTTCAGTACAGCAAAATTTAATTGATGATTTACTGGTTGAGACCTTTGCCCAAAATCCAGAGCTTGAAGAAATCAGCAATCAAGCTTATGAGCCAATTTTTATTAAAAATCTTGAGAATGTGCAGGGGGATGAACGGGATGTAATTCTGTTTTCCATAGGTTATGGTCCAGATTCAACCGGAAAGACAGCGCTAAACTTTGGACCAGTCAACAGAGAGGGCGGTTGGAGAAGGCTAAATGTCGCGGTTTCTCGTGCAAGAAAAGAAATGATGGTATTTTCAACTCTGCGACCTGAACAGATTGATTTATCCAAAACGAGATCACAAGGAGTAGCTGGATTAAAGGCATTCCTTGAGTTTGCACAAAAGGGAAAAACCATTTTACCTGTTAAATTATCAAATGTATCATTAGGGAACGACCTTGCTGAAAAACTAATTGCAGAGAGAATCAAAGAGTTAGGCTATGAAGTACATACAAATATTGGATGTTCCGAGTATAAAATTGATATTGGCATCGTTCACCCTGATAAAGAGGGAGAATATGTGTTGGGTATAATGTGTGACGGTAAAAACTATCGAGCAGCAAATACTGCACGGGATAGAAATATTCTGCAAAACGTCGTATTGAAATCATTAGGCTGGAACATTCATCGTTTGTGGATTTTAGATTGGTGGGAAAATCAGAATAAAGAAATAGAGAAAATTCGGGCGGCAGTGAAAGCAGCAATTAAAAAAGAGGAAAAAGAGACTGATATTGAGACAATTAAAGGGCCGTCCAATCAGATTTACGCTTACAAGAGGATAGAGCAGAATAACGAAAATAAATCAATAGATAATAACATTAAGTATTCCGTTTGTTCTTTAGATTATGTAAGTGGCGGAGCAGAAGAGTTCTGTTTACCACAAAATAATATGCTCATTCTTTCTCAAATTAAACAAGTTTTAGAATTAGAAGCTCCGATCAGTAAAAATTTACTTTGTAAACGGATTTTGGTTTCTTGGGGTATCGCTCGAATGGGGACACGCTTAGATAGGAGATTTGAAGAGCTTTTTGCAATTTTGCGGTTAAAGAACACATTAACGAACAATATTGTTTTTTATTGGAACAATGAGCAATCACCTGATGAATACACAGTATTTCGTGTGGCTGAAAATGATATAACACGCAGAAGTATGGAAGAGATAGCTTCTCAGGAGATAGCAAGCGCTATTAAATACATATTGGAAAGTCAGGTGAGCTTATTAAAATCGGATTTAATCAGGGAAGTGTATAAACTATTTGGCTTCTCAAGGGGAGGCGCCTCTAGTGAAGAGAGCATTTGTGCGGGCATCATGGAGGCCGCACAAAGAAATTATGTGACTATTGATAATGATGCTGACCGAGTTATTATTAAAGATTAAGCATATTTGATTTACCGAGATAAATTTGAATTGGTCTTGTTAAACTATTATGATGGGTTTCTTCATTTTGATGAACACATCCGCATAGACCTGGAGAAAAATCTGGATGAGCACTATGCTAGCATCCGTGAATTGATTGAATACATAACAGATTAATGTCGTTCGGAGTATGATGTTATTGCCTTAAATCAGAAATTGGCAGCCAATAATTTATGGAAAGCAGTTAAAGGAGTCAAATTCAGTGATGTTGTAAGTACTGCACTTGGAATTGCATCTTTTAATTAACTACTTGGATATAAAGCTACTACTTAAATGGTGGTAGCTTTGTTTTTTTTGGAAATATTGAAGTTTTGACTAAAATAAATTGATACAATAGGGCGTTCGCAAATACTATTGCTTGTAAGCAAGAAATTTTATTAGAAAGTTCAAATCTACTTTAAGAGAATACCTTTGGGAGTAGTAAAATCTGTGACATATACTTTAGATTAGTTATTGATTGGAATATGAGAGATTTGTTGCTCTACTTTAGAACCTACCAAGGCATAAAGAATAATGAGCCTAAAATAAGAATAACTAATACATTACTTGGAAGAAGATGCGGCAGGTTATCATATTATTGAGAAAAGTCTGGATAAATTGCCATTAAGTAAAGAGTATCTAAATATGGTACAAGAATCTGTTGAAGAATATCAAACACAAAGGATTAATGCAATATGTGAGGGACAACGTAATAAAGGTGAAGAACTAGTTGAGTGGAAAATAAAGAAGTTAGCTGGTTTAAGGGAAAATGTATCTGATAAGGTTTTGAATACTATAGAGGTTTGGCTGAAATCGTAATCTTTATTATTTGTATATGATTTAGTATAAATTTACAAATTTGAGTATTTTATATTGAAACAAAACTACTAAAGATATACAATAATGTTATTTAATAAACATATATTCAGTAAAAAAGCTAATATAATGACTTTTTTAAACACCATGAAAGGTTAAATATGGTAACCAAATTTTTTGCGTACTATAATTCTGATACTGGAATTAAATCTATAAATGTGTATAAAGCATTAAGTATGAAAAATTCTAGAATTAAAAATAAAAATAATATAATTGAATTTTGGGATAGTCCTATACTAAAAGATGCAGAAAAGGTATTTCCAAAACGGACAAGTAAAGATGGCAGGGTTGCGCATTTTAGTTATTACTCAGGGTGCAAACATGAAGGTGTTACTAGAGAAATGACTATGACACACAAGCTCTATCAAATAGTTTATTCGGAAGCTGATAAAATACTTTTATATGAATTCGGTACCGAGGTTATAGTATTTGTTAAAAATGCTAAAATCGAGTATTTTTATAAAACATCTTATAATCTATATTTCATTGATATAATGCTTGAATTAGAGAGGACAGAACCCTCTATGTATTACTATAAGTGGAATGGTAAATTAGCTTTAGAGGTTTATGTAACTAGTGAAGTTGAAAAGTCTAAAATAAATGATTTCACTGAAAATGGAATACAGCTATTCCAAATAAAAATATATGATAATCAAAGAGTGCCAGAGGACATCGAAAGCGAAGAGCAGTATGAATATTATAAACAGATAATTAAGAAGAAAGTTGAAAAAAGCAAATATAAGACTGTTGGAAAATATCTGAACAAAGTTCTTCCTAAAGCTGGAACAATTATGAGAGAGGAGTATACAATTTTGGCCGACTTTGAAAAGGAAAAACAAAAATTACAAGAACAGATACTAAATTATGAAAATAATATTATAGTTCAAGAAGAACAAATAAAAACTAATACGATCTCATTAGAAATGTTAGGTAAAAAAATAGAAAAAACTAAAAGTGAACTTATTCAAAATGAGGCTAAACTTTTGGAAGTAAGAAAATTATATCAAAAGAATTCTGAACTTGTTGAGCAGCATCAAAAAGATCAGAAAATCATATCGGAACTTCAAAGTAACCTTAATATAGAGAAAAATAAAGGCTTTTTAAGAAAGATATTTAGTAGATAGATAAATTAATGATTGATAATGGTTTGGATGGCAGTTTTATTCAGACATAGTGCTGGTTTTGGAAAAAGGATGGAGTGCTTAAATTTTGAAGATTTACCTAACAATAATATAGATTAGTGCTTCAAAGGAGTAAAAATGTTAAAAAAGATAAGACTTGACCGAACTAAAATATATGAGAAGCATATTGCATTAGAAGAAATATCCAAAATGCTAGAGTCATTTGTAAATGGAAGACCACATTATATATCAATTGGAGCTGAGCAGGGTGACATAGAAGGCTGGGATGATTTTGTAATTGAAAAAAATAATGGTGGTAATATTTATATACAGGCAAAAAGACAAACAACTGATTTTTCAAAAGATGCAGTTGTGCGAGATAATATATCACAAGGGAAAAATGAAGGTACTCCAAGACAATTATCTCCTTTTGATAAAGCAATGGAAACACTTGCAAAAAAAATAGATACAGTTAACAAACAAAGTGAGTTTTGGATTGTATTGCCTGAAGGTGATACTGAAATAAAGCAAGAACTTGAAGTCAGAAATTTTATAGAACTTTGCGAAGATAATATAAAAGATGTGACTATACCTCAAAACTTAATTGAACTAGCAAAAACAGAAGAGAACGTAAAGAACATATATAATTGGTTAACAACGTGGTGTGGTTTTGCAGACTGGGATCATATATTAACGGTGCTAAAAGTTCTCAGAATAAAAAAGACAGAGCGTGAAACGGATATTTTAAAACGTGCTGAAGAAAAACTTTCTCGAATATTTATTTATTCTGAAATTGAAAATGTACGTAAATTGATTCTTCAATACTTAGATGATAATTTTACACCTGCAGGGGCAATAATGCCTAGACAGTTAATACATACTTTACAAAAATATTTAATTCCAAATATGCCTAGATGGACACAAGTTCAAATAGATGAAATGCAATGCAATATTTCTGGAATTCATGATTTAGAGAAAAATAATGAAGTAGAGCGACCTGAAATTATAGTTCCTGCTTTTTGGAATAGAGATAATGCAAATGTTCGTAATTTACATATATTTGGAAGTTGCTTAAGAAACTGCAAAATATCAGAAGGATTAATGCGTCTACTGCTTCACCCTATTGGTTCAGTTAATATATGCTGTTCTAACAAACCTAGTTGGCTGAATTCTGTAAAATCAAAGATCGGAGAGACACTTGGTATAACAAAAAGTGATTTTGATTATTTAAGCATTCTTGATGGACCAGAGCCATACCAAGCTAGTGAATGTATCTCTTTAACGACGATTAATGCAAAAGAAAATTTTGCGGATAGTTTACAGAATGAGATGTATAAGACTACTTTTGAACTTTTAAATTTTGAAGTTGTAAAAAGTATTAATGCCATGAATAGTGGTGATCTTAGGACTGAGGTTGAAAGCAAATGGGCTAATTGGAGGTACTTGCTTCAAAATGATATCGGAGAGCAAAAAAGATTATTTTCAAAAATACTTCATCCTAAGGCGGAAGGTGAGTCTATTTCAGGAGAACTCAGAGTAGGACTGAAAACAGTGCCTTTATTAAGTGAAGCCATTTTTCATTTGTTGATAGTATCTGTATGTTTAGGAGATACCAATAATCAGCAGTGGTATTCAGTAGAAAATGGAATAAAAGTAAATACAATAGGTTTAGCATTTTGGAGTGGACCAGCGACTAAGGAAAGAAATGTAATCAAAATAGATGACTATATTGGGGCTAAAGATTTACTAATAAATGAAACTGAGCAAATAATTATAATTCCACAGTCAAGTCTTCCAGTATCTGAATTTTATCAAGAAGATATCACAGGAGAAAAAGATAAAGTGGGATTATTGACTTATCCTAAATATCCAGAACTATTGATAACTAATGACAATGCTTATATGAGAAAGGTAAGAAACGGTACTGTTTCTGAGTTAAGAGAATACTTTGGTAGTAGGCTAAAGCAATATAATAGTATTATTGAAAACTCTATAAATCATGTGCTAGGGGAGATAAAAAATGAAATTTGAAAATATTAAGTCAAACATCACTAGTATCACGGAAGATAGATATGTGATAAATGATAATGGTGATTATGAGAATGAACTACTCAGTCTTGCCAATATAGAGCTTAAAAATAAATGGATTTTCCGTATTAAACGTGTGGTAAGTACAATTAATAGTTGGAAAACACTTGTATTTATTGAAATAGAAGCAGATGATGATGAAAATGCAAAAATTGAATTAAAAAAAGCAGTTAGCTGGATAGCATTAATAAAAGAGTCCTTGATAGGTGATGAGAATACGGATTTATATATGTTTTTGGCTTTTAGTGACAGTATCAGTGAAGAGGAATGTTTGAGGATTGAATCGACAGAAGAGTTTTGCCGTAAATATGTATTATTACCGGATGAAAAAATTTCAGATTTTTTAAATAGAACATTTCTACAAAAACTTTCAGAAAGTGTTGGTACTCGTGGTTTAGATGATCCAATAGAAAGAGCATTTTGTAAAACTGCTGAAAGGTATAATTGGCTTACTCCTGAAATTAAAAAAGAATGGCTGAAAGCATTTTTTAATCTTTCCAGCAGCGAATTGGCAGATGCGATTCTTAAGGAGGAAATTTGATTATGACACATATTGAAAGAATAAATATAAAAAATGCACGAAGACTAGGAGAAAATGTGCAAATTGATTTTGGTTCTGGAGCAACAATTATTTTAGCTCCCAATGGTACTGGCAAAACTACCATTTTTGAGGCGATCGAGCTGGCATTAACAGGTGAAATAAAGCGAATCAATGATTTCCCTGATGCTATAATAAGGAATCATTGTTCTGAGATGAGTGTGAAACTTGATTTTTTAAAGGGAGAGTCTATCCAAGTTAAACATACTAAAGGAAGAGATTTAGAACGAAAAGTTAGCTGTGAAGAGTTGTTTAATAGTGATAAAGCATCTTTATCATATTTATTCAGGCTGACTCATTATCTTGAGCAGCGATCAGAAAATTGGTTAATAGAGCAGGGAGGAACTGAAGCAGGTAAGCTTTTATGTCAATTACCTTTAGGAAAAGACTTGCAAAGTATTTTACTTAAAAAAACTGGTCTTATAAAGGCATTGGGAACTAATGAAACTGATGTAAATTCTTCACTAGCTAATGCCAATAAGAAACTATCAGATTTTAATTCTCTAAGATCGAAAAGAGACGTAATTATGAGTGACATAATTCCCCAGGCTAAACATTTCATATCACTAGAAGAAATAATAAATAATATCAATAATATATGTAATTCAATAAACTATGATATTTATAAAGGCGAGCATAGCATAATTCTTATTGATGAGTACTTTGAAAGATTGAAATTGTTTGTACATCATGAACATAGAATACAAAATGATTTGATTTCAAGATTAAGCATCCTAAAAGAAAGAATAAGTCTTTTTATTTCAAATTTAGAGATAATTAATAACAAACAACAGTTACTCTCAAATTACTCAGAAAAAATAGATGTGATAAGTCATATTATTGAAAAAAATAATGCAGATATCCAAAGTAGACATAGCTTCTTAGCAGGTATCAAAGATGAAATAAATCAGTTAAACAAAGAAAAAGCTTTGTTTGAAGAAGTTGAACAGAAAAAAGAAAATTGTACAAATAAAAATGAAGAACTAGAACAATATATGCTAGCACTGGCTAATTTTCAAAAAACAGAAAAAGAAACAATAGATCTCCTCGAAAATATTGAGAGTGTTAGAGAGCAACATAAAATCGTACTTAGTGATATTACAACTCAGAAAAACTATTTGACGAGTATAGAATTTAAAAGAGATTATCAAAAAAAGTGGCTAGATTTGACAATAATTAACAAAGAATTAATTGAGAAAAAAATACCGGTACTTGAAAAGAGAAAAAATGAGTATACAGAATTAATATCAAGCCTTAATGGAGAAGTTACTGAAGCTGAAAATATATATGAAATAACGAAGAGTGCTTTAGAAGGTTTAACCTCGGCAAAAAATGCAATACATGAAGCTGTGAGTAGCATTAAAAAGAATTTACCATTAAATCAAAGAAAATGTCCAGTTTGTCAAGCTGAATATGAACCAGAGGAATTAGTTAAAAAAATAGAAGCTTCACTGAAAGCCATAGATCCTTCAATACCTCAAGCTATTGAAGAAGAAAATAAAGCCTTGATGATGTTGAAAGCTGTTAAAGAAAAAAGAAATGCTGAAAATCGGAAGCTGCAAGAAATAACAAATGAGTTGAAATTATCAATTAGCGATTTAGAGGAAAATCAGAAGAAAATAGCAGAAAATTATAAACTGCAATTTTCTTGGTGCAAGACGCCGGAAGAAGCCCAAATTTACATTGACACACAGATTGAAAAAACTATATTAGAAGTACAGAAGTTAGAACAAAATAAAATTTTACTGGAGCCAGAAGTATCAAGTGATGAATATAACAAAATCAAACTAAAAAAAGGAGAGCTTGAAAGAGCAGTTGCCGATTTATTAAATAAAAGACAAGTGATACAAAATGAAATTAAAACACTTGAAGAAGATATTAATAGAATTAATGTATCCCTAAATGGAAAAGAAAAAACTTTAATATTACAAAGATATTCAGATAAGCTCTCTGAATATGAAGAAAGGAAGAATGATGTACATGATTTAAATCAAGGGTTATTAAAAAGCGAAGAGGAACTAAAGAAGCATCAAAACTTGTTTTATGTAGAGAAGGATGCTATTTCTAAACTTATAGGTATTCAAGATGGTATTCTAACTGAATGGAGGCAGGCAGGATTTGAAGAACAGCCGAATCAAGAAAAATATAAAGTTAAAAATGAAGAGGTATCTAAGTCTGTTGAAGGATTAGAACAAATAAATGTAAAATTGAGTACAATAGAACAAGAAATATCTAGTTGGCGAACAATAGAAAAGTATAATGAAGCTGATAAAGAAATAAAAAACCTTATAGGTAGTGCAAAAGAAGAAGACTACTTAAAAGGGCTTGAAAATTCAGTCGAGCATTTTAGTGATGTGTTAGAAAATATTTCAGAGAAAAAAAGTGCGTTGGATCTTTTTTTTGAGAACATTACAAATGAGAATAAAAAAATAAATGAACAGTTAAATTCTATTAATGAACCGTGGCAGAAGTTGTTAAAAAGAATTGTTAATAATCCTTTGGTATCTTCAGCAGCATTAAAAAATTCAACTTCTTACAATAAATTAATATCAAAAACCTTTACTCATATACATGATAATAGTATTGATATAACCAAAATAGCAAGTGAAGCTCAAATAACAGATTTGCAGTTAACTCTAATGCTTGCAATGGCCAATAAGTATCAATGGACTAAATGGAGAGGTTTTTTACTAGACGATCCTACTCAACATCATGATCTTGTCCGAGCATCATCGGTTTTTGATATATTAAGAGATTATATAATTGATTTGGATTATCAAGTTTTGATGAGCACTCATGACTCAACACATGCTAAGTTTTTTCACAGAAAGCTTAAAAATGAAGGGGTGCCAACAAAAATTTACCAATTAGTTGCTCGAAAAAATGGAGTTACAGCTGAACGTATTTGTTGATAAAAGTGTATTTATAAGTTTGGCATAACCGTGTTTACAATTTGTAGAACTACAGATGATTACGAGAAAATTTTAAAATACTGAAATGAAGGTTAGTGAAATGGCAAAATTAAAAACTGAAGCATTAGAATATATGTCTTTTGAATTTCTTGATTTACTTCGTAAGAAAAATCCCGCATGGAGGTTGCTTGCATCCAATCAAGCATCCTTTGTTGTTGCCTTCCTATATAAAGAATTTGTTTTGGAAAATAGACGAGAAATTGCTGAACACGAGCTTATAGTAAGATTAGATAACTATATTTATTTCTTAAATAAGGGACAAATTGAAGAAAAATTTCCTCGCTCAGGGCGAGAATATCTTGATGAATGGGCGAATGATGAGCATGGGTGGCTAAGAAAGTTTTATCCACCAGGTCAGGATGAGCCACATTTTGACATAACTTCACTTGCCCAAAAAGCAATTGAATGGTTATTTAGCCTTAAACAACAAAGCTTTATTGGAACCGAATCACGTCTGATTACAGTATTTGAACTTCTACGACAGATTGTTGAAAGAACAGAAACTAATCCAGAGTTGAGGATAGCTGAACTTGAACGGCGCAAAGCTGAAATTGAGCAAGAAATAATGCAAGTTAAATCGGGAAAAGTTGAGTTGTTGGATGAAACACAGATAAAAGAGCGATTTTGGCAAGCAATGACAACAGCACGAGAAATTCTATCTGACTTTAGAGCTGTCGAGCAAAATTTCAGAGATTTGGATCGTGGGATGAGGGAAAGAATTGCAACCTGGGATAAAGGCAAAGGTGAATTATTAGAAACTATCTTTTCAGAACAAGATGGAATTTTACAATCAGAGCAAGGGAAAAGCTTTGCTGCATTTTGGAAATTTTTAATGTCATCCTCCTATCAGGAGGACTTTAAAAATATAATTGATAGAGTGTTAAAATTAATACCAATAAAAGATATGACTTTAAGCAAAGATATCCGCTATATCCATGAGGATTGGATTTATGCTGGAGCACATGTACAAGAGATGGTGGCTGTTTTATCGCAACAGCTAAGACGTTATGTTGACGAAGATTTTATAGAGGAGGAGCGTAGAATTGTTCAAATTCTTAGAGAAATAGAAGGATATGCTTTGAAAGTACGTAACTCTCCACCAAAAGAATTAACAATGGAGATAGATGGTTTAAAACCAGATATTGTACTACCTATGGATAGACCTCTATTCTCACCTCCTGAACGTCCAGAGATTAGTGACGATACTATTCTTATTGGACTTGAAGACGTATCAGCAGAAGCACTTTTTTCACAGGTGTATGTTGATAAAGAAAAGTTAAAAGATCAAATTATATATTTGCTGCAATCGCAAGGTTGCATTACTCTTTCAAAAATAATTGAGCATTATCCACTACGGTTAGGTCTTAGCGAGTTAGTAACATATTTAGTAATAGCAAGCGAGAGTTCACAAGCTACGTTTCAACAAGATGAACTGGAGGAAATAACCTGGAAAGGTGAATTTGGTAATATTAGAGTTGCAAGGATGCCCAAAGTTATCTTTAGCAGCAAATAAAAAATGTTTTTGGGAGGAGAAAGATTGTGAATAGTCCAGACACATTGATATTTTCACGTGCTTTAGTGGCACTTTTTAAGAATATAGTATTTAAAGAAGTAGACCTAGAATACTGGAACTTTATTATTTCTAATAGATACAAGATAGAAGATTATGTAAGCAAAATTGGTTTGACGCTTATTATAGATGAGATAGATGGATATAGCTTTTTAAAGCAACGTTCATACGGGGAGAATGAAGAGGAGATACCTAGATTGATACCCCGCCATATGCTGAGCTATCCTGTTAGCTTATTACTTGTTATTTTGAGGAAACAACTACTTGAATTTGACTCAACTACAGGTGACCAAAGGCTTATTGTTAATAGACAACAAATTGTTGAACGTGTGAGTTTGTTTCTGAAGGATACAACCAATGAAGCAAAAGTCGTTGGTGATATAGATAAGCATATAGAACGTGTTGAAAAAATGGGGTTTTTACGCCGATTACGTGGTAGTGACGACAGTTTTGAGGTGCAGCGTATTCTTCGTAGCTTTGTCAATGCAGAGTGGTTGAATAGTTTTAATGAGCAGCTTGAGGCTTATTACCGTTATGCATATGGCGGTGAAACAAATCAAGGAGGATAGGGAGCATATGGATTTATTCAAAATTGAGCAAGAAAATACTGAATCTATTTTTGCAGCGATGACAGGATTCCGTTTACATAAGCTTGAAGTTTATAATTGGGGTACTTTTGACGAAAAGGTATGGACATTTTCACCATGCGGAGAAACTGCTCTTTTGACAGGTGATGTTGGATCGGGAAAATCAACGCTGGTCGATGCATTGACAACATTGTTGGTATCACCCCGAAAAGTTGCTTATAATAAAGCAGCAGATTCAAGTGCTAAGGAGCGGACAGTAGCTTCATATGTGAGAGGTTATTTTGGACAGAAGAGAGATACTGAAGGGATAAAAATGCCTGATTCTTTGAGAGGTGTTAATCATTATTCTGTTATATTGGCTACATTCCAAGATAAAGTATTGTCTCAGTATGTTACATTAGCCCAATTCTTTTGGTTCCAAGATGCTCAAAAGACTCCTGCTCGTTTTTATGTGGTAGCTGAAAAAGAAATGTGTATTACACAAGATTTTTCTAAGTTTGAACGAGATGTCAGAGTACTAAAAAAAAGACTTAAGCATAGTGACAGAGTGATGGTGTTTGAAGATTATTCGGGATATGCTGGAGTCTTTCGCCAAAAATTTGGTATTTTACAGGAACAAGCTTTGGACTTATTCCAACAAACTATTTCAATGAAAAAGGTTGAAGCTCTTACAGAATTTGTTCGGACAAATATGTTGGAGATTCCAAATACAGAAGAGGATGTACAAAAGCTTATTGGACACTTCCAGGATCTTGACCGAGCGCATGAAGCTGTTCTCAAAGCTAAGAAGCAAATTGAACTGCTAAAACCAATTGTAGAAAAGGGGAAACAATGTGGAAACGCAGAAAATGATCTGGAAGTAATGCTTAATGCCCGAAACGCCATAGCCCCTTGGTTTGCAGAGCAGAAAATAACTTTATTATCATCAGAAATTTCTAAATTAGGAGATGAGTTAATTAGAACTAATGCAGAAATGGAACATGCAGAGATGGTATTTAAGCAGATTACCGATAAAATAAAAAAAACAACAGGAGAAATTTATTTGAATGGGGGAGATGCACTTGAAAGACTTAAGAGCGAAATTGAGAAGAGTAAAGAAAATCTTAATCATGTCCGGGAAAAATCAAATAAATATTCCTTTCAGGCAAAAAAGTTAGGATTGATATTGCCGGGAAATTTTGAAGTATTCTATAATAATAGACGCAGACTTCCGGAATTAAAGTCTAAAGAAGAAAAACTACTAGGGAAGCTGAAAGATGATCTTATAACAGCAGTGACAGAACGGGATAAGGCAGATAAAAGTTTACAACAAGTAAATGATGAATTAGAATCACTTCTCTCACGCAAGTCCAGTATACCACGTGAATATATTGAAAAGCGTAAACAGCTCTGTGATAGTTTAGATATACATGAAGATGAACTTCCATTTGTTGGTGAGTTATTAGAAGTTAAGGAAGAAGAAAATAGCTGGGAAGGTGCTATAGAGAGGTTGCTTCACAATTTTGCCATATCCATGCTTGTACCTGATAAACATTATCATTCAGTGTTACGTTGGGTGGATAGAACTTCACTAGGTATGAGATTAGTATATTATCGGGTTAATTTAGAGACAGTACAATCTGTAACAAGTCACTTTAATCCTTTAGAGATATCAGAAAAGTTAAATATCAAGCCGAATACTCCATATGGTGTTTGGTTGTCTAAGGAACTTAGGCAACGTTTCAGTCATGTTTGCTGTGATGACATGGAGCAATTTCGCCGTGAAAATTATGCGATTACAAAAGCTGGACAAATTAAGGCAGGTGGTAAGCGTCACGAAAAAGATGACAGATACGGGTTGAATGACCGCAGACGATTTGTATTAGGGTTTTCCAATGAAAAAAAGGTAACTGTACTAAAAGTAAACAAACAAACATTGGAAGAAGAGGTAAGATTCTATAATGAAGAACTTAATGAAATTGAAAAGAAAAATAACGAAGGCCAAAAACGATTAAACGCTATTGCTGAACTTGAACAGATTGTAGATTTCACATCTATTGATACCAAATCAAGGGAAGTGGATATAAAAGAAAAGGAAGATAGGAAAAATAAGCTTGAGACAGAGAGTAATGTGCTTCAAGAGTTACAAAAGCAATTGAATAGGCTGGAAGTTGAAGAAAAGGCACAATATAAAGTTGTGGACGAGGTTAAAAGAAAAGAGACGACTCTAGAAAATAAGTTAAAAGATTTAAAAATTGATAAAGAGGACTCCATAGAGGTTTCTATGAGAGCTACATCAGATATAAAAGATCATATATACGCGGTCCTTGAGCAACAAAAGCTTTCTGCGTTAGGAAACAAAGAATTAACCATAAAAAACATTGAGACATTAAAAGAAGCTTATCACAAATGGATAGAAGAAAAACGGGATGATTTAAATAAACAGGTAAAAAAGTTAAGAGATAGTATTATAAAATTAATGACGGAATATAAAGGCGCTTATCCAGAGGAAACAAAGGAACTTTTTGGGGATATGCAAAGTCTATCTGAGTTTGAACGTATGCTTATACAATTGGAAAAGGATGGACTACCAAAGTTTGAAAAGCGATTTAAGAGCTTATTGCATGAAAATACAATAAATCAAATTGCATTATTTCAAAATAAATTAAACATTGAACAGAATAATATCAAGAATCGTATTGAACAAATTAATGATTCTCTAAGCAGCATAGATTATAATGAAGGGCGGTACATACGTCTTGAGTATGATGAAACATATGATTCTGAAATAAAGAATTTTAGAATCCAGATTAAAGCCTGTACAGACGGTGCATTAACTGGCACTGAAGATGAACAATATGCAGAATCGAAGTTTTTACTTGTAAAAGCAATTATTGAACGCTTCCGTGGTAGGCCTGGTGAAACTGATAATGATGAGCGATGGAGAAAAAAGGTCATTGATGTGCGCAACTGGTTTCTATTTGCTGCATCTGAACGCTGGCGTGAGACAAATGAAGAGTACGAGCATTATACTGATTCGGGTGGGAAATCCGGTGGACAAAAAGAAAAGCTTGCGTACACTATTTTAGCGGCAAGTTTAGTGTATCACTTTGGTTTAGAAACACAAACATCAAGACCACAGTCATTCCGATTTGTTGTTATTGACGAAGCATTCTTGAAAAGCTCTGATGAATCAGCACGTTTTGGCTTAGAGCTCTTTAGGAGACTTGATTTGCAGCTTCTTATTGTTACACCATTGCTAAAAATACCAACAATAGCACAGTTTATTTCTCATGTAGGTTTTGTACATCACGATGATGTAAAGCATCAATCTATGTTGCGCAATATTTCAATAGAAGAGTATGAGAATGAACGAAGGATGCGGGAGGTAGCAAGATATGTTAGTATGGTCTGAACCAAAATGGATTCGTGAGGAGTTAAACCGAAAATGGACTTCGGGTAGTATACTTAGGTGCTTGTTGATTCAAGATGAGCTATTCCCTCTCACGATACCATTGAAAAGACCCAAAAATAATGAAGTAAACGAAAACTTCGTAGAAATTTCAAAATGGATAAAAACACTTAGAGATAATTCTAAGAATATGATTGGATTTGGATATGAAATAGTTGAGAAGGAAATTCATCATCGACAATCTGGACGTAACATGATACCTACGCATGTAATCATTCCAACAGTTCAAGATGCATTAAAACTTTTAAAAAGAGAGTGCGAAGCCATCAAATTTACAGAGCTTATTCAAACAATAAAAACTGAGTGGCCGATTTTGAATGAGTGGATTTATAAATATCCACATAAAGTTCTTGATAATGCAGACAATTGGAGCCGCTTTCTAAAAGTACTTGTTTGGTTCTTTAAGCACCCATGTTGTGGTTTATACTTAAGGCAATTAGATATTGCTGGCATTGATACTAAGTTTATTGAAAAAAACAAAGGAATTTTAACAGAGTTACTTAATATAATTTTACCTGAAAGTGCCGTTAATCATAACACAAGTTCTTTTGAATTACGGTTTGGATTACTACTAAAGCCTGTGCAGGTAAGATTGCGATTGTTAGATGCAAAACTATTTATTAATGGTATTTCTGATATAATGATTCCGATTGAACAATTATCGGTATTTAAACCTGCAGTATCCAGAGTGTTTATTACGGAGAATGAAATCAATGGACTATCTTTTCCTGATGTTAGAGAAAGTTTAGTAATATTTAAATTAGGTTATGGAGTAGATATATTGAAGAATGTAGAATGGTTAAAAGAGAAGGAGATTTATTATTGGGGCGATATTGATACACACGGATTTGCTATGTTGGATCAAGTCAGAAGTTTTTTGCCACAAACAAAATCAATATTGATGGATGAAAGAACATTGTTAGAACACAAGCATTTATGGAGTAAAGAAGAGAAACCATTTTTCGGACAACTAAATCGATTAGCACTGGAGGAGTATCAACTGATTTGTTTACTTCAGGGTAATAAATGGGGAAAGGGTGTAAGGTTAGAACAAGAACGTATATCTTTTAATTATATAAGTGAGGCAATAAGGGTGTTTGAAACAAAAAAAATTACACTAATGTATAAATATACATAGTGTAATTTTCTTACCAACTTAAATACAAAAATATTTATAAGTTGACCATTAAATTAAACGAAAGTTACCAACTTAATTACAATTAATTAATCCATGAAAACGTAAATTAGCATGTTAAAGACATGTTAAACTTACCAACTTAAATACAGATAAACAATTTGTGTCTCAGTTTAATAAAGTTGTATACTAAATAATAAAGTTGTATACTAAATAATAAAGTTGTGTACTAGATAATAAAGTTATATACTAGATTGGAATAAAGAGTTTCCTATTTGGTGTATAACTTTTATTTTTAAAAAATAGTATTCTATATTGGTGCTGTTGTGAATTAAAAACAAACTGGAATTATGAAATTTGGTTTGGAATTTTATAAAACAGAATGGAAATTTGCAAAACAGTTTGTATTAATCATAACGCATACCATCCTTATTAAAAAGAAATTTATCTAAGTTACATATTATGTTACAATAATTGTAAATGAGAAAAAAGTAAGTTAAGAGTAAGGAAGGGGTTATCTATGAAAAGGCTAACGCATTTAAGCTTAATGGGGAAGCTAGAGCCGTATGGCGCAGGGTTTAGTGAACCAATACCTATTAATATAGCAGATATTTTAAAAGGTAAAACAACATTTGATTTGAGTGCTTCAGAAAGTGAAAAATATTTGTTAGGGATATCATTTGACATTATAGCAAGCACAAGTAATTATGAAGATAATAAAACTGTAGGTAATTTGAACGGAAAGTTTTACAATATTGAACAAGCTATAGAAGATAACAAACTAACTGATGTTGTTTCTAGTGTATTTGATGATATAGACCAGTATACTTTTGATATTTATGAATTGGTCACAAAATTGCAAGACGAATTATTATATGAGACAGGAGAGATGCCTTCTTTGTGTTCTAATATATTTTCAATAGATAATATATATATTGAACCTGAGTATCGTAATAATAAGTTTGGTAGCTGTACAATTATTTTGTTGTCTGATTATCTAAAAACTCAATTTAATCGGCAAGTAGGATATTTTATTCTGGAGCCTATTCCTCGGTACAAACCTGAAAAAGAACATGAAATTGATGACTGTCATCCTATGTTTTTAGAAAAGAAATTGAATAGGTTTTTTAATAATTTAGGGTTTAAACCGAAAGGAGACTACCTATATTTTAATTTGAATTATGATATGCAGAAAATATACAATGATAATATAAAAAGTTTAAATATAAAGAAGACGAAAACGTAACATCTAAATTAAGAAATATTTATTTTATATAAGTTTACTTTAACAAAAATATTAGTGTATTTATTATTTGTTTGTAATAATGACTAAGAACTATAAAACTGGGCGTTTTCAAAAAAATATTCTCTCCATCCTCCTAAAATACTTGTTCGGACGAGCAGGCAAGAGTAACAATAAAGTTAGGGAAAGTAGGATAGCAACCTTTGATAGATAAGGACTGTAGAGGGATTACTAGATAGTTCCTCCTGCAGCCTTTATTTTTATGTAGCCTCAAGTATAAAAGAAAATTGAGTAAGCGAAAGTGTTGATGTGATAGCCCGGCTTTATTCTAACATCCCCCATATTATCTCAAGAATAATAAAGTCATTCCAAATAAGATAGAAAAATAGAGAGATTCTATTACATGAAAGGAATTATAAGACCAGTAGTTGCAACGACTCTAGGGAAAGAGAGTTGAGAGAGCTTATTGGGTGGGAACACTAGGAATAGCATTTGAAGAGCATCATCTAGTCATCCCGGCTTTGGCTACTTGAAAAACAAACTTTATATTAAAACTGATTAGAGTATCAAATGAATTTTTGCCCGTTGCAAGGAATAAATTGAACAAACATTTTTATAAAGCCACATTTATCTATGAAAAATGGAGCGAAAGTAATCGAGTAGAGTGTGTGCTGTATTTGCAATACCTCCTTTTCTAGCTTTTTCTTCTGTAATTTCTATGGGAAATAGAGAATTGTCCCAGTTTAATAAAGTTGTGTACTAAATAAAAAAGATGTATACCAAGTTTACGCTTTAAAAATTGAACTGGTGTACGTGTATACAGATAAAAAACTTCTTCAAAATAGTTCTTTAATGAAAAATAAAGTCCTTCAACGGGCAGGGTAGTCGGAGTAAAAATCCGATGAACCTGCTCTTTCGTTTTGGCTGTTTTGGGGCTTAAGGGGCAGGGAGTAAGGAATATAAGGAAATAAATCGGATAAAAAGCCTGAAAAACCTTACATCTTGAATCCTAATCCCAATGCCTCCCTTATCCATGAATCTTTAATCCTTGCCCCAAAAATTGAAGAGCTTAATAGCGAGGGACAGGAATTACTGGAATGGAGGATAAATAGGAAGGCTGGGATAAGAAAAGAATTTGAAAAAGTAACAAAGTGCATTTTTGATATAGTAAATGAACAGGGATGAAACAATTGTAAAAAATAAGGATATAGTTGTTGAAATACAAAATCAATGAAATGTTCACCAAAAATAATTTGAAAATTTGGCTTTATAGGTTGTGTTGTGGTAAAACATATAATGTTTTAATATTTTTTACCACTTACTATTATGATATACTAAAATTAGTCAATGAGTTGAATTCGATTATAATGAGCAAGTTTAATAACTTAGTTTTAATCGGGGAAATGAAACTTGGATAATTTTACAAGATTTTTTGAGAAGAAATACAGATGCTAATGCCAACATGGATAGCTTTTATAATGTTTATTTGATTTTTCTAAAAAAGCTAATTGAGCAGTCCTCGGAAAAAGCTTAGATGAAAGAATAAGCAAAAGGGGCATTAAAAATGGGGTTTGCATTATTAAAAGGTATGGCTTAGATAATGATAACTATAAAAACTCTGTTAAGAAGGAAATTAATAATATTCCTCTTGATGAAATTGATAATGCTTTATTAGTTGCAAGAGAAATTATTAATAAAATAGTTACTGGCCCTGAAAGGACTTTATAATTACTATTTTTAAATGAGTATTTATAATGGATTACTTTCATGGTAATGTGCAAATTTAATTTTTAGGGGGTATGTATGTCTACTGAGATTCTAACAAATAACCATTATCCGCACATAGAGAATGCAATTATGAATGCAAAGAGCCAAATTTATATAGTAAGTCCATTTATAGGCTTTAACACGGTTAAATTGCTTTGTGAATATCTTAGCAACCAAAATGTAGCATGTACTGTTGTTACAAGATTTTATAGAGAAGATTTTCTTAATAATGCAAGTAGTATTAAGGCTTTGGACTTACTTATGAAACAAGGAGCTTCCATTTATGCTCTTAAAGGATTACATACAAAGCTTTATATTTTTGATAAGGATGTAGCTATACTTGGTTCTGCTAACTTTACTTTTGGTGGATTAGTATTAAATCATGAACTTTCACTGTATATTTCAGACGAGCCTGAATTGATAGGAAATCTTGAAAAATACTATACTATATTAATGGACAACGTTTCAAACTCTCCAAATAGTGAAGTGACACAGGATATTATAGATAATGAAATAATTATGCTAGAACGTATAATAAAAAATCGTAAGGATAAAAACACAGTTTATAAAAATGACTTCCAATATGGAGCTGAGCTAAGAGGAGAAACGAAAAAAACTGAAACTGACTTTATTGAGAGTATTATAATTGAAAGCATTAATGAAAGTTCACAGGATGGCATATGGTTCAAATTTGAAGGAACAGGAGAAAACAGATTTTCACCTACAGAAAAATATGATATTACAAAAGTTAATCGAAGAAATGAATTAAATCTAACCAATTTTCCAATCTATCCTGCAAGCATTAAAGATGGAGATTCAATATATTTATGTGCTATAAGCTGGGATATTAATGGGATTGCTACACCTATGGTCGTTGCTAGAGCCAAAACAACAGGAGCAAATAGAAATAATAAAGCTGATAATGAAATGCTAAAGCAATATCCTTGGATGGAGAGATACCCATATTATATTGAACTTTATGATGTTGAAATAATAAAAACCTACGTTCAAAATTGCATTTCTCTTAATAATATTCTTATGGAAGTTGGTAGTAATACCTATCCATCAACTGTAAATAGGGTACTTAGTCATGCAGAACTTCGAACAAGACACTATCAAAAAGCCTATTTAAGGATAACACCAACTGCTAAAAGTTATATTGATAGCAAATTTAATGAGCTAATTGAGAAGTATGGATGTAATATAATCTCTTAGTGAGAATTTGGAACAATACGTAAAAATACTTATACCTATAAACAATTATCAAAAAGTTATGCGTAGGCCCAAATTGTATTGATTTATCATTTGCGGAAATGGGAAATTTACGTATGTCAGTTACAAAAACATTTGAACGATATGACCCAACTAAAAGATGTATCGTTTGGAAGTATGATAATAGTCGGTTGTATATCCACAAGTGGAGGATTCCGGCATGTATTCCAGAAAAAATTACTGTATCCATTTACTTAGCTAAAGAAGCTTTTGAGAAGGGTTTGGCTGAGAAATTACGATTTTATGATGAAATAAATAGAGATGAAAGATATAAAAATGAACCGATTTCAAGATATATATACTATGAAAAGGAATGTGAAAATAATACAGTACGGTATTGTACTCGAAAGCAAGTTGGAGAATATGATGTACCTTTTCCGCACGTTTATATTCCTAAGTATTTGCTAAGCGATTATGTTAATCCAAAGGTCTTGCTAATATTGATTGGTTGGAAAGCTGAAAAATAGTTAAATGTGAGGAACATTGGAGTTGGAGGTTGATTACATGGATTTGAAGGATGTTTTCTTGAATAATGAAAATTTTAAAAATCTCAGTAAAACAAGAAATATTAGGGAATTGACAATAAAGCTTATAGAGTTATTTGAGAAAGAAGGATTTAAGTTTTACCCAGAGTGGAGAGGAATACATAGAAGTGGTGAATATAGAAAGAACTATACCTTTAAGGTGGAACAGCCTACAGGTAAACTTGTAAATATTATAACAGTTTATCCAATGGATGGATGGTTAAAAGTCGAAGTTTACCGTGGACAATACGATAAAACTCATTACAGTGTTTTCCAGAATAATATCGATGATTATGAGCAGATGAAACCAATGCTATATGATGTAAGAGATATCTATAACTCAATATCAATATAAGGGTTTCAGGTATAAGAATAGTGAAATTGTTACATATTGATTTAAAACCAGTTTTCGAAAAGAGATAACATTTCAAAGGGTATTGGTTAGCGGAAGCTAATTAACTAATATGGGCTTGACATTAACAGGAGTATTGATTAATGCATACTTTGGACAGAGAAGTATATCAATAAAATTAGCACTTGGAGAGTATATTATATGAAGAAAAATGAGAATGGGATGAGTAGATATTCCATTGAATATATAAAAAAACTTTAGAGGATGCAGGGGTAAATATCCATGAACCGAAATTTATAGAAAAAGAATCTTTTGCAAAATTTAAAGATGCATTCTTCTTAGGTGGAAAAGAAGGTAGAATTACATATAGGGAGATTATAGAAAGATATATGTTAAGTAATGATGAAATTATAAACTTATATCGTAGTAAATATGACATGGGAAATATAGTACCCCTAAGTGATGAAGATTGCCAGTATACAGTATTAGCTAGAGAATTGTGCCGATTATTTAAATATAAAATTGACATAGATGCAAAATATTTTTATCGAGAAGGAGGACTAAGTTTATTAATAGCACTGTTTTGTACAACACCAGTATATTAAAATTCTATAGTAGTCGGAGGAAAATTCTATTTTCCTCTAGGTCACATTATTATAAATATAAAATTAAAGCCCAAGTTCAAACAATCTGGTAATTCTGTTTTTCATAAATATCATCTTTTCTTTTTAGTTTATAGATTTTTATATTGGCTTATCAGCCCAATTCAAGTCTGGCATAATATTACATCTTGTATTAGCAGTACAGGCATATCCCATCAAAGTATAAATGGCATCAGGGTCTTTTTTTCGTATATATTGTACCAGCACTTTTGCCATTGTTAGCTCACATAGTTCTTCGTCAGAGATAGAGTGATTCTGATTAATAGCTCTGTTAAATTCCAACTCAATAATAAAATAAAAGACAGAATCAACATAACCGTCACAGAAAAGATTGACTGCTGTTTGTAATACTTTTTTAGAATTGCCAAACTTTGTTTTAAAGTTTTCTTCAGAAAAATGATTTCGTAAACAACCTTTATGGTGAATTATTTTGTAAATTGAAACAACTGATGCAAATAAGTCCTTTTGTGAATCGTCTTTAGGTATTACCTCATACATTTAATAGCCTCCCAATAAATTGATTCTTAATGGTACTTTAAATCGTTTTGTTGATAACTAGATGGCTTAAACAGAAATAAAGTCATAAATAATATAATTTAAATTTTCAATTTATATTACAAAATTTGTTAATGCTAAAAAGACTATATAAAATTTTACAAATGTTGCAGTATGCTTTTTAACCTTATAATTAGTATTACATCAATAATAAAATAAAAAAGGGTTATAAAAAAGGTGTATAATTTTATACCGCGTGATGGTATGCTTGCATTTAAAAGGAACTGGGGCTTTATGAGTAAGTATAAGAGAGGGAAATATGTCAAATATCATAGGACTATATAAAAACTGCGAAGATATTAATGAATGGCTGGGAATGTCAAATGGGGGGACCGCTGTTTTCCTTATGGTATTAATTTTAAGCGGAACTGCTATAGCACAAAGCAAAAAAGAAAAAGAGTTGATTATTTGGTTTGCCGAACATGACAGAACAGCTACAGGCATGGGTAACTCAGGATTTGATATATCGGACATTCCATGGAGTATAGATACATTTGATAAAGAGAAGGAATTTATACTGAAAGTTATAGATGGGGCATTTCAAAAAATAAATTGGGAAGTTCTTGATTATGAACTCAATGAGGAATTAATATTTGAGTACCTTAATACTTTTCGGGAGTTAATAATGTTTTAAATTAGTGTTGAAATTATAAGATGTTGAAACTGTAAATGAACAATAGTAAAATAAAGCGGAACATCTTATATAAGATTTTGGAGGAATTTAATACCATGTTTTCAGATGTAGAAATGAAAATAAAGAAAAGAAATAAAATATTATTTTCTCGTGATAGTCAATGCTTACAAGACTTGATAAAACTAATTCAATTACAAAACCATCGAACCCTTGTGATGTGGACATTAGATTGTGCAAAAGTGACTTTGGAGCAATTTGAAGCAAAGTATTCTGAAGAAAACAGACCAAGAACCTGTTTGGAACTTTGTGAGGACTGGGCAAGGGGAAAAATTAAGATGCCCATTGCAAAACGGGCAATTTTAGATTCACATGCTGTGGCAAAAGAAATTAATGATAACGAATATGGTGCTTTGTGTCATGCAATTGGTCATGCTGGAGCCACGGTTCATGTAGAAACACACGCTCTGGGTTTGCCTTTCTATGAATTGACGGCAATAGTTTTAAAATACGGAAAAGATAGTTTCTCAAAGCCAGTAAACGAAAAGATAAATTATTATTATAACCGTCTGCTATATTGGAAAGAAAATACTGATAAACTTGAACTTGATTGGGCAGGTTTTTTATTGGATGAAACCAGACCTAACAAAGAAGGATTATTAAGCGAAAAACGAAAGTCGAAACAACAAGAATTATAAGTATAACCCTATTTCATTTTTTTCTTAAAAAGCGACTTTAAGGGTGAATGTAAATTCACCCTTAAAAATTGCATACAATTTCAACATTGTATTAGAACATAGCATTCATGTTAAATCTTTTTGCATCTTTCATTACCCAATATTGTGTTGCATTAAATTGTATTTACTATTTCACCAAATTTTCTTGTATTGCTGAAATAATAATTACCCATAAGCCAAATGACATACTTATAAATAGAAAAGTCATTATAATCTTATATAATAATAATGAATGGGTTCTATGGAGTTGTTAATACTTAATTACATTTTGTGGTACAATTAAAATATTATAGTGAAAGAAGGCTATTTATTGAGTAAGTATAACCTTAATTGGGATGAAAATAAACTAAAAAAATATATTAGTGAGGGAAGAGGTCAAGGTGTAGGTAAGGACTACAAGCCTTGGATTACTATACATGATTTCCCTTCTGACGGATTTAGCTCAAGGCAGCCTGAAGGTAGAAGTATCACGCCAAGCCATCAATGCTATAGAAAACAACAAATTTGACCCGTCAATTTGGTTAGAATATGATTTGGCAAAGTTTTTTAATATGTCGATAGAGGATATTTTTGATTTTGAGGGGAGCGAGAGGAAATGAGACTTCTAAAGTATTCAATAGTAAATGCAGCATTTATAGGATTGATGTCGGCGGTATATTCCTTTCTTTTTATCTTTACATCAGATCATATTGAGTTTCTGCGGCTGCTCTCACATGCGGACACTTTGCAATCTGACTTTTGGAACTGGTGGTCTGATTTTATCAGAGCTGGGAATATGAGATATATTGGATATACAATAATAATTTTAACTCTTATAATTTCATTGCTAGTACTCCTCAAGCCAACGAAAAAATATGATGAATACCAATTGAGCATATTATCTAAAAGTTTAATAATTGCAGGTGTATTATCTATTCTGATGGTACCGATAATTATGATACTGCTTTTGAGTGATCCGTCTTATGCAATAGAAACTATATTTTTATTTGCTGTTGTTCAATGGTTTGGTGTTTTATTAACTGATATGATTTATATTATAAAATATTAGAAAATAAATGTACGAAACATGCATAGATTTCTCTTTCTAATTGGAAATATGCAACGAGTAAGAAACTGAGAAGTTCTGTATAGTTATGTGGAGGTCAAAATGAAAAAGACAATTATATAATCAGCATTATAATTCAGTTCAGTCTATAAATCAAGAATTATCTTCTATTCCTTCAATATCAACAACACAATCATCACCCTCATCAACAAATGAAGATTCGAAAAATACAGGTGGTAACGAACAAAATGAATCTAAAATAGGTATTTTTTATCTTGGAATGAAATATGAGATTTGATGAAATTAGACCTATATAATACTGATGATGAAATCACTGAAAATAAAGTAATAGATGATGATAAAAATGCCTTGGATTATGGGAATAGAGCCGTATGGACGCAAAAGCTATGTTGCCTGTTTGATAAAAACAATAATCTATACAGTATTACTGTAAACGGAGATATACCCACCTCACTAGGTTTAAAAATTGGTGATACTACAGATTCCGTTGAGAAACTTTATGGTAAATACGATTCTCAATATGAGTGTACATGGGGTAAGGTACTTGAATATAATAGGGATGGTTATTATTTTGATATATTTATCGAGGATAATCAAGTTTCTCTTTATGGTATCGCAAAGTATAAATATGATTATAATGGCAATTATCAATGAACTCAAGTATCTGAAAAAAGTAAATAGGACATGAAAACTATGACTAAAGCAAATATTAAGGCAGACGCTTTAATTAAATACTAAATGCAGTACATATGGATTGTTACAAAGAGAGGGAATATAATATATTGGCATGGGTGCATAATCTGTAATGAGCAATAAATTTAGAGTGGTATAATTTGATTCTAGTTACTGGTAGGTGAAAAAAATAAAGTTACTGTTTATTTGTAGTAAAAATAGGTGGAGGAGTCTAACTGCTGAGAAAATCTTTCATGGATTTAATGGCTATGATGTGAGGTCGGCTGGAACAGAGGAAGGTGCTCGAGTAAAAGTTACACTTGGTCATATTGGATGGGCAGATATAATTTTCGTAATGGAAAAGAAACATGTTAGAAGATTGAGGGAAAAGTTCAATGGAAGTTTAGACGGAAAGAAATTAATTAATCTTGATATTCCTGATGATTATATGTATATGGATGAAGAATTAATTGAAGTTTTAAAATCAAGGGTTTCAGACTATATAGACGTACATGATTAACTAGTCATTAAACAAAACTATAAATATAGTACCTACATATATATTGAATCAAGAAACAAGGTTGGCTGTCATTATTTATAACTATTAAATACTAAAAGACACATGCGAATGCATTGTAATATGCTGAATAAATCCTGTAAGGTGGGGTTTGCTAGTCTTTTATCATCAATAAGCCCATGTGCATGAATATGGAATGGCTCAGTTTCAGTTTGGTATGTTTTATCTACATGTTCTTCGCTGTGGAATTTTATTAAAGACTTTTTTTTTGAATACCAGTCATAATAGTAATAATCTATTTTCTCATCTTTTATAAATTCAGTTATAGACAGACAAGAACCATCAAAGAAAACAAAAGTTTTCCTTTGACAGATTAGAGAGGAAGTCTTGCCTGTCTGATCTACATCTCTTTCACTTTGGATAATGTCACTAAAAGTTCTTTTGAGCAAGGGAAGGTTAGAGGGTGGCAAATTTGTCATTCGGCTATCCTCCTTAGCAAGTATTCCCATTCTTTCTTATCCTGAAGTTCTGAATCGGTTATTTGCTGCTTCAATTTGAGAGTATTTTCATAGAGACCACCGTATTTGTCCTCAAAAAATTTAATTTCGTTTTGTATTGCAATTTTTTCTTGGTCTTGGGTCATATTGAGTCTATTAGAGTGTTCCATTTCCCACATCTCAAAGATTTCCTTAACAGGAATAAGTTCACCAGTGTTTGAACGCCACATGGTGTTTTCAGGGATCCGTGCTTGCTTATTGCGGTTTGATCTTTGGATGCCAATAAAACGGTCTTCGTTTATCCAATTATTAATTGATGTTATAGATACTCCAAAGAATTTTGAAAGCTGTCCTGTAGTATAGAGCTTTTGTGAAGCTTCTTCGGTAGCTATTGTAACCAAATATTTAAGCATTTCGCTTAAGTTGCTTATCATTGTTTTATTAGAAATAGCTGAATCTTCAAACTGAAGTTTTTTGGCTGGATAAGATTTAGTAATAAAGTTTGCAAATATTTTATAATACAGCAATCCTTCGCAGTTGTTTACAAGGAGTGAAGCCAAATCATCTGTATGCTCAATAGCTTTTTCTTTTTCATATTCTGTTATCATAAACATTGCCTCCTTTTCACCTCCTATTCTATCATAACTGCAACTAAACTGCAATTACTTGTTAAGCAAACTAGAACTATTTGTATTATAAGTATTCCCCAAATTTCAAAGATATTACTTCACTTACAGCATAGACAGTAGATTACAGCTTAGAATACACAATGTATACGTGTACCTCGAATAAAAATTTAGGGCACTTTTAAATAATAATAAAATTAATCAAATTGTCATATCAGAATTGGAGACTTCGCTAGAGTAAAAATACTATTGTATGATAGAAGCTGAGTATGTTAAATTAGTAAATAATGACGGCGTATTAAAGTTGATACTTAGTAAGTATCTATTCATAAAGAATTACCAAAATGTATAGAAGTAATCTCATTTTTAATTTAGACTTATTATAGGAGGGGTTTTATGGATACTTATGTCTATTTTAATAATCACAGGTCTGCTGCCAGATTACCTAAATGACATTCCATATGTTGTTAACTCTAATTATTCATCTTCCGAAGGAGTTTTGACAGATTTCTATGTTAGACATAGGAGATCTACAAGAACATACTTAACAATAGATAATAATGAGTTTGATATAAGTGGAGAGTACAACTCAAATTTCCTTATAAAAGGAAGACGATATCATATTGAATACTTACCCAATAGCAAATTTGTGATGCATATTTATAGATGTGGAAAATAGGTAGATGTTTGTAAGATTATTTTGAACAGCGACCTTTATTGAAAAGAGAGAAGGTGTTTTATGCCGCAAGTATTTTTAATTTCAGATATGCATTTCGGACATCCCAATATAATGAAATATGAGAATCGCCCGTTTGCAAGTGTTGACGAAATGGATAATGTGATAATTGAGAATTGGAATAAAACTGTTTGTAAGGATGATAAGGTTTTCATTCTTGGGGATGTTTCATTTTACAATAAAGAAAAAACCAAAAGCATAATTGAAAAGTTAAATGGATATAAAACCTTAATCATTGGAAATCATGATAAGGACAGGTCATTGACTTGGTGGAGAGAAACGGGTTTCAATGAGGTTTACCAGTATCCAATTATATATAATGAGTTTTACATTCTGTCTCATGAGCCTGTATATTTAAATGAAAATATGCCGTATGCCAATATACACGGGCATATCCACCATTTGAAGTATGCAGACAAGCAGTTCTTTAATGTTAGTGTTGAGTGCATTGATTATACACCAGTTAGCTTTGAGAAGGTTAAAGAAAGTATCTTAGGTAAATGTGAGGTTTAAAATGCTTTTAATAGTGAAAATCAAAAGTTAATTTGAACTAACCCAGAAAAGTACTATTAGAATATAGGCGAGAAATTGAAAAATTAAAGTATTAATTTTAAGGTAACACATTTAGACTACCCTACTATAAAAAGCAAATTCAAGTTAATTTAAAAACCAATAATTAATTACACCAACCAGAAAGGCATCATTATGTCATTAAAAGATATAAATCCCTACATACTCAGTATGGAATTACGAAAAGATAAAATCGAATCATTTGGTAAATACCCTTTTTGTCTCCCTGCAATTAAGAATTTGAATGAGCTTAGGTTTCATCCTAAAGTTACATTTATTGTTGGCGAAAATGGAACAGGAAAGTCTACGCTTTTGGAGGCAATTGCTGTGGCTTACGGTTTTAATCCCGAAGGAGGAACGAAAAATTTCAATTTTTCCTCAATGAACACACATTCTGAATTGTATGACTATATCAAACTTATAAAGGGAGTTAAAAGACCGAAAACTGGATTTTTTCTAAGAGCAGAAAGCTTTTACAATGTTGCATCAATTATTGATGAACTTGATAAAGGGGATGGAGGACCTAAAATTATTGATTCTTATGGGGGGCTTTCGTTGCATGAACAATCTCATGGAGAATCATTCCTTGCAATTTTCCTAAATAAATTTGGGGCCAAAGGTTTATATATTTTAGACGAACCAGAAGCGGCTCTATCACCGTCAAGACAAATGACTATTATCACAAGGCTGAATGAGTTGGTTGGACAAGAATCTCAGTTTATTATTGCAACCCATTCACCAATAATTATGGCATATCCTGATTCTGTAATTTATGAAATTAAAGAAGACCTTAAAATTGTAGAATACGAGAGTACGGAACATTATCAACTAATGAAGACTTTTTTAAATAATACCCATAGGATGTTGGATTTATTGATGGAGTAATTATTGGACTAGTATTTATTCAAATACTAGGTGAGCATGCTATTAATCATCAAGGAGGCGGTGCCAAATAAATTAAGGTGTTACTCTGTTTGAAAGTAACTTAATCAGCTCTTCTAGCTCTTCAGACAAAACTTTTGCACGAGCAAAATCAGTAGCTTTTAAAGCTAGTTCTATTTTTGTTTCAACTGCTTTTTTCTTTTGCTCAAGTTCTAGATAGTCTCTATCAAAATGGCTAGAGTAAATCATTCTTTTAAATTTTTGCATTTTCATTTTTCTAATCGTCTTATCTTCAATTATCAAAACATAATCCATACAGTTTACTATAGTATAGAAATCATGAGAAATCATAAGAACCGCACCTTTATAGTTTTTAATGGCTTTCTCCAGTGCTAATTGTGAATAAGTATCTAAATGGCTTGTGGGCTCATCAAGAAGTAGCATGTTTGCTTTAGTAGTAGCAACTTTTGCCAATTGAAGTAAATTTTTTTCGCCGCCAGATAAATTTCCTATCTTTTGATCAAAGACTTCTCCGTCAAATCCATAGTTTGAAATATATGATTTAATATCCTCGTAAGTCTTAAACCCAGCATCGAAGAACTCTTCATATATTGTATTAGAATCATTTAGCCCTTCGCCTTGAAGCTGAGATAAATAAGCTACTTCAACGTTTTCGTTTATCTCAATAGAAGCATGATTGTTTTTAAAGATTTCTCGGAGTAAAGTCGTTTTTCCAGTACCGTTTGAACCGATAAGGGCTACCTTATCAGTAGATTTAATTTCAAAGCTAACATTTTCTAGAAGAATATCATCAAATGCAACACTATAATCACTGACTTTTAAAGCAATGATGTCCTCGATTTCATTATCTGCAACGAAACTGATATCCGGTTGTTTAATATCTAAAAATGGTGATTTAATTCTACGTGCTTCTAATCTTTCTTGTAGTTTAACCCTAGCATTTAGAGATTTACCTTTAGCAGCTTCAGAATTGTTAGTCGCGATAAATCTTAGTCTATCGATTAATATCTCATTTCTCTCAATTTCTTCAGTATCAGCAATAGCTAATTCTTGTAACTCTATTTTACGTTGAAGTAATGAGAAATTATAATCAATATAACTTCCATTAAACTCCTGAAGAGACATGCTTTCAAGGTGTAAAATTTTATTAAAACAGTGATTCAATAGATATCTGTTGTGTGTAATGATTAGCATTATTCCTTTGTGTGAATTAATTAGATTTTTAAGAGCATTAAGATTTTCAAAGTCTAAAAACACATCGGGTTCATCCATAATTATTAAGTCTGTACTAGTTAGCATTTCCTTAATTACTTGAAGAAGTTTGAATTCTCCACCACTAAGTTCAGATACCTTTAAATCTTTATGCTTGATTAGGTTAGCTAGATTTAGTTTCTTATTAATATTGCTTTCGAAATTATACCCATCTATTGCATCAAAGGCATCTAAAGCTTGTTGGTACTTTTCCATTAAAGAATCAATATCAGAAGATGTCTCCATTTCGGTGCAAATAGATGTTAATTCACTTTGTAGCTTAATAAAATCTTCACCTATATATTCGAAAACTGTAATTTCTTTTGTTTTGTCTAGTTGAGAGAACTGACTTACATACCCGATTTTGCAATTAGGGTTTTTCTCTAGATTTCCATCGAACATATATTTTTCAGGATCCATAAGTATATCTATCAGTGTACTTTTTCCACTGCCACTTGTTCCTATAAAAGCACAATGTTGACCATCCTCTAGTGTAAAGGAAATCTTATTGAATAGATCTTTTTGTGGAAACGAGTAGGATAGGTTTTCAACTTTTATCATATAATCTCCCATATGCGTGCTTGCACGCAGTCAAATATTATAAAAACACTTGTGTTTTTGCAAGAGTGAATGTAGGATTGATGCAGAAAATTCATTTTTCACTCTATTACCTCTCTATGTCATTAAAAAAGAGCTTATATAATAAGCTCTTGAATATATTATCTTTTCAATCGCAATTTCTTGTTTGATTTTTATGCAGCAAAGACTTGCTTTTAAGTTTACCGTTGCTAGCATAACATTTTTTAAGACTAATTTCAATTTTTTTATATTAAGCGTTTTGTGAAAATTTTGTGAAAGCTTTTAGTGAAAAATATACTAGTATCCTCCACACCTGACCGCATAAAACACTTTTTCACGTAAAAAGCTGGTTAGGTTGAACGATATGGTTAAATATAAGTTAATAGTCTCAAATGTTTTACACTAATTTGCATTTAAAATATTGTTTTATATTTCAAAAACTATATTTTACAATCATGGGGATAATAGTATAATAGAATTGGCTTGTTTTTTAGACCAAAATACAGCAAAAATTAAATTAAATATATTTTTTAATAACATCAATTTTATAATGGCAGCATCTAATGAAAAAATTTTAATTAGTATTAAAAGCCGGATTATTAATGGATTGTAATATATTATAAGCGGCAAATACTTAAATTACATAAGTAAAGGACAAATACTATGAATGTATTGGAAGTAAAAAATGTTTGTAAAAAATACTCTACAAATAAAAAATATAGCACCGTAGCGTTAAACCATGTGAATTTGACACTGGAAAGTAATGAGTTTGTTGGCATTATGGGAACATCTGGAAGCGGTAAAACAACTTTGTTAAATGTAGCATCAGGCATTGACAAATGTGATGAGGGCGAAATAAACATATGGGATAATGATATATGTAAAATGAAAAAGAATGAGCTGTCATTATTCAGAAGAGAAAATATAGGTATGGTATTTCAGGATTTTAATTTAATCAATAGTTTAAGTGTTAAAGAAAACATAATGGTACCGCTGATTTTAGATAAAAAGTTTGATGTTATGGAAAGTGATGTCATAAGCAGATTTGCAAAGATGTTGGATATAGAAGAAATATTGGAGAGATATCCATATGAAATTTCTGGTGGACAACAGCAAAGAGTAGCAATTTCTCGTGCTATTATTAATAATCCTAAGATAATTTTTGCTGATGAGCCTACAGGCAATCTTGATTCAAAATCCTCCGAAAAAGTTCTATCATATTTTGAGTTATTACATAAAGAATGTGATGCAAGTATACTTATGGTAACTCATGATCCGTTCTCGGCCAGCTACTGTGAACGAGTGGTTTTCTTACAAGATGGTTCAATTTCTAGGGAACTTATAAGAAAAGGCAGTAAAGATGAATTTTTTAATAACATACTTGAAGTATTACAGAATTTAAATACGAATAAATAGTTAACGATAAGCAAATAAACCGAATAATCAAACTATGAATAAGAAAACTAGTACTTTTAAAGTATTTATGAAAGCATACCAAAGATTATAGAGGAAGGAAAGTATGATTTCAAGTCGTAAGTTTGAGACTTCTATCATATAAGGTATACCATGACTTTTAAGGACATATCATTTAAAATGTTTATGGCTGATATAAAAAAGTATCGGCTGTTTATTTTATGTAATCTTATGTCTATTGCTATCTTGTACACTTTTTTATCGATCTTCTATAATAAGCAGTTCCGGAACAGCCAAATTGTTGATCCGATGATTTCCAGCAACATTATTGCACCGACTTTTCTTGTAGTCTTATTTACTTGCATATTTATTCCTTATACTCAAAGGGTATTTATAAAAGATAGGCAAAAAGATTATGGTATTTTGTTAACACTTGGCATGACTGAAAAAGAGGTTAGAAACAGTGTTTTAGTAGAAAATATAATACTTTGTATGGTGTTTTTAGTAAGTGGGCTAATACTAGGAACATTTATGTCCCTGTTTTTTTGGGCTTTTATACGAGATGTAATAGGAATTGATAAAATCGATATTACAATTTCAGTATTATCATATAAAATAACAATTATTTATGTAATAGGAATATTTGTGATTTCATTAATTGTTAACCTTTTTGCAATGATTAAAAGCACTATATACGAAAAAATTAAATATACTGAAAAAGCTGAAGGTGGAAAACATCATAGTATGAAATTGCTACTTTCTGGATTAATTATTACAATTGCTTCTTTTGTTGTAATGATTTTGTTTTACCGCATAAATAGTAATGTATGGCTATTAAGCTTATTTATTTGTATGTTTGGTTCTGTATTAATATTTTTTAATGGTGAAGCGTTAATTGAATTTTTTCAAAAAAAATATTACAAAAAGTACCTTAAGAATATTTTTTTGATTTCAGATATTAAATATTATTATGGAAAAAATAAAAATGTCTTTTTAGTTACAACTTGGATATTCTTTACTATACTATTCTTCATTATGTTTAGTTTAGTTACTTATCCTAACTTCATAAATAATTCTAATACATATCATCCATTTCATTTGGTATACCCAGAAATTAAAGATAGCTTTAAACCCTTAGAAGATGATGAAATAAATCTTATTGTAAAGGAAAATGGTAATAGTATAATACTGAGTGATAGAGTCAATTTTGTAAGAAATGGTGCTTTTACAATATTTTCGGCAGATGATGTTAATAGACTTCTTAAACAAAACTATCAAGTCAAGCCAAATTCATTTATATTTGTTTATCCCTATGATTTAAATGATGGATATCCGCATGATACTAATCTTAATGTTTCAAATATTGATATTGATTCTAATAAAGCTCAAAAAAGGTTTAGCAAACAGGATACTGCTTTTAATCCTTTATTCGGAGAGGTAAATTGCATTTCCGATTATATAATTTTAGTAAATAAAGATGATTATGAATGGATTGCATTGTATAATAATGAACATTACATACAAGGAACTTTACATTTGTATAATTTTGATAATTGGAAAAGTTCTGGTCCTATAGCGAATGAGGTGTGGAGTCAATTAATAAAAAAGAATAAAATTAGTGATAACAAAGACAACAAATTTTTTAAAGTAAGTTCAAGAATAGAGGCATATAATACAGCTTTAAAAAGTTCAAATTTTATAATTTTTAATATGATATTCATTAGTCTTCTTTTATATTTTTCAGCAATAATAATGATTCATTTTAAATTAAAGATGGAATATAAAGCAGAAAAGAAGAAGTATTTTAGTCTTTACAGAATTGGAGTAAAGGAAATAGAGATTAAGAAAATGTTATCTGATAGAATATTGGTAATTTTTTTAACACCTCTTTTATATGCAATTATTATTAATATTGCTTATAGTTATTACATAAACAGTTCATATGGATATGGATTGATAGGAATTTTATGTGCATTGCTTACATCACTAGTATTTTTGATGATTCATTTAGTAGTTTACAAATTATATATAAAATCTTGTTATAGAAAAGTTGTGACAGAATTATGTTTAAATTAAATAAACTAGCGAGACAAGGCTAAACCATGCTTATCAATAATTGCTCAAGATAAATTTTAATTAGCTGTTCACTTTAATCTCAAAGCTCTCTTAGCGTTTTACAGTCTGGGTTATTAATTTCATTTTTTATGGAATTCCAATAAAAAGTCAAACTAGTATACAAGATTATAAATGAAGTAATTATAGTATTAATAAACCATTCAAGGCATTTTAGCCAAAGAGGAAATATGGAATAAGATATATGTTCAATAAAACTAAATAAATTTCCATCACCTAATAGAGAAGAACTTAATAAGTACTGGCTTTTCAAATGGTTTATTGGCTGAAGTATAAACCCTGCCAAAAGCATTAGTATATAAAGTTTGAAAGCTTCTTTGGAAAATATAAATTTTAGAGTACTTTTAAAAAGGTTTTTAATTTTAAACCCATTTTCTATAAGCACAATTGAGCTATAAATGACTAATGAAGTGTAAAATAGGGACAGTGAAGTTAAAAACGTTTCTTGTAGATAAACAAATTTTATATCATCTGAAAGTCTTAATGCAGATACAAACCATTTTAAAACATTTGTTAATAGACCAAAAGTAAAAGTAAAGAATACTCCAGTTATAAGTACTTTTTTCCAGTTGATTTCTAATCCATGTATGAAATCACCCATGTCATATGATTCGTGGTGAATAATTTTTTTATATATAAATAGCACTCCTGAAAAAATGCATACTAGTAAAATCAAATATGTAAGTTCTTGAAATAAAATGTTTGAAAGATTAGAAACAAGCTCTAAATTATTAACACCTACCCTAAAAGCCTTTAATATTTCGTTTACCACTTGAGGGAGGGTATGCTTCTTTATTTGAGTAAATTGAAACACGTACTCTAATCCAAGTATAATCATAAGGACTCTGTAATTTGTAAAGAGATTTTTTATTGTCCAATGTGTTTTCATGATAACCTCCACGCCGACTTTCGGCACAAAAAATGGTGAAACTTTAGTGGTGTTACGCAATATTTAGTATTCAGTTTATAAGTAATAGTTTCGACACAAGTGATGTGATTACAAAACCTAATACAACAGCTGCTATACCTCTGATAATCCCTATTCTTTCATGGGTTACGCTGAATTGACCCTTCTCATCCCAAAAGGTTATTCCCATATTTGTAAGTCTAAAATATGAAAGCAAGTATGTAAAAACACTTAGGATATTATTAAGGCTCGCTGCTTCACCCAAAATCAATACCATACCGCTTCTGTAAAGTGATTGCCTATAGCTCAGTTTGTTTCCATCTAAGGTTCGCACTTTTACTCCCAAAATTAATTTTCCAGGAGTTGTTCCCCAAGTAGACAATAGTATTGATTCAATAATGACAAGTATAAAAGGAACAATTGATATACCTAAAATTTGCATATTCCATTTGAACGGAGTAAGGAATTTTAATAATATCAGAAGAATTAATGATAAGGTAATACTATCAAGCATTCTAGCCCAATATCTAACCCATGGGCGAATCTGAGGAACTTCACTTGAGACGATTTTTGACTTGAATTCTCTAGCTATTTCAAAAGCATTTTCATTGATGGCATCTATTGAATCGTATTTAGTGTTATTATACAGAAAGCTATTATAATTATTTTCTTCTGTTTTTATTTCAATATTTCTTTTAATGTCATCTTCATTAAATCCATTTATGGTCATTTTATATAAACAATGAGCTAGGTAACTTTCTTTGCCGATTTTTTGTAAATCCTTGTTGTCCACGAAAAATGAGAGCCAATCATTCCAACTAAATAATTCAAGGTTCAGCTTATCTCCAGATTCAGTATCCATACCAGATACATTCCATATTTCAACCAGTAAATTGTCAATATTTATTGGTTCTTTTTCAACAGTAATTAAGGTGTATTTGCTTTTTGTTGGATTCAACTGAAGTAGTTTATCATAGAAGTTTTTATGTTCGTTGTGAAAATCTTTTTCATCTGGATAAAATTTAAATAGGGTCTCTTCTACTAAAGAATAATCAACTTGGTGAATTATATCATACAAAGGAATTAGAACACTCATACTGATATCAGTGCAATTGACTATATATTGAAAGTGCTTTTTGTTTTCAATGTCATCAATATCAATTCTTCTAATCAATAATTCTTCCCTTGCAATTTGTAGAGCTTCAGCTTCATAATCATCAGCATCCTCAATTACTATTTTGATAAGAGATTCATCAGTTAACGATGCCATTCTCTCTTTAATAGCTTCAATACGATTTTGCATTTTAGCCTCCAAGTTTATTGGTTTAGTTATTCATATTTTATCATACTTTGTATGAATTGCAATTTTGTTGAGACGGGCTCTGTCACCGTCAAGACAAATGGCTATTATCAAATATTTTTTAATGGTGAAACGTTAATTGATTTTTTTCAAAAAAAGTATTACAATAAAAATGTTAAGAATATTATTTTGATTTCAGATAGTAAGTATTATTACCAAAAAAATAAAAACATCTTTTTAGTTACAACTTGGTTATTCTTTATTATGCTATTCTTCATTATTTTCAGTTCAGCTACTTATCCTAGCTTCACTAAAAATTCAAATACATATTATCCATTTCATTTAGTATATCCAGAAATAAAAGATAGCTTTAAGCCCTTAGAAGATGATTCAGCAGATGATGTCATTAGTCTTTACAGAATTGGGATAAAGTAAATAGAGATTAATAAAATGTTATATGATAGAATATTGGTAATTTTTCTAATACCTATTTATTATAAATATTGCTTATAGTTATTATATAAACAGTTCATATGGATATGGTGATAGGGATTTTATGTGCATTGCTCACATCACTAGTATTTTTGATAATTTATTTAGTAGTTTACAAATTATATATAAAATCTTATTATTAAAAAGTAATCACGGAATTAAGAAAAATTGTGATTTCCTTATTCTATTAGAACCGTTGAGAATGGTGCTGGGAGAAGAAAACTTCCTGAATGTATACTGAAACTTTTGGAATATCAGATAAAATAAGAGTAACTAAAAGCTTTGAATAAAAGAGAAATAATGTAAATGTTTATGGTTAATTTACTATATAGTTTAAAACATAAGGAGGATATCTATGATTAGTTTTGTAAATGGTGGACAGAAAAATATTGTTGCGGCTAATTTACTAAAGAAAAATATATCACAATTAAAGGAAAATTATACTGGGACTGCATATTTCGGTTTTGCACTTTCAGAATTGGATGATGAGAGGGTAATAATTGATGCCTTGATTGTTACTAAAGAAAAAGGTATTTTAGCTATTAATTTTAGTTCTGGCAATAAGGATACAGATTCTGAGCAGGTTGATAGAATTTATATTTTACTTCGAGGTCTGTTAGAAAAGAATGCTGGATTAAGGAATAGAAAAGAGCTTGCAATTAAGATATCTTATGTAACATATTGCGTTGACAATCTTATAGAAGATAGTGAATTTGTTGATGGAAATTCGTTTGTGAGTTTTTATAACAATTTAGAAGAGTTTGATGAAAGCTATTTTGAATCACTAAATGAAGCTTTAGATAAAATTGTATCTGCAAAACCTAGGAAATTAAGAAATAGCATAAAAAAAGAAGATTCACTTGGGGCTAAAATTAGAAAAATAGAAAGACAAATTGCAAATATGGATGAGTGGCAGAAAGAGGCGGCATATGAAGTACCCAATCGACCTCAGAGAATAAGAGGTTTGGCAGGGTCTGGGAAAACTGTTGTATTAGCATTAAAAGCTGCATATTTGCACTTTTTAGAGCCAAATGAGGATATTGCAGTAACATTTTATTCAAGAGCATTATATGAGCAGTTTAAAAATTTAATATCTGAATTTTATCAGCAATACAGTGGTGGAGAGCAAGTGGATTTTGAAAAAGTACATGTTTTACATGCGTGGGGAACTTTAACTGAACCCGGAATTTATTCTGTTGTAGCTCAACAAATGAATGAACCTATTTACACATACAACGAGGCAGTAACGAAATATGGAAGAGAAAAGTCCTTCGAGGGTGTTTGTAAAGATTTGCTTAAGAAAATGGAAATTAATTCTGTTAATAATTTGAAAATTTTTGATCACATTCTTATTGATGAGGCTCAGGATTTACCACCTGCTTTTTTTAGAATAGCATATAAGTTATTTAAAAATACAGAAAAAAGAAGACTTGTATTCGCATATGATGAATTGCAGAATCTAAGTCAAAGTTCTATGCCATCTTTAGGAGAGATGTTTGGTGTTGAGAATGGCAAAAATCTAGTCGAGGTGGGGAATGATGAAGAGGGAGAACCTAAAACAGATATTTTATTACCAATATGTTATAGAAATACAAAGTGGGCACTTAGTATAGCACATGCTTTAGGTTTTGGAATATACAGAAAAGCGGATAAACCACTTGTTCAGTTTTTTGAAGATCTTCATGTATGGGAAAAGATTGGGTATGAGAAAGTTGCAGGCGAGTTAGAATATAATTCTCATGTTAAGTTGATTCGAAGCTCAAAATCTACACCTAAATACTTTGAAGATTTGATTGCTCCAGAGGAAGCTGTTATAGTAAAACCAAAATTTGAAGACAAAGAGGAAGAATATACTTGGATTGCTAAACAAATTAAAAAGAATATTGAAGAAGATGAACTTGATCCAGATGATATTCTAGTGATATTCCCAAATGCACTTGAAGCAAAAAAACATTATGCCAAATTTTCTAAGATATTAGTAAAAGTGGGAATTGAAAGTATAATGCCAGGAGTAAATGTAGATAGAGATACTTTTTCACAAAAAGGTTGCATTACATGTACGCATATATATAGGGCAAAAGGGAATGAAAAACCAATGGTTTATTTAGCAGATACTGAATATGGGTGTTTGAAATCAGAAATAGTTCAAGCTAGAAATACACTTTTTACAGCCATTACTAGATCACGTGCATGGATTAGAATTACTGGTGTTGGTAGCGGAATGGATTTAATTGAAGCTGAAATTAAAGAGTGTAGAGAAAAGGTGTATGCTCTTGAAATAGATATTCCATCAAAAGAAGAGATAGCAAAATTAAATCTGCTAAATAAAGGGGCAAAAGAACAGAGGCAAGTAAAAAGTCTTGAAAAGGCTGCAGAAGATTTAATTAAATTATTAAAATCAGGAGAGATTTCTGGTGTTGAGGATATACATCAGCTAAATGATTTGACGGAACTTTTGAAAGAACTAAAAGGGGGAAACTAGTAATGCAAGAATCACCAATAGAAAAACTTAATAAACAGTTTGATATTCTTGCAACACAAGGAAAAGATTATATTATAAGGGATTACATTACACCTAAAATTGTTGATAAAACAATAACTTGGAAAAATGAAGTTAAACAAAACCCCTTAGAGCGGAGTATGAAAGCTCAGAAATATTTTAATTTCTGTCAACAATACATTGCTTTTTTTAGGAGCAAATCTTATCAGTTCCTTTTTAATGATTATTCATTAGGGAGATTTTCATATGAATTTGATGAAGATAATTTACTTGTTTCGTATAATTTGTACTGGTGTCCTTGTCCCTTAAGTAAAGATTTTATTGATGAAATAGAACAGAATGGATTAGACGTATCGGATTATATAGATAATATTCAAAATAAAGAAAAAATAGAACTAGACCATATTATTTTAAGATCACCAATACGATTTGACTATATTAGAGAATATAATGATAAAAATATACAATTTCATCCCTATTTTCATATGCATTTTCAAGAAAAAGACACTCGGGCAAAGACGGAAAAAATTTTTTCGCTGTATAGTTATATGCTTTTCATTTTAGAAAATTGTTATCCAGAGATATATAGAGACAAAAGATACGGAGAAAAAATAGAGTCAATAAGGAAATTGGAAACTGAAACATTACCGTGGTTTAAATTAGTGAAGAATAGTAGAAATATTGAAATAGCAAAAAAAATACATACAAAGATAGTGTTAAACTAATAATTACTATAGAATAACTTTTTAAAATTTTTAACTTTAACTTCAATAAAGCATATACCTATTGCATACAGAACTGGTGTTCTGTTATAATGAGTATAAATATTAATTTTGAAGGAGTTACCAAAAATGAGTAATATTTATAGCGAAATAAAAATTAAAAGTTTGGAGCCTATGAGGATTGCAAGTTACCGGGTAATAAGCAAAAATCCCGAGGAAGATGTTATGACCTATATGGAAAATTGGATAGCAAAAAACGGATTGGACAAGCAGGACAGAATGAGAAACTTTGGATTTGACGTTCCGGTCAATGAAGAACAGCAAAAGGAAGGACTTAGGGGATATGAGTATTGGCTAACGGTTCCTGACACAGCTACTGAATCGGATGGTGTAAAAATAAAAAATATTGATGCAGATGAGTATGCGGTATTAAGGATAACGAACCCTTTTAGCAATCCATTTGATACCATTCCTAAAGGATGGGAAAGGCTGAAGGATTGGGTGATGAATGGCGAATATAAAACTATGTCTTTTCAAAATAGATATTGGCTGGAAGAGGTTATTGTTCAAGAGGATAGTACATATATGGACATATATTTTCCTGTCAAAGATGGGGGCAGGAAAGGCTATGCAGAACTTATTGACTTCAAGGTTACCGAATTAATTCCTTCAAAATTAATTGGAAAAGAAATAAGATGCAAAATGGATCATCCGGATGGAAATCCAATTCCATTATTCTGGAACAAGTGTTTCGAAGATGGAATAGTAAAGAGCCTAGAATCACATCCAGATAGGCTTTATACAAATGCATTAATAGGATGGTGTGGCAATTACAATCCTAATGACAATATGTTTTCATATATTGTTGGAGTATTTGTAAAACCTAATGCAAGTGTGCCAGAAGGTATGGCAAGTATTAATATGGATGAATCACGATATGCTGTAGGTACAATTAAAGGAACAGAGCCAGAAATATACATGAATGCTCATCAATTTACTGAAGCAGAAATGAATAAAGCTGGGCTACAATTCAAGCCAGGGCTTAGTTTTGAGATGGAATGGTATGATGAAAGGTTCTGTCAGAATGAAGAATACAAAATTATTGATTTGTATGTACCTATTCTATAAAACAGGAGCTTGAGAAAGCCGATATTGCACTTGCTAACAAAGTTGCATATTTAATAAGGTGTATACCAGAATTTACTTAAATAAAAACTATCGAATCTGATATACACCTTTATTTTGATATAATAAACTCAAACTTCTCAATTGAATATATTACTTAAAGCCCAGTAATATCAGGTGTGGTAGCAAATCAAAAGAAAAGTTCAATACTTTATAAGTTAGTTTACTGAACAACATGCCATTGGTAAACTTGGATAACGTTTCATTTTCTGTGTTTGATTAACATAACCCACTTTTTTATAGTATCAAGTGGTTTATGCTAAATTATTGGTAACCATATTTACACAAAATCCTAAACATACCCTAAACTTGAGCTTGGCGCTACTTTTCATTCGAAAGTTGGTTTGGAAATAATCGCATGAAACGATTTGCCTTCATAAACCCTAACTGGGTTTCCTCTTTCAAGGGAATTATGCTGCACCCACATGCTTCGCTTATGGTTTGAGAAATCCTCAATATTCTTTGCTTTAATTAGGTTCGATAGTCTACTTAACGCTAGCTTTTTATTCATTAATTGTGATCTTTCCTCGCTTGCTGTTACAGTAAAGCCTGTGGGGAGATGTAATGCCCTAACGGCAGTTTCCACTTTGTTGACATTTTGCCCTCCTGGTCCGGAACTTCGCATGGATTCAAACCGTACATCTTTTTCGTAAAATTCCAGTTTATCTGGATTATTAAAAACTTCAATATTGATAAACCAGTTCTTCCTCTTGTGATTAGGACGATATGGGCTTGTGCAAACCCATAGAACTGTACCACTTATAATTTCTACAACCTCATTACCATGTGGCTCTAAAGACAGAAGTACCGATTTGAGGTTCCTAGATTTATTTCCTGGTACTGCATCTATGACTTTAGTTTTAATTTTATTTTTAGTACATTCAGCTTGATATGATTCAAGGAAAAGGCTTACAGCAAGCTCGCACTCGTCAGGGCCTTTGCCAGAACTAATTTGTATCCACATAAATAGCCTATGCATATATTTCTCACAAGAACAACAAGGGAATGTACATTCCTTGACAGAAATTGCATAGGTTCTGCACCTCTTTTCTATTTTTTATTCTTTTCCAATATTTGCTCGTTATAATAACTTTCATTTACTCGTATTACCTCGTTTAATCTTCCTATACTTTATAAGTAACTAACGGCTTAAAGGTAGCAACTATTTTTATTAACCCAAAGTCTAATAAACTTTGAATTACTGTATCAATATTCTTGTAAGCTTCGGGTGCTTCTTCAAAAAGAAGGTTATTATCATTGCATATTACTCTACCTTTAAGCTTGGTATATTTGATGGTTTCCTTTGTGTATTTGTTTTCAAGCCTTGACCTGCACATGCCTCGTTCCCATTTACGGCCTGCGCCATGTGCTAAGGAATAACCTGAAATTTCAGTGCTATCAGTTGGCATCACCAGATAGGTGAGTGAACCCCTTGAACCTGGGATTACAACAGCTCCTTTATCGCTAGGTGCAGCACCTTTTCTGTGAATGTATAGCAATTTATCAGCACATTCTTTTATACTTATGCTATTATGGGAACTGTCTGTTAGCTTTGTTGTTTGCGTACTCATTCCAAGAGCCTTAAGAATTCTATATGCTATTAACTCTCTATTGATAGCTGCCCAATAAACTGCTTCATCATGCTTCTTAAGATAATCTTTAGCTCCATCTGAAGTTAGAGTCAGTCCTTTTTGAGAATTGTAAAGCTTGATACTTTCATCAAGAACAGCTTGACCATATCCTCGTGAACCGCTGTGAACTAGCAGTGAAATTTGATTTTTGTCGTAACCTAAGTAATTAAAGGCTACTTCATCAAATACAGTCTCAACCTCCTGAAGTTCTGCAAAATGGTTCCCTCCTCCTATAGTTCCAATACTTGTGCCCAAGGGGGAAGAAGTCGCTTCTGCACATAAATCTTCAGGTATCGGAATTTCTTTTAAGTTTCCAATAACTTCTGCTTTTTTTATAATTCTATCAATTTTAAATTTTCTCTTTGCCAAATCTGTCATAAACATGGCCATTCCGCAGCCAATATCATTTCCTACTAAATGGGGGTAAATGATACCTTCAGTAATAATTGCTGCACCAACAGGGGTCTTGCCTGGATGAAGGTCAGGTAATCCAACTGCTTTTACCACACCGGGTAGCATGCTGATATGATTTAGCTGATTAACAGCATCTTGCTCAAGCCAATTTTTTTCAGATGAAATGATTGTTACGTTATTCATATATTATTTGTTATCTCCTTCTATATTAGATATTACTATTTAGGCTTGCTAAACAACTACATTTAGTGTTAATAAAGCACAACTAAATAAATGTCTAAACTTGCTTTGCTAACATCAAAAGTAGCATTTATGAGTGTGTACAGCTGGTTAAGCAAGCCCTGCTTAATCCTAAAAAGGACACAAAAATACCGTGATTAGTAACCACGGCTTTTTTTACAATAAAAAAACACGATAACTCATCGTGTAATCTGTAAAGCGTATTATTTACAATTAGGTGACGGTTACAGCACATGTTAATATGTGCATGAAGTTGACCACAAAAAGCATGATAAATAAAGGACGATACGTCCTAACACATTACTCTTGAAACTATTATTCTTAAAACAATGATTCTTGAAACTTTTTATTCTAGAAATTATAACTCTTCGAACTATAATTCTTGAAACTATGATTCGTGAATCAATAGGTCTTAAAACATTACTTTTTGGATCGCGTATTTAGTTATAAAAAAGGCACCTCTAATATTGTTATTCTTATCATTTTAAACACTCCTTTTCACCTAATAGAAATAGTATTGAACAACATTTGCGAGCTTCGCTCCACCGCCGCAGAAGCGGCTATATAAAAATGTATGCCACATTTTTATATGCACAATTAGTATAAGCTTTACCATAACATGATATACTTGGACAGAGTTTCAAGTCAATAACTGTAACTGAATTGAAATACAATTATAATTTTAAAACAATTTATAACTCAAATTTCGTAGTTGAATATGCTACTGCATCAATAAATTTTTATGTGTGAAGTTTGAGTTTATTACTATAAATTTCTAGCATTAAATCTTCAACCCTCTTATAATCAGGTTCTACAGGAAGAGACGTATTCTTAGCTGCATATTTAAAATGTTGCTCATAATCATCAACCATATCAAAAATTTCGTTATAGCTATACTTTCCGCTTCTTATATCAAGAAAAAGACCTCTTTCTTCTTCTCTATAAGTATTAATTCCCTTGCCTTCAAGTATTTCTGTCCCTGTTACCAAAAGGCGTATCAAGTGCATGGCATGCTTATTAAGGTGAAGCTCATCCTTTTTACTGTTTCTGTGATTTAGTTTAGAATAATCCTTCACAATGTTATTCATAACTGAATAAATATTCTTGAAGTCTCGTAATGGATAGTGTTTCAGGTTTATATCAATAAAAATTTCTGTATCAAATTCTTCTTTGTTAGATTTATCAATATATAAGTTTATTTCACTATCAGTAAAGTCGTTATAAGTCCTTTTTAGGTGATCCATCTGACCTAAAACGCTGTTTAGAATATGTTGTTCTTTTTCTATTTGAGGATAGTTATCCCTGGCTAGAGCATTCTGTAGTCTTCTTAACTGGGCTGTTGCATAATTGCCAAAGCTTAATATAGCTTTCTGAGATAAGAAAAGATCAACATTTTCTCTCAAAAGCTTACCTTCTACGGATATTATAAGAAGGTGCTCAGGATTTGTGCCCAATATTTCAAGCACGTTAGGATTACTATTTAGGCAAAGACCTATAAATTTTTTAAGTCCATAGATAACAGTATCAGTCGTCCTGTCTTCGAACTGTTCAAAGCTTGATAATCCCAGGATATCCTGCTTTGTTTCTAAAGTAACGCCCCTAACGTCTATATCACTGGTGTCTACATTGGTTCCATAGGCTATAGAACCTGCAGTTGTTAGAATTAGTATATTATTTCCCAGGTGCGGGTCTGTCCTTAAAAACTCATATTCTTCTGATTGCAACTTATCTTTTATACCATGTATATCCATGTGAATTTCCTTCCGGGCAACTTATTTTCTTACTGCATGAACAATTTACGAAGAAATACAGATGCGACTTTCCTTACTGGCAACTTATTCCCATACTTCTTTAAGAGTTTCTCTGAATAGAGAATTTAAGGAATTATAATCAGACTTTTTATCTTTTTTTACAGTTTTTAGATACTGCTCAAAATGCTCTATTCTGCTATCTAAGAAATCAATTATAATTGAGCTTTTCGGTTCAATATCAATTTCCAAGCCTGAAGTTTTTTTCTCAAGAAGCTTGTTAATTTCATTAACTAAGGTGCCATCCAACTGCTGTCCAATCATAAGTTTACTAAACTCCATTGGAGGCATGGTGTTGCTATTTTCAATCCACATGCATGCCAGAATGGGTCTTAATATATAAAAGTATTTCTTTATCTTTACATGATCTGTACTCATTACTTCATCAAACTTATTTTTGGCTAAATGTAAATAGTGATACATAGTTGGAACAGGAGAAAAATAATCAGGTAATAGCTCTCTCATCTTTTGAGCAACACTGTAGTTATCAGCATATATAATAGGAGAACTAAGCCATTCTAGTAATGTAGGATTTGACTTCTTAAAATGTAGTAATGTTTTTCTTATATCCCAGCCATTAATATCTAATAGATCATTGATTGGAACCTCAATAAAATCTTTTTTATCTTCTATTGATAAGTACCAGTCAGCTTGGTGTATGTATATAAATCTTACATCATAGTCGCTGTCTTTTGATGCAAAGCCCCAACCTCTACTGCCCGATTCAATTGCATAGAGTATTTTTATATTATACTCTTTTTCAATAGCATTAAGCTTGCTAATTATTTCATCCCTCATATATTTACCTCCATTCTTTCTTATCCCATAAATACATTGTTCCATTCAACATAACTACTATCCCCACGGTGTTTCATAAATATGAATTGTTTGTACTCAAAAGTATATCATAAATAAGTTTTATTGAAGCAGTAAAACTTAAAAACGGGAAAGGTTGCAAACTTTTTGTCTGTAATTATGTGGAGAGAAAATCATACTAAATTCAAAATGATTTTTTAGCCTTATTACGAAAATGATGATAAACTTATTAGTAACTCAAACTTCGCAGTTGAATATACTGCTTAAAACTTAGGAATGAAACTTGACGACCTTCTTGCAAAGAAACAGGAAGTTGGAAACTACGTACTTGAAAAATTAAAAGAAAGAAGCAGTAGCTTTGGAGTGGAATTCCTATTTGCTGGTGTAAAGGACATTATTTTACCTGGTGAGATAAAGGAAATATTAAACACAGTGCTTATAGCTGAAAAAAAGGCTCAGGCTAATGTTATAACAAGACGAGAAGAAGTAGCCTCCACTAGAAGTCTTTTAAACACTGCAAAGCTTATGGAGGAAAACCAGACACTTTATAGGTTAAAGGAGCTTGAGTTCCTTGAAAAAATATGTGAAAAAATAGGGAATGTCTCACTTACTGGTGGTAGCTTGCTTGAACAGTTAAATACATTACTGTCAAACAAAGTTATTGAAAAGCAGTGTAAGTGATAAAAAATTTATTGCGTTATTATTTGTTAATAATTTATAAGCTTATAAATTTGAAGAAATCTCCCTTGGCAATAGCTTATAGCAAGGGGGATTTCTTTATTGAGGTTAGCGTGAAAAATTGAGATGCAGATATAAAAATAATGCGTACCTCACATAAGGGGTTCGTTAATTTCATCTCAAAAGTAGGTATGGGAGGTTAGTATGATAGAAATCAAAGGAAAATACAACAGTGCTAAAGTTTTTACTAATAATTTAGAAGAAAAGGCGGCAGGACAAATACTTGAACTTTGCAACCAGGAATTTGTTAAGACAAGTAAAATAAGGATTATGCCTGATACTCATGCTGGTGCAGGCTGTACTATTGGTACAACAATGACTATAAAAGATAAAATCGTTCCAAACTTGGTTGGTGTTGATATCGGCTGTGGCATGTTTGTAACTATGATAGAGAAAACAAATATGGATTTTTTTAAACTTGATAACGTAATCAGACGTTTTGTACCAAGTGGATTTGATGTACGTGAAAAACCTCATGAATATAATGCTTTTGTAGATATTTCAGATTTAAAATGTAAAGAACATGTTAATTTAGAAAGGGCATCTTTAAGTATTGGTACACTTGGAGGAGGAAATCACTTTATTGAAGTAAATAAGGACGATAAAGATAATTTATATTTAGTAGTTCATTCGGGTAGCCGTCACCTTGGAAAACAAATTGCCGAATACTATCAAAACAGAGCGACAAAGGAGATTGTAAGAAAAAGCAATGATGAAATTATTTCATTATTAAAATCTAAGGGAAAAGAAAAAGAAATTCAGCTGGAAATAGAAAAGGAAAGAGCCAAGCTTTGTGATGCCTTATCATATGTTCAGGGTGAGACCTTTAAAGATTATATCCATGATATGCATATTGCTCAGCTGTTTGCCGAATATAACAGGAAAGCTATTGCAGAAGTAATTATTCGAGAGATGAACTTTAATGTAGAGGGTAGTTTCACTACCATTCATAATTATATAGACATGGCTGAAATGATTCTGAGAAAAGGTGCTATATCAGCTAAAAAAGGAGAAAAAGTAATAATCCCTATTAATATGAGAGATGGAAGTATTTTGGCAATTGGCAAGGGCAATCATGATTGGAATCAATCAGCTCCCCATGGTGCAGGACGTTTAATGAGCAGAAAACAGGCAAAACTCAAATTGTCCTTAGAAGAATTTAAAAATTCAATGGAAGGTATATATACTACTTCACTGTCAATAGATACTCTGGATGAAGCACCGTCCGCATATAAAACTATGGAAGAAATAATTGACAATATCCAAGATACGGTTGAAATTAGCAAGATAATTAAACCTATCTATAATTTTAAGGCATCGGATGATTAAGGAGATTTAAACAATATAGAAACCCAAAGGTATGGATTGTCAGTATCATTTGAATAAAGGTAATCTTGTGCCTAAGTAAAATGAGTTAAGCATAAATAGTTACAATTGTGTAACTGTTAAAATTACTCTTAAGGATGTAATATATATATGTAATTGGATGGGAAAATAACTATTAATTAGGAGAGTAAAATGTATGGCTACTAAAAATAAGATTAAAGGTTTTATTTCAGGAATTGCATTTGTAGTTACATTTTGTGTTATTACATGCGGACTTAACGTATTTGCAGCACAAGACAAAAAAGATACTTCAGCTGAATTTGGCAATGTTAAAGTTTATGTTGACGGAGAATTAATACAGCCAACGGACTCAAATGGGAAAATTACAAAACCATTTATATCAAATGGGTATGTATGTTTGCCTATTGAAGCAATAAGTAAGCTTTTAGGTAAAGATTTCACCTGGGATGCTATAAATAAGAGTGTGTATTTAGGCAAAAAACCTGAGACTAAGGTTCAAGAGGTCACAGTATCAAATGTTGATGAACTTTACAATCAACTTGGTTCAAATAAAAAGATAAAGTTAAAGTCTGGAATTTATAACCTATCAAAGATAAAACAAAATATAAACAATAGAACAAATATTATCTGGGAAGATGTATATGATGGTAAAGAACTGAAAATAAACAATGTTGAAAACTTAACACTTGAGGGATTAGGCGATAAACCTGTTGAAATAGTAGTTGAGCCAAGATATGCAAATGTACTAAACTTTAATGGCTGCAACAATATAACAATAAAGAATATAAGAGCAGGACATACTATCGAAAAGGGTGAGTGTGCAGGTGGAGTTCTGAATTTTGATTCTACAAAAAATATAAATATATCAGACAGTATTTTTTATGGCTGTGGTACTATGGGTATAAATGCAGTTAAATCTGAAAATCTAACTTTTAATAATTCAGTTATAGAAGAATGTACTTCAGGTATAATGCAGATAGACTCGTGTAAAAACTTCACATTTACCAATAGTATATTCAGAAAATGTCAGGACTATAGTATGATAAGCATATTTTCTTCCACTGATATGGTATTTGAAAAGTGTGAAATATCCGAAAACACTGTATCAAATGACTATGCGTCATTTATAAGTCTAGATTCATCACAAGGTATAAAGTTCTTAAATTGCAATTTTAAAAATAATGTATTTAATAACTTTGGTAACAGTCTATGGGATGCGGAATTCACAGGTTCTACTTTTGAAGGAAACAGCTTATATGTTAGCAAAAATCACTAATTAATCTTTAACCAGAATGTCAGATAATGCACAAAAAAAGTTGTATACCGAGATTGCCTATCAAAAACGGTATACAACTTTTAATAAAGTCAATTACGGTTCAAATCCTTCGCCTTTTAGTCGATTGTAATTGACTCATACATTTATATAGTAGTAATTAAATAAAGAACTATTTCAGTCAATTATACATAATCTTCAATATCGTTAAAAATAAGTTTTACAAATTCATCTGACTTTCGATACTTATCGAACAATACCTCGTTTTGGACTGATTCGGTATAGCTTGAGTCTAGATCAAGAACTTTCTTCAAATTAGATATCATGTTAGCCTCATTGTTTTGAATTGCATAAATTTTACTTTTAATATAATAGGCATTTGCATAATTAGCATCAAAATCAATGAGCTTATTGCAAACAGTTAGGCAATCATCATAATTGCCAGAATCAAACAAGGATAGTGCCTTCCAACTGTATGCTGTAAAGTAGTCAGAATTAAAAGAAATAGATTTGTCATAATATTCAATAGCTTCACTATATTTCTTTTGAAAATAAAAACTATTTCCTTTGCAGCAGTATATACATGCATTATAAGGCTGCATTTCAAGAACATAATAATATTCTTTTGCAGCTTCAACATAATTTCTCTTAAATAAAAACCAGTTTCCTCTGCTTATGTATTCCTTAGCGGAAATAGACTGTAAATTCATTACTTCATCAAACACTTGAAAAGCATCATCATATCTCTCCATGTAGTTTAAGCTATCACACTTATTAATATAGGCAGGTATATATCTAGGGTCTTTTTTTATTGCAACATTATAAGATTGTATGGCTTTTTGGTATTCTCCCATTAAATTTAAAGTTGCCCCTTTATATAAATAAACATAGGGTTCATTGCCTGAAGGTAAGCTTAATGCTGTATTAAAACATTCAAGGGCTTCATAATACCTATCTAAAAAATAAAGGGACTTACCCAAGGTTATATATGCTGAAGAATATTCTGGGTCAATTTTGATACATTTATCGAAATAAGATAATGATTCTTCATATTTACCTAATTCATATAGTGAATTTCCCATGTTTTCTTGATAATACAGATCTTCAGGACTTAACTTAATAGCTGCTTCATAATATGGTAATGAATTTTCATATTCATTTAGAAAATAGTAACAATTCCCTGCGTAATTTTGGACGTCAGCATCTTCATTATTTATTTTAATAGACTCTGAATAATATTTAAGTGCGGTTTCATAATCGCTTAATTCATAATAACAATTTCCAATAGACTTTTGAACTTGAGCATCTTCATTATTTATTTGAATTGACTGTAGATAATATTTAATTGCGGAATTATAATCACTTAACTCATAATAGCAGTTCCCTTTATTTGAATAATATACGTATTCGTTTTTGTCTAAATTGATTGCCTTATCAAAAAAATTTATAGCTTCATTATATTTTTTCAAGGAAAATAATGAAATTCCCTTTCCGTTATAGGCTTCAGCGCTTTTTGAGTTTAATTTAATTGCTAAATTAAAATATTCAATTGCCTTATTATAATTTTCCTGGTTAAAATTTTCATAGCCAGAATCGATATATGATTGATACTTGTTTGAACTCGCAGAAACCGATTGAAAAGTTAAAAGTATTACAAATACAGAAATAAATAATAAACTAAATTTCTTAACTATATTTTTCATATAATCTCCCTATAAAGCTTATAATTTTATAAATACATTATAATTATATCTACTTATTATATCAACCAATTATATCTGATTATATAAATTCTGAATGATTTGAAAAAATATTGCTAACCACATCCACCAGACTTGATGTTCTTTTGTTCTAAAGTTTTAAATATAAACCATATCATAGTAAAGTAATATAATATATAGGAAATAAATGTTGACTTTAGAATAATTACATTCTATAATAGTTAAATCATACTATTACTATAGGGAATATAAACAATAGAGTGGGGGATTAGTTTGGATATATTACATAAATATGATTTTAATAGATACCATCATATGAAATTCGGAGAAAAAGCTGCTTACCATCATCACAATGGTGCTGGTTGCAATGACTATGTAACTGCTGTCGCAGAGTACAGAAAAAGTTTTGCCTCAAAGAAGGATGTTATTGAGCAGACACCCGATCCGGCTGTAAAAGAGATGTTGCTACATATGGATGAAATTGATTGCAAAACTGTTTTTGACAGGTTTGATGCACAGAAGCCTCAGTGTACCTTTGGTATAGCAGGTATTTGCTGCAAAAACTGTACGATGGGACCCTGTAAAATAACTAAGAAAAGTCCAAGGGGTGTTTGTGGAGCTGATGCAGATGTAATTGTAGCTCGTAATCTGTTAAGAAGCGTTGTTGCAGGTGTTGCAGCTCATGGGGCAAGGGGAAGAGAGTCTATGTTGGCATTAAAATATGCTGCAGAAGGGAAAATAGATATTCCTATTGAGGGAGAGGCTAAAATATTGGCTACAGCAATAGCCTTTGGTCTTGAAACTGAGGATAAAACAATAAAAGAATTAGCAGGAAAGATTGCAGATATTCTCTTGGAAGACTTATCAAGAACAGTGCCTGCACCACATAAGACACTACATGCCTTTGCTTCAAAAGAAAGAATAAAAACCTGGAATGACTTAGATATTATGCCAATCAGTCCATACCATGAGATTTTTGAAAGTCTACATAGAACAAGCACAGGTAACGATGGAGATTGGAAAAACTTGATGAAACAGATGCTTAGAAGCGGTGTAGCATTTGCATGGTCGAGTGTCTTAGGATCTTCAATTGCAATGGACAGTTTATTTGGACTCCCTACTCGAAGCACCTCAAAGGTTAATTTAGGGTCTTTAGAAAAAGGATATGTTAATATTGCAGTGCATGGACATTCTCCACTTTTAGTAAGCGAAATTGTTAAGTTAGGAAAAACAGATGAATTTATAAATCTAGCTAAAGACAGTGGTGCACTGGGAATCAAATTTTATGGCATTTGCTGTTCTGGACTTTCTGCAATGTATCGCTATGGAGGGGTTATTCCTTTATCTAATGCAATTGGGGCAGAATTGGTACTGGGAACAGGTGCTTTGGACCTTTGGGTTGCTGATGTTCAGGATGTATTTCCTTCCATTATGGATGTTGCAAAATGTTTTAAAACTACGGTGGTAACTACTAGCGATTCGGCAAGATTACCTGGTGCAGAACATTTTGGATATGACCATGATCATTCTAACCTAAATCAAACTAAATCTCTGGCTAAAAAGATTTTAATTCGAGCTATAGAAAGCTTCGCAGATAGGAGAGAAATACCTGTCTATATTCCCCAATATGAAACTGAGGCAGAGGTGGGTTTTTCTTTTGAGTATATAAACAAGTACTTTGGTGGCTTAAAACCTATTGTGGATGCAATTAAAAGTGGAGAAATATTAGGTGTTGTTAATCTTGTAGGTTGTAATAATCCTCGTATTGTTTATGAGAAAGCGGTTGTTGAGATTGCGGATATTTTAATAAAAAATAATGTTTTAATACTAACCAATGGTTGTGCATCATTTCCGCTAATGAAACTTGGCTATTGTTCAACGAAAGCATTAGAGCAAGCTGGACAAAAGCTAAAAAGCTTTATGAAGGATTTACCGCCTGTTTGGCACATGGGTGAATGTTTAGATAATGCCAGAGCATCTGCTTTCTTCAAAGCAGTGGCAGAAGCTTCGGAGTTAACAATTAAGGATATGCCATATGCTTTTGCAAGTCCAGAGTGGTCAAACGAGAAGGGCATCTGTGCAGCATTAAGTTTTAGGCTATTAGGTATAGATTCGTACCACTGTGTTTATGCTCCAACCCAAGGTTCGGATAATGTAACGGCATTTATGAGGGACGGAACAAGGGATATTTTAGGTTCAAGCATGATTGTGAATGTCAATCATATAGAACTGGCAAATCAGATTATAGCTGATCTAAAGGAGCAGAGAAAAGCGCTTGGTTGGGACTAAAGGTCGTGTTTTTGTGAAGCATTAAATAAAATATAATTTATTTGCACTACACAGGGAGGTTGGCTTAAAAGAAAGTTGACTTGAGCTCAAAAAAGGAGTCGCACCTCATGATAGTTTCACCATATTTTTGTGCCTAGAACATAGCGAAAGGATTGATAGTTATTATGAAAAAAATCATTAGAATTATTACACTAGTTTTATCAGTTGGTATTATTATAGGTACAACTGCTTGCGGAAGTACAGCTGATGTACAAAAGACAGCAAGCAGCTCCAATCAACAAGGTTCAGCAGATGAATCATCAAATAAAGAAACTGTAAAAATAGCTTATTTACCAATAACACATGCACTACCTATTTTTGTAGAAAACGAACTACAGAAGCAAGTAGGTAATAATTTCAAAATAGAGCTTGTTAAATACGGCTCATGGCCTGAGCTCATGGATGCACTAAATACAGGTCGTGTAGATGGAGCATCTGTTTTGATTGAACTTGCAATGAAGGCAAAAGAGCAGGGCATTGGCATAAAAGCTGTAGCGCTTGGACATAAGGACGGCAACGTAATTGTAGTGGCAAATGAGATAAATACTGCTACAGACCTAAAAGGAAAAAGCTTTGCAATTCCTCACAGGCAGTCCTCGCATAATATACTTCTTGGTCTAATGCTCAAAGACGCAGGTCTTACATATAAAGATATAAACGTGGTAGAACTTGCTCCACCAGAAATGCCTGCTGCTCTTGCTCAAGGACAGATTGCTGGTTATTGTGTTGCAGAACCCTTCGGAGCAAAATCTATTGCAATTAATACAGGTAAGGTTTTATTTGAATCAAAGGATCTTTGGGAGGACTCTATCTGCTGTTCTTTAGTTCTTAATGATAGCTTTATAAATGGCAAGCGTGATATAGCACAAAAAGTTGTTAAACAATATATCGAAGCTGGAAAATATATTGGAGAGCACAAGGAAGAAACAGAGGAGATTGCAAAGGAATACTTAAAGCTTGATGACAATGTATATGATTTGTCAATTAAATGGATATCCTTTGATGATTTAAGAATTTCTAAGGAGGCATATACTGATCTTACCAAAAGGCTTATAGATTTTGATATTTCAAAGAAACCTCCTACTTTTGAAGAGTTTATAGATGCATCACTCTTTGGCAAATAGAAAATCACACATCCTTTGGTACTAAATATTTAGGATAATGTTGATGATAGCGCTAACTAACTCGGTTTTCATAGATGGAAATGTATGTTAAAATTTATCAATGTAAAGTTGGGAAACAAATTAAAAAAATTCAAATAGAAAACGGAGGCTAGTGAATGAGAAAATTATTTCATATTGTCGTGTCATTTATAGCTTTAATCTCTATATGGCAGATTGCTGTAACGTTTGGAAACTGGAATAAAGCACTGTTTCCTTCACCTGTTAATGTATTAGAGGGTTTCAAAGAAATGGTTTATAGTGGAGTATTATTAATTAGTTTTAAAGATAGTATGCTGAGGTTTGCTATTGGCTATTGCATAGCTGTAATAACTGGAGTAATAGTTGGGCTGATATTAGGCTGGTTCAGAGGTGTATGGAGCTATATAAATCCTATTGTTCAACTGCTCAGGCCTATTTCACCAATGGCTTGGCTACCATTTATTGTATTATTGGTTGGTATTGGTGATTTGCCAGCCATTGTTATTATCTTCATTGCAGCATTTTTTCCGATTTTGCTAACTACAGTTGCAGCAGTAAGTAAGGTAGACCAGACTTATATAAAGGTTGCTAAAAACTTTGGAATAAAAAAAGTTAGATTGCTTACCAAAATAGTTCTTCCATCAGCATTTCCATATATTGCGACAAGTCTTCATCTAGCACTGGGAACTGCTTGGGTATTTCTGGTGGCAGGTGAAATGGTGGGAGCACAGACCGGTCTTGGCTATTTGATAATTGACTCAAGGAATAATCTAAGAGCAGATATGTTGTTGGCTAGTATAATTGTTATAGGATTAATTGGGCTAATACTGGATAGTTTTATTGGTTTGTTAGAAAAAAATATATTACGCAAATTTGGATTTGTTGCTAACGAAAGGGGGGCTTAATTTTGTATATAGAAGTTGAAGATGTTTCAAAACATTATGTGCAAAATAAGAAAAGCTTTCAAGCGATGGAACATGTTTCACTGAATATTGAAAAAGGAGAATTTATTTGTTTGCTAGGTCCAAGTGGCTGTGGTAAGACAACACTTCTAAATTCCATTGCAGGCTTTGAAGGTGTAAGTAGGGGAAGGATTACAATTGACGGAAAAGAAGTTGTAGAACCATCGGATAGAAATGTAACAATATTTCAAAATTATGGGCTACTTCCTTGGCGGACAGTACAGAAAAATGTTGAGCTAGGTTTGGAGAGTAAAAAAATTTCTAAAAAAGAAAGAGCTGAAATTGCAGAAAAGTTTATTAATATTGTTGGTTTGAGTAAATTTAGTAAAAGCTATCCCAACCAGCTTTCAGGAGGTATGCAACAGCGTGTTGCGATTGCACGCGCTCTTGCAATCGATCCTGAAATAATTTTTATGGATGAGCCATTTGGTGCATTAGACGCGTTAACAAGGATGAATATGCAAGATGAAATATCTAGAATATGGGAAAATCAAAAAAAGACTATTATATTTGTAACCCATGATATTGAAGAGTCAATTTTTCTTGCTGATAGAGTTGTAATTATGACTCCTAATCCTGGGAAAATTAAAAGTATAATTAATGTATCTTTAGCTCGGAAACGTGATAGAACCAGTGATGATTTCTTAAAAATCCGAGATAGAATATTTGCTGAATTTGAAATGAAGGAATCTGATAAAACTGAGTATTGCATTTAGTTTAAAGTTAAAAAAATCAATTTAATATAATAGTTCAATGATAGCTATTGGCTCCTGGTTAAACTAATTTATAAACTTATTTGTGAATTCATGATAAAATAAGAAATAATATACTGTTTTTTGATATAATGTTTAGTATAAGATTACTCATACTAACAGAAGGAGTATTTAAAATATGAATCATCATGGAGAAACCGCTACAGACGTTAAAATTGCATACTTAGGAGGTGGTTCAAGAGCCTGGGCATGGACATTTATGACTGACTTAGCTTTAGAACCAAATCTTTCAGGAACAATAAAACTTTATGATATTGATATAGAAGCTGCAAAGAATAATGAAATTATTGGAAATAGTATTTCTGGGAGGAAAGAAGCTATAAGTAAATGGAAATATGAAACGGCTTCTACCATACAAGAAGCACTTACTGATGCAGATTTTGTTGTTATTTCAGTACTTCCTGGAACCTTTGACGAGATGGAAGTCGATGTACATATGCCTGAAAAGTATGGTATATATCAATCTGTTGGAGATACTGCGGGTCCTGGGGGAATTATGCGTGCGCTTCGTACATTACCAATGTTTGTAGAAATAGCCAATGCAATAAAAGATATTTGTCCTAAAGCATGGGTTATAAATCTCACGAATCCAATGTCCCTATGTGTTAAAACTCTTTATCATGTTTTCCCTAAAATAAAAGCTTTTGGATGCTGTCATGAAATCTTTGGTACGCAGCAACTTCTAAAAGGCATACTCAAAAGAGAAGAAGATATTGATGTCTGGAGCAGAAATGAGATATTGGTCAATATACTTGGAATTAATCATTTTACGTGGTTTGACTATGCATCATACAAAGGTAGAGACCTATTTCCTATATATAAACAATATATTTCTAAGCATTTTGAGGAAGGTTTTGAAGAAGAAAAGAACTGGAAAAATGACTGCTTTGCATGTTCGCATAGAGTTAAATTTGATTTGTTTAATAAGTATGGCTTAATAGCTGCTGCCGGTGATAGACATTTAGCAGAGTTTATGCCTGGTGACACTTATCTGTTAAATCCTGAGACTGTAGATTCCTGGAAGTTTGGGCTTACTCCTGTCTCATGGAGAAAAGATGATTTGCAAAAACGGTTAGCGAAAAGTAAACGTCTTGTATCAGGCGAAGAGTCTTTCGAATTAACTCCTACGGGAGAAGAAAGTGTTTTGTTAATAAAGGCATTGTGTGGACTTAATCGTATTATAAGTAATGTGAACATACCTAATTCGTATTTGCAAGTCAAGAATTTGCCTAAGACAGCAATTGTAGAAACAAATGCTATTTTTGAAAGAGATACAATTCGTCCTATAGTTGCAGGAAGAATTCCTGAAGAGATACTTAGCTTTATAAAGCCGCAAACTGAAAACCATGAACGCATTTTGAAAGCAGCTTTAGAGTGTGACATAGATCTTGTGTATGAGGCTTTCAAACATGATACATTAATTAATGGAAGGCTAAGTAATAAGGAAATTAAATGTTTAGTTAAGGATATGATAAAAGGTACTATCCAGTATTTACCAGAAGAATGGAACTATGTAATGACATGCATAACTAAAAATTTTACTTTAAAAAAGGAGAAATAAATGTTTAGCTAAGGATATGATAGAAGGCACTATTCAGTATTTACCAGATGAATGGTAATGTGTAATATGACTTGGCTGACTGGAAACGATGGAATCTTTTTTGTACTGGTAGAATTCTACTTGGTAATATTGTATAATGTGATTAGAAAATTCAGATAAATGTACATAAATTTAATTTCAAAGATACTTATATAAATCATAATAATTTTATATAAAATAACAAATGTTTTGAATATACAATGTTAATAATATGGGAATAAAGATTGGTACTAAGGAGTAAAAGATGAAAGAGTTTTATTTGAAAGAGATTAGATTGAAGAATTACAGAAAGTTTGAGTCAAAGACATTTAATTTGAATAAGCAAATGAATGTATTTATTGGAAAAAACTCCTCTGGTAAAACTTCTGTATTAGAAGCTGCAAATGTCATTTTGGGATCATATTTAGCTGCTTTTAAAAAGTATGTTCCCAGTAGATTTGTTTTTAATATATCAAAAGAAGATCCTTTATTGAAGAAGCAGGTTAATTCAGATTATGATATATTGGCTTCAGCAGGGATTCCACAGTATCCATGTAGTATATCTTGCAATATGCAATGGGATAAAAAAAATATTACTTTTAGGAGAATGGTTGAGAAAACAGAAGGTCGTACGAAATTCGATGGAAATAATCCTATGCAAAAGGATGTAACATATTGGGAAGAAACTATGCAGAAAGCAAATAACGAGGATAGAGATATTGTATTGCCATTGGTATTATATCTATCTTCTGCAAGACTGTGGAATGAAAATAAAGTTTCTGATTTTCCACAAGTTCCATTGAGAACGGATGCATATCAGAAATGTTTAGACAAAAAACACGGCACGCAACTAGTGTTTGATTATATAAAAAAGTTAGAGAATATTGCCAGAGAAGAAAGGCGAAAATCACCGTTTCCGGTATATGATGTTATAATGGAAGCAATAGATGGTAGTATGAAAGAAGAGTTAGAAGTAGGGGAAAGGATTGCATTCTCTTCTCGTTATGATGGTATGGCGCTAGTAAAGAGGAATGGTACTATTATACAATTTGATTCTCTTAGTGATGGATATAGGAATGTTATTAAGATAATATTGGATATTGCTGCTAGAATGTGTATGCTAAATCCATACCTTAAAGAAAATGCTTTAATTGAAACACCTGGGGTTGTTATTATTGACGAATTAGATTTGAGTTTGCATCCAAAATGGCAAAAACGAATTGTCAGAATATTAAAAGAGACTTTTCCCAAAGTTCAGTTTATTTGCGCGACACATTCCCCATTTATTATTCAGTCATTAGAACCAGGTGAACTAATCTCTTTAGAAGAAAAAATTGACGATGAATATTCTGGACAAAGTATTGAAGATATAGCAGAAGATATTATGGGGGTACCAACGCCTAAATATAGTGAAAAGAAACAAAAAATGTATGAGGCTGCTGAAAAGTATTTTAAGGCATTAGAAGAAGGAAGAACTCAGGAGGATTTAGAAAAGCTAAAGATACAGATGGATAATTTAGCAGCAGAATATAGTGATAATCCAGCATATTTGGCATTAATGAAACAAAAATATTTAGAGAAGGCTGTAAAGTTGGAGACACAAGATGAGACCTGTAGATAAAGGGAAATCACCTTATAAAAGCATTAAAGATTATCATGATGCTGAACCCTATTTGACTGAAAAAATTGGAGCATACTGTTCATACTGTGAGTTTCCAATATCACATGTCCCAGAGGTTGAACATAAAGAAAGTAAAAATAGTGGTGGAGCATTGACTGATTGGAATAATCTATTATTGGCATGTAAATATTGTAACACAAGAAAAAAGGAGTATGTAAAAAAAGGTGAGACCAATGAATGTATATGGCCAGATATGCATAATACATTTATGGCATATACTTATGAAGATGGGATGCCTAAAGTAAATAAAGCCTATTTAGAGGTAATTGGAAATGATACGTTACAGAAAGCACAAAACTTATATGATGCTGTAAAATTAGGTAATATTCCAACTGCGGGACAAAAGGATAGAAGATTGTTAAAAAGAAGAGAGGCATTGAATTTAGCTATAATAGCTTTCAATAATTGGAAGGACGCAAAGAACTCTTGTTTAGAGGATGCCTTTGTTGACTCAATAGTGGAACAGGCTAAGGCAATAGGATTTTTTTCAGTGTGGATGATGATATTTAAAGATATTCCTAAAATTAGAGAAGCACTTGTAAAAGGATTTGCTGGGACTAAAAAAGAGTATTTTGATTAAGTGCTATTCGAATTTATAGAACAAAAGTATAGCTTCCAATTCAGAAATGTATAAATCATATCTTATTAATTCAAAAATTTACATATTGGGATAACGGACAAATGTCTAAAAAGCTAATCAATATTAAGGTTAGCTTTTTTATTATCTAAATTTCAAAATAGCCACACTAAATCAACATCTTAATGTTGAGAAAAGCTGGCATTTTATGTTAATTGTAATAATATACCCAATATTAATTACTTTTAATTCAGTAAGTATATAACAGTAAAGTTAGGGATACTATAAAAATTAGGTTGTTTTGTTAAGCATATAATTTGCATCCTTCTCAATAAGAGTAATGTAAATTAAAAAAACATAATACAAGAAAATTTTAGGAGGAAGACTAATATGGATACAGATATGTTTTGTTTCCAGTGTGAACAAACAATAGGAGGCAAGGGTTGTACAAAAGCAGGGAACTGCGGGAAAAATAGTGAGATCGCGGCATTACAGGATTTACTTATATACCAGTTAAAAGGTATAGGTTATTGTGGACAAAAACTATTAGATAAGGGTATAAAGATAGATGATGAAACAGATAAATTTGTTATGGATGCTGTTTTTTCCACTCTTACAAATGTAGATTTTGATCCTGATAGATTTGTAGAGTATTTGAGAAAGGCACAAGAAATAAAGGAAGGATTAAAGAAACAACTATTAGAGTGTAAATGCCATTTTCCAGAAGTAGTAAGCTATATACTTCCTGGAACCAAAGAACAAATGCTTAAGGACGCTGAAAAAGCTGGCATTATGTATGATCAGACTTTAGATGCAGATATTCGCTCGTTAAGAGAAATGCTCATATATGGAATGAAGGGTATGGGGGCTTATGGGCATCATGCACATGTGTTAGGCTATAAGGATGAGACAATAAGCAAATTTTTCTATAAAGCCCTAGCTGCAGTTATAAATGAAGGGTTAACAGTTGATGATTTGTTTAATTTAACCATGGAATTTGGACAAGTTAATTTAAAATGTATGGAGCTGCTTGATAAGGCGAATACAGGTTCATATGGTAATCCAGTTCCTACACAAGTATGTATCACGAAGAAAAAAGGGCCATTTATTGTTGTTTCGGGACACGATTTGAAGGACTTAAAAGAACTGCTTGAGCAAACAGAAGGTAAGGGAATAAATATATATACTCATGGTGAAATGCTTCCTGCTCATGGATATCCAGAATTAAAAAAACATCCTCATCTAGTGGGAAATTTTGGTGGGGCATGGCAGGATCAACAAAAAGAATTTGACAATATACCCGGATGCATACTAATGACAACAAATTGTCTGCAAAAACCAAGAGACTCATACAAAGATAGAATATTTACAACAAGCATAGTTGGATGGCCTGGAGTTACTCATGTAAGAGAGGTTAACGGTAAAAAAGACTTTAGTCTAATAATAAACAAGGCTCTTCAACTAGGCGGGTTTACGGAAGATGAACCTGAACAGAAAATAACAGTGGGTTTTGGGCATCATGCAGTGCTAAGCAATGCTGATAAGATTATTGATGCAGTAAAGAATGGGGCAATAAAGCATTTCTTCTTAATTGGAGGATGTGATGGTGCAAGACCTGGAAGAAACTATTTTACAGAATTAGCGGAAAAAACACCAAAAGATACAATAATACTTACACTTGCTTGTGGTAAGTACAGATTTAATAAAATGAATTTGGGAAAGATAGGAGAATTCCCAAGAGTTCTTGATGTAGGTCAGTGTAATGATTCATATGGAGCAATAAGAATTGCCCTTGCTCTTGCAGATGCATTTAAATGCGGAGTTAATGATTTACCGCTTTCGCTTATTCTATCATGGTATGAACAAAAGGCTGTATGTATTTTGATTACCTTGCTATCATTGGGAATAAAGGATATCCGTCTTGGGCCAACACTACCAGCATTTATAACGCCAAACATTCTACAAGTGCTAATTGATAAATTTGAAATTAAACCAATATCAACGCCGGATGAAGATTTAAAGGCGATATTGGGGAATTAAGTATTTATATCAACCAGTCCTAAGTAAAGAGTAGAAGTTTTCTCTTTATTTAGGACTGGTTTCTTTCTTATGCATATAAAGTTATAAGCTTTAAGTGCTCAATTTTTTGATTTATACAAATTGTTTTTAGATTATGGAAAACTATGCTATACTATTGAATTATTGAAGGTTTGTTAAAATATTGATAGAATAGAATTAATAAAATAAAATTTAGCATAACATAATAATTATGGAAGAACTAATTGAATATATTAATTACGTACCTTTTAACGTGAACTTTGAAAAAATTCTAAATTATAATTTAACATAATATGAGAAAGGATGAAACTATGAATAGAAGCGGGTTTGATAAATTGTATTGGGGTTTTCTGTTTGTAATGATTGACTTCAAAATTCAAGGATTTGATATTTTGCCAGATATAGTTGGCTACATTCTATTTGCTATTGGATTTAGCATTCTAGCTGAGAGGAGTACATACTTTAAGAAGTCTTCAAAATATAATGTTCCAATGATAATTCTCTCTATACTTTCAATATATGAGCCGCAAAATCAAAAAAGTGGTATTCAACTAGGTCAATTCGGATTACTAAGCATCCCTATAGCGATAGCAGGACTAGTTTTTAGTTTGATAGTTGTTTATAATCTGTTTATGGGAATTAAAGATATGGCACAAACTCAAGGACAAATGAGTTATTTTCATGAAGCTGACAGTAAATGGCGGCAGTTTTTAACGCTTCAAATAGCTGTGCTTTTTGCATTTGTTTTAATATTTATTCCTGTAGTAGCACTAATTTATATCATAGGTATTTTTGTTGCATCAGTCACCATAACTGTGGGGATTATGAGATTTATAAAAAGTTGCGGGGAAGATTTGTAAATAAACTAGTATAATATAAAAAAGGAAGTCCTTAATATGCGTAAGATAACCATACAAATAGTAAAATAATAAGAGGAGAACTAAATGAAACTTTTTGAATACAGTTTATCAACAAATACTGAAGGAATGTACAATGTAACAAGGCAAGCAGCAGAGGCAGTTACGAAAAGCGGAGTAACTGATGGAATATGCGTTGTCTTTTGTCCTCACACTACAGCTGGAATAACAATCAACGAAAATGCTGACCCTGATGTGGTGCACGATATACTTCTTGGTTTAAATACCGCTTTCCCAGATAGAAGAGAATTTCAGCATTGTGAAGGAAATTCATCGGCGCACCTTAAGGCATCTTGTGTTGGAAGCTCAGCTACTATCATTATTAAAGATGGCAGATTGTTGCTTGGTACCTGGCAGGGGATTTATTTTTGCGAATTTGATGGACCAAGAAAAAGGAAGTTCTTTGTTAAGGTGTGTGAGTAATAATATAAACTAAAATGCCGTGGTCTTCTGTAATTTGAGGATAAAAATAATCTTGTACGGCATAAGAAATACTTTCAAACTATTAATGATGTAAGTGCTTATCTCAATGATATTCTCAAGAAAATGTTTTTGAAAAATTACTAGTATTGACATTAATTTGAAGGAAAAGTATAATGTTAATGCTGGATATTATTACCAAACACAATCAAATGTTGACCTGATGGAGTAAACTAATTAAAAAATACTAGGAGGAACAAAGTCTGTTAAAGAAAAGATCAGTGTGAGGAGTCAAGGTGACCTAATTAATATCTTAAATTAAGGAGGATTAGGATTATGTCAAAGAAAAATTATTTTAAAAGAGTTATTTGTAGTGCTATAGCTTTTGTGGTTATGTTATCTCTTTTCAACATTAATGTTTTTGCAGAAAGTACAGAGGGAAGTACAAAAGTAGTGACAATTACTGAGGCTGAAACCAGAACAATTCATAGTAGTAATAATGCAATTGAGGTTATAATGGATGAATTTGAAGGAACCACATACTCTTATGATGATGGAACATATACCGGAACACTCACATTTTATAATGCAACGGATATTACGCAGATTAGTGCTATTGATACCTTCGGAGGAAGATACTATGTATATACCTTCAATGTAATATATACAGGAACAGTTAGCAAATACATTCAGGCAGTTACAAAGGAAGTAACAACTACAAAGGATATAAGCACAACTGTACATTATTCACAAGTTAGTTCGCTACTGAGTAGTTACAATAATACTACGACAAATTATGATGATGAAAGCTATAAGGGTACACTTAATTTTTCAAAAATAACTGATGTTAAACAGAACGGTGTTATTGAAACCTTCGGTGGAAGATACTATTTATACAGCTTTAAAGTGGTGTATAGTGGAATAGTTACAAAGTATATTCCTTAATTTAATTGTTTTAAAGCTATTAGAATTTTAGTTACCGTAGAAAGTCACATGCAAAAACAATTATGTGGCTTCCTACGGTTTTTAGTTTTCAACGAGTCGGGAGATATTCTCACTGCCTGAAAATAAAAGTGGTACCAGCCACTTATAGAAGTGGGGGACATTTTCTAGCCTCATTATATTTAGAACTTAGAACATATCTATCATCTTTCAATTGTAATGGCATAGTTGCAACAACTATATGCTTATGCTTCAGTAATTCCTTTTTAATAAAATACGAAGTATTATTATGTACTATATTCTGCCACCAGGATTTAACTATAAACTCTGGTAAAACTACAGTAATCATATCACCCTTCACATAATCGTACTCTGCTGATTCTATGAACTTTAAAAGAGGAGATACTACTTTTCTAAACGGTGAATATTTTACTATTAGTGGTATGTCTGTGTCTAGCAAAGCATATTTTTCTTTAACCTTATTTGCATGATCTTCATCTATAGAAATATTAAAAGCAATTACATTGTCAGAAATGGTTTTTGCAAAACGTAATGCTCTTAAACTTGACTGATTTATGCTTTCAATAGGAACAATTACATGATTTCTGTAACAGTTTTTTTCTATATTGTAATCTTTTAAATCAGAAGCTTTAATATCCAATTGCTTTGCCAATGCTACATAGTGCTTTTTAATTCTCAAAAACATTAAGACCAACACAGGTGTTACTAAAATAATAATCCAAGCACCAGATTTAAATTTTTCAAATGATATTATCAGAACAGCGGCTGTTGTAGTTAAGGCACCAAAACCATTGATAAAAGCTTTAAGCATCCACCAATTTCCTTTGATTTTTTCCCATCTCATAAACATACCAAACTGTGATAGTGTAAATGATAAAAATGCTCCTATTGCGTATAATGGAAGTAATAAAGTTACATCTCCCTTAAATCCAATAATCAAAATACCAGCAATAGCAGATAATATAATAATACCTGTTGAATAACTAAGCCTATCACCTCTTAGACTGAATTGCCTTGGTACATAGCCATCCTTGCCCATAATTGACATTAAAAGTGGGAAACCTGAATAGGCCGTATTTGCAGCCATTACAAGTATAAGAATGGATGTAGCGGTATAGAAGTAGAACATAAAATTGTTACCAAAAACATAAAAAGCAATCTGATTTAAAACTGTTTTGCCTTCGACAGGTATTATATGGTACATATTAGCCAGAATTGATATACCACCAAAAATCGAAAGAACTAAAAGTGATAAAATCCAAAGAGTTTTATTTGCATGTTTTGCAGCTGGTTCCTTAAAATTTGGAACAGCATTACTAACAGCTTCTACACCAGTTAGTGCAGTACAACCACTGGAAAATGCTTTTAGAATCAGAAAAATTGACACAGCTCCTGTTTCTTTAATTTGATGCATTGTATCAACTGGATGTACAATACCTAGCTTTAGTTTTACTAATCCTAGAATAATCATAACTAATGAGCCTATAATGAAGAGATAGACTGGAATACTAAACATTCTCGAAGACTCTTTAATTCCACGTAGGTTACCAATCATAAGAAGCAACAGTGCTGCGATACATATTATGATATGATATGGGGCTAAACTAGGAAAAGCAGATGTTAGTTGATTAATACCTGAAGAAATACTGACGGCTACAGTAAGTATATAATCAATTGATAAAGCTGTACCAGCTGTAACTCCAACGGTATGCCCTAAATTATCAGATGCAACAACATATGCACCGCCCCCATTTGAATAAACTTTAATAGTTTGGCTGTAAGAAAGTGTAAGTATAATGAGTAATGCGATTATAGCGAGTGAAATTTTTGTTAAATAGACGAAAGATAATGCACCAATAATTGGTACCAATGTAATTAGAATTTCTTCACCTGCATATCCGACAGATGAAATTGGGTCACTGGCTAATACGGGAAGTCCCCATAATACATTGTATTTTTCACCTTGAAGGGCCTCATTTTTAAGTGGCCTACCAATTAATAACTTTTTAACCCATTGAATCATTTTTATTCCCCTTATTATTTGTTGTAATTATAGATTTACTGGATTCTTTTTTAGAATCCCCATAATTATTATGATAATCTTCTCTTTTAAAAAATAGATAATCATCAAATTTCTTTATTAAATAAAAAATTAGTAGTACAATAGAGCATAATCCAATCGTTAAAAGAGCCTTATTCATTGTTTCATCTCATTTCTGCTTATCAAGCTTCCTAAAAGTAGTCGTCTGAACAAATAATAATTTAGATTTTAATTTATAAGCGATTATTATTTTAAATACTTTATTGATTATAGTTCCAAATATACATGTTATTAAAGTCTGAGAAATATCAATTTGGATTTTTGCCTATATCGTTTTAAGTCAAAAAATCAATTTATAAACCTAACTCATAGCCTTATCGCTTTTTCTTTAACTAATAATATAGTTTTATTATTTGAAGATGTAGGGCTAAAACCGTATACTGATAATATTATATTTGAGGCTATTTGCTCTATCACCACATTTTCAGCTATTAAAATGTGATTCCAATTTAAAAGCAAAATAACGACGAGCTGTTGCAAAATACACATTAATAGCTATCTATTGTATCTGCTTTTTTAATCGATAGATATATAATGTGGTTAAGAATTATTTTGCACAGCCTCTATAGGGGTTAATAGATGATTAAGACATTAAAGGGTAAGATATCTCTGTTATATTTAGGGCTTGTTGTGCTTATTGCAATTGTAGGAACAACTGCGACAATAAACCTTTTTGAATTAAGCAAATCAATTGATAGCTTAATGATAGCAAACTACAAAAGTATAAATTCTGCAACTAAAATGATGGAAGCTATAGAACGTCAAGATAGCGCTGTGCTAATTTATATAAATGTTGATACACAAAAGGGGAAAAATCTTTTCACAGTTAACAACGAAGAATTTCTTAAATGGTATAATGTAAATGCTAATAATGTGACCGAAGAGGGGGAAAGTAAAATGATTGACACTGTTAGAGTTTCATATACTGACTATGTCAATATGTTTCTGGACTTGCAAGAAATACGAAGTCAACAGGGAATAGAAAAAGCTAATGAATTTTATGATAAAAAAATGATGCCGGATTTTATTCACATTAAAGATGTATTGAAACAATTAAATGTTTTAAACGAAAAATCTATGTTTAGAAGTAAAGCTTTAGCTACAAAAAATGCGGAAAATTCAATGTACTTGATTCTAGGTATGTCCATGTTGGCTATTATCGGAGGATTTGCTGTATCCAGATTTTTAACTCACAGATTCTTGATGCCAATTACTTTACTGACAAATAACATGAGGTCAATTAAAGCAGGGGAATTAAACCAGCAGGCAATAATAAATTCAAAAGATGAAATTGGTGAGCTTTCTGCTGAGTTTAACAATATGACTAAACGCCTACAACAATATGAGCAAAGCACATCTGGTAAATTGCTATTGGAAAAAAATCGTTCAATGGCAATAGTAAAAAGTATTTCAAATCCATTAGTTGTACTTGATACAGATTACAGAATTATACTTTTAAATGATGCGTTTGAGAATTTTTTTAATGTTAGAGAAAAGGAATTAACAAATAGACACTTTTTAGAAGAAATAAAGGATGGTGAAATTTTCGATTTCATATCAAGCGCATTTAAATCGAAAGATGATACAAAACAAAAGATATTCTTAATTAGAACAAATCATGAGGATTTTTATTTTAATATTATTGTAACCACCGTTAAAGACGATAATGCTAATCTTTCAGGCATGATAGTTATTTTTCAAAATGTTACGCAGCTAAAAGAAATTGAAAAAATTCGTACTGATTTTATTGCCACGATCTCTCATGAATTTAAAACTCCATTGACCTCAATAATGATGGGAACGGATGTTTTGATAGAGGAGAGAATGGGACAGCTAAATAGTGATCAGATGCAGTTTATACAAGCCATTCGTGAAGATAGCGAAAGGCTTAATAAACTAGTTAATGATTTGTTGGAATTAATGAGGATAGAGTCAGGAAAAGCTGTTTTTAAGTTTCGTGAATACAACATTAATGATATTATAGAATGTGCGGTAAAGCCATTTTATCAACTAGTTGAACAACAGGGAAAAACACTGTATTTTAGTTTCGAAGAGGAAACTTCTTATGTGGTTGCTGATTTTGAGAAAATTACATGGGTATTGAACAATTTGATTTCAAATGCCTTAAAATATACCAATGTGGATGATAAAATAAGTGTTACTGCTATAGAAAAGGCAGAGAACGTCTATGTTACAGTAAAAGATACAGGAATGGGTATCCCACAGGAGTATCTGGAAAAAATATTTGAAAAATTCGTTCAGGTTAATGATGGTGATATAGAATTCAGAGGTACTGGGTTAGGTCTAGCAGTTGTAAGAGAGATTATTGAAGCACATCATGGAAAAATTTGGTGCGAAAGTAAAATTGACATTGGAAGTAGTTTTACCTTTACATTAAATATAGCAGGAAAGGAATAGAACAATGAAAAAAGTTTTAGTTGTAGATGATACGAAAAATATAAGAATGATTTTAACTAAATGTCTAGAACTTGAGGGATATGAAGTTTTAACTGCAAGTGATGGAAAACAGGCTTTAGAAATGTTTATGTCACATACCTTTGATTTGGCATTTCTAGATATTAAACTTCCTGAAATCCGAGGGACAGAAGTTTTAAAAAGAATTAGAGGACTTGGTATAAAAACACCTGTAATAATCATTACAGCATATGCAACAGTTAAAAATGCTGTTGATTGTACAAATTTAGGAGCTGTTGCATATATACAAAAGCCATTTTCGGCTGATAAAATAAGAGTTGTATTAAAGGAAATTGAAGAGAATTCATTTTATACGGAAAGAGAAAAGGCAAATGTTGAAGAATTGCTTAATATTGCAAAATCAGCACTTGAAAAATGTGATTATGAAAAAGCTTTAGAACTTGCAAAAGTGGCTCTCTCTTCAGATTTAAACAGTCCCGAATTATATTTAATAATCAGCAAAGCTTATGGTGGTCTTAACGACAAAGAAAATGAAGAGCGATTTTTTCAATTTTATAAGTCCTTCAGAATGTGATTTCGGTCATAGGCTCTAGCCTGTCTGATTTCAGTTATGATGTTTTTTTGTGAAATATTGTGCATGGTATATCAATGGTTATATAATTGACTTTATGGAGGGTTAAGAAATGGCAGGAAAAACAAATTGTGATTGTTGTGTCTATAATATTTATGATGAAGAATACGACTGTTACGTATGCGAAATTAATTTAGATGAGGATGAGATGGTCAAATTTATGCAAAGTTCATTTGACGATTGTCCATATTTTAGACTATACGATGAATATAAAACTGTAAGAAAGCAAAATTAATAAACAAAACAGATTTTTTGATCCCAAAAAGACTAACACAAAGATATTTGAATTTAAACAACACATTGCTAATACAAGTATGATTTATGAATAGAAACAAGACATCCTAATACAAGTATGATCCTTTTATGAATATAAACAAGGCATTATTAACACAAGTATACTTTTTGAGCGCAAATAGACTTTATGATTTTTCTGTTTCTTTATTTTTAGATGAATTATTATTTAAGTCTAAACTATATTTCTGTTTTACAAATTCAATATAGTCCTCAATTTGTTTTACTGCCTCTTCTGGTAAATTAGAAAGATCAAGCTTATAATGTTTATCCTTTTTTATATCCTCAGCTTCTGAATTGCATTTTTCAGTTCTTCCAAGAAGATAATCTACAGATACATTGAAATAGTCAGCCACCTTTTCTTTAATTTCATCATTAGGTGTCCGATTACCAGCTTCATATTGAGATAAAGTAGTATTGCTTATATTTAAAATTTTTGATAATTCTAATTGTTTTAAATTATTTTTTTCTCTAAGCTTTTTTATTCTTTTTCCTAAAACGTTTGTATCCATAGGGTTCCTTTCACATTTCGTGAATTAATTATAACATAACAAAATTTTTCAAAAATATTATTTCACAAAATGCCAAAAAATATATTGACTTTCACAAAAAGTAAAAGTATAATAAAACTTATTATTTTACAAAACGTAAATAAAGTATCGACAGAAAGCAGGAATACTTATGCATAAAACGACATGAATGCGTTGAATATACTGGGAGAGGGACGCTTACGCTGCTAAGTTATTTAAATTTACATTTTGTAAATAGTCTGAATGAGCATTAAAAAATCATAATACGGAGGCAAGCCAGGATGGAAGACCAACAAATAACAGATATAAAAACGAAAATTAAAGCTTCAATACTTCTGAACTCCTATAAGGGTTTTGTAAATGACAGAAGATGCAGAGTAGTATGTACTGAGATGATGTCCGTTATACAAGTTGCAAAAATAAACATTGACCCCAGAAAGACGTTTGATATTTACACGATAGTTCTTATAGAAGCTACTAAGTTATTTTTTCATGCAGATGGAACATCAGGAGCTATCACCGAGGTTATTCAAGCGTGTATTAAAGGGATAGGCGATATGTGTAAAGAAGCAGATGAACATAATAAAAACTATTTCTTTGACAGTATTATCAAGAGTGTTCAAATAAGGGAATTTCATGATTGGCCTGATTATGGATACAAACTATTAAGACATGCAGTATGTTTGGTTGACAATCAGAAGCAGGCTAATAGGATTTTTGATGTTTTTTCTGTTCTTGGGAAAATGTTTGATGGAAAAGAATATCCGGATAAATTCGTTATTATCCACGGAATAATTGAGCGAATGGAAGGGAAGGAATCAGCTGATAACTATTTGATGCAAAATATAAATATTCCAGAAATTCGAATTATTACTGTTGATAAATTACTTATTGAAAAGAACTATGAATTAGCAGAGAAATTGTGTATTGATGCACTGCAGAATAGCAAACGTAGATGTAAAAATAGACCTACTATATGGGCATATTATCTTGAAAGAATTTATGTTGATACTGATAACGAAGAGCGGCTTATAGAAATATATTATCATAACCTTTTTCATGGAGACATGTCTTATATAAAAAAAATAAAAGATATATATCAAAAGGAAGGAGTTTTTATTTCTCAAAAATAGACATTTAAGTTGTAATAAGACATATATAAATGTCCTTAAAAAATAGGTATAAAATAGAAACAAAGCAGGAGTAAAATAGAAAGAAGATAGGGATTAAATAAAAAACAGGAGTAAAATAGAAAGAAGATAGGGATATAATAAAAAACAGGAGTAAAATAAAAACAAAACAGAAACAAAACAGAAACAAAAAAGGAGTAAAAATAGTACTATTGATAAATACGTTCAAACATAAACTTTTTCTCTTCAACATGTCAATACGTGGTCTATCATAGCTTGAATGACATATGTAGTAAAATTGAGTTTATCATAACAAAATAATTATAGGGCTGTTTCAAAAACATCTCTTAACTACATTATATAGTATGGTTTTAATAACCTAGCAATAAGATATAATTTTTAAATTTCCTTTTGAGACAGCCTATTTTGTTGTACTATTATTGTTCGGTGTGAGAAGATCATTTGCTCATTCTTTTATTAGCGCATTTATACTATCCATAATGTGAGATTGAAGCAATTAATACAATTGAATATCAAGAAATATCTATATATTCCTAAAAAGTTTATGTGTTTTGTAGATATCGATACTTATTTGAGAGTTATAGAGATATGTATGGATATATTGATACGTATTTGAGAGTTATAGAGATATGTATGGATATATTGATACACATATGAGAACTATTGATATATGTATGTATATGGGATTCAGGTAGAAATATACAAGTGCTAAATTACTATCACGATACGCTAGAGCTAGGATTAATGTTATGTAGTATTAAAATCCAAATCAAAATAGAGTATATATTACATAATGTGGGATATTGACGTGAAAAATGGAATAAATGCTTGATAAATTGTGTTAATGGTCGAGAATGGACACATTATTACTTGAAAGTAATGCCAAGATAGAGGTATACTAACTGAGCCGTCGAGCGAAACACATAATACAAATCATATTTGATAAAAAATTCAAAAAAATGATAAAAAAGTGTTGACAAAGAAACAGCGAGATGGTATTATAAATAAGCACTTGCGGCGAGCAAGTAGCGAAACCTCGAAAAGCAGATAAAATGATGCTTTTGAGGATTGGACTTTGAAAAGTAAACAGTGATAATAGTCTTTTAAATA
>JAEZRV010000067.1 GCA_023444055.1 Bacillota bacterium
CAGCATAGCTCAACCTCAAGAAAAGGTAAAGAAAAGCTATGACTATATAATACGAGGAGGTACCGAGCCCATGCTATTTCTGTCATGATGTTTTGTGCGAAATGCTGGGCATGGGCATAAATATGAAAAGAATTTTATTTATTTTTTCTTTTATATTGATTTTCATATTCATTTTTTGTGAATGTGAACCCAATAAATCTGACAGCGTAGCTTCAAACAGGGATGGAAGTTCTAATACTTTACCTGTTGTGAAAACACAATTAACTTTACTTTTCTATTATGAGGGGCAGGAAAGATTCTCGATAATTAGTAACCTCTGTAATGTGTTTAATAACGAACAAAACAAAATAGAAGTAATGCCTGAGTTTGTGCCCTTTGAAGATTTAAAGAAAAGGCTTATAACTGGATTTGCAGATGGTACACCACCGGATATTGTTATTTTTGATAAAGCAGACCAGGCATACTTGGCAGACAAAAAAATATTAGTGGATATTTCAGATCAAATAAGTGATTGGACGGATCTAGACCAATATTATGAAAACTCAATGAATTCCTGTATGTATAAAGGCGGTATATACGGAATGCCTTTTGGAGAAAATTGCCTTGGGCTGTTTTATAATAAAAAAATGTTCGATGAGGAAAAGATTGTTCCTCCTAAGAATTGGGAGGAGCTTAGAGTTACAGCAAAGAAATTATCTAAAAATAATATTAAAGGTATTGGAATATGTGGACAGGATAGCGAACAAGGTTTTTTTCAATTCTTGCCATGGTTCTATTCAGCTGGAGCATCTATTGAAAAAGTGGACAGTCCAGAAGCAATAAATGCATTTTCGTTGTTAAATGATTTAGTCAAGAGCGGTTCGATGAGTAGGGAAGTAATTAACTGGTCACAAGCTGATGTAATGAAACAGTTTGCAAATCAAAAAATAGCAATGATGCTTAATGGACCCTGGCAGATTTCAGAGCTTAAACTAAAGGCACCAAATTTAGAGTATGGAGTTTCAAAAATACCAATGGATATAAAATCTGTGACTATTCTTGGTGGAGAAAATATAGGTGTTATAGATTGGAAAAATAAAGGTTATGCGTTCAAATTTCTGAGATATGTTTGTAATTCGGAGAATGTAAAGAGTTTCTCAAAAGCTATGGGGTATTTTCCATCTAGGAAAGATATTTCTGTAGATGAGGTTTTCGAAGAAAACCAGATAACAAAGTTTTTTGAAAATGAGATGAAGGAGGCAATACCAAGAGGATCAGATCCCAAATGGCCTGAAATCTCAAAAATTGTTACCAAGGCACTCCATGTGACATTATCTCAAACGAAACTGCCTGAAGCAGCGGCTAAAGATGCGCAGGTTAGTATTGAAGGAATTCTTAATTAACAGAGTTTATATATTAGATTGAACACAATAATAAAACGTGTACATCAAAATAAACTGCACCTCAAATATTAGATTTTAATGTCTAACATTTGAAGGTGCAGTTTATTATTGAGGTGATTCACCTTTGATTTATCCACTTTTCTTAGACTCTTGGAATAACAAGTTTTTAATTGGAGTTCTATAATAAACATGTAATAAGTATTATGTTTTCTCAGCGCGCGAGAAAAGTACCAAATGAATTGATATGAAAGAGCAACTAATTAAAACGAAAATTGATTTGGGAGGAAAAAGAATGAAGAGGGTTATTGCATTACTTTTAGTATCTGCATTATCAATTGGATTATTTGGAGGTTGTGGTTCTAAAGATGAAACTGCAACGAGCACTGTAGAAACATCTGTACCTACAAAAAAATCAAAAGTAGATATATTGTATTACTGGGAAAATAAAGATCAACAGAAAATATTGACTGATATAATTAATAACTATAATGGTTCACAAGCAGAAGTTGAAGTTGCAAGTGAGTATGTTCCATTTGCAGACTTCAAAAAACAACTCTCGATAGGTATAGCAGCAAGTGAACTTCCTGACTTGGTTCTGATAGACAATCCTGACCATGCAGCTTATGCAGCAATGGGTCTATTCGCAGACATTACAGCTCAATTTGCTGATTTAAAAGACCAATACTTTGATGGACCATGGAAATCTTGTACATTAGATGGCAAACTCTATGGAATTCCATTTGGAAGTAATGATTTAGCATTATTTTATAATAAAGATATGTTTGCAAAAGCTGGTATAACAACTCCTCCTACAACTTGGGATGAATTGAGAGCTGATGCTAAGAAGTTGACTGGCAACGGAGTTACAGGTTTTGGTGTTTCAGCTGTTAAGACAGAAGAAGGTACATTTCAATTCCTACCATTCGTTGGATCAACAGGTGGTTCTATGGACAAGATTGGTAATGCTGAGGGTATAAAAGCATTACAATTTTACGCTGATCTTATTAAAGACGGTTCAATGAGCAAAGAAGTTATGAACTGGGTTCAGTCCGATCTATTGAAGCAGTTCCAAGCAGGAAAGGTGGCAATGATGGTTAATGGTCCTTGGCAGGTACCTACTTTGAAGGCAGATTCTCCAGACCTAAAATGGGATGTATGCTTAATTCCTAAAGATGCGCAGTATTCATCAGTTCTCGGTGGAGAAAACTGGGGTGTTGTAAATGGTGACAGTGTAGATGCAACATGTAAATTCCTTAAGTATGTAGTATCAGATGAAGTATTAACAACATATATTGATAAATTCGGGTATTTCCCATCAAAGAAAACTCTTGCAGCTGATAAGAAATACACAGATGACCCTGTTTATAAAGTATTTGTTGAAGAATTGAAATATGCTCAACCTAGAGGTCCTATTGCTAAGTGGCCTGAACTTTCAAACGTTATTTCTGCAACACTACAAGAAGTAATAACTGGTGGAAAGACTCCTGAGGTTGCCGCAAAGGATGCTCAAGCACAATTAAACGGAATACTTAAATAATAAAGGTATTAGTTAGATATTAGCAGATTTTTAACACAATTTAATTGGAGTACATAAGAAATTATGTACTCTAATTAAATTATGAGGGATGGTGGTAACCTAGATGAAGCTTAAGAAGAGACATTGTGAAAATGAAAACATCGGATACTATTTTGTTCTACCTGCTTTAATTTTTATGTTGGCATTTATTGGGTATCCAATTATTAATAACATAATTCTTGGTTTCCAGAATATAACTGTTATGACTTTTAGCAATAAGGTAAAAGAATTTGTCAGTTTACAAAACTATATCGATCTATTTAAGGGCGGTATATTGACAGTAGCTATTAAGAATACGTTATTATTTACAGTTGGGTCAATTTTCTTTCAGTTTATTATTGGATTTGCACTTGCTATGTTTTTTAACGTGAATTTTAGTTTTTCAAAACCAATAAGAGGCTTACTGATGGTAGCTTGGATGATACCAATTACGGTAACTGGATTGATGTTCAAGTTTATGTTTGGAGCTAACGGTGGCATAATTAATGAGATTTTGATGAATTTGCACATTATAAGTAAACCTGTTGAATGGCTTGTATATTCCGGAACTGCTATGTGGGCAGTAATAATAGCTAATATATGGATTGGAATTCCATTTAATATGATTCTTATTACAACAGGGCTTTCTACTATTCCAGCCGATATATATGAGAGCGCTAATATAGATGGAGCAAGCTGGCTGGAGAAGTTTATATTTATCACTGTGCCAATGATTAAGCAGGCTTTACAGACGGTTTTAGTACTTGGTTTTATATATACATTTAAAGTATTCGATATTGTTTATGTAATGACAGCAGGTGGACCAGTAAATTCAACTGAGATGCTTTCAACCTACTCCTATAAATTATCTTTTACTGAATTTAACTTCAGTAAGGGAGCAGCAGCAGCTAATGTATTATTTATAATATTATTTATTGTAAGTTTATTCTATTTAAAGATTATTAATTCAGAAGAGGAGGCAATGTAAAAATGGAAAATAAGAAAAGTAATATTTTTTGTAATATCATTTCAGTTTTAATATTAGCCATATTGTTGTTCCCTCTATATTGGATGGTAGTAACATCATTAAAGTATGAAACAGATATTTTTGCACTGCATCCATCACTATATCCAAAAAGAATATTTGTGGATTCATATATTTCACAATTGGGTGATGGCCGATACAATATGTTCAAATCGTTTTTCAATAGTACTGTAATTGCTTGTTCCAGTATGGTGATATCAACAGTTCTTGCAATACCAGCAGCTTACGGTCTTGCAAGGTTTAGATTTATTGGAAAAAAGTTATTTATACTTCTGTTTTTAGTAACACAAATGTTACCTGCAGTTTTTGTATTAACCCCACTATTTATAACTTTCAAAACAATGGGGATATATGGTACCTATCTGTCTCCAATAATTGCAGATTGCACCATTGGAATACCTTTTTCTGTATTAATCCTACGAACATATTTCCTTTCCATTCCAAAAGAATTAGACGATGCAGCTAAAATAGATGGCTGTAATTATTTTAGCGCATTTCTAAGAATAATGGTTCCAATTGCATCTCCTGGTGTAATTGTTGCTGCAGTATTTTCATTCTTATTTGCTTGGGGGGATCTGGTATATGGAATGACTTTTATTAGTAAGCAGGAATTAAGACCAATAACGGCAGGAATGTTTAATTTTATTGGTCAATACGGAATTGCGTGGAATTATTTAATGGCTTTTGGTACTGTAACAGTTACGCCTGTAGTGCTAATATTCATATTCATGCAAAAGTATATCATTAGTGGCTTAACAAATGGAGCTGTAAAGGGGTAATAGATGAAAAATGTTAAAGAACTTATTTGCGGTATAATCAAAGAACCCAAAGAATTTAAGAAATAAAAATTTTAAATTAGAAATGTAAAGATACGAACAAAAGGTCGCCATATGGAAATGAAAATCGTTATCTAAATAAGTTTTAGGAGTGAATAGAAATGAAGGATGTTTTTAGAATTGAGGGAAAACGTCTAATACGAGTGTATGATTCGGAGAAACTATGGATAGAACCCTGGGGTGATAATAGTTTGCGAGTTCGTGTGACTCACCTTTCCTCTATACAAATAGAAGATTGGGCACTTTTACCCCAAGAAGCAAGGAAAGTAGAAATTCTTATAGATGAAAATACAGCTACAATAAAAAATGGGAAAATCTGCGCACAAGTTTCAGCTGGAGGAAAAATCTCATTCTATAATCAAAAGAATGAAATTCTGATAGATGAGTTTGTACGCAATCGCAATGATTTAAAAGCCTTTTGTAGCGCATTAAATATTGATGCACGTGAATTCAAACCCATCCTTGGAGGTGATTATCAGTTAACACTTAGATTTGAATCCAATCCAGACGAAAAAATATATGGTATGGGACAATACCAACAGCCATTCCTTAACGTTAAAAATTGTACTCTGGAACTAGCGCATAGAAATTCTCAGGCTAGTGTACCTTTTGCTCTTTCAAGTCTTGGCTATGGTTTTCTTTGGAATAATCCTGCAATAGGACAGGTTACCTTTGGGAAGAATGTGACAGAATGGGTAGCCAAATCTACAAAACAACTGGATTACTGGATAACTGCAGGTGATACGCCTGCTGAAATAGAGGAGGCATATGCTGGAGCTACTGGTACTGTACCAATGATGCCCGACTATGGAATGGGTTTTTGGCAGTGTAAACTCCGCTATCAAACTCAGGAAGAGTTACTCTCTGTGGCACGTGAGTATAAAAGCAGGGGTCTTCCTATTTCGGTTATTGTAATAGATTTCTTCCATTGGTCTAAGCAAGGTGAATGGAGGTTTGATTCGGAGTATTGGCCTAATCCTGAAGCCATGATCCATGAGTTGAAGGAAATGGGAATTGAATTAATGGTTTCTATCTGGCCTACTGTAGATAAAACATGTGAAAACTATCAGGAGATGCTACGTAAAGGATATCTTGTGAGGACCGATAGAGGTATTCGCACAACTATGGATTTCCTCGGTGATACAGTATTCTATGACGCCACTAACCAAGGTGCCAGGGATTTTGTGTGGCAGATTGCAAAAAAGAACTATTATGATAAGGGAGTTCGTATATTTTGGCTGGATGAAGCTGAACCTGAATATTCTGTTTATGATTTTGATAACTACCGCTATCATATTGGACCGAATGTTCAAATTGGCAACATCTATCCAGCAATGTATGCAAAAACCTTCTTTGATGGTATGAAAGAGGCTGGACAGGAGAATATAATCAATCTTCTTCGTTGTGCATGGGCAGGTAGCCAGCGCTATGGTGCCCTTGTATGGTCAGGGGATATCGATTCAAGTTTTGAATCCCTTAGAAATCAGTTCAAAGCAGGACTTAATATGGGTCTTGCAGGAATACCTTGGTGGACGACAGATATTGGAGGATTCCATGGTGGGAACCCCGATGATCCCAAATTCCGAGAATGTATTATTCGGTGGTTCCAGTATGGTGCTTTCTGTCCTGTTTTTCGTATTCATGGAGATAGAGTACCAGCTAAAGAACCTTTGGGAACCAGTGGCGGTGGTATGTGCTGGAGTGGTGCTGCAAATGAGGTGTGGAGTTATGGTGAAGAGGCTTATGCGATATTTAAAAAGTACATGTTTATACGTGAACGTTTGAAACCATATATAACTGAATTGATGAAGGCGGCCCATGAGAAGGGAACTCCACCTATGAGACCACTATTCTACGACTTCCCAGATGATAAGGAATCATGGAATATTGAGGATGAATACATGTTTGGCCCTGATATTTTAGTTGCGCCAGTATTTTACGAGGGGGTAAGGGATAGAAGTGTATATCTGCCAGTAGGTGCGGAATGGGAAGATACTATTACAGGACAGATTTGTGAAGGTGGGCAATGGATTCATTGTTCTGCTACGATTGATGTTATACCACTGTTCTTGAGGGATAATGCAAATATTCGAATTGAAATTTCATAGATTTATTTACTTACTCTTAAATTATCAACATATGTAATGGACACCCAAGGGCAGTTATCTCAACCGAGTTAGCTGCCTTTTATTCCCCTCAAACCCTTATTTGGTAAGTAGTTATCAAATGTGTTCCAATTCCAATTTTCCGGGGTCTATGTAAGCAACACTTACAATAAAAGCGGGACCTATAAATTTGAGAGCAGTTCTAAATTTATCTAATATCTTTAATTTGTTACAATTTGTGTTTTTCACAACAGACAATGATGCGGCTTGAGCATCAACTCTTGTAGCATAACTTTTTTCCAACAATAATAACACCTCAATAGCTTTTACACTAAACTAACAACTTTAGCTGAGCCTAATTTTGTTTACCTAATCTAAAATATGTGTAATTATAAAGAAGTGTTACTGCTTTTCTGAGTCTGAAAATTCACAAAACTTGTGAGCGGTTTCAGGATTCTGAGCGAAGAATTTATTAAAAAGAGTAATTCTAGACAGCGTATTAGCTGAAACATTATGCTCTATTAACTCAGTTTCAATAAGTACATTCTCATTAACACCTAAGTTTTTTAAAAATGTTTCAATTATGTTATGACGCTCTAAAAGAAACTTACCAATTTCATTTCCATTTTCGGTTAAAAATATTATTCCGTATTTCTTGTAATCGAGTAAGCCAAGTTTTGTAAGCTTTTGAACCATTTTTGTAGCCGATGGGGCGGAAACATTAAGAAGCTCAGAGATTGTATTTATGCGAACATAGCCATCAATAAGGCTATTCCTGTAAATCATTTCAAGATAGTCTTCCATACCTGATGTGAGAAGGTTTTTATTCTGAGACAGAAGCTGATAACCACGAACGGTGTGAAACTTTGATATCTCTTCTATTTGAATCACTACCTTTCAATTCATTATCAAATGTCTCTATAAATAATATATTCTTAATTGGGATTTTAATAGAACAAATATAAATCATAAACAAATATTGTATATAGTAAATGTATATTAAAAATGCTTGCAGTTGAGTAGTAATAACGTTATTATTTTTACATGAATATAACGAGGTAAGAAAATGCTCCCCACTTCTATAAGTGGTGGATACCGATTTAATTTATACTGTTTTTATTGATATAATATGATAAAATTTAATTTTAAATGTTTAGATGGGTAGAATTTTGAGCTACAATATATTTAGATTATATAATTGATTTAGTGGGGGAAAACTACATGCTCTTAATATATAATGGAAAAATAGTAACAATGACTGAGAAAGATTATGATAATGGATATATTCTCATAGATAATGGGAAAATAACGGCTATTGGTCAGGATGTTAAAGAGATTGAAAGTATTCTAAGCGAAAATGTAAGGAAAATAGATGCTCAAAATGGATATGTTCTTCCTGGTCTGATTGATGCACATAGTCATATTGGGATGTGGGAGGATTCAGTTGGTTTTGAGGGGGATGACGGGAATGAGTCTACTGACCCTATAATGCCGCATTTGAGAGCTATTGATGCAATTTATCATGCAGATAGGGCATTTGTTGAAGCGTATGAAAATGGTGTTACTACTGTTGTAACAGGCCCAGGAAGTGCAAATGTCATAGGCGGACAGTTTGTAGCAATAAAAACATATGGACGATATGTAGATGAAATGGTTTTGAAAGAGCCTGTGGCAATGAAGGTTGCATTTGGTGAAAACCCAAAAACAATATATAATGAGAAGCACCAAGCTCCAATAACCAGAATGGCAACAGCAGCTCTTCTTAGAGAGAGCTTATATGAGGCTAAAGAGTATAAAGAGCGTATGAAAAGCTTTAGAAATAATCCTGATGAATATGAGAAGCCTGACTTTGATTTCAAAAAAGATGCATTAATGCAGGTTCTTAATAAAGAAATACCGCTTAAGGCGCATGTTCATAGAGCCGATGATATAATGACAGCCATAAGAATTGCCAAAGAGTTCGATGTTAATATTACATTGGATCACTGTACAGAAGGGCATCTGATTAAAGATGTTTTAGCAGAAACTGGTTTGCCTGCAATAGTTGGGCCAATGCTTACAGATAGGTCGAAGATTGAGTTGAAAAACCAAAATCTCAAAACACCAGGTATTTTATCAAAGCTTGGAATGAAAGTTGCTATCATGACTGACCACCCATGTGTACCAGAGCAATATCTGTGCCTATGTGCAGCTATTGCAGCTAGAGAAGGTATGGATGAGAAGGAAGCTATGAAAGCCATAACAATTAATGCTGCAGAAATAATAGGAATAGATGATAGAGTAGGTTCTATTGAAATAGGTAAGGATGCAGACATAGTTATATATGATGGAAATCCTTTTGAATTGAAGACTCAGGTACAAAAAACGATAGTCAATGGAAATGTTATATATGAGAGGTTAGACAAAAATGATTAAAATTGAAACAAATTCCTTTGAAGAAACTGTTGAATTTGGTAAAAAAATAGGACATATATTAAACAGTGGTGATATAATATGTTTATCAGGTGATTTGGGCACAGGGAAAACAGCTCTTACAAATGGAATAGCTAAGGCGTTGGGAATAAATTCATATATAACAAGTCCAACCTTTACGCTAGTTAATGAATATGAAGGAAGGATTCCTCTATATCATTTTGACGTGTATAGAATAGCTGATCCAGATGAGATGTTTGATATAGGCTTTGAAGAATATATTAATGGTCAAGGAATAACTATAATAGAGTGGGGGGAGCAGATAGAAGAGGTACTCCCAAAAGAAATAATAAAAATAAAAATTACTAAAAACCTTAGTAAGGGTCTCGATGTAAGAGAGATAGCTATTGACTTTATTGGGGAAAAATATTTCGGATACGAGGATAAGATTAATTAATATAGATCATTTTCGTTATTTTTTGTGCATTAGGCACTGGAGAAAGGAATGCTAGTAAACATGCGAATACTTGCTGTAGATACATCTACTAATGTTGCTTCTGTTGCTGTATTGGAAGATGATGTAATCATAGGAGAATACAATTGTAATAAGGGAAAAACACATTCACAGAAACTTATGCCAATGATTCAAAGTCTGTTAGAGAAGGTGAACTTATGTGCTACAGATATTGATGCTTTCGCTGCATCAATTGGACCAGGTTCATTTACAGGACTTAGAATTGGTGTAACAACAATAAAGGCTATGGCATTTGCAGCAGGGAAACCAGTTATAAGCGTTTATACATTAGATGCATTGGCTTACAATATGTCAATGTCAAAGGCACTTATTTGCCCGATTATTGATGCTAGAAATAATCAGGTTTTTACTGCTATATATAGGTTTATTGATGGAAAGCTTGAAAGACTCACAGAATATTTGGGAATACATATAAATGAATTAACAGGAATTATTCGATCAATGGAAGGTGAGGTGGTATTCCTAGGGGATGCGTGTAATATGCATAGAGATTATTTAACAGCTGAGTTGGGCAATCGTGTAAGCATAGCGCCTCCAAATTCAGCACAGGCAAGTGCTTCATCAGTAGCTCTGCAGGCACGTATTTCATTTTTAGATGGAAAGCTAGAAAACTGCTATGATATGGTACCATTCTACTTAAGAAAGTCACAAGCAGAACGGGAGAAAGAGAAAGATGAAAAAGGTAGCACAAAATGATTAACAATATAGAAATAAAAGAAATGAAATTAGAACATCTTGATGGTGTAATGACAATAGAAAACTTAAGCTTCAGAATACCGTGGTCAAAAAATTCTTTTTTAGAAGAGATTAATGATAATGAGCTCGCTGTTTATTTTGTAGCTATATCAGGAGAACTGGTTATTGGATATGGCGGAGTATGGAAAGTCTTTGATGAAGGCCATATAACAAATATTGCTGTTCATCCAGAGTTTAGGCGTTGTGGAGCAGCATCGAGGATATTGGATCAAATTCTTAATATGTGTGATGAAAATAATATAAAAAGTCTTACACTTGAGGTACGTAAAAGTAATTATGCGGCACAAAAACTATATGAAAAGTATGGTTTTAAAGCAGAAGGTCTGCGGAAAAGGTATTATGCAGATAATAATGAGGATGCATTAATTATGTGGAGACATAATAACTAATAAATCACAGAACTGGAGGTCACATATGTCAAAATTAAGAGAACTATCATTTCAAGAATTGGAAAATAAATGCGATACAGCTTCATTTCCTTTCAGCAATACTTCAAAATTAGGTACATATGATGGAATAATTGGACAGGAAAGAGCTGCTAAAGCTATGAAGTTCGGCCTAAAGATGAAAACCAGAGGCTATAACATTTATATGGCAGGACCTACAGGAACAGGAAAAACAAGCTTTGCGAGACAACTTGTAAATGAGATTGCGATAAATCAAAGTGTACCTGATGATTGGTGCTATATTTACAATTTCAGTAAGCCAAATCAGCCTATGGCAATAAATCTTCCAGCGGGAATGGGAAAAGTATTTCAAAAGGATATGGAGGAATTTGTAAAGACAGTAAAGCTGGAAATTGCAAATGCTTTTGATAATGAGAAATACGAAAAAGAAAAGGAAGAAATTTTAGATGAATATGAAGCTACTAAGGATGAACTTTTAGCAAAGCTAAGTGAGGATGCCGAAGCCCAAGGCTTTAAGGTTAATACAGGAAGCTCCGGTATCTATTTTCTTCCTATAATAGAGGGCAAAACCTTGAGCGAGGAAGAATTTGATAATTTAGATGATGAATTAAAGGATCAAATCGATGAGAAGACAAATATTCTTCAGCAAGGTACATTGGAGATAATTCGCAAACTAAAAAATAATGAAAAGGAAACTAAGAAAAAGGTTTCTGAATGGGAAAGCAGGATAGCGTTACTAGCAATAGGGGTTCAGGTAAATGACTTAAAAGAAAAGTATAGCAAATTTGGTGTTATTGTAGATTACTTTGATAAGGTTCAAGAGGACATACTAAATAATATTGATGAATTTAAAGAAGAAGAAGTTAGTGAGGAACAACCTCAACTAATTATACCGTGGATGCAGAAGGAAGAAACACCACTTTACAAATATAAAGTTAATGTACTAGTTGACAATAGTAACCTAAAGGGAGCTCCAGTTATTGTTGATTTTAACCCATCATATTCGAATTTGATTGGTAAAATAGAGTACGAAAATGAATTTGGGTCAGTTTCTACTGATTACACAAAAATTAAGCCAGGTCTCTTTCACTTGGCAAATGGTGGTTACATGATACTTCAGGCAAAAGATGTATTAAGTAATCCACAGTCTTATGAGGCAATTACCAGAGTACTTAAAACTAAAAAAATTACTATAGAAAATATGAAGGATCAGACGGGCGTTGTTACTGTTACAGCCATTAAGCCTCAGTCGATACCTGTAGATATTAAGGTTATCTTAGTTGGAAGTTCTTCAATATATCAGCTTCTTTATGAATATGAAGAGGAATTCAGTAAATTATTTAAGATTAAAGCTGATTTTGATGAGGAAATGGACAAAAGTGATGAGAATATATTAAAGCTTGCTTCATTTATAAGTGGATTCTGTAATAAAGAGAAAACACTTCATTATGATAAAAGTGGTATTGCAGGTGTTGTTGAATATGCATCGTGGCTGGTTGAAGATCAGAAGAAGATGTCTACTAGATTTAATGATATTTGCGAAATATTATGTGAAGCATGTATGTGGGCTGAAAGTGATGGGGCAAAATATGTAAAGGCTAAGCATGTTAAGCAAGCAATTACTGAAAAAAAATATAGGAATGATAGACTGGATAAAAAGTTGCTGGATATGCTAAATGAAGGTACCCTGATGATTGACACAGATGGTGAAGAGGTTGGGCAGATAAATGGGTTAACAGTAATGGATATGGGAGATTATTCTTTTGGAAAACCGGCGAGAATAACTGCATCAACTTATATAGGCGAAAGTGGTATTGTAAATATTGAAAGGGAAGTAGAATTAAGTGGAACATCTCATAGTAAGGGTGTTTTAATATTAAATGGTTATATTGGACAAAAGTATGCTCAGGATTTCCCATTATCATTGTCAGCAAGTCTATGCTTTGAACAATTGTATGGTGGAATAGATGGAGATAGTGCATCGAGTGCTGAGTTATATGCTATTTTATCAAGCCTTTCAGATGTACCAATAAAGCAATATATAGCCGTAACAGGCTCAGTAAACCAAAAGGGAGAAATACAGCCTGTTGGTGGAGTAACACACAAAATAGAAGGGTTTTTTGAACTTTGCAAGACTAGAGGGTTAAATGGTAAGCAAGGTGTTATAATACCATACCAAAATATTAGAAACCTTGTATTAAATGATGAGGTCGTAAATGCAGTACGCAAAAAGCAATTCCATATATATCCTGTAAAAACAATAGATGAGGGAATTGAATTGCTGACAGATATGGAGGCTGGAGAAAAGGGTTCTGATGGTAGTTACAAAAAATCAACAATAAATTATCTTGTTAGTCAAAAATTAGAACGTTTTGCATCAGCAGTATTAAATAACGGAAATCACAAAAAATAGCATAAAAGACCGGATATTAGATATGCTTGTTAAGATGTATTTTGCGGCAGCCTCTTGTCCACCTACTTGCTTGTTTATAAACTAGTGCTTTATTCAGACAAATTATAAATAATACCGTAATTTAGTATGTAATAAGTTTTATTTCTGATTTATAGGATATTATACTAATTTGTATTTAAAATATGTCTTTTCTATATTTTAAATGAGAAATAGTATTACATTATAATATTTTCTGCAGAATTGAAAACAAAAAGTACAGTTTGGTGAGCAAGGGGGTGTATCAAGCTTTGGAGCAGACGGATGAAGAACTGGTATCTCGGTGTTTAAATGGTGATAGCAGTGCTTTTGAAGAAATTGTGAGTAAATATAAAAAGCTAGTATATAGCGTGGTTTATAAAATGATACCAGATAGGGAAGAAGTGAATGATATATCCCAAGAGGTTTTTATTAGGATTTATAAATCGCTTGACAAGTATAACCCTGAGTATAAGATGTCAACATGGATTGTAAAAATCACTTCTAATCTTTGTTTAGACACTCTTAGAAAGAAAAAACAGGACACTATTGTACTAGATGAAGCTATTGGGGTTTCAAGTAATGCGGACACGCCAGAAGAGGCTTTGATAAAAAATCAAAGGACAAAATTAATAAAAAGTGCAATAGATGAATTGCCTGAAAAATATAAAATATTGATAACTCTCTTTCATAGCAATGGATTATCATATGAAGAGATGACGAAGGTGCTTAATGAACCTATGTCAATTATAAAAAATAGGCTATATAGAGCGAGACTAATGCTAAAAGAAAAGCTTGATAGTGCAAGAAGGGAGGAAATTTTATGAAATGCGTTGATTCAAAAAACTATATTATGAAATTTTTTGATAGAGAACTAAATGATATTGAAGAAGCGCACCTAAAGCAGCATCTTAAAACATGTAAAGACTGTTCAGAAGAATTTAATAGTCTAAAAGAAATTTTTGATATTGTAGAACAAGAATCTGAAATTGAACCTCCTGAGGATTTTGAGATTCAAGTAATGAGTAGAATTGCTAAAGAAACGAAAATGTACAAAAATAATAACGAGAATACTTCATCCGTATATAGTATTCTACTGGTTTCAGTGTCATTAATTTTTGTTATAGTTTTTTCAGGAGTGCTTTGGGATACTTTTAAATCCCCTATTAACTTGATTCAAATTTCTCAAATGATTATTGATAATTTAAAAGATTTTATTACATTAGCCATAAGTATGTTTAGAGGCATCGCAATTGCTTTATTGAGTGTTGCGGCTTCAACATATAGGACATATTATTTGGAATACATTATTCTTGGCATTCTGTTACTTTTAACACAAGGAGTCTTTTTCAAAATGGTTAGACAGAGTAATGGAGGGGAGCAATGAAGAATTTTAAAAAGGGCGTCCTAATTACTCTTGTTTTATTATTACTATTACCATTTGTAGTTTCAGCTAAGCAAGATGATTTTGCCAATAGCAATCTTATTATTTTTGAAGATAAGACATTAGATGAGGCTAGTTTTGAAAATATAACTGTAGTTGGTGGTAATGCAAATATTCAGACAGATGTAGATGGAAGTATAATAGTAGTATTTGGAAAGGCAACTATTAATGGAAACGTCAGTGGAGATGTGGTTTCTGTATTTGGGGAGTTAGATATTAAAGCTACTGCTCAGATACAAGGTAATTTGGTTTCAATAGGAAAGCTTGAAATGGCTCATAATTCTTTGGTAACGGGGACTAAATTATCAATCAGTTTTGATTTTATTTCATTATTTAAAACAAATGGAATTATCATAAATACGTTTATATTATTTTCTATAGTAACATTAGCGATAGGGCTTATTCTAATTAGTATATTCACAAAAAGATATAGAGTTATGGCATACTCTATGAAGTCTGGAAATTTAAGAAGAATAGTAATTGGACTATTGCTTTTAGTAAGTGCTACTATTGTTTTGGTGTTTTTTATTTTTCTAATTGCTGTTCCAATAACGTATATATTACTAATAATATTTGCTGATATTGTAACTGGTATATATATAGGTAGTTTTATATTTAAAAATAGTAATGAAAAATCAACCATATTTATAGAATTCTTTGTAGGGCATATTATGGTTAGTATTTTTAAAATAGTACCTTTAATTTTATTACCAGGAGGTTCAAATACGGCATTAATGATATACGGAATAAGCGTAATGGCAATTGAATGCGCAACGGCCGCTTTTGGCATAGGAACAATAATAGATACTAGTTTTGGCAAAGACATAAAGCTTATAAAAAATGCTAAATGATAAATAGTCGTTTCCAATTTTTTAAAGCATGAAGTATAATATTTTCATGATTTGATTTATATAGACCTTTTTTGGTATAATAAAAAATATATATTCTCAAGTATAGAAAGTTGGGGGAACACAAAGATGATTTCTAATAAAGTTGTTATAAACTGTCCATCAGGGCTAAATTCCAAAGCAGCTGCTTTGCTGGTACAGAAGGTATCTAAATTCAGTTCAAATATCTGGTTGGAAAAGGGAGAAAGACGGGCAAATGCAAAGAGTTTGTTAGGATTACTTTCACTAGGAGTTGAAAGACAAGCGACAATTAGTATAATAGTTGATGGAGATGATGAAGAAAAAGCATCACAAGAGATTACAGAATATTTTTTAGCTGGATTCTAAATCCAATATATTGACTATATTGCAGGTTATAAAAATGCTGTGGTTTACTTAAATCACAGCGCTTTTATAATAGATTGGTTTTTTAATAACATATGAAGATACTTTAGAAAATTTGCTATTTAATTTATGAGGTGAATTATTTGTTTGATATCCATGAGGAACTGAAAAAATTACCTGATAAACCCGGTGTGTATATAATGAAAGACACTGATGGGGTTGTTATATATGTTGGAAAAGCAGTAGTATTAAAAAATAGGGTAAGACAATATTTCCATCAGTCTACAAATCATCCTCCTAAAGTTCAGGCAATGGTATCAAAAATAAAGGAATTTGAATATATTGTTACAGATTCTGAAGTTGAAGCTTTAATGTTAGAATGTAATTTAATAAAGAAATATAAACCAAAATACAATATTTTATTAAAAGATGATAAGCATTATCCGTATATAAAAGTTACAATGGACGAACAATATCCACGAATACTTAAAACCAGACGGATTGAAAGGGATGGTGCAAAGTATTTTGGTCCATATTCTAGTGGCTTTGCAGTTAATGATACAATAGATACCCTAAAAAAACTATTTCCAATAAAAAATTGTAATAAAAAATTGCCCAACGATATAGGAAAATCACGTCCTTGTCTTAACTATGACATGAAAAAATGTCTTGCTCCTTGCCAAGGTGAAATTAGCAAAGACGAATATAACGAAATGATGAAAAAGATTTGCTCCTTTTTAGGAGGGCAGTATGATGAAATAATTAATGATTTAAAATCTAAAATGGAAGATGCTGCTAATCAGCTTGAATTTGAGAAGGCAGCACAGCTTAGAAATAAAATATCAAGTATTACACAATTGTCAGAAACACAGAAAGTTCTTTCAACAGATGGTCAGGATAGAGACATAATTGGGCTTTCCAGAGATGTTACCGATTTGTGTATTCAAGTATTCTTTGTAAGGAATGGAAGAGTTATTGGACGAGAACATTACATTTTTGAGGGTGAGGGAAATGAAGAGGTAGGATACTCGCTTTCAACATTTATAAAGCAGTTTTACAATAAAGTTCAGTATATACCAGCAGAAATAGTAATACAGCAGGATATTGAAGATAGTGAGACTATAACGCAGTGGCTTTGCAACAAAAGGGGTCATAAGGTAAGTATAAGGGTTCCAATAAGAGGAGAGCTAGTTAAACTAGTGAAAATGGTAACACAAAACGCTGAAATATCTTTGAAGCTATATAAAGATAGGCTTCAAAGAGAGGATAATGTCAATGAAGAAGGTATTAATCAATTGATGAAACTTCTTGAATTGGAAAATAAACCGAGAAGAATTGAAGCATATGATATATCAAATACTGGATCATCGGAAATAGTTGCTTCAATGGTGGTTTTTATAGATGGAAGACCAGCAAGGCAGGAATACAGAAAGTTTAAGATGAAGTCTATTGAAAAACAAAATGATTATGCGAGTATGCAGGAAACCCTGTATAGAAGGCTTATGCGTGCTAAAAAAGAGAAGGAAGAAAATGTAGAAAATCCTAAGTTTTCTGATTTACCTGACTTGATTTTAGTAGATGGTGGTTTAGGGCACGTGAGTGCTGCTCAACAGGTAGTCGATGAATTTGAATATAAATTAAATCTAGCAGGTATGGCTAAGGACAATAAACATCGTACAAAATCTCTTGTATACAAAGGAAGAGAGTATGAAATGCTATCAAATATGCCATTACTTAGACTAATTACAGAAATACAAGATGAGACTCACAGAGTAGCTGTTGATTATAATAGAATGTTAAGAGCTAAAAGATACACACATTCTGAACTTGATGAGATTGAGGGAATAGGAGAAATTAGAAAGAAGGCATTGCTAAAGCACTTTAAGTCTCTAGCCGCGATAAAAAAAGCAGATGTTAATCAACTTGAGGAAGTGGATGGAATAAATTACAATATAGCAATAAAAATATATAATTTTTTTAGAAACTAATTTAATTTAAATAATAAAATATAAAAGCGCAGTAAGGGATAGGTGTATAACTTTATGGCAATTTTTACTATAGCAGATTTACACTTGGCTTTGGGAATAGATAAACCAATGGATATTTTTGGTGGCAGATGGTCAAACTATATGGAAAAGCTCAAAAATAACTGGATAAGCGCTGTTAAGGAAGAAGATAGTGTAATTGTTCCGGGAGATATTTCCTGGGCTACATATATTGACAATGCTTATGAGGATTTTAAATATATTGACTCTTTGCCCGGAAAAAAAATTATTTCCAAAGGAAATCATGATTACTGGTGGACTACAGCTTCAAAACTTAATAAGTATCTAGATGAAAATAATTTTAAGACTATTTCTTTTATGCATAATAATGCATTTAGTATAGAGGATGTCGCTATATGTGGCACTAGAGGTTGGAAATGCCCTGGTGAAGATGATTTCAAGAAAGATGATGATAAAATATATAAAAGGGAAATTACTAGATTAGAGCTATCCATAAAGTCAGCCGAAATAATACCACATAAGAAAAAGCTGGTTTTTATGCATTATCCACCAGTGACTACAAAAAGTCAAACATCAGGATTCATTGATATAATGAAACAATATAATATTACTGACTGCTTTTTCGGGCACTTACATGGAGAAGGAATAAAAGGTGCAATTGAAGGGGAATATCAAGGCATTAATCTAAAGCTTATTTCTGCAGACCATTTAGATTTTATGCCCATATTGGTGTCACTATAATATAAGAAATGTATTATATAATAGAAATCATTATATTATTTTCTGAACGTTAAAAATATTTGGATTTTTTGTAATGTTTAGGTTATGAGAGCTGTTAAAAATGTCGATAATATCAGTATATAATAACTTGAAATATGATTTTGATATGGTATAATTGAATGGTTAATTTTTAAATTGAGAATATTTTCTGATTTTTTTATTAGAAAAAATTAAATTCAGCTAAAAGCTAGCAAGTTTGGTTCAGATATATCGCTGAGATAAAATTAATAATAATAGAAACTAAATATCGGGAGGAAGTTTACAACATGAACGTAAAAATGCAAGATATTGAAAAGAATGTTGTTCAGCTTGAAATAGAAGTTGATGCAGCTAAATTTGAAGAAGGCATGCAAAAATCATTTGCTAAAAATGCTTCTAAATTTAATGTGCCTGGCTTTAGAAAAGGTAAGGCTCCAAGAAATATTGTTGAACGTTATTATGGAGAACAGGCATTATATGATGATGCTATAAACATAGTTTGTTCTGAGGCATATGACCTCGCTATTGATGAAAAGAATATACATCCAGTGGATAGACCGGAAATAGATATATTACAAATTGGAAGTAAGGAAAACTTGATATTTACTGCAAAAGTTACAGTTAAGCCTGAAGTTGAACTTGGTGCATACATGGGCGTAGAAGTTAAGAAGTCAGAAGCTGTCGTAACTGATGAAGATGTAGAAAATGAATTTAAAAAGGTAGTAGAAAAGAATTCTCGTTTGGTTTCTGTTTCAGATAGACCAGTACAAGATGGGGATACTGCAATAATTGATTTCGAAGGATTTATTGACGATGTTCCATTTGAAGGCGGAAAGGGTACAGATTATAGCTTAGTAATAGGCTCGGGAACATTTATTCCAGGATTTGAAGATCAACTTATTGGAAAAAATGTTGGTGAAGATGTTGATGTAAACGTTAGCTTCCCAGAAGATTATGGTAAGGAAGAGCTTTGTGGTAAACCTGCATTATTTAAAGTAACTATTAAGGAAATAAAATTTAAAGAATTGCCTACAATAGATGATGAATTTGCTAAGGATATAAGCGAGTTTGACACTCTTGATGAATATAAAAAGGATTTTAGAAATAAACTAGAAGAAAATGCAAAACATAAAGCTGAACATGAAGATGAAAACAATATTGTAAAACAAATAGCAGACAATGCGACTATTGATATTCCTGAGGTTATGGTTGAGAAGCAGATTGATGCTATGGTAAAAGATTTTGATATGAGACTTCGTTACCAAGGCCTAGAGTTAGGAAGATATTTAGAAATAATGGGCATGGATTATGAAGGTTTCAGAGGTCAATTTGCAGAGAGAGCTAAAGATGAAGTTAAGATACAGTTAGTTGTTGAGAAAATCTCTCAGGTAGAAGATGTTCAAGTTACTGATGAAGAGGCTGATACTGAAATTAATAAGATGGCTGAAGCTTACAAACAATCAGTTGAAGACCTCAAAAAAACATTAAGACCTGATGATATGGACTACATTAAAAAGGATATCGCATTTAGAAAGACAATAAAACTGTTGGTTGATAATGCTAAGTTAGTATAACTTAATATTATATAACGAAGGGAAATAGGCAATAATATATTAATGTGGCTTTAGTGGTTAACAAGTGTTCCATGAATTAAAAACAAACATATATTAATAAGGGAGGTATGTTCATGAGTTTGGTACCTATGGTTGTTGAACAGACAAATCGTGGTGAAAGGTCTTATGATATTTTTTCCAGACTGTTAAATGATAGAATAATTGTTTTAAGTGACGAGGTTAATGATGTTACAGCAAGCTTAGTAGTTGCACAAATGCTTTACTTAGAAGCACAGGATCCTGATAAGGATATCCAGTTTTATATAAACAGTCCAGGTGGAGCTGTACATTCAGGCTTTGCAATATATGATACTATGCAGTATGTTAAGTGTGATGTATCAACAATATGTATGGGTATGGCTGCCAGTATGGGTGCTTTCCTATTAGCAGCAGGTGCTAAAGGAAAAAGATTTGCACTGCCAAACAGTGAAATTATGATACATCAACCTCTTGGTGGTGCTAAAGGTCAAGCAACCGATATTAAAATTCATGCTGAAAATATCTTAAAAACTAAGGATAAACTAAACAAGATATTAAGTGAAAGAACAGGTCAACCTCTTGAGAAAATTGAAAAAGATACTGATAGAGATTTCTTTATGTCTGCACAGGAAGCTAAGGCATATGGATTAGTTGATGACATTATGGATAGAAGAAAATAGTTGAGGTGCAATTATGACCAGATATGATGAGAAGAAGCAGTTAAAGTGTTCTTTTTGTGGTAAATCTCAAGAACAGGTTAAAAGGCTAGTTGCAGGACCTGGTGTATACATTTGTGATGAGTGCATTGAGCTTTGCTCAGAGATTATCGAAGAAGAATTTGAAGATACTAAGATTGATGCAGAAGTTAGCGAAATACCAAAACCAAGGGAGATAAAGGATATTCTTGACGAGTACGTAATAGGACAGGATTATGCAAAAAAATCTCTTTCTGTAGCTGTTTATAATCATTATAAGAGAATAAATAGTGATTTTAAGTCTTCCGATGTAGAGCTTCAAAAGAGTAATATACTTTTACTTGGACCTACTGGTAGTGGTAAAACATTTTTAGCGCAGACCCTTGCAAAAATACTGAACGTTCCTTTTGCTATTGCTGATGCTACTTCTCTCACTGAAGCAGGCTATGTAGGAGAGGATGTAGAGAATATATTACTCAGACTAATTCAAGCAGCAGATTATGATATTGAAAAAGCTGAAAAAGGTATTATCTATATTGATGAAATTGATAAAATAGCCCGTAAATCAGAAAATCCATCGATAACTAGAGATGTTAGTGGTGAAGGTGTACAACAAGCACTACTAAAGATTCTCGAAGGTACACTTGCTTCAGTTCCACCACAAGGAGGAAGAAAACATCCTCATCAGGAGTTTATACAAATAGATACTACCAACATATTGTTTATATGCGGTGGTGCTTTTGATGGTATTGAAAAAATTATACAAAATAGGATTGGAAAGAAGTCTCTTGGCTTTGGTGCAAAAATAGAAAGTAATAAGGATAAGGATGTAGGAGAGCTGTTAAAGGACATACTACCGCAGGATTTGTTAAAGTTTGGTCTTATACCAGAATTTGTAGGAAGACTTCCAATTATGGTTACACTTCAGTCATTAGACAAAAATGCTCTTGTCCAAATACTTACAGAGCCAAGAAATGCATTGATTAAGCAGTATCAGAAGATTTTTGAACTGGATGATGTTTTATTAGAGGTTCAGGAAGATGCTTTGTTGGGCATTGCTCAAAAGGCAATATCTAGAAATACCGGAGCTAGAGGATTACGAGCAATACTTGAAGAATTAATGCTTGGAGTAATGTACGATATACCATCTATGACAAATGTTGAGAAGTGTATTATCAGCAAGGATGTAGTAGAAAATGGTGCTGAGCCAGAGCTAATTCTGAATGAAAATCGTAAGTCTTTAAAAAAAACGGGAATGAAGAAACCTAAATCTAAAAAAGAATCGGTATCATAAATTTATACTTGAAGAATAAGACTGTTTTAGCGTAGAATACGTAAATTCTACATTAGAACAGTCTTTTTGTCATATTAAAACAGTTGAGCTAGAATAGAAACTAAAGATTTGGTTCTATGTGAATAGTGCTCTATGTCAATAGTTGGGGTAGAACAGTAAACTGAAAAATTTTTTATTAAGAGTTAGCCGCGTTAGTAATCGGTTGACTCTTTGTTCGTCTGTAGAGTATGTAGAATTCTTATTCTGAAATTATCAAAGTTTCTATAGTTATATGCAATACGTTTAATAACCTTGATTGTATTGTTGATATCTTCGTAAATCCATTATAAATATTTTAATAATGTTTAATAGTTGTTGGATAAAATTTTTAACATTGCCAATAATATAACTGTACACAAATAAACATAGTTCTTGTCTTTAAGTGGAGATTTACCCTATAAGAAATAGCAAAAATAGGTTTGACAGGTACCGTTATCTAGGAAAGTTAGCCTTCTTATTTTAGACATATATAAGTGGGATATTAGTGCGGTAGATTGAACAAGTAGATTTCCAGACTTAAGATGAGTGTTTTTAGCTCATTCTGAGTATTAAAGTCCAACCTAATATTGTGGTGATAATGTATCTTATACTTATTGAAGAGAGTATTAGATGTACTGGATTTAAGAACACTATTTACTTGTTATATGTATGGTTTTAATATCCAAGGAGGTATAGAATATTGACAACATTAATGTTAATCATACAGTTTTTCTTCTCTATAGTCATCGGCATTTATTTCTTTTCATTACTTAAGAACCAACAAGGAAATAGGAATGCTATTGAAAAGGAATCTAAAAAAGAACTTGAGAAATTAAGAAAATTAAGAGAAATACATTTAACAGAACCGTTATCGGAGAAGACACGACCAGCTGTTCTAAAGGATATAGTCGGGCAAGAACAAGGACTAAAAGCACTTAGAGCCTCACTTTGTGGAACAAATCCGCAACATGTAATAATATATGGACCTCCAGGTGTCGGAAAAACAGCTGCGGCGAGAGTTATTCTTGAAGAAGCAAAAAACAATATATGTTCACCTTTTAAGAAGGATGCAAAATTTATAGAAATTGATGCAACAACTCTAAGGTTTGATGAAAGAGGAATTGCAGATCCACTTATTGGTTCGGTACATGACCCAATATATCAAGGCGCTGGAGCATATGGAGTAGCAGGTGTACCTCAACCCAAGCAAGGAGCAGTAACAAAAGCTCATGGAGGAATATTATTCATAGATGAAATAGGAGAGCTTCATCCAATTCAAATGAACAAGTTGCTAAAGGTGCTTGAAGATAGAAGAGTATTCCTAGAAAGTGCATACTACAGTTCAGAAGATTCTAATATACCATGTCATATCCATGATATATTTCAAAAGGGTTTGCCTGCTGATTTTAGGCTTGTAGGAGCAACAACCCGTACACCAGATGAAATTCCACCTGCAATTAGATCAAGATGCGTTGAAATATATTTTAGACCACTTAGAGCTGATGAAGTTAGCAAGATAAGTGAGAATGCAGCTAAGAAGGGCGGATATAACCTTGAAGATGGCTGTAGTGAGGTTGTTGCTAGGTATGCTCAGAATGGAAGAGATGCTGTAAATATCATTCAAATAGCAGGTGGTGTATCAGCTGTTGAAAATAGAAGCAACATTGAAATAAAGGATATTGAATGGGTAATTGAGTTTGGACATTATAGTCCAAGAATTGAAAAAAAGGTAAGTGCAGTACAACAGGTTGGCTGTATAAACGGATTGGCAGTATTTGGTAATAGCACTGGCATGGTGCTTGATGTTGAGGTTTCAGCAATGCCAGTAACTCATGGAAGTGGTGGAATTAAAATTACTGGTATTGTTGAAGAAGAGGAAATGGACAATAGGGGTCATAAGCTAAAGAAAACTAGTTCGGCTAAGGCGTCTGTGGAAAATGTTTTAACTGTTTTAAAAAGATACATGAATATTGACTTTAAGGACTATGAAATACATGTTAATTTTCCTGGCGGAATTCCTATTGATGGCCCATCAGCCGGCATTGCAATAGCCACAGCTGTATATTCAGCAGTTAAAAACATTCCGTTAAGCGGAGATATAGCCATGACTGGAGAAATATCCATTAAAGGAAATGTAAAACCTGTGGGTGGGGTTGTAGCAAAGGTTGATGCTGCTAGGGCTGCAGGTATAAAAAAGGTTTACATTCCAAAGGAAAATTATCAAGAATTATTTGAGGACATGGATATTGAAGTGATTCCTGTGGAAACAATAGCAGAAGTAATGAAGATGGTATTTAACACAGTTATAGATGAGAGAAAAGATGAAGCAGTTATAAATAATACTGTTCCAATTTCAATACTGACTGCTCAGGGAACAACATAACTTTTAGCTTGGAAAATACAAGTTGGTTGATTTCTATTTATGAGGCAACCACATTTAGACCAGAAACAAACTGTTTAAACTATTTATAAGTTTAAGTGATATCGGCCAATACACTTAATAAAAAAAGCCATGCATCACATATTCAGTGAGCATGGCTTTTTCTTGGAATCTTTTAAGCAGAAATGTTACACATAATGAAAATAGATGTTAGCTTTACAAAAGGAAAAATATGCTATAATAAGTTAGCATGAGTTATTACTAACAGTATAAAAGATATATACTTGTGTAAAGATTTCTAAGATTACTAGAGATTATAGTAAACTCTCGTATCGAGATATACTCAGAATACATTTATACCAGAAAGGTGACACAATGAAGCAAAAAAATAAGAAAACATTAGCAACATTAGTTACTGCTGTAGTAGTTCTAATAGGTGGGTATATTTACCAGAATAATGGAGTGGCTCTGGTTGATACCTCACATAGCACCAAAATACAAAGCAATTCAAAGGAATATAGCCAAAAGACCATAAGATCCCAGAGTGGTGCAGAAAAAGTCAATGCTCAGAGCAATAAAAATCAGAGTGGTGAAGAAGACAATGCTCATAGTGCAAAAAATCAGAGTGGCGAAGAAAAAGAAAATGTATACAGTGCTAAGAATCAGAGTAGCTCAAAAAAAGACAATGCACTTAGTGTTAAAAATCATAGTGGCACAGGAAAAGACAATTCACAGAGTGTTAAAAATCATATCGACGCAAATAAAGACAGTTCACAGAAAACCAAAAGTCGGAGTGGTTCAGCTGAAAACACTGAGCAACTAGAAAAATTAACATTCCCTGAATCAATATTAAAAATTGAAAAAGAGGGAATAGTACCATTTGGGTATATCAATGCAATTGTAGAAAAGGTTGTTGATGGTGATACGTTTCACATTAAATATAAGAATAAGAAATATAAAGTAAGAATGCTTGACATTGATACTCCAGAATCAGTAAAGTCTGGTGTTGATGTTCAGCCGTATGCAATAGAAGCCAGCGATTTCACAAAAGCTACTCTAAAAGATAAGAATGTGAAGCTGATTTTTGAAAAGGATACAACAGATACGTATGGCAGGCTACTTGCCCATGTAATACTGGAAGATGGTACATATTATAATGCTATAATGGTCTTGAAGGGTTATGCTGTATCAGTTTTTTATAATCCAAATACATTATTTAAAGAGTATTTTACTGAATTACAAAACAAAGCGATAGAAGATAAATTTGGCTTTTGGAAGTTACCAGATAGCGAACGCCCATTTATAAAGAATTCTAAAGGTATATATATGCCAGCATACAAATTAAAAGCTGATGCTGCATAGTAGTTTCTATAATCTGTATATTGTATATAAACACCAAAAATTAGGACTTTTGGACTAGCCGTTGTGGTATAATATTTCTATATTAAAACTAATTGTACTTTGGTAATATAAGGGAGAACATTAGCATATCTCCTTTTTTCGGAGCATGGAGCCTATGGCTCCATGTTTTTTGTTGCCTTTTTATATGTGGGAAAGCTGGTTTTTTAATTTCATCATAATACTTCTTTTAATAGCACGACAGTGCCTACTACCATGATTAATGAATAAAGCCAATTTCTAAATGCTTATAGTGGTATAGGGACAATTCAGCAGTTATAAGTTTCCGGTTCACCTTGAAAAATAGTAAACATTGGGATATTATATAGAAGACTTAGTCTAGAAGGAAGGTTAATTCCTTATAGACTCTAGTCGCACTTATTTCGAGACTTGGCAGAACTTATTTCGTGTATTAAAAGGGAAATTAGTGATGCCGTCGAGATAAAGAAGACTTAGTCTAAAGGGGACGATAGTTCGATTTAGACTCTAGTCGCACTTATTTCGAGACTTGGCAGAACTTATTTCGTGTATTAAAAGGGAAATTAGTGATGCCGTCGAGATATAGAAGACTTAGTCTAGAAGGATTTGGTAGAGTAGCTTATGGAGGAAAAAATGGATACATTAATTCTTGGTATAGAGAGCAGTTGTGATGAAACGGCTGCTGCAGTTATAAAAAATGGTAGATATATTATGTCGAATGTAATATCAACTCAAGTAGTTTTACACAAGAAATATGGTGGTGTTGTACCTGAAATAGCATCAAGGAAGCATGTGGAGTTAATAATGCCAGTTGTTAACCAAGCACTTGATGAGGCAGGAGTATCACTTTCGGATATAGACGCAATAGGAGTAACTTATGGGCCAGGTCTTGTTGGAGCTCTGCTTGTGGGATTAACTGCAGGTAAGGCAATTGCTTACACAGCACAAAAGCCATTAGTAGGAGTACATCATATTAAAGGACATATTGCTGCAAATTATTTACAATATCCTGAGCTGGAGCCACCATTTGTATGCCTTGTAGCGTCAGGTGGACATAGCCACATTGTTCATGTAAAGAATTATAGAGAATTTGAAATACTTGGACAGACAAGAGATGATGCAGCAGGTGAGGCTTTTGATAAAATATCAAGGGCTATTGGACTAGGCTATCCAGGTGGACCGCTGATTGATAAGTATGCACAAAAAGGTAATAGTAAAGCTATATCTTTTCCTAGAGTTTATTTTAATGATGGTACATTAGATTTTAGCTTTAGTGGACTAAAAACTGCAGTTCTAAACTATTTAAATAGGTTGGAGCAGACCGGTGAGGCAATAAACATTCCAGATGTTGCAGCCAGCTTTCAACAGGCTGTTGTGGATGTACTTGTTAAAAATACTATAGCAGCGGCAAAAGCTAATAATATTAAAAAGATAGCACTGGCGGGGGGCGTTGCAGCAAATTCACAGCTTAGACATGATATGAAAGAAATAGCAGAAAAGCAAGGCATCGAGGTAATGTACCCTGGATTAATTTTGTGTACCGATAATGCAGCAATGATTGGATGCGCTGCTTATTACGAATACATTAATGGTGAACGAGCAGGCATGGATTTAAATGCAATACCTGGATTGAAATTGGAACAATGAATAATAAAAGTTATCCACAGGATTGTAATATATTGGGAAAAACTCTGGTCTGCTGTAATAATAATGTATACAAAGACTTTGTGGATTATTTGCGTAAATATGAAAAGTGCGTAAAAACCACTTAAATTAATGCTTTCATGGGTTTTAGTATGAGATTGTGAATAAATTCACTTGTATATTTTGTGGGTTATGTGGAAATATCGTAGAACATTGAAAATACAAGTAATTTAAAGCTGTGGATAAATATGTGGATGATGTTAATAAAATCTCTAGTTTTAGTAATATTTATTTTGGAAATAGAATACAATAGTTTTTTATTAATAAAGGCTAATGCAAGGTACAATCCTCAGAATATTGTTATTGATTAGAATAACCAAGTACATAATATTCTGGAAAGATATATTTTGCAATAGCCTTATTTATTTAAAGTTTTAAATGAGAAATTCTCTCTTTTCTATTTTTTACTTAAAATTTTTGTTTGGGTAATGCAGGTAATTTTACTTTTGTGCTGTAGAAAGCTGATTATATTGGTTATAATATTCGGTTACTTTTTTTACGTAGTTCTGTGTTTCAGCATAAGGTGGAATGCCTCCATATTTATTTACACTATTCGGACCAGCATTATAGGCAGCCAAAGCCAGGCTGACATCACCTTTAAAATTGTATAGTTGGTCTCTTAAGTACAGCGTACCACCATTTATATTCTGAACAATATTAAATGGATCATTTACATGTAGTGAATCTGCCGTACCTGGCATCAATTGCATTAACCCTTGTGCACCAGCAGAAGATATTGAAGTAGGATCAAAAGAGGACTCTTGCTTTATTACAGCACGAATAAGATTTTTGTCTACACCATATTTAGCAGATGCATTATTTATAGCAGTATTTATTAGCTCCATTAATTCTGTTTTATCAGTTGGAATGTAAGCTGTAGAATTTGCAAGCGCTTTACGAGCTTTTAATATGTTGCTGTTCTGAATATCACCAGATTCGTCCAATAAGTTTTCTAAATAATTTTTCATAACAGGATTACCTGATAAATTTGAACCACTTCCAAGTATAGAATCATCTAAGCCTAATGAAGAAGAATCTAAACCCAATAGAGAGGCATCAGATAGGTAATCTTCAAATGATGTATCAGAAGAACTTGTTTCACTAGTACCTAGTTTTGGAGCAATACTAGAAAGTCTACTGTTTATTTCCGCTAATTTCTGTTGAAAAATAGCATTAACGTCTAAATTCATGTTAACCCCCAATAAAATATATGCAATAAATGTTTCTAACTTAACATTTCCTATATAAAAGTCTAACAGTGCTAGAATAAAATTTAATAAAACTTTAAAATAATAGTTCTAAAACACAAATTTTATATCGGCAATTTTGCATAAGATTATTATAGGGAATTTTTGCTATGACTTGATGAAATGCATATAAATGCTTTCACATTTTTGCTAAGAGACTTCAATAAGCATCTTTTTAGAAAATTTTGAGCAAACATTTCTAGTAGTTCCATCAAACTCTCTTGCTGAAAAAAGCTTACATTTTCCCAGCTGTTCATTTGTTGAATCAAGTTGAACCATGAAATATTCACAGTGGATGCATTTGAGATTTTGTTGCATGGAAACGATTGATTCAGAATAATTTCTATATTTGAAGCAAACATAATCTGGCGTAACTACTCCGTGATATTTACATAAAATATCCTTCGTTAAGTGTAGAGATACTCCTCGCTCACAATTATTACAGCATTTTGCTTGCTTCATAGCTATCATTCCTTTTTTATCATTAAATATATTAACTCATTTCCCCAAATATAGCATGTTGGGACTCCGATTGCTCAATTAATGGTGAAAAATTATGACCACAGTGCGCAATGATGTGCCAACAAAAATGAGTCCATAAATACTTGCGGGAGTTTGAGTTATTCACATTATAACATTAAAAAAAACAATAGTAAAAAAATGGGAAATACATTTTTAGAAATGTAATGATAATATGTAAAAACATTGCATAAAGTAATTTTGAAGGTTATTTTATTTGCTTCAAAAATATTAATATCTAATGTATAATAACAATAAATAAAATTAAACTAGTTTTAGGAGATAATATGAAAAAGCCAATTATATTAAGAACACGATACATTCCATTCGAAACCGTTGATATTTCAAGTGACGAAATGCTATATAGAGATGATGATATTTTGATAACCAGATGGCAGGCAATAAGACCTAGAGCAGATATTTCAGGGGGGATTTCATATACATTTCTAAAAGAAGGAATTAAAATAAGCAGATTCTATGATTATGATAAAAGATTTGCATATTGGTATTGTGACATTATAGATGTGAAATATGACAGTGAGATAGATCAGTACACTTTTGTAGACCTGTTACTTGATGTAAAGCTAATGCCAGATGGAACAATGAAGGTTTTAGATGCCGATGAGCTTGCTATAGCACTTGAGGAAGGATTAATTACTCAGGAACAGGCGTGTAGATCTTTAAAGAAAATGGATAGTATATTGCAGCAAGTATACAATAATAGTTTTCCACCTCCAATTTGTTTAGATGAGAAGTATTGGAATATATGAATTCAGATTCGATAAAACTATTTTATTTGGAGAATATGGATGGATAAAATTATTGATTTACACACACATAGCCTTGCTTCAGATGGAAGCATGAGGCCTGCCGAACTGGTTCGCCATGCAAAAGAAAAAGGGCTTTCAGCAGTAGCACTAACAGACCATGACACGGTTGAAGGCATTAGAGAGGCATTAGATGAAGGGAATAGAATTGGTATTGAAGTTATACCTGGGATAGAAATAAGCACTAATTTTAAGCCTGAGATGCATATTCTAGGATACTTTTTAAATAAAGATGAATATATTAATATTCAAAAAGAGCTTGCGACAATAAGAAAGGGTAGAGAAGACCGAAATATAAAAATTATTAACAAACTAAATGATATAGGTGTTGATATCGCAGAAGAGGAAGTAAAGGAAGTTGCATTAGGTGATACAATTGGCCGTCCACATTTTGCACGTTTACTGGTGAAAAAGGGTTGTGTCAAAACTATGCAGGAGGCATTTGATAAGTATTTAGGTAAAGATGGTTTGGCATATTTTAAAAGATTTGAGTTAGAGCCTATTGACGGAATTAAATTAATTAAAAATGCTGGTGGAATTCCTGTAATTGCTCATCCGGCACTTTTAAAAATGAGCAATAATGAGATGGATAAGCTACTATTGGAATTAAAGGAATATGGACTAGCTGGCATTGAGGCTGTTTATAGTGAAAATTCAAAAGAAGAAACAGGCAATTTACTTAGGCTTGCAATAAAGCATCAGTTGTTAGTAACTGGTGGCAGTGATTTTCATGGAACTTATAAGAGTGAAATTGAAATTGGAACAGGAAGAGGAAACTTGAAGGTACCTTATGAGCTGTTAGAAAAGCTAAAAGGGGCATATATCTGAGCTAGTGAAAAAGTAAAATGAGATATCCATTTTGGCTAATTGGAGAAGTTTGAATGGGGCATACATCTAAGTAGTATATAAGTTAGAATGTGGCATACATCTGAGTTTTCGGAGAATTAGAATGTGTATATATCTGAGTTGTGTCTAAGTTTGAATGGAACATACATCTGAGTTGTCGGAGAAGTTAGAATGGGGTATACCTCTAAGTTGTGTAAAAGTTAGAATGGTGCATACATCTAAGTTGTAGAGAAGTAAAATAGGGTATACATCTTATTTGGTTGAAGAAGTAAATGAGCCATATATTTGAGCTGTTAAGAAAGAAAAAGAGAAAAACATCTCCAAAGACAAATTTTCATTAACTCACATAGGGAAATAATATAATCCTTGATTTTAAGAGAATAGAATCCTTGAGTTTAAGGAGCTTGACCTTAATGATTCATGGTGTTATAATGAGAAATGTCAGATAAATACTTTTTTTAACAGCCCTTTATCTAAGGGTTATTTTTATCTGGTGAATTGGTTTTATCTATATTATTTTGCAGTAGGCGGTTATTAAAATGGTAAAGGAATCATATAAAGTTATAGCTCAAAACAAAAAAGCTCGTCATGATTACTTCATTGAGGAAACAATTGAGGCCGGTATTGTGCTGTCAGGAACTGAGGTTAAGTCTATTAGGCAGGGCAAGCTGAATTTGAAGGATTGCTATGCGTCTATTGTAGGTGGAGAAGTAATACTTAGTGGGATGCATATAAGCCCATATGAGCAGGGTAATATTTTTAACAAGGATCCTTTACGGGACAGAAAGCTTTTGCTGCATAAATCGGAGATAAATAGATTGCTTGGACTCACTCAGCAGAAGGGTCTCACATTAATTCCTACTCAGGCTTATCTTAAAAGGGGTATGGTCAAGATAGAGCTAGGTGTTGCGCGAGGCAAAAAGCTATATGACAAGAGAGATGACATCGCTGCTCGTGATGCAAAAAGAGAGATCGACCGCAAGATTAAAGAACAGTTTAGATGATATTGGATAGTCAGTATGCATTTAAACCGTTTAAAGAAGTTGGATAGGCAGCAAGCATTTTAACAGTTTAAATGAAGTTGGATAGTCAGTATGCATTTAAACCGTTTGAATCAAGTTGGATAGGCAATATACATTTTGAACAGTGCTTTAGATGATTATATATAGTATACAGATTTTCCAGAAACAGTAACTTGATATTGTGCTGGATTGATGTTATTATGTAAACAGTGCTTTGATAACTGAATATTGAAATTAAAGCTTAAAAGCCCTAATTTTTAAGAATCTGGTATTATAGGAACGTTCTTAAAAACTTGATAAGTACAATAACTACAATGCTATTACGCTGTAGTAGTTTTGCTTAATAAATTTATACATGGGGGCGTAATGGTTTCGACGGGATTGTTGAGACTTGATAAGCGGGTAGAGGATTCTCGTTGGCCTCTTAAAAAACGAGAAAAAAAATTAAACGCTAAAAACGATAATTTCGCTTTAGCTGCTGCCTAAGGGCAGCCCGTCAGTCCTAGGTTAGCTGCACCTAGGGTAGCTGGCGTCATCAAGTCAGTCCTTTTGCATAGGAAGGTCAAATGCTAGCACTAATTCAGCCGTAGCCTTGAGCTGAATCGGACTTTAAAGGCTACCGAAAGTGGCACCCTGCCTGTAGGGGGCCGCCGTAGGGAAACGCGGAAACCAAGTCCCGCAAGGGATACTGGCTACTGCACAAATTACAGGCTACACCCGTAGAAGTTCTTGAGGATATGGTTTCGGACAGGGGTTCGACTCCCCTCGCCTCCACCACAGTTTGTCCGAAAACTCGCTATTTTAGCGAGTTTTTTGGCATTCTCAAGCTATTTTCATAGACTATTTTGTATACTTTTTTATTAGTTGAGAAAAATTGAATTATATGAAAAGATTTTAATA
>JAEZRV010000079.1 GCA_023444055.1 Bacillota bacterium
TCATTAAACCATCAAGTGGTAGGAGGTACGAACTAATCCACAGTATCATAAAACAGCATAGCTCAACCTCAAGAAAAGGTAAAGAAAAGCTATGACTATATAATACGAGGAGGTACCGAGCCCATGCAATTTCTGTCATGATGTTTTTGTGCGAAATGCTGGGCATGGACATAATTATGAATAAAGCACAGTTTAGAGAACTTGTTTCAAATAAATTACTTATACTTGATGGTGCTACAGGAACAGAATTACAGAAAAAAGGAATGCCTACAGGTGTATGCCCAGAAAAATGGGTTCTTGAAAATCCTGATGTAATTAAGAGCATCCAGAATGAATATATAAAAGCTGGTTCAAACATAATATATACTTGCACATTCGGCGGAAATCGTATAAAGCTTGATGAGTTCGGGCTTGGAGATAGAACAGTTGAGATTAACAGGAGCTTAGCACAATACTCAAAAGAAGCAGCTGGTGACAAATGCCTTGTTGCTGGTGATTTAGCTTCTACAGGCAGATTTATAAAACCTCTTGGGGATATGCCCTTTGAAGAATGTGTAAATGTATATAAGGAACAGGTTAAAGGATTATTAGAGGGTGGTGTAGACCTTTTCGTTATAGAAACTATGCTTGACATACAGGAAGCAAGAGCGGCTCTGCTGGCTGTAAAGGAAAGCTGTGATTTACCTGTTTGTGTAAGCATGAGCTTTGATGAAAATATGACAACTTTGACAGGAACTGATCCAATTACTGCGCTTATTACTCTTCAAAGTCTTGGAGCAGATGTTGTGGGATGTAATTGTTCTACTGGACCTATTCAAATGTTGAAAATCATAACAATGTTGAAGCCTTATGCAAAGGTGCCTTTAATGGCTAAGCCAAATGCTGGTTTGCCTAAGCTCATTAACGGTACTACAATTTTTGATATGAAGCCAGAGGAATTTGGCACATATACTAAGGAATTTGTAAAAGCAGGAGTAAACCTATTAGGTGGCTGTTGTGGAACATCTCCTGATTATATTAGACAAATAAAACAGAATAGTGAAGGGTTAAAGCCCAAAGCTATTGATTTTGAACTATATAGTGCAATAACCTCTTCAAGAAAAACAGTATTTTTTGGATTTAATAAACCGGTTGCTATTGTTGGAGAGAGAATTAATCCAACAGGAAAGAAGCAATTGCAAGCTGAGTTAAGAGAAGGTTTAACTCATGAAATAAGGAAATTTGCTGCTGAGCAGGTTGAAAAGGGCGCAAATATACTAGATGTTAATGTCGGTATGCCAGGAATTGATGAAAAAGAGACAATGCTAAATACTATTAGTCTATTAGGTGGAATCAGTGATGCGCCTCTTTGTCTCGATTCTTCTTCACCTGAAGTACTTGAAGCAGCACTACGAATTTATCCCGGAAGAGCGTTGATTAATTCAATTTCACAGGAAAAGGTAAAGCTTGATAAACTCTTACCAGTTGCCGCAAAATATGGAGCTATGTTTATATTACTTCCTTTAAGTGATGAAGGAGTTCCGGAAAAAGCTGAGCAAAGGAAGGCTATTGTTAAAAATGTTTTTGAAAAAGCATCCGAATATGGTTATCAAAAAAGTGATGTTGTAGTAGATGGTTTGGTTATGACAGTTTCAGCCAATCAAGAAGCCGCTCTTGAGACTTTGAATCTGATCGACTGGTGTAGCACAGAATTTGGCTGTGGAACAATAGTTGGACTTTCAAATGTTTCATTTGGTTTGCCGGAGAGAAGTTGGGTAAATGCGGCTTTTCTAGCTATGGCTGTTAGCAAGGGGCTCACAATGGCGATAGCAAATCCATCAAGTGAGTTATTGATGAATATTAAAATGGCTTGCGACGTTATAACAAAGAATGATGTAAACAGCAGAAACTATATATCATATTTCGGCAGTCAGCAAAAAACAACAGCTGGTGAAGTGAGAATCCAATCCGAAGATAAAAATACTGGTGAAAAAATATATGCTGCAGTACTTGAAGGTGATAATGAAAGCATAGGAGCACTTATAAACAAAGCTTTAGACGAAAAGGTAAGTGCTCGTGATATTGTAGATAATCATTTGATTCCTGCAATTAATCAAGTTGGAAAGCTTTTTGATGAGAAAAAATATTTTCTTCCTCAATTAATTCAAAGTGCTGAAACTATGAAAAAAGGCTTTACATGCGTTGAACCTTTGCTCAAGCAAACAGACAATACAGAAGAAAAAGAAGTTGTTATTTTAATGGCTACAGTAAAAGGAGACATTCATGATATTGGCAAGAATATTGTTGCTTTGATGCTTAGAAACTATGGCTTTAAAGTATACGACTTGGGAAAAGATGTAAGCGCAGAGACTATTATTGAAAAAGCTAAAAGCCTGAATGCACATATTATAGGATTATCTGCTCTTATGACAACAACTATGGTTGAAATGAAGGATGTAATTAAACTCGCTAAGGAACAGAATTTAAACTGCAAGTTTATGGTTGGGGGAGCTGTTGTAGATGCCGAATATGCAGAAGAAATCGGAGCGGACGGTTATTCCAGAGATGCATATGAAGCTGTAAAGCTGGCAAAAAGGCTTTCGGAATAGAAAAACATTTTCTCCAAAATAAGTAGATTTAACTATATTGTTCAATGTGTACTACAATAGTGCTGATTTCTTAAGAGGTAAAACTATGATTTATTAATTAATTACATAGTTTTACCTTTTATGTTTACTCGGTGGACGAACTCTTACGGGTCAAGTCCAGAACGTGTCTCAATAGCGTGAGCCAAGACAAGGGTCTACCACGATGTTAAATTTTAAGGAAGTGGAGGCTGGTCTGGCGAACATCCTTATTATAATATAAATATTGTTTGTCAACTGCATCGTGTTTTATTGTCGCAAATTATGTTAACCATTCATAACCTAATAATGAATATATTTCTAATTAGGAGCGGTTAACATGTTTAAAATAGGTAGAAGAAAACGGAGAAAGAAAAGGATATTTAGTGCATTTAGAATATTTAAAAAAAATAGAAACTCACGTTCCAAAAAGAATAATAAAAAAAGTAATTCAAAAGAAGCTATTAACTCTAATATGGCTACTTATGCATATAATAGTGAAAATAAAGCAGCTAACATGGCAGCTACGGATAACTCAATTGATGAAAACGCTCAAAGAATTAAAATAAAATCTAAGGATAAAGAAAATCGGGAGTATGTTGAAAAAGTTAGAAATCAGGTTAAGGAAGTACTAGAAGAAAAATATGATGAAAGTTTTGATAATTTATTTAACGGATTTGAAAAAAGTGGATTTATAAATAGAGAGAACTTTCTGTTTCGCTTGATATTTATGATTCTGAAAAAGTATGATTTTATAGACATATTTGATGAAAATGGTCAAATAGATCCAAATGCAATTGATACAATTTTGAAATCAGTTGTTAAAGATGCATATATAATGATATGTAACGATGAAAATAATAATCACTATAAATGCAATTGTACAGAAGAAACATGTAATGATTACAATGGTAACACCTACGATGATAGTTTTTATGAAGATGAATAGTAAGATAAATATGGAATTGAAATATCAAGTTATTACAAGAAAAGTATGGAATTAAAATGTAAGATCTTAACCACAAAAGTATGGGATTGTAGTTAGCTCAAGAACTATACCACTGAAGACTATAAAGCACGATAAGAATCACATTATATCAATGGGGCTGTTTTAAAACATCTTTTAACCACATTATATGGTATAGGTTAGAAAAACCTAGGCACAAGATATAATTGTTAAGATGCCTTTTGCGACAGCCTCATTTGCGAGTTTGATATTTAGAGATGCGGGCTAATTGCCATAAGCAGGTTAGTGGATTGAGAAAGTTAAAAAACGACAATATACGACATGATAATACAAAAAGCCATATAGAAATTGGTCTGTTATATTGCGAAAATTAATAAATTCAAATATAATAAATTAGTAAAGCTCTTTTTGGATGTCTTTGATTTTAACTGCTAAAGGGATAAAACTCTTGCGAATAGATTTAATTACAATTGGATGTATAGAACAGAGAAAGCGCAAGTAGACGGCGTAAAGAAAGGTGCAATTACATGCTGAATAGCGAAAAGAAAAGGCTGATAACAGAAAATGAAATTAAGCCAAATCGTTACGCAGCAAACGCAGTGATTGGCGTTGCTGTAGTACTTCTATTAATTTTTGTTTTAAATGAAATGCATATTTATGATGTGAATAATAATTTGATGAGGATTTGCAGTCTTATTTCTCTGATTCTTTTATTTATTCCAAAAATCATTGTTCACAACGAAAAATTGTTGTCTCATCCAGCAAGTAAATATGTGATTATGACAGTTATCATGCTCTTGACCTTAGCTATAACAACATTACTGAATGTTCATGTTACATTGGTATTCATTCTTCCGATGCTACTTGCTTCACAATACCGATCTTATCGAATTTCTTGGATGGCTTTTTTAAGCTCTTGTGTCTGCTGTGTGTTCTCTCCAATTCTGGCCTATTTATGGGGAACTTGGGACCTGAATTATTTATCTGGATATATTGAGACCGTATGTTCTGTTAAGATTACCGCAAAGCCTCTAGTGTCTGTGAATGCGTTACTTGATGTGGGCAAAATTGCGCTTTATATGATAATTCCGCAGATTTTAACCTTGTCTGCATTTTCGTTGATCATGTTTTCAGTGACGAAAAAAGGTATAGAAAATCTGAGAGATCAGATTAAAATAATTCACATGAGCGAGTCCGACAGTCTTACTGGTTTGTTGAATCGGAATAGTTATGAAACACATTTTTCTACATATTCTATTGATTGCAAGGTGTCAATTGCCTGCATCTATGCAGATGTGAATGGCCTGCACGAACTGAACAATCGCCTTGGACATGCAGCTGGTGACAGAATGCTAAAATCGGTTGCTGAGGCATTTAAAGAACAGTTTGGGACGGAAGACACCTTCCGTATGGGCGGTGATGAATTTCTGGCATTTACAAAGGATATTGAACAGTTTGAAGTGGAAGAACGGGTGAGAAGAATTAAAGAAGCAACACTATCACAAGGTTATCACGTTTCAATCGGAGTTTGCTTTATGTCGGCTCCCGATGATATAGAAAGCTTGGTAAATATTGCGGAGCAGAGAATGTCTGAGGATAAGCGGCGTTTTTATGAAAAAGAGGGCATCGATAGAAGAAAACGTAGCTGACACAAAATTGTGTCAGTTGATTGACGATCCTGTCTTAAAAAAAATAGGACTTCTTCATTCAGAATATCTTCTTTCCACAAATTGAACAACTCTCCCGTTTTGTAATTGTAAAAGGTATATCTATCTTGATAGTGATACATCAAATTATATCCACTATTATCTCAGCAAACGTTTGGGTAAATTCTATGCAAAATCTCCTATCCTATTACCTGAGGTATAGGGGATTTTTGTATATAAAAAACTATTCTTTACAGATTTTGTATAACATTGTATCATTAAATTAAAGTGGAAAATTTCATATACATTTTACCGCTAATAGATAGGTATTATGTTGTTCTTCAAGACTTCTCGCTTAATAACTATAATGACATGATGAGGCTATTTATTATGCATAAAAGGGAGGGCTTATTTTGAAAAAAAAAGTTTTTGCAATAATGATATCGTTATCATTAATTATTTCTATGTCCATACTACCAGCAAATGTAATAGCCAATAGTACGTCTGCAATCAGTTCTTTATCAGAAAACAAATTTCCCGAGGGAGACTTATCATCAGGTACAAATTTTACACAATCTAACACAACATTAGCAAATAATGCTCTTGTAGTTGCAGGCGCGGGAACAGTCGGTGACATAAATTACGATGGAAAAATTGATGCTATTGATTTTGCGTTATTAAAAAAAATATTGTTGGGCTATACTACGGATGGCTTTGACCGCTATGCTGCTGATATTAATCTTGACAGCTCAATAGATGCCATAGATTTAGCAATTCTAAAAAGCTATCTGTTGGGAGTAATTGATTCATTACCAACAGGTCAATCAAGCAATACAGAGTTCACAAATACTGGCTTTGAACAAGGTAGCCTAAATGGATGGAAACTAGGTGCTAAAAATACAACGGGTGCCACTTATGCTTCCTCACGAGCATCTCACACAGGCAAATTCGAATTATCCTGCTATTCAACTTCTGATTATATTTCGGATATTTATCAAGACATTTACGGCTTACAATCAGGCTATTATTATCTTACTGCTTACGTTGAGAATGGCGGTAATCAGAATAGTGCGTATATTTATGCCTATGGAGACTCACAAGATAAATGTATGACAGCCATTCCAGTAACAAACGCATTAAATACTGAGGATTCTCAGCCTTATGGGTGGACGTTGGTTACTGTAAGAGGAATTTATGTGAGAGGAAACGAAAATTTAAGAATTGGTTTTTACAGTGATGCTAATGCAAATAATTGGGTAAACTTAGATGATTTTAAGCTTGTTCGTGAAAGCGATCAATCACAACAAAAGAAGTTCTATGTTGGAGGAGATATTTCTGAATTATCTTATGTAGAGGACATGGGAGCTAAGTTCTATGACAAGAATGGAACTCAACAAGATCCAGTTCAGCTATTAGCAGACAATGGTTGGAATATTGCAAGGCTTAGACTGTATAATAATCCCGGAAAAGGTCGTGGAGATGGTACATACTACTGTAAAGATAATTACCAAAACATAAATGATATTTTAAATCTTGCTAAACGTGCAAAAAACTCAGGTATGGCCATTCAGTTAACTTTACATTATAGTGATTTTTGGACAAATGGCTTGACTCAAAATATTCCTGCAGATTGGAAGAAGGAGATTTCAGGATTATCTGCGACGGATGCAGTTACTAAATTGGAAAATTTGGTTTATACATATACAAAAAGTGTTATGCAGCAGATATTAGCACAAGGCATAACACCACAATCAGTATCTCTTGGAAATGAAATACAGGCAGGTATATTATACCCATATGGTACCACATCTAATTTTGCAAATTTAGCTAGGTTCCTTAATGCAGGGTACGCAGCGGTAAAAGAGGTAAGTTCTAATACAAAAGTAATTCTGCATTTAGACGATGCAGGTAATGTTGATAAATATACATGGTTCTTTGGCAACTGTAAAACTTATAATGTTAAATACGATATTATAGGAGCATCATATTACCCTTATTACACTAAGCTTACAGCAAACAAGATTGCTGATTTCTGTAACAAGATTAGTGCTAGCTATGATAAGGATATTATCATTATGGAAACTGGATTCAACTTTAATAAGACTTTGCCAAATGGCTATGAGGGTCAGCTAAAGAATAATGGTGCATATGAGGGCTATTACGAAAGCTCACCAAAAGGTCAAAAAGATTTTATGCTTGAATTATTCAATGCCTTAAAGAGCGTAAAAGATGGAAGATGCATTGGTGATATTTATTGGGATCCTGTTATGGTAGAACAAAATGGTGTTGGCTGGGCTATTGTTGAGGCCACTAATAAAGCTGATACAAATGTTGTTTCTAACACAACGCTTTTTGATTTTAACCATGTAATTTTACCGGCTATAAATGCTTATAAGTACAATAAATAATTAAAGTTGGTGGTAGAATTCTGTTAAACATAGATTAAAAGCTTATGATTTAATTACGTTAATAATTGGTATAGGTATGTGATATATTTCAGTTGATCAATTGCTAAACATAGCTAATTTCCACTCTTTAAGGGGAAGAGATTACAAAATGTAAGAAGTCTCCAATCAAGGAGTTAAATAAATACAATTTTAAAGGAGGGGAAAATGAGAAAAAAGTTTATTTTACTGTGTTTTACCATCATATTTACCTTGATGGCAGTAAATGTAAGCGCCGCTACTACAATTACATCAAACGCTACTGGTACACTTGATGGTTTAGACTATGAGCTGTGGAAGGATTATGGAGAACCAACAAGTATGACTCTTAATGGCGGCGGGACATTCAGATGTTCTTGGGGTAGTAATGTCAACAATGTTTTGTTTAAGATGGGAAAGAAATATAACAGCAAACAGACTTGGCATACAATCGGAGACATAATAATAGGATATGCTTGCGATTATGAACCATTTGGGAATTCATATCTAGCTGTATATGGTTGGAATACCGACCCGCTTATAGAATATTACATTGTAGATAGTTGGGGTACATGGAAACCACCAGGAAATATTACTCCAAAGGGTGCTATTACAGTTGATGGTGGTGTATATGACATATACGAAACGAAAAGATATAATCCACCTTCCATTAATGGCCCCGCATATTTTCTGCAATATTATAATGTACGCCGAGAAAAACGTACTAGCGGAACAGTACATGTAAGTGACCACTTCAGAGCATGGGAAAGTATGGGTATGATGACGGGTAATTTGTATGATGTTTCACTTTTAGTAGAGGGATACCAAAGCAGTGGAATGGCTGAGGTTACAAAAATGAATTATAATGTAATAGAGCTTCCAAAAGATACTGAAGCACCAACTGCACCTACAGAACTTAGAAGTTTATGCGTTTCTAGCTCAACAGTTGATTTGGCTTGGACAGAATCTACAGATAATATGGCAGTATCGGGTTACAATATATACAAGGGTTCTGAACTAGTAGGTACTACTAAAAATACCAATTGTATTTTAACTGGATTAAAAGATAACACTTCTTATACGCTTACTGTAAAAGCAGTTGATGTGTTTGGAAATTTATCAGCTGCAAGTAATGAATTAAATGTTACTACAGATGTTGGTTTCAGATTAGGTGATATTAATAAGGACGGATCTATTGATGCATTAGATCTTGCAGCCTATAAATCATATTTTTTGGGGATTATACCTACTTTATCGGATCCAGCAGCAGATGATATTAATGGTGATGGCTCGATTGATGCACTTGACTATGCTGCTCTTAAAAAGTATCTTTTAGGTGTAAAAAATACATTACCATAGAAATAAAAATTAGCTAAACTTAATGGGTCGATTGGAATTTCAATCGGCTTTTACTACACTTGGACTTGGGAAAATTGCGAAAAAAATATTGAAAATACTTTATCTGAAAAACCGGACTGCATTATTACTGTTGCAACAGGAGTGAATAGATACTAATGATAAATCTCTTATTCTTTTATTTTAGGAATAAGAGATTTTTGTTTGAGAACTCTGCTGATTGGAGGTATAGATTGAGGTAATATTAATCTGATTCAAGTAAACTAAAATTAGTGATAAAAAAGGCAGATTGAAAATTGATCTACCTTTTTTATTTTTTTATTGTACAAAGATTAACTTTTTTTGGATTTTTCTACGTGAAGTCTAAATTACTGACAAATAGCTTGTGTAAGTAACAAAAAATTGCCCCAATATTTTGTTGACACAAATAAAAACTTATTTTAAACTAATAAAGCTAATAAAATGAATAATAAGGAATATGAGATAATAAACATCAAAAATGGATGAAATTTAATTATTAGGTAGACTTTAAATCATGTTCCAAGAAATTTAATTCTGATTTTATAAAGATCATCTATGATTAAGCAAACATAAAATCTACACATTTGATAATAGAAGTACTTCATGGACTAATCATTGATTTTTATAAGCTAAAAATTTATTTTAATAAGATTTCATGAGTAAACTGTTGTAATTGAGGACTATGGTATTAAGATATCACTAATCTACCGTGAAGTAACGAAACTGAGAAATCAAGGGAGTTAAACAGGAAATGAACAATGAAATGATTGGCAACACTTACAAATACATCATTGACACATCTTATGGTATAAACAAAGACGGCTTTATTGCTATTGGTTCGGAAAGTATTGTTTATAAGGGTTTAAAGACTAAACTGGATGGTGGTCTGCAGTTTTCTTGTGTATTAAAATTTAAGCCAAAGTCTATTTTATCCGAAGGGAATATAGTTGATCGGTTAGAAATATTCAAATCTGAAGAGTGGAAGATTTTTGAGGAATTAAGGGAATGCAGATCTATTGTTCGAATAGACGATGTTATCGACAATTTGAGAGACTTCAGCTTGCCATGCAATAGGATAGCCAGTGGTGTTATAAACAGCGATTCTTATTTTTGCGTTGTTGAAGAATTCATTGACGGGTGGTCACTTGAGGAATTCTGCAGGGAAGAGTACTGGAAACTTAGAAGAATTGAACCTCTTAGTAGTGGGTTAAGCAATGTTATAAATTATCACAATTTTAGCAACGATGAAAAAGCGGCTGTTAATAATAGCTATAACTATGATAATACCATAAAGTATCAAAATCAGATTTTACTCTTTATGTTAAATCTATGTGAAATTATGGAATTTGTCACCGAACAGAAAAACATTTTGCATTTAGATATAAAGCCTGAAAATATTATGGTAACGAGATACGGAAAAGAATTGGTACTGATTGATTTTGGTAGGTCAAAAAAAGTTAATAAAGCCAATAGATTTGCTAAAAGCAGTTTATCTAATGTGGATTATAACCAAAACGAAACTCTGGATAAAATGTATCAGTATGGTACGTTGGGTTATGCTGCACCCGAATGCTATGCTAAAGCCGCAAATGATTCCAAATTCCCATTTACCGATAGTTTTGAACAAGGGGAAATGTCTATCGAAAGCGATATATTTTCCTTTGGTGCTACCTTCTGGGAATGTCTAAATATATTTGAGCTAGTAACAAAAAATAAGCAATTTACTGATGATATCCACGATTTCTACAGGAATAATTTTTTAAGCGATGACGCTTATTTTAATAGAGATTTATCTTGTACATCAGTCTATTATCATAAAAAGTTAGAGTCTATTGTAAAAAAGTGCACCCGAAAGCGTACGAATAATTATTCTGATTTGGACAATAGAGATTATTACCACTCTTATAAGGATTTAAGAAAAGACATAGAGAATGTAAGAGATTCTGTTCCAACGATTGTAAAGGAAGAAAACCCAAAAGTTAAGAATGCTTTTAGCTTATGCGGAAGCATGCTTTCGTTGTTTTCCGTTTTTTTGATCATATATTTTATCTATCATCTTATGGCATTTAATATTGCTTTGGGTAAATGGGATACCATAACTTCCAACTATAATGACACGCAGTTTTACAGACTCGAAGAAGTCGCAGAAAATTTGATTACTACTGCTTCTGCAAGCAGAGTAGATGATATATATGGAAAAATAGTCAGCTTTACATATGAGAGCGGAGATATATCTGAGTATGAGTCTACAATGATAGTGAGCCTCTTGAAGCAAATTAACAATAATAATTTATTGCCTGGGCGTGTTGATGAAATTATGCGTAACGCTAACACAAAAAAGTTTAAGGAGATTTCAACTGAAATTGTAAAGCTTGATGTAATAGGTGAGAGCGTTGGATATGATTTAGCAAGAGCAATTTTTAATGTTGAAGTAGGAAAAAACAAAATCTTAGCTGCATATGAAACGCTGGTAAAATATAAAGACAATATTGAATTTCGTAATGCCGTTATCAAGCTTAGAAATACACTTGATAACGATGAAAACATAAATATAATTGCAAAAGGCACTGGATTAAGCAGAGCTGAAATACAAGAAATTTTTAAAGTATAGCTAAGAAGGGGGCACAGTAATGAGAAAGTTGCTTGAAAAGTATGTGATAGTAAAATACATAATGGGTTCGTATGTGAAAACTTTGCTAATTTCATTGGTGGGTTTTGCTACAGTTTTTGCTATCCTTGAATTAACAGGGGTATATTCTGGTATTGAAAGCGCCCTTGATTTGAAATACAATTCGCCTTTTGTTTTAGCTCCGTTATATGGATTTGTAATTTTATCCATATTATGCTTTTTTATTGGATTCCTAATTTATTTTTATAAATATAAAAGATCTAAGACAAAGGGAAAGTTTTATAAGATATTTTCGAATATATTAAATGAAAATGAATAAATCGAGGTTAGTGTTATGAAATTGAAGATTTTAAATATTTTATCGGGCATTTTATGTTTTATTTCGTCGTCATGTTTATTATGTATACCATTTCTTGATTTAAAAGAAGGGTTTACTGTAGTAACTTATATTATTGCTGGATTATTTTGGGGCGGATTACTTTCTGCCTTCGTTCTGCAAATAGTACTTGCAAAATCGTGCAGGAGATTACCGGTTATAAGAAATAATAAAAGAATTCTTCGAATAATTGGGATAGCATTACTGATTCTATTGGTTGCGGTAATACCTGTTGTTATTTTTTTTAACTATAATAGATTTGTTCTTCCCATTAACTTGTTTTTGGTGTTCCTGTCTGTGGAGTCATACTTCGTAATCAGACGTATGGAACAGTTAAATGAATATGAAAGGTGAAATGAAAATGGCTAAACATATTAAAAAGAGTACCAGTCGGTTTATATCTCTCATGACAGCTGTTGTCTTGTTAATTGGGATGATCCCAATATCAACGCTACCAAGTACTTTTGCAGCGATTGTACCTACATTCACTGTTAATATTGACAGTGCAATCAGAGGAGACATTTATGTCACGCTTATTAAAACGCTTAAAAATTCTGAAGTTCCAGAAGAAAACCAAATGGAGCCTGTAGAAGAAACCCAAATGGAGCGTGTAGAAAATGGTGTAGCGACATTCAGCAATTTTGTTGACACAGACGGCGCCTACCACTACGATGTTAAAATAACAGGCATGATTGGATACGAAGATTATTCTGTATCGGACGTATCCCTTAACGGCACAAGCATTTCATATAGTGCTGAAAGTGATTTTGTTCAATTAGGTACGATTGAGGTCATAGGTCAGATAACGGATGAAAATGGTGCTAATTATACAGGCGGAGGGATTGTTTCTTATTCCGGATATGATGAGGGCTCAGTTAATCTTGCGAATGATGGCTCTTTTATAGCGACAATTTATAAGGATAAGTCCTATGACTTCTATTTTACTCCAGCAGAACTTAAATATATCCCTGTTTCTTTGGGTATGGTAAAAAGTTCGGAAAATACTAGTCTGAGCGATTCTCATCTTGTTGCCAAAACGTTTTCAATCACAACGACTGTCAGTGCGATTGGAATAATATCTCCTTCCGACCCAATTACAACGAGTCCTGGTGCCATCACTCCATCATGGTATTTTGTTACATATGGAGCAATCAAAATTATAACGGCTAGGGCAAATCCAGGTTATGTTATTGCTACATTTACTGTTGATGGAGACAATATTCCACATGCTAAAGGTAGTAGTAGTTATTCACATTTATTTGATAGTATAACTGAAGATCATACTGTTAATGTTACTTTTGCCATGAAAACATACGAAGTGGAATTTATATTCAACTCTAATGGAACAATAAAAGATGATTTATTTAACAATATAGATAGTGGGGGGAAGATCACTGCTAAAGAGGGAACTAGCCCAAGTTTTACTGCGAACGCAAATGAAAATTATCATATCAGCGGCGTCATTATTGATTACAATGAACAGACTGACGGCACCTTTGATAATGCTCAAACTGCTTATTCTCATACATTTACAAATATAAACACCGACCATTATGTCATAGTGGCATTTTCAATCAATACATACAATATAAATATCTCCAGTACTGGAAATGGTTCTGTTACTATCGACGGTTTTCCGGATAGTTTAACAAAAAAGGTCAGCCATGGTGGATCGCTTGCACTCACTCTAACCCCTGAGGCTGGATATGATGTTAAAGAAGTTTTATTAGACGGTATGCCGGTTGATGATTATAACCTATTATCCGATGGTGTTTCATATTCTTACACCATTTCGGATGTTGCAGCCGACCATAATGTATCGGTTACTTTTAGCTTGATAGAGATTATATCTGGCGATGAAAGCGAGTTTTACGATCTGGTTACCGAAAGCCTTATAAATGGATATCCGATAGTATCTAACAGTATACGCATTTATAACTTTATAAAAAACGGTGCTTCGGTAACTTTTACACCAAAAGCACCATATAGCATAATAAGAATAAATAAATCTATGTACTCTGCTTCAGTTCAGCTGACAAGTTCGACTTTGATAGATAAAATAGAAATATATAAGAGTAGTAGTCCCGGTAAGGGTTGGAAAGAGATATCGATTCAAAATAAGATTCAAATTATTATTGATAAAAATGCTCCTGTTGTCGCAGATATTCCACCGATGGAATGGACAAATCAAGATTATACCATTAGTGGCACGGTGATGGATGAAGACACTGCAAACGCCCCGTCATCTGGTTTATCGAGGGTTGTTTGGAGCAAGACGGCCTTAACCAAAGAGCAGGCTTTAACAGAGGAGACCAATATAGTTCCCGTTACAAGCGGGGGATATTCGCTTACAATCACAACCGAACAGAATAACGAAAAGTACTATTTTTATGCTATTGATAAAGCTGAGAATGTGTCTGACGAAAAAACAATAGATGTAAAAATCGACAAGACAATGCCTGAAATCACTCAATTTATATTCCAAAAAGCTGAGATGTCTGTTGTCTCACAAGTTATTAACTTTTTGACTTTCGGAACTTTTTTTAATCAAGAAATTGAAGTTGTTATTACTGCTCAAGACCTAGGCATTTCATCAGGTTTAAAGGAAATTACCTTATATAGTGATGATGTTGCTGTCGAAACAAAAACCGTTACAGGAGCTTCTGCGGTATTCAAATTGACTCTTGAGAATTTTAACAGTAATGAAATCTCGGCATCTGTAAAAGATATAGCCGGCAATGATTCTGCAAATAATAGTCTTACCAAGCCCACTGATGTAATAACAAACGCGTTTAGCAATCTTGTCAGTCTTAAAACTGAAAAGCCGACTATTTTTATTGTTCCTATGAGCAAAGCAATACATACAAAAAGTGGAAGGAATTGGTATAACGGAAACGTTGGGTTTACTGTAAATGCAAGCACTGAAAGCGGTGGTATTTATTCGGTCGTAATTAGGGTCAACGGTAAGAATATTACAACAGACAAAAATGGCAAAGCTATAGACGCAAATTTCTTTGAATCTCAGACACTGCAGGAAACGTTTACGGTTAATACAGACTATAATCCTTTGGATGGAGAAAATAACATTGAGGTCATTGTTACCAATAACTACGGGAACATAGAAACAGCTAGTATAAAGGTATATATTGACACTACCAACCCCAAAATTGTAGGATTTGAATTTAGTGAGGAAAACGATGGTACCTTAAGTAAAGTATTCAACTTCTTGACGTTTGGGAGTTTCTTTAACGAAAAGGTAAAAGTTACGGTTATTGCAAGTGACAAATATGGAGCAACATCAGGAATTAGTTCAATTACCCTATATGCCAACGGGAAGCTGATGGACGGTTCACCCAAAGCTGCAACTGCAATTGATAACGGAATTTACAAAGCGGAGTTTATTTTGCCGGAACATATAGTTTCCAATGCAAAGCTTTTAGACGTAAGTTTATCGGCTGTGGCAACAGACAATGTTACCAATATAACAGGGAAAGATAAAGCTAATCCGTATGGTGTTCCGGTAACGCCTGCTGCTGTTAGTTCTGATATAAAAAACAACAGATTGATGATTGAAACAGTTAAACCGACAATCGATATTTCGTATCCTGAACCAGTATTTATTGAAAGTAATAACAAAAAGTGGTATTCGGGCGACGTACCGGTTACAGTTACTGTTAATGATATGGATTCAGGTATCCGATCTGTCTGGATTAAAATTAATGGTGTTAAAATTGAGACTGATACTGATGGAAAACCTATAATCGATAATTTCTATATTGCAGAAATGCATAATGAAGTCTTTCGAATCAACACCAGACAGGGAACTCAAGCGACTGATGGCTCTTATTTATTTGAAGTTGGCGTTATAGATAATGCTGGGAATGTGTATTCTTTAAGCGATACTGTATATAAGGATATAAGTAACCCTACAATCTCTAGCTATAGTTTTACCCCAGTAACATCTGACGGTATCACCGAAACGTCCGAATTTATTGACTATTTGGAATATGGCTTCTATTTTAAATCAGAATTTAACGCTGTTATCCATGTTTCAGATCAGAATCCTTCGTCGGGTTCTGACAAAGTGAGCTATCGTCTTGTATCTTATCAGAACGAAAAGATAACTGGTGAGAAAAATGGAACACAAACCATTGCAGACGGTATAGCAGTGATTAATATTCCCAAAGGATTTAAAGGACAAATATTTGTAAAGGCATTTGATAATACAGGCAACAAATCAAACGAAGTAAAGCCAAGGGGATTTGTAAGCGATGACACTTCTCCTAAGATTAATATTACGAATAATAACTCTACAAGTCATAATGATGCCGACGGGAACAAGCTTTACGTTTCCAATATGAGTTTTACTGTTGTTATATCTGATTACAGTTCTGGAATAAAAGAAATCGGATATTCCCAAATTGCTGAAAAAGAATCCTTTGAGAGAAAAAGCGTACTGATTAAAAACACAGGCTACAAAATCGGTGATATCTTGGAAAATGGTTGGACAGTTTCAGAAATGGATTCAAACCTTGTTACGAAGGTGACAAAAACATTTCCATTTAGTTACGACGATAATGATATTATCCTAACTTTTGATGCAACTGATCGTTCCGACAACAAAGAGGGAAATATACAGACTGAGAAAATTACAATTGATAAAACGGCTCCGATAATCAATGTGAAGTTTCGTTCAGATGAAAGCAAAAACAACTATTATTACAGCGCAAACCGTATTGCTGATGTAACTGTAATCGAGAGAAATTTTGATTCTGGTTTGGTAACAGCCGATATTGAAAATAAATTTGGTAAAGTGCCGACCTTTTCCTTTACTAGAAGATCAGAAACCGAACATGTCGCTGTGATTGATTTTGATGAGGGTGACTATACATTCGAAGTAAACGGTACCGATTTGGGTAATCATGCTGCAGTCGTTAATTTTAGTGGAGGAAATGAAAAGTTGTTCTATGTGGATAAAACCAAGCCCAGAATTGAAGAAAACTTTACAACGTTTAGCAATAGCGAAACAGATAATAGTTTTAATAAGGATAAAATCGCCAGCATTAAAATAACTGAACATAATTTTGATCCTAGGCTGATTGAATTAAGAATCTCCGGAAAGGGTGCAGGAGGAGACCAAAGCAATGCTGGTTTTACTGATGTAACACCTGAAATATTGGGCTCAGCTCGTTGGGATTCGGTAGGAGATGTTCATACAATCTCGCTAACGTTCAGTAAAGATGCTGTTTATAAGATAGAAATGTACCCTAAAGATTTAGCTGAAAATAGCACTGAACTCAGAAGTACAACAGTGTTTGAAATTGATCAATCAGTACCGGTTGTTAAGACTAAAAATGGTTCTTCGGTTAGTGATGATAATACTAAATTTGTGGATGTATATCCCTATACAAGAAAAGACCTCCCTGCACCTACGGTTGAGTTTGGTGATTTGAATATTGATCATATAAAGTATAATTTAATAGTTTATACTCCAGATCATACAAGTAAAGATGTGATAACGGCTATTAAGCCGGTTAAGGTGTATCTAGATGAAGACAAAAACAAGTCCGGAAGAATTAAGGGGAACAAATTTACTTTGCCAAATTTTGATAAGGATGGTGTTTATGCGCTGGAATTAACCGCCGTAGATGTGGCGGGAAATGAAAGTCTGCTTAACCAAAATACATACGCAAGGATGGTCAATCAGGATGTATTGGCATATATCACTGAAAGTAACTTTGAAGCAAAAACTGGGTTGTATTCTTTTCAATATGAAAATGGGGATGCTATTAGCAAAAGACCGGATAACTTCAGCGATATAAATATATGTATGTTCACGAAGAAAAATACAGACAGTGATGTTGTTTTAAGAGACAATAATGCTGATGAAGTATACGCAAAAGTAGCGGGAACAACAGATGACAGTATTTATGGATTCGGAATTCATAACTTCGTCCTTAAATCGGATTTCTTTAAGGAGAATTTCCAAGACGATACAGATATTGAATTGCATTTATCTGTAAAAAATGAGGGCAATAGGATAGACCTAGGTAAAATGCATATTGATAATATTGCTCCCACCTGCAAAGTGCCCAAAGAATTAAAATCATGGAATTGGTACTATGGCGAAGAAGAACGTACAATTACTATTTCTAATATCAGCGAACTAATCGATGAGAATCGGAGTAAGGTATACGATAACGGTAAGGAGGTGGAGTTCAAATATTTGAGCGATAATAATACTTTATCGTTTAAGATTGGAAAGGGCTGGCATAATGTTGGGGTTATTCTTGCCGACATGGCTGGGAATGTAAACAATGTCCAAGAGAAAGCGAATATACATGTTGGCTTTTTCTGGCTGTGGATTATTATAGCATCTTCTGCAACATTAATCACCGCAATAGCTTTTGTAGTTATTAGTAATATTAGAAAAAAGCTCAGATTAGAAAATGATTAGAGCATATATGATAATTGGTAAAATGAATAAATTGATATTAGAAAGAGTTGCATTTATAAGGTTCGTGATTTTGCCGTTTAATTTTGTCAAACTTCTTGACTTTTAACTATAGGTGTTTTATACTATGCCAGTAAATAAAAAATAAGGTATATTATAAAAAAAATGTACTAATTTACCTAATTATTTAAAAAATAGTAAATATAAAAAATAGTTAACAATAGTTTACCAATTATTTGCATGAATTTTGTGTTCTATTCATGAATGAAAGAAATAAAAGTAATTTATATTTATGCTTTTCGGAGGGAACAGCCATGAGTTATGATGATTGTTATGATAGTGCTAGAAACAGATATTATAACGCTTGCTCTGAGATTAGCAGTTGCCAAAACAGAATAAGCGATTTGAAAAGACAGAAGCAGCAAAAAATCAATCTTATTAATAAGCTTAAAACCGATATTAAAAATCATCAGGAGGCACTTGAGGGAGTAAGCAAAATAATCAAGAATGATGAAAAACTGAATGGGAAAATTCTAGACGTTACCAATAAAACTGACCAAGCATCTGTTAATTATATCGGTATGGTCAGTTCTAGCGATGTAACCAACAAAGATTTGAACGATGTCTACAACGAAGAAATAACGAATACAAAAAGTACATTGAATAACATCTTTGAGAACCTTAAAACAAAAAAAAGCAATTTAGAAGCCAAGATTATAGATTTACAAAATCAATTGCGGCAAGCTGAATCCGAGTTGCAGGATATTAAAGATAGAATTGTTGCAACAGAGTCCGATTTGGAAGACTGGAGAAGAGCTAAGACGAATGCATCATATGATATGGAATATTATAGACGAAAAATGAACGAGGACGATTAGTACATAGAACAGAGGTGGGTAGATGGCAACCATAGAGTTATATGAAAATAGAATCAACCAAATGTCTGGATTGATTAAAGGCATTAAAAAATCTGTAACTGATTATAAATCCGAGTTATTTGCGCTTAAGACAAAATCTTTAATGATCAATAAAAGCGTATGTAATTTGGACGATATTGTAAGTTCCATACAAACATCTTCGCAAACGCAAGAACAGAAAATCATTTCCCTTGACACTTTTGACAATAACAGTGAAGAGTTCATATCAGACGCTGTTCGCATTGATGGCGATGCTGCTGAAATTATTAAAAAGCGAAAAGATGATTTTTACGATAAATACAATTATTTAAAGCCAGATTGTGAAAAAAGTGGCTGGGAGAAGTTTTGCGATGCTTGTGATTCGGCTTACGAGTGGTGTAAGGAAAACTGGGTAAAGATAGTTACAGTTCTTGTTGTAATTGCCATTGCTGTAATAGCCGTCGTCACCTTCGGCGTTGCAATAGCTGCAGTAGCTGCAATAGCCGGTATCGTGTCACTAGTCTTATGTGCTGCTGATGTAATATGCATGATTGCAACTGGAGGCAAAGACCTTGCCACTGTTTTTCGTGAAAACGGGTGGAATGTTTTAGCCGATATTTTCCAAGGTCTTTCAATCGGTTGCGATTTTGTTTCGATTGTACTGCCAGCTGGAGCAGCAATAAAGGCAATGGCAAAGGTTGGAGTTAAAACATTTGCTAAGGCTTCATTTGAAGCAGTGAAAATTGCATTTAAAGAAACGATTGAAAAGGTATTTAAAAGCGGTTTTAAAAACGGTATAAAGAATTTGGGTAAGTTAGCTTTCAAAACATTTATCTTTGATATTGATGATTTAACAAAAATGGGGAAAGATGGAAAGCGAGTTTGGAATTTGATGGAGGATACACTTAAAATGGAGCCTTACAATAAACACTGGATAGTTGATGGAGATCAACTAATACCAAATCCTAACACTATTCCGGGGAAGTACAATCCTGATGGGTTAACGATGGAAGAGATAATGAGGAATTATGGGGTTGAATCTATTCCGTTAAACAAAAATGGTACTCCTAATCTTTCTTCTGTTTCGGTAGCTGATGTTCCGATTAGTATGAAGAATCTTGAATTTGATATTGAGGATGTGTTAAGCGGAAAAATCAGCGATAAAAAATTTAGCGATCTCCTAAGAGATATTAATTATGCAAATGCAGAGGCTGCATTACCGGAAGGTACGACATTGAAGTCGCTGAGAGAGCAAGCCGGCGTCTTAATTACTCCTCATGAAGATTTAAGTATGAAGAGAGTCTTCTATGTTCCAAGCATAATACACGGAAATCTTGGACACACAGGTGGGGTTGCTAATTACAAGTTTAATTTCTTACAAATACCGAATATAGACAGACTCATCGGAAATAAGCTTACACAACTTGGATTTAGATTTGGCTCAGAAAGACTAGTAGGTACATCAACTGAAAATTGAGAGGGGATGTAAGTAGTGTTTGGAAAGAAAAAAAATAAAGTGGATAAGTGCAAAATTCATCCAAGTCTCGGTGAAATACTATATGTGGGAATCGGATGGGAAAAAACAGAAAAGATAAAGATGACGTTATGGAGTAAAACTTATGACATATCATTATGTTTTATCGCAAAAAAAGTAGAAGAAGATGTTAACGAAAAGCAATTGGCTTCACTGGAAAAGTTCAGAAACGTGGTTAAAGAACAAAAAAACCAAATAGAAGAATTAATTATGAAGAGCTTTGAGTGTGACAATGAAGAAAATTCAAGTAACAGATTTGTTTTTGAAGAGATTCTTTTCAGCCAAAATGGAGAGTGCGCACTATTTTACAAAGATGCAGATGAGGAAGGTTATGACGACCTTGGCGCAGGTTTTGCGATGTTTTTGATACCCAAATTGATGCTTCATTTTCCTGAAGATTGTTTGGATTATATATTAGGTCACGAGAATTCCTTTATTGAGAAAGATCTTTATGGAGGTGGAAATTTATGAACGTAAAAGGAATAATAGCTGATTCTCATCTTGCCTTTTTAAACCAAGAAAACGAAACAGCTCTGAGACTAGCTAAACAAGCAATATCTTTAGACAAAGACAACCCCGATGCCTATAAATGTGCCGGAAACGCATGTATGTCTTTGGATAACTATGACGAGGCAGTTAAGAACTACAGTCTCGCCGTCAAATACGATCCGAATAACGGCAACAGGTATTATGATTTAGGATTTGCGCTTGCCACTACTGAAAAGTTAGCAGATGCGCTGAAAAACCTTACCAAAGCGGATGAATTAGGTTGTATTCCAGAAAATCTTGTCCAGCTTTACAATTTGCTTGGCATTCTATGTTTTGATATCGGAAGATACGATGATGCCTTGGTGAACTTAAGTAAAGCAGAGCAGCTTATCAGCATTGATTTGGACATCCTTCAACGTAAAGCTATTATATATGGTATCAAAAATGATATCAGGAACGGTCTATTGACAGCTAATCAGATTAAGTTAGTTGCTCCATCTGAATATATTGGCTACAAAATTGCATTTAAGTTGCTGGTTCAGTCAAAGCGTCTAGATGCTGCACAGAAGGAACTAGACAAGGCTCAAAAATATGCAACGCCTAGTATGGATTTCTATTTTGACTGTATGTCTTTTGAGCTTGAGAAATATAAAACGGATAAAGACAAAGAGCATTTCAACGTTGCTCTTGACATCATCGAAACAGCGTTAAAAGTTGTAAAACCAACGGTGAAAGACACAGTTGAAAGCTACATAAACGCTGCTGAGATATATCTGCAACTAGAAAATTCAGACATGACCATTGATTGCCTTAACGCTGCGCAAAATCCGGTAGGGGCGTATAACAACGGATTTGAAATAGTCGAAAATATTTCAGAACCTACCACTTTGACCGAATATGATATTGAAGATATGATTGAAGCCGATAAGCAAAAAATTGTAGACCAATTTGGAGATTATGGCTTGGAGGAAACGGTTGAGAGTATTGAACCAGATGAAGAGGGTAACAGGGACTATTTAACTGAAATTGAGGATGAACCACAGGATAGTATAGCAGTACATAAGCTAGATGAATTGGAGAAAATTGAATATTCACCTGATAATGTAGACCAAATAAACAGACTTTATGTAGGTGCGTATACCATAAAGAAAGATTTTTACAAGGTTATTGAGTACTCCAGAATGCTACAGGCAAGTGAAAGTCAACATAACATGTATATAGGGAAATATACCGAAGCAAATGCCATGAAGGAACTTGGCTTACCAGATACGAAGGCAAAATATGAAGAAGTAATTAAATTCTTTAGAAACACCATGATTAAGGATCCAACTGATTTAATGGCTGTTACTTTCCGTATCCAGTGTTATATTGATATCGGAAGTTATGATGAAGCCGAACAACTTTGCAATCTTTTAACAAAGGAAGTAAAAGAGCCGTTGCTTGAAAAAATTAAAGAAGCAAAGCTAGGGGGTGATTAATATTGGCACTATCACAAGATATCCTCCTTGATGATGCGGCTTTTACTACCGCGTCATCTGAAATGGCAGCTTTAAAAACTAGAACTGAAACCCTTAAAACGAATCTTGAGCAAATGTACAAAGAGCTGACAACAGCGCTGGACACTCCTGCTGGCAGGCAAGTTGAAATAACTGCAGGCAAAGTCCTGATTAAACCGATTGAAGATTTATTGCTTATAATTCAACACATTTCCGACACTCTGACCGAGATAATCGGAACAAGTTACTATAAGGATATATTTATCAAGTTTGAACAACTTAACCAAAGCGTTAAGTTTAATTAAATTAATTTAGGAGGAATTATCTATGGCAATGGGAACTACGGGTACTGTAAACATCACACCTGAGATGATGAGAAACGCATTAAATGTGATTGAGGAGTATCGAACAAACACAGACAATTTACACACAGAATTAGGCGACACAGTGTCTACGTTGCTTTCAACTAGTTTCAGTGGTAGCGCGGCAGACGGTTTCAAGGTTTTCTATGATAAAAATATTGAACCTGCTGTTGGCGAAGGCTTGACAAAGCTGTTAGATGCTTTGAAACAAATTGTGGAAGAGACTTTAAAGGCTATTCCGGACGCTGATGGTTTGGATGACCAACTAGGTGAAGGAAATAAACAATAATAAAAAGGAGTGATTAATAATGGCTGGTTGCAGAATAGTTAATGAAGGCATGGTTACAGCAGTCAATGCGATTGCAGATATTTCAGGAAAGTATAAAACTGCAGGTGAAGCGTTTATTACGGATTTAAATGCTGCTATTAATGAAATGGAAGGAGCAGCTAAGGACGCACTTAAGAATTTCATTGATAATGATGTGAAACAATTTGTAGCTGAAGATTTACCAGCTGCAGTTGATGGTATGTCTCAATTGCTTGAAGGCAATAGAGATAATTTTGAGAAAGTCGATGCGCAAATAGCCGAGAGCATAAGTGGAGGATAACTTATACATAATCGGTTTTAAATTATCTGATTCAAAGAATAAAACAGTAATTTCCAGTGCACTTTTTAAAATCTAGTTGCTGGATTTCAACGGTATTATATAGTATTAACCATAACCATGCTTTTACGCATGGTTATGGCTATATAAAAGTTTTTAAGAGAAGGGTGGGTCTGTTATGGCATTTAGAATACTTAACGATGAAGAATTATCTTTACTTGACGAAAATCAGCTGAAACAATATGAAAATGAATTGGATATATATCAGCAAAGGGTTGCTTTTGTTGAACGTCTTGATGAGCTTGAAAATGTCACTATCCTGCCTTATGAGCCTAAGTTAGAATCAATTGCCGTCATAAATGGAATCGAAGTTAAACCATTTACAAGACAGGAATATATACTGTCTTCCTGTGATCCGATAGTTAAGCCAATTTTGCAACTTAACCCATTTGAAATGGCTGATCCAATTGTACCTGTTTTGCCTATACTTTCAAAGCCGACTGATGTTCATGTTGAACATATAAAAAAGTTGGAGAGCCTTCAGCCAGAATTACCATCAATCAGCAAACCCGTTGTACCCGAGAATAATTTAATAAAGGTAGAGGGCATTCAGCCAAAACTACCATTAATCAGCAAACCAACTGCTCCCGAAAACTGCTTTGAAAAAGTTGAGAGAAAATACCCTGATTTACCAGAGATTGCTAAGCTAAGCATTTCGACTAAATCTTTCGAACAATTAGGAGAAATCAAACCGGATTTGCCAAGCGTAATTAAGCAGACAGCTCAAACAGATTTCCTCTTTAAATCGGTCTGTATTGATCATTATGATATAAAAGAAAGCTTACCGGATGTCTTTATGCCAAGCATAGAGTTAAATCCTTTTGTTATGCAGGAGAAAACTTTTGATAGATTACCAGAAGTGTCTGTTCATTTTGACTTTGTAAAAGACTACAAAAAGCCGGAACTGACAGAAGCTACGTTGCCTCGAGTACATGAACCCCATATTATTACTAATAATTTCAAAAATTTAGAACCATTTGAGACAAATTTACCTCAGTTAAGTGATATAGCGCAAGTTAAAGTGACATTTAAAAAGCCCGAACAGTCCAACGCTAAATTGCCTACAGTTGTAAAACCAAACGCTAATGTTCAGTCATTCAAGAAAACAGAACTAAATAGACCAAATTTACCTAAAACCCAGAAAATCAGTATTCAATCGAAAGACTTCAGCAAACCGGAACTTTCAGTTTCTGCTTTGCCATCAATTACAAAAGTGAATAGCAGAATAAAGTCTTTTGAAAGACTTGAATATAAAAATCCTGACTTGCCAATAGTTGCAAAAATGGGCGTTGTAACAAAGACATTCAAGCAACTAGAAATACCTCAGTCTCATATTGTTACTTCATCGTGCCCAAGTGTTAATATCAACCCGTTTGTGAAGATTGAAAGCAAGGTTGACGGATTGCCTGGCAAAATAGGTGTAAACATACCAGACGCTTATGAGAAATTAAAAGAAATGTTCCCCATGATTAATGGAGAATACGGAGCTTTGGAAGGAACAGACTTATGAAAAACAATGAGATTATGATTTCAATGAAATTTATAAGCGATAGTATTTCTGACGAATTATCTTTTCTTGTATTAAAGGATATTACTCTTAAAGCACTTATCGAATCAATATATTACGGATTAAAAAAAGTAAGCGATTACGAGGAACATTTTAATCTGCTGGAAAAATATTTAAAAACTCGGAAAGAGTTACAAGTACTATATAATTCAAAAGGTGATTTCAATATCATTGACTTCACCGAAGAGATTGATGGCACAAGAATATTAGATAAAAAATTGGACGAACTTGGATTTGTAACGTCTAGTTGTGTTTTATTTACACTAGATATTAAAGTAATGCCTTCAGCTTTATTCAACAAAACTGAAAACAGCTATATACTGAAATACGATAATTCACTTGAATATAATATAAGCTCGCGGCGACTGAACGTCATTGAGCCGTCAGTAATTGACATTATACCTCCCGGAGATATGCCGAAAAAAAATAAATCCTCATTCCTCGACGTAATTATTCCTACTGTGTTGTCTACTGGTGGAATGTTAGTGGCTCGTTACCTTGTTATATTATTCGCACCAAGTGCCTCAAGCATGGGAAATACTATGATCTTGATGTCTGGTGCAATGGGTGTCGTTGCGCTTGTAACTTCTATGTATAATTTTATGAAACAGAGTGGAGATTACAAAAAGAATGTTAAGGAATGGAAAGATAATTACGAAAATTACATTCATCGAAAAATAAATACGATAAATGAGTGGCAAAAAAGTGATATAAAATACCTAAACAGTGTGTATCCTAACATGAATACACTATTTAATAATATCTCGGAAATTAACAGCAGTATTTTTTCTCGCTCGCAAAACGATAATGACTTTATGATGATATCTCTTGGAATGTCAGATGAGGTTAAGCCTCTGTTTGAGATAAAAAGTGAGAAAAAAGATAACATTTTTTATGATATATACTACAAAAAAATCGGGGATAAAATCAAAATACTGATTCCATCAAAAAAGGATGAGAAGAGACGTAAAAAATTATCGCCTGCAGACAGAGCAGAAGAGGATAAAAATAAATTCTTGCTTACAGATTTGGCATATAACTTTGCCAATAAAGGCGTTGATTTAAGCGACAGCAATGAAATTATTGGCTTTAACTATTTAAGGAGTGATGATGGTATCAAGCCGCCATTGTTACTAGACTTAAAATCTTGCGGCACATTGGGGGTAATATCCAATGACTGCCAGACTTCAAAGAATTTTATTCAGCATATCATATTTGAACTTGCATATTATCATTCTCCTGAAGATTTGCAGTTTGTTTTTTTCTTCGATAAAGAAGATGACGTTGCGAAGCAAAATGAATGTCTGCAAAATTATAAATATTTGCCACATACCAACGAACTCTTTGACGGCATTTCTCAATTTGTATTTGATAAGGCGAGTTCCGGTATTGTTTTCGGTCAGCTCCTTAGCATAATGAATGAGCGTTTAAAATCAAGCGGCGACGAAAAGGAATCGGGGAACTCAAATAAAAAGCAAACTCAAATTGTTTGCGTTGTTTTTTATGACTACGACATTAAAGAAACTGGTTTTTCAAAGTTCCTACCAGAGGTACCAAAAGAGGGCGAACCCTATGTTAATTCAAACGGGCTTACCTTTATTTTCATACAGTCCGTAAAAGACAAGCTACCTAAGTATTGCGGCAATATTGTTGATATTGACAAGGACAATCCCAAGGGGAGAAGAAGTAGCTTAAGATACAATGTCTTAAGCAGAGAAACCCTTAACGTTTTGAGCGAGGGCAAAGATGATAAATCCAAAGCTGATGATACAGATAAACTAATTGAGTATAAGCATTTCCAAAACGACTACATATTTGACGAGAAAAAGTATAAAGAAAAATTCAATCAGGCATTTAAGCAGCTGAGTGCTATTTATTATACAAGAATTGCTGAAAATGGAAAAGTTCCTTCAATGGTTACTTTGTTTGAACTTTATGGTTATAGCTCGGAAAAAGTACAAAATGACGAGGTAAAGAAAAGCATACTGGAAAGTTGGAAAGCCATAGATAAAAATGACGTTACCCGTAATCTTTGCGTAGCGATTGGAAAAAATGAACATGGCCCCATGTATCTTGATTTATATGAAAAGGCTGACGGACCACATATGCTTGTTGCTGGAACGACAGGATCCGGAAAATCCGAAACAATAATCACCTACTTAATTGGCTTGTGCATGAAGTTCTCTCCAATGGATTTGAATTTGATGCTTGTTGATATGAAAGGTGGCGGTTTTTCTGACCGATTGGGAAGTTTACCTCACTGCGTCGGAGCCGTAACGGATACTGCCGGCGAGGAGGAAGGGACTTCTGCGGCATACATGTTAAAGCGCTTTCTAGAATCCTTGAATGCTGAAATAAAGAGACGTAAGCTATTACTTTCAAGCCTTGGTGTTGACAATGTTGACTCGTATATCCGAGCACTCCGTATTATTAGGCAGATAAAGGAATTGGAAGCACAACCTAATAACGTCGAGAAAATAGACAAATTAAAAAAGAAGCTTAATGAGAAGCAAGTTGGGGCGTTAGATAAGGACTTAAAAGAGTTTTCTCATCTTTCTCACCTTGTATTGGTTGTTGATGAGTTTACCGAGTTAAAGCGATTTTCTAGTGAAAGCAGCGACATTGATTTTATCGCTGAAATTACCACGATTGCTCGTGTCGGACGAACCCTAGGCTTTCACATTATTCTTGTTTCGCAAAATATTGAAGGCGCAATTACAGATGATATTAGGGTGAACTCTAAGGCAAGAATATGCCTTAAGGTTGCAACTAAACAAGCTTCAAAAGAAATGATAGACAGCCCGGTTGCAGCTGCTCCTACAATGCCATTGAACGGTCGTGCTTATTTGCTTGTCGGCACAGGAACAAGGTTCGAATATTTCCAATCAGCCTATACTGGTGCAAACAAAAATCTAAATATTGAAGCACCTATTGTTGTAACGCAAGTCCCTAATTCGGGCAAGTTTAACGAAAAATTCTATTCGTCAAAAAAAGATAATGAGAAAGAAAAGAAAAAGAACGAAAACATTAACGAGCATGATACTCAGCTTGAATATATAACCAGTACAATAATTGGGATGAGCAGAGATATGGAAAAACCACGTCAGATATTTTTACCGCCACTTCCGGGTAAAATTCTTGATGAAACTAAATGGGGGTAATAAAAATGAGTCTTGAAAAAATGCTGTGTACGTTGGGCATATTTGATATTCCTATTATTCAATTACAGCCGCCTTTTGTTGTTGATCTGTTGGATTCCAATATAGCCTTATTCGGATCTGCTATGAGCGGAAAAACGACTTTTGTCAAAACGTTGGTCAATATCCTTCATAAGCAATATGACGAAAGAGAAGAGCAAGTATTTATACTTGATTTTGGCGGCTCTTTATTTGAGTACAAAGATTTGCCTTTAGTATCCGCTTATTTTGATAACACAAACGAGGAGTATGTTAAGCGTGTTTTCAAGATTATGGATAACATCCTAAAGGATAATATCAAAGAATTAAATGGTAAAAACTATAGGGATTCTGATGTTCAGCCTATTCATACCACGTTTATAATAGATAATCTTAACGCATTTATGGATGAACCCAGATATACTGCATATCACGAAAAATTGGCAAAACTATGCCGTGACGGATTATCAAAGGGGATTACGATTGTTGTAACAGCGGTTGATACAAAAGGTGTTACATCTTATCTTGGTAGCTTTAAACAAAAAATTGCTTTTGAAATGCCGGGAGATAAATATTCGGAAATTTTTACGGGCAAGGTCGGTTTAATCGGAAATAACCCCGGTCACGGATTTGCAAATGTAACGGTTAAACCGGAAGGTGTTACAGGCACATTCCGAATGAATTTGCCATATGAAGTCCAATGCACCCTTCCCTATAGACATAAAAATACTAATGGGAGTGCGGACAGCGAAGAAAACTTCATAGAAAAAGTAAAGAATAAATTTAAGTTTTTAGAAGATAAGTACCAAAAATGCGTGAAAAAATATCAGACGTTTCCAAAAGAGCTGACCAGAGAGGAATACGAGAAACTTAAACAGTATTCCAATGATGAAGCTAAGGGATTAAAGCTTCCTGTAAGCGTCGGCTTGGATTATGTTGATTTTTATCCCGTAACGGTTGATTTGGAACAATCACACGTTATTGCCATTTATGGTAAAAAGGAATTCGGCAAGACCAATTTGCTTAATCTGCTGCTCAGCGGATTTGCCCAGCAAAAACAACAAGCCCGAATCTTGTTTTTCGATGACGGACGAAATCAACTTGAATCTGTCTATAATAGCTTTAAAGATAAAATAGATTGCAAGTTGATAAATAAGTTTGATGAAATAGAATTGGCTTTGAACGACGGCTCAAAAAAGATTAGAAAACTATCGCCGCTTCAGCAATTTTATGTATACTTGAATGAGAACTATTTAAGTCTTGATAAACCAAATTATTTAGCAGATATTTATGGCGTCAGTAAAGTTTCATCTAAAGAATATCTTACTATACCAGACTGTAATGTTGAGCAAGCACCATTTACAGTGTTTGTAATACAAAGTAAATTGGTTTATTTGAATGCAAACGAGAATAAGCGTTTCATTAATACTATTTTACCTCAGTTAGTAGCCGTTGCGGAAGAAAAAGGATATTTGTTTATATTTTCTGATGTACAAAAGTTCAGTGATGCCGAACAAAATTCCTTTTTCAATAATAATATTTCCACTGCCTTTTTACTTGATAATATTGCTGAATTTGCAGGAGAACGAGGGCAAAAAACTTTATTTGGCAATATGGACGTTAAATCTTTAAAGGAAGATTATGCTAGGTGTGAAAAAGGCGACGGGTACTTCTACGATGTTGAGGCAGATAAATTATCAAAGTTAAAATTTATTAAATATTGAAAGGGTGACTATTAATGTCAGATAGTGGATTTGTATCAGCCGATATTGATAAGATTGCACAATTTGAAAAAAAGAGTGAGGAAGCGATTACCGAATTTGATGCCATCAAAACAAAGTTTGATGAAATTAATGCAACATTACTTGGCAAATGGAAGGGCGAAGGTGCCGATGCGTATAAATCCGAAACTGAACATATACTTGAGAAAATCGGCGGGATTAAGGATATTCTGGATGGAATAAACAATGGCGTTGTTAAGGATATCAAGGATAACTATTTGAAACTTGATGAACAACTAAGCGAATATAATAGAAATCCGCAGTCTGCTGAGTAGGGTGCGGGCGATTAATGCGATATTAGTAAAGGGAGGATAAATATATGGGTAAGCCATCAATCGGCACTGCTCAAATTCCGGCACCGGAAAAAGAAAAAAAGCAGATTAAAGAACTTACTGTGCTTAAAGAAAGTTCGAAAGATTCAATATATAATTTGATCTTTTCTGAAATATCAGCTAAAAAAACGGAAATTGATAACTGATATACCTGAATAGAAATAAGTAGGAGATGAAATTATGGCAACCATATCATTATACGCCGATAAAATCAACCAAATGCCAGGGTTGATAAAAGACGTTAAAAAATCTGTAACTAATTATAAATCTGAGCTATTTGCGCTTAAGACAAAATCTTTAACAATCAATAAAAGCGTATGTAATTTGGAAGATATTATCAGTTCCATACAAACGTCTTCGCAAACGCAGGAACAGAAAATCACTTCCCTTGACACATTCAGCAATAACAGTGAAGAGTTTATATCAGACGCTGTTCGCATTGATGGCGATGCAGCTG
>JAEZRV010000098.1 GCA_023444055.1 Bacillota bacterium
ATCAAATTCAAGAAGTTACAAAACAGGTTGTTGATTCGGTTGAAAACTTGAAACATAGCTCAGAGCAAGCATTAATTTTTATTGAATCGCAGGTTATTAAAGATTATGATTCGTTAGTACATACAGGTGAGCAGTATTATGAGGATGCCGAATATGTGAGCACAATGGTAACAGATTTTAGTGCAACATCAGAGGAACTAGCTGCATCTATCCAGAATATGATAAAGATAATCAATGAAATTTCTATTGCAAATAATGAAGCTGCATCTGGTACTCAGAATATAGCCCTTAAGTCTTCTTCAATTTTTGAAAAGGCAAAATCTATATCCGATATGGCGTCTTCAACAAAGGACAGTTTAGAAATGCTTTTGAAAATGTCTAGTGAGTTTGAAGTATAATATTTGTTGTTAAATTTCACTGAAACGGTTTGTCACCACCAACAAAAGCTGCTAATAAAGCGGCTTTTGTTATGTGTGCGTCCAGCGAAGCTGGAGCACACTTGCCTATTGAGTATATTGGGGTTTTTCGGCAAAGAATTTATTTTACAGACATGAAAATAATATAAAGTTTAATAATGTAATGTTATAATTGTGAGAACAACTAGATTATTTCTAGTTGTTAATTATTCCCAAAAGGAGTTAATAAGATGGTAAATAACAGAAAGATTATATTATTATTAGTTTTAACTTTACTATTTACTAGTATAGTATCAGGGCAAGCATTTGCTATAGATAAGAATACCGTAAAGTTTATATCAGTGGATGCCGGTCAATGGTTTTCAATTGCTTTGAAGAGTGACGGAACAGTATGGACGGCAGGAAGAAATGATGTCGGACAGTTAGGCGTTGGTGATAAAAGTTATAGAGCTGGTTTTGTTAAAGTTACAGGATTAAAAGACATCATTGCTGTTTCGGCGGCTTCTAGCCACTGTGTAGCCTTAAAGAAGGATGGGACAGTATGGACATGGGGTCGTAATACAGATGGTGAACTAGGTGATGGGACATTTATAAGCAAGTCAAATCCTGTCAAAGTAAAAAATCTTACAAATGTAAAATCAATTGCTACTGGGTATCAACATACATTAGCCTTAAAGAAGGATGGAACAGTATGGGCATGGGGATATAACTATTATTCTTCTCTGGGAAATGACAGCACAACAAATAGAAATGTACCCGTAAAAGTGAATTTGTTAGAAAATGTAAAAAACATCAATGCATATTATGAGAATAGTATTGCTGTTAAGAATGATGGTTCTGTTTGGATATGGGGTTCATGTACATCTGATTGGTCTGTAAAAAATAAGAGAAAGCCTGTTAAGCTAAAAGGAGTTCTAAATGCAGAGAATGTATATTTGTTTTTAAATGAGAACTACTTCACCAAAAAGGATGGTAGTTTATGGTATTGGGATATGGACGACAGTAGTACTCAAGATAAAACAAAACAAGAGGTATCTACATATGTAGTAAAAGTAGATAATATTAATAAGGTAAAAACTGTAGTCAATGTTGATAAATCATTGTTTGCTTTAAAAACAGATGGAACACTATGGAAGTTTGAAGATGATTCAGATATTCCTACTAAAATGCAAGGGTTAAATAATATTAAATGGTTTTGTGCAGATAGTGGAAGTGCTTTTGCAATCAAAGCAGATGGTACACTTTGGGCATGGGGGGACAATTACTGTGGAGAACTAGGAGATGGCTCAGTTCAAGGGTTATTAAATCCAACAAGTGTTATGAAATCAAATACTATCTCATCAATTCATGCCAATGATAATAGTTCGCTTTTAGTAACAAATGATGGTGAAATCTTAGGAATGGGTGCAGTTCCAACGTTTATTGACAAGGGTGATTATATAACGAAACCAACTACACTTAATCCTTTTAAAAATACAAAATCTGTTGCTGCAGCATATTTTAATTTGACTGTTCTTAAAAAGGATGGAACAGTTTGGGATAGCTCATTCAGTGATGATATAGTACTAGATAATGTTGCTGATATAAAAGGCGGATTTTCCCACAGTATGGCGCTTAAACAAGATGGTTTTGTATATTCATGGGGGAGTAACACTTTCGGAGGATTAGGCAGTGGGGATACCAATGATAGTGACACTCCGATAAAAGTAAATACGTTATCTAATATAAAAGCAATCGCAATTTCTGGATATAGTTCCTTTGCTTTGAAAGATGATGGAACAGTTTGGGGGTGGGGAAGTAATTTCTTTATTTCAAGTAATAAAGATAAATTTATCATAAGCAATCCAACTAGAATTGAAGGACTTTCTGAAATAACTGCTATTGCAGGTGGGGATGACGCATTTGCTGCATTAAAGAAGGACGGAACTGTTTATGAATTAGGAAGCTATTATACAAATGACACGCATATAGAGAAGAGAACACCTGTAAAAGTCAGTGAATTAAATGACATTATATCAATTGCTTGCGGTGATGGGTATTATATGGCTTTGAAAAAGGATGGAACAGTTTGGACGTGGGGCAAAAATGAGAAGGGACAATTAGGTGATGGAACGGTTATAAGTAATGAAAAACCAAAGATGGTAAAAGGATTGAGAGAGATTATTAATATTTCAGCAGGTTCAGGTCATTCATTAGCTTTAGGTAAGGATGGAACAGTATGGGCGTGGGGTGATAATATGTTTGGACAACTTGGAACTGGACGTGTGCTAACAATATCAAAACCTATACAGGTTGGGATTGCAAAATAAGAATATAGCAGATTAAAGAATCTATATCCTCAAGCTCATTACCATTAATTGATACTATTATGATTAAACTGATAGAAAGAACTACTAGTGATAAAACTTTATGCACTGGGGAGAAAAATAAGCATCAAATTTAGTCGATGAAATATTGAATTAAATTGTCACAGATGTTGATAATAATACATCTCCTGAATGGATTGGTGAGTGGGAAGATACATTGATGAAATGATGAAAAAGGGTACGGTTATGCAATTAGCAATCCATTTTTTGATATGTGGTTGCTGTTGCATCATGTTGAAATTAATGAAAAAGATAAATCATTTGCTGTAACAGATGACCATGCATACGAGCCAACAAACCATTTTAGAGAGAGATTGCGAAACGATGCTAATGCTCCTATGAAGGATACAAAACATATTTTACCAAAGCATTATAACGAATATAAAATCAGACAAGCTATTGCAAGAGCAAAAATGTTACATAAAAGTAAAGATGATAAGTGTCCCAATTATTTTGCTACTACAGTATATTTGCTACTTGAAAAAATAATAGCTATGCTACCAGAATAAAAGGATTATTCAATTTTAATGATTTTGTTTTTCTTGTTATGATATATGATGGTATCTTTAACATAAGGTGCATAAATAATAATACTGTTAGAACTATATTATTTAGATTACAAATTCTCCATCTCTAAACAGAAAATGCTGACAGTCTTACTGAGTAAACTGTTAATATATTTTGAATTAATTAGAGTATGGTGTATTGTAAAACATATTATTAGTTCTATTTTTTATATATAAATTACATTAAAGATTAAAAAGTCAGAACAATGTGAAAAATAAAATTATCCCATTGTAACCAGACAGAACATTTGACAATACGAGATAACCCGAGATGCAACGAGAGAAGTTGAGAAAAGCCAGTATTTAAGCAGGATTACGCAAGATATAAAAAGATTCAATGACAAAAATATTGAGATTGTAATATAACTGTAACAATATTATTTAAAAATTGCTCAAACTATTTATTTTAAAAGGTTTGGGCAATTTTTATTTGTTTTTACTACTATAAATTTTTGATTTACTTTTTAAAATATGTAATAACGTGTACACGTTGCGTTAGTGAGCGTTACTCATAAAAAAGAAAAAGCCTAGAAAGTTGAAAATGCAAGCGTTTATAAATAAGCAAGAATAAAATTCAGTCGTGCAAAATTGTGATTTTGATGGCTGATTACTCCAAAATTAATTCTGTTTTAAAGTGACAAAGTTACATTTTTATAAAAAGCCTGTCACATTGGCTTAAATAAAGGGGTTTCCCATATTTTTAACATTCCATATATGGTATTTTTCAATGTGACATTATAGCATTATCAAGAAATGCTATAAATTAAGCCAATTCTGCAAAATAGCATAATTTAAAAATTATTGCAGAATTGCAGTTAATTCAAGCGTTATAGGCATTTTTTTTAGAATAAAATATTAAAAAGCAATTCTACAATAATATGAATAAATATACATAAAAAATAAATATTTATTCAATATTTTCTACTTGTCAAAAAACATTCAAGAAGCAGTTCTATGAAGTGATACATATATAATATTCTTCGAAATAGTTCTACTATATAGTTATAAATATACACAAAATGGAGGTGCAAGTCATGTCAGACACATGGGTGCAAGAGCTAACAACAGATATGATTCCAGATGGAATATGCAAGACTATTGCTGAAAAAATTGGTACAGAGAATCTTCTTGAAGTTTTGACTTTAATAGGAGGTTCAACCTTTTATTTTCCAAAGGCTGAGACAATGTTACGTAGTTTGCGTGACCAAAAAATCCGAAAAGAGTTTAATGGATTTAATTCTTTCGAATTATCCATGAAATACAATATAAGTGAACGCTGGGTGCAATTGATTATAGAAAAAGCGGACACTGACAAGACTTCGAGAAATCGAGGTAACACTAACAAAAAGTAAATTTTTTAAAAGCAAGTACATAAATCATATTTTACAGAAAGTAGGAGGAAAACAAAATGATAGTAAACCAACAGGCATTAAAAGATATTTACTCAAGCTTCAATACAGTGTTTAATCAAACATTGGAGACAGTTGAACAGAATTACAAGAGAGTGGCAATGGAAGTTCCTTCCGCAAGCAGTGATGAAAATTACACGTGGCTCGGACAGATGCCGAGTATGCGACAATGGATAGGAGACAGACAGATTCAAAATCTAATGGCTCACTCTTATAACATTAAAAATGAACACTTTGAACTTACTATTGCAGTTGACAGGGATAATATTGCAGATGACAAAATAGGCATATATAAGCCACTTGTGCAGGACTTAGCAGAGAACACCCAAAGACATCCTGATGAACTTGTTTTTACTTTGTTAGGTCAAGGATTTGCACAAAAGTGTTATGATGACAAATCTTTTTTTGCTACAGACCATCCTTCTCAATTAAAAAGCATTGCTAAACAAAGTAACAAAGGTACAAAGAAACTGTCAGCTTCATCCTATAACGAAGCAAGAACACAAATGATGCTTATAAAAGGCGATAATGGCAAGTCATTAAAAATTGTTCCCAATTTACTGGTTGTTTCTCCACAAAATGAAGCGATTGCAAGAGAAATCCTTTTTGCTGACCTTATAGCAGGAAGTACAAATGTAAATAAAAATACTTGTGAGCTTTTAGTTGTGCCAGAGCTTGCAGACTATCCAAACCAATGGTATCTGCTTTGTACTAAAAGAGCTATTAGACCGTTTGTTTTTCAGTTAAGAGAAAAAGCTAAACTTGTAGCACTTGACAGTGAGAATGACGAAAATGTTTTTATGCGTAAAGAATACTTATATGGAGTTGACGGTCGTTATAATGCAGGATATGGCTTGTGGCAACTAGCATATGGTTCAACAGGAGAAGAAGCTGAGCAATCGACTACGGAAACACCTGTGGGCTAAGATTTAATTCATATTTTTAAATAGAAAGGTAGTTAACTATGGGAAATAATTCATATATGATGGCGAACAGTGTAAATATTGAAAACATTCCACAGGTTATTAAAATCTTACCGTTGGGGAATGTATGTTCTCAAAAAGGAGACTTTATTGTAGATAGTAGCTCTTATGTCACTATGAATCAACGCTTTCTCGCTCATAAGGTTGATATTGTCGTTGACTATGAACACCAGACTTTAGAGAATAAGGAAGCTCCTGCTGGTGGATGGATAAAAGAACTTATTCTCAATAATGATGGAATATATGCACAGGTAGAATGGACTGACAAAGCAAAGTCATACATAAAAGCGAAGGAGTATAGATATCTTTCTCCTGTTGTTCTAGTAAACAAGAATACTGGAAAAGCTATTGCACTCCATTCTGTGGCATTGACTAACACGCCTGCAATTGATGGAATGTCAGCAATTATAAATAGCATGAACAAAGGGATTGATATTGTGGATCAGCAGACTGATGAATTAAACGATAAAAACACCGATTCACAACAACAGCCAAAGAATACACAGCTTAAAATGGACGTATTAACAACCATTGCAAAAGAACTGGGATTGAAAGATAATGCTACCCTTGATGAAATACTTAGTACAGTTAAACAGCTTATAAGCGATAAGGCAGAAACGGAGAGTATCTCTAATAAATTGAAAGTTGAAAAGGCTAATGCTGAAAATGCAGAACTTGTACAAATGGCATTATCAATTGGACAAATAGAACCGTCTCAAACTGAATGGGCATATAAACGCTGTGCGGAGGATGTTGACGGCTTCAAATTCTTTGTTGAAGGAGCTTATAAAAAGGAATGTGATAAGGTTGTAGGGCTTGCATTAGAAAATGGTAAAATAGCACCCTTTCAAAAAGAATGGGCAGAACAGCTTGCACTTAAAGACCTTGAAATTTTCAAGACCTTTGTTAATCAGTCTTTACCAGTCATTCCAATTGGTGAACTTCAATATTTAAAGGATGATACTCACAGTACAAGCAAGCATAACAGCAAAAATAATAGAGCTAGTGAACTTATGGGGCTTACAGATGAAGAAGTAAATAAGTACGACAAGTAATTGCTTTAAATGCCATATAAGACGTTTTAATAGTGTTTGATAGAATAGATATACAAAGAAAGTTTTACCCCCGTTAACACGAATAATAACGGGGGTAAAAACGATATTTAAAAAAAGTATATATATTTACGTCAATAAAAATTTCTTTACTCAGTTATCTTTCTCAATATATTTGACAAAAGGAAGTGAAGTACATGCCCAGCATCCGACTTGAAGGTGACACAAGACAGCTTTTAAGAAAATTGCAGAAGCTTAAAAACATAGATAAAAAGGGTATTAATAAAGCGATTGGTGAAGGATTACGTTCAAGCACTGTAGAAAGGTTTAGTACACAGAAAGCACCAGACGGAAAGAAGTGGCGCAACTCAATTAGAGCTTCAGAAGACGGCGGTGTAACCTTAACTAAAACTGCTCGACTAAAAAACTCTATAAAGTCTTACGGAGATGGAGCAGGAGCAGTAGTTGGAACAAATACCATCTATGCAGGAACACACCAATTTGGAGCACGTCGAACCATACGTGCGGAAAGTCCAAAAGGCTTACGTTTTAAAGTTAGTGGTGGTAAATGGGTTACTAAGAAGAAAGTCAAAGTAAACATTCCAGCACGTCCCTTTTTAGGTATAAGCAAAGAAGACCAAGAGGAAATAAGAGATACTATCGAAAAAGCTCTTAGAGATTAATACATACCTTTTAAGTAAAAATAGGCTTGACAAGTTGAACTTATTAAACATATAATTAAAACTGTACTTATTAAACCTATTGAACATAAAGGGAGGCGGAAACTTGCAGGAAGAACTTATAACAACAAAACAGTTGTGCGAGTGGTTAAAAATAAGCAAGGCGACAGCTAGTAATTGGCGTAAACAAGGTATGCCTTATTATGGAAAGGATAGAAGTCTCAGATATCTCAAGAGTGAGATTGAAAAATGGATGCAAGTCCAAGAAGCTAAAAACAAATAAAAAGAAAGCCCGTTTCGTAGTTTGGCGACCCCGAACGGACTTCCTTCACTAACAAAACCCTGAAAGGGTATTGCTACATACATTCTAGCATACTCCAAAGGGTTAAACAAGGAGGATGCGGAAATGTATACAGATTCTGAAAAAAAAATTCTGTTGGATACTAGAAACGATTTGAAAGCTATAGCGTCAAATAATAATTACCTCATAGATAAGTATAATAAGCTTTCAGACGACAGGAAAACGGAAATAATGTACCTTATAAACATGTTTTTAAGGAATGATTCAAAAGCTATAGAAGTTACTTGCAGTTGCCTTAATGAAGAAACTTGTAAGACCAAGAATAGTATATCTAAAGAAGCCGTTATTGATGATGCGGATATATTTACTGTGTATTTGAATCTTACCAAAAATATGCGTATAGAAGTATATGTCCGTATATATGAATTATTTCAATTAGAACCAAGTTATAAAGGGAGACGTGCTCAAATATGGAGAATGTATAAAAGACTATCTCCACTCTCAAAGAGAATTATTACAAACTATATAAAAAGGCTTATAGAAACTGATTCAAAATCTCTTGAAAAGCAGGAAGCACCTAATCAAAACATTGTTGAAAGTGGTATTATTATTGATTTTCAAAGTCAGAAGTCATTAAGAAAGGGTGCTTCGCTATGAAAGCGTGATTGCCTCCTATTGGACAAAAAATGTTAAGTAGATACCTGTTAGACGAGGAGCGAAAAACTAAATCTTTTAAAAAAGATACAGAACTCAAAAAATGAGTTGAAATTAAAAGACCTTCCAAATATAATGTATAATTATACTTTGATAGGTCTTTGTTTTTTGTCAATAATCTTGAGATTTTTTTAATTTTTGTGTCAAAAGTGTTGGCTGGCTACACCCATTATATGCTTAATATACTGTGAAATACTTGAAAACAAAAAATGTGCTTATTTAGTAGCAAATAAATTGTCGGAACAGGAGACAATATGCATTGTTTATTGATATTGAACGCAGTATATGATATAATTCATAGCTAATTGAGAAGATTTATTTTGATTTGGAGGAGCAATATGTATAAGATTACAAGTGATGAAATCAGAACAACATTTTTGGAGTATTTCCAAAAACATAATCATAAAAAGATATCAGAGTCTTCTGTAATTCCTGAAAATGATCCTACACTATTATTTATTAATTCTGGAATGGCTCCATTAAAAAATTATTTTACTGGAGAAGAAGTTCCACCTGCCAGCAATCTCTGCAATATTCAACCTTGTATAAGAACAATAGATATTGATGATATAGGTGACAGACACCATTTAACAAGCTTTGAAATGTTAGGTAGCTGGTCGTTTAACAACTATTTTAAAGAAGATGCTATAAAACTTGCATTTGAATTGCTTACAGAAGGACTAAAAATACCAAAGGAAAAGTTATATGCTACTGTATTTATGGGTTCAAAGGAATTAAATCTTGAGCCTGATACAGAATCTATAGAGTTTTGGCAAAAAGTTGGAATGGATAGAAGCCATATTGTTCCTCAGCCATTTGAAGATAATTTCTGGGGACCTACTGCTGAAACTGGCCCATGCGGACCTTGTACAGAAGTATTTTATGATACAGGTGAAGAATTTGGAGAAGCTTATGTAGTAGGCGGAGAATTTGACACTAAAAAACGTTATATAGAAATATGGAACGCAGGCGTTTTCATGCAATTAAATAAATTGGGTGATGGAACTTATGAACCTCTGAAGTTTAAAAGCGTAGATACAGGCGCAGGCTTAGAAAGACTTACTATGACTCTCAATAAGCTTAATTCTGTATACGAAATTGATTCACTTCGCCCTATAGTAGATATCATAAAGAAGCAATGCGCAAGTCTGAATCCAAATTCCGATATACCTGAGCAAAAAATTAATATACTTTCAGATCATTTGAGAACTGCTACTATATTATTAGCTGCTGGTGCTGTTCCAAGTAATACAGGCAGAGGATATATACCACGTAAGCTGATTCGTAAATGCTGTACTATTCTGTCTAAATACAAAGTGGACAATTTCAATTATCAAGAGGTTATAGATAAAGTTATTGAGCACTATAAGAAATATTATGGACATTTCGAAACAAATAGAAAACAAATTCATTCTGTATTCAATAAAGAAGTGGACAGCTATTCAACAGTTTTAAAGGATGGAACTGTTAGAATTGAAAAAATGTGCGAAGGTAAAACAACTATTTCTGGAAAAGATGCTTTTGTTTTAGTTACTTCCTATGGCTTGCCATTTGATTTTATATTGGATTATGCTGCAGAGCATGGAATGACTATTGATAAAGAAGAGTATGATAATGAAATTAAGCACCACAAAGAAATATCAAAATTAGGTTTGAATGAAGAAGGTGGAAATGGAAGCAGCTTAGCAAATCTAAAAAATATAGCTGATAATTTCCAGAAAACAGAGTTTGTTGGATATGAAAATACATCATGTACTGGACATATAATTGGAATTATTAAAGATAATGAAGAGGTTGAAGCAGTTGGTACAAATGAGCAGGCAATTATAGTAACAGACAGAAGCTGTTTCTATGCTGAAAGCGGTGGACAGATTGCTGATACAGGTATAATGGATAGAGGTGATATGCAGCTTCAAGTAACGGATGTGAAAAAAGCTGAAGATGTATTCTTCCATTTTGTAACTGTAATAAATGGACAAGCTAGAATTGACCAAACCGTTAATATGAAGATTGATACTGAACGCAGAACAAATATTGAAGCTAACCACTCAGCGGTCCATTTGCTTCAAAAAGCGTTAAGAGTTCATTTGGGTGATAGTGTAAAACAAGCAGGTTCTCTTGTTACAGATGACAGATTGAGATTTGACTTCCATTGCGATAATAAGCTGGAAAGTGATGTTTTAGATTCAATTGAAGCAACTGTAAACAAATATATTAGAGAAAACTATATTAGAGACGTAAAGGAAACTACTTACGAGCAGGCTGTAAAAGATGGTGCATTAGCATTCTTCAGTGATAAATACTCTGATTTAGTTAGAATGGTTTCTTTCGGAGATGTATCAAAAGAATTATGTGGAGGAACACATATTTCTTCAACAGGTAAGATTGGTTTCTGCAAAATCGTTTCTGAAGAAAGTGCAGGAAGAGGAATCAGAAGAATTGTTGCTTTAACCAGAAATGAAGCTGTGCTTTATATTCAGGAAGAATTAAATATGTTGAATGAAATTTCGGCTAAACTAAGAGTTGGAAAGAAGCAAATTCTCGCTAAATTAGATACATTAGGAACTAAAAAGGAACAGACTAACGATGCAGAATTTTCTGTTATGACTAAGGAGCAGATTAGCCAGAAAACTATGCAAAGTTCAAGCGGAATTTCATATATAACAAATGAGTATGCTGCAATGACTGATGAAGTGCGTGATGAAGCAATAAGAGTAGCTGAGATTATTAAAGGCGTAGTTTGCTTCTACAGTGTTGTTGAGGATAAAGTACAGTTGACTATTGCAATTGACAAAGAATTATCTAAGAGCTGTAATGCAAATGGTGTTATTAAGAAAGTATTATCGTATTTAGATGGTAAGGGTGGAGGATCAGCTTATCTTGCAAGAGGTAGCGGAAATAACGCTAACGGTTTGAAGGATATGCTTGAAAGTTTTAAAACATTTTTTTAATATAGATTTTAAGAGAAAGGAAGTTCAGAAATGTATATAAGTGATTTGTATAGTGAGCAAAAAGCATCCATTGGCAAGGAAGTAAAGCTTAATGGTTGGATAAGAAATCATAGAAAGCAAAAGAAAATGGGCTTTATTGATTTCTTTGATGGATCATGTTTTAAATCAATTCAAATAGTATATGAGGATACTTTAGCGAATTTTGATGATATAAAGGGTATTCATATAGGAGCAGCTATCAGCGTAGAAGGAACTGTTGTTGTAAGTGCTGTAAATGCTGAAAATATTGAGATTAATGCAAAAGATATTGTTTTGATAGGAGATGCTCCGGAAGATTATCCTTTACAGCCTAAGAAGCACTCAATTGAATTTTTACGTGAAATAGCTTATTTACGTCCACGTACTAGAATATTTCAGGCTGTATTCAGAATTAGAAGTTTAGCTGCAATGGCTATACATGAATATTTCCAAAACAAAGGATATGTTTATGTTCACACTCCAATAATAACAGGCAATGATGCTGAGGGTGCAGGTAATACATTTACAGTAACATGTTTGGACAACAACAAATACGAAGAAGATTTTTTTGGTAAGAAATCCTCTTTGGCAGTTACAGGTCAGCTTGAAGGAGAAACCTTTGCGATGGCGTTTGGTAAGATATACACCTTTGGACCTACCTTTAGAGCAGAGAATTCAAATACAAAAACTCATGCGGCAGAATTTTGGATGATTGAGCCTGAAATAGCATTTTGTGATTTAAATCAATTAATGGATATTGAAGAAGATTTCTTGAAAAGCATAGTTTCATATATATTAGACAAGGCAAAGGATGAACTGGAATTCTTACAGGGATATACCAAAATTGAGCTGATTAAGCGCTTAGAAAAATTAAAGGATTCAAAGGTTGCCAGAGTTACACATAAAAATGCAATTGAGATATTACAGAAAGCTCCAAACGAGTTTGTATTTAAGCCTGAGTTTGGCAAGGATTTAGCTCGTGAGCATGAAAAATATTTAACAGAGGAGTACTTTAACGGACCAGTGTTTGTTTACGATTGGCCTAAAGACATTAAGGCATTTTATATGTATCAGAACGATGATAATGAAACAGTAGCTGCTGTAGATTTATTGGTACCAGATGCAGGAGAATTGATGGGTGGAAGCCAAAGAGAAGTAAGATACGATTTACTTTGCAGCAAAATGGAGAAATTGGGTATTGGTACTGAAGAATTGTATTGGTATTTGAATTTGCGTAAATTTGGTTCATGTGACCATGCGGGATTTGGAATGGGCTTTGAGAGATTCTTGATTTATGTAACAGGAGTAGACAATATACGTGATGTAATACCTTACCCTAGGACACCAGGATATTGTGAGTTCTAGTTAAAGTAGGTAACTGAAGAAGAATGAAATAAGTTAAATAAATTAACAAGGTCAATGAACGTATTTAATATGTGGGCGTTGACCTTGTTTTTTGCTTTAAGTGGTGTCGTAAAGGTGTAGTAATATACTCAACTTCTCAGTTGAATATGCTACCACACCAATAGATTTTTATGTGCGAAGTTTGAGTAATATACTAATTGAACAATTTAAACATGGCATAAAGGTGAAGTTCATAAAATATGATTAGAGGATAATAAGTTAATCTTGTAGAATATGAGATTAACTTAATTGATAAATCCATAAAATAAGAATGGGGGTTTTATTAATGAATATTCTAAAAATACATATTATGGGAGTAATGTTTACCTTAATAGCAGGCACAATTATACATTTTGTTTATGAATGGTCAGGGGAAAACGTGTTAGTTGCAATGCTTAGTCCTGTCAATGAAAGTATATGGGAGCACACAAAGCTGTTGTTTACACCAATGCTTTTCTATTCTGTTATCGAATATTTTACATATGGACAGAAAATAGCTAACTTTGTCCCAATAAGAGTACTATCAATTTTTATAGGTATGATTACTATTATTATTTCGTTTTATACTTATTCGGGTATTATAGGTCGTAATTATCTTGCTGCAGATATCGGAACTTTTGTTTTGGGAACGCTTGTGGCGTATTTTGTTAGCTTCACGCTATTAAGGACACAATGCTTTATGACACAACAAGCCAATTTGTTAGGATGGATGGGGTTAATATTTTTAATTTTTATTATAATTGTACTTACTTTTATGCCTCCACAAATTGCACTTTTTAAAGATTCAAACACAGGAGCTTATGGAATGCGAAGCTTACATTTAGGGAGAAAAACTTAACGATGAAATATAGAAATATACACAAGGCAAAATTTATTGACCGTCCAAATCGGTTTATTGCACATGCAGAAGTGGATGGTGTTGTTCAAATATGCCATGTAAAGAATACAGGGCGGTGCAAGGAACTCTTACAACATGGATGTACGGTATATTTGGAAGAAAATAATGATCCTAATCGGAAAACCAAATATGATTTAGTTGCAGTAGAGAAAGATAAACTACTAGTGAACATTGATTCTCAGGCTCCAAATAAAGTAGTAAAGGAATGGCTTGAAGTAGGAGGGTTATATTTAAAGCCTACATTGGTTTGTCCTGAGAAAAAGCATGGAAATTCTAGGGTTGATTTTTATATTGAAGATGAGGAACGTAAAGCCTTTATTGAAGTAAAAGGAGTAACCTTAGAAGATAATGGGGTAGCGGCTTTTCCAGATGCACCAACAGAACGAGGTGTAAAACATTTATATCATTTAATTGATGTTATGAAGGAGGGATATGAAGCTTATCTGGTATTTGTTCTTCAGTTTAAACCTGCTAAGTACCTTATACCTAATGATGTGACTCACCCTGGATTTGGAAAGGCACTACGAGAAGCAGTTGCAGCAGGAGTAAGGGTTCTGGCATTTGATTGCATGGTGACACCAGACTCGCTTCAATTGGGTCAAATTATAAAGGTCCAGATATAACATGTTTTTTATAGAAAATACAAAAGGTTAGCTTTCAGATGGATTAATAGTTGAAAGCTAACCTTTTTGCTGTTTAGAGCGAAATCTATTTCATCTAAAGTATTATCTTTAAGATATACAAGTACAAAAGTTGAAGAATTATTCTTGTTTTCTATATGCTCTATAGAACCAGCGAAGGAGCCGTATATACTCTTGTGCCAAGTTCTTGATTGAGCATATATAATCCTTTTGAGTCATTTCCGAATAAATCAAATTTGCTTATTAAATCTGAAGAATTTTTCTCTTCTTCACCTTGCTCTTTTACAAACCAATCTAAAAATTGCATTGTACGGAAGTCTCTTTCTTGATAAGCTACAGCATAAATATTATTAATGGAAGCGGTTACTGTCTTTTCATGCTCTAATGTTGCTAACAGAGGTTCTTTAAAGTCATTGTAGTTGCTTTCAGGAGCTGCCACTGATGTTAAAACTACTTTTTCGTCATTGTTCAGCAGGTATGTTCTGAATAGCATAGCGTGGTCTCTTTCTTCTTGAGCTTGTATATAAAACCAATTTTCAAAGCCTTCAAGACTTTTATCTGAATAATATCCTGACATATCGAGATAAAGATAAGAGGAATAAAGCTCTTTATTTATTTGTTCATTAATAAGCTTTGTGATTTCTGGGTTTAACATATTAAATTCTCCTTTTAAATTATTTAAATATATATTATGAAAGTATTTAATATATATACCCCCAAATTCTTGTTATTAAACACTGATATTTGTTATAGAAATTGGACAATTCTACTGTTTAGAAATATGTTTCAATACAAAAACTGTAATTTCAAAACGTACTATTATATAATATAACGAGGCAAGAAAATGTCCCCCACTTCTATAAGTGGCGGGTAGCACTTTGGTTATCAGGCGGTGAGAATATGTCCCGCCTCGATGAAACGCCGCTGATGTAATGAAATTTTTCTACAATCGAAAAATTTCATTTTGAATCTAGGCGTTATAAACATAAATTAGAGGGGGTAACATGTAATATGGGTGAATTAGCAAAGTTGCCGAATATCGGAAAAGTGGTAGAAGAACAGCTAAATAAGGTTGGTATAAAAACAGTTGAGCAGCTAAAGGAAATTGGAAGCAAGCATAGTTGGCTAAAAATAAAAGAAATTGATGCTTCGGCATGCATAAACAGGCTATATGCTTTAGAAGGTGCAATACAGGGGATCAGGTGGCATCATCTTTCAGATGAAATAAAAAGTGAGCTGAAGGAGTTTTATACTGTAAATGTAGCAAGGAAATAAATTAAACAAAGTATAGGGAGAGATAGAGTTATTTATATAAGAAAAATTAAAGATTTATTATTGGTTGGTTAAGCAGGTATGTGTTAAAATATAAGGATGGACATAAGACTAAATAAATTAAAAATAATGGGAAGTTCATGATAAATCTTTTTTGATCATGGATATATTGGGAAAGGAGAAAACATTAATATAGTGGGAATGTTGCAAAACAACAATTTCTGTATACCGATGACTTATTACTTGAATAGTACACGAGCGAGCCATAGAAATATACTGCATGGGAGTACTATTTAAGCAGTTTATTGTTGATATATTATTTCTTGTTTTGCAACAACCCCTTTAATAGATTAATGTTAATTAAAAAAATGAAAGTAAAAAATCTTATTGGAGAAAGATTCAAGGAACGTCCAGCAGACTGTGTTATAGATAGTCATGTATTAATGATAAAAGGTGGATATATAAAAAATGTAGCGAATGGTATATATTCCTTATTTCCACCTACAAAAAGAATTCTCAAAAAAATAGAAAACATTATTAGGGAAGAAATGGATAGAATTGATGGACAAGAAGTTTTATTCCCAGTAGTATTACCTGGAAGCTTATGGGAAGAGTCTGGAAGATATGAAAGTGTTGGTGAAGAATTATTAAGGTTTACAGATCGTAATGATAGCAAAATGGTGTTGGGAATGACACATGAAGAAGCAGCTGTTCATTTAGTACGTGAATATGCTCAAAGTTACGCAAAGTATCCATTTATGATTTACCAGATTCAAACAAAATTTCGTGATGAAGCAAGGCCTAGAGCTGGTCTTATTCGAGTGCGTGAGTTTACGATGAAGGATGCTTATTCGTTCCATACATCACAGGAAGATTTGGAAGAGTATTACGCAAAATGTTATGAAGCGTATAATAGAATATATGCTAGATGCGGTATACCTGAGGTAGTGGCTGTTGCTTCTGATTCTGGAATGATGGGTGGAAGTATTTCACATGAATATATGCTATTGACTCCAGCAGGTGAAGATTCCATTGCTATTTGTAGGGAGTGTGATTATAAATCAAATATGGAAGCTGCGGAAAGTGTAATAATTAATGATAGTAATATATCAATTGGAGATTTGGAAGAAATTGCAACACCTAATATAAGTACAATAGAGGATGTAGTAAAATTCGTAAATATACCTATTACAAATATGTGCAAAGCCGTAGTATATCAGAAAAATAGTGATGACAAATATATTATAGTTTTCTTAAGAGGAGACTTAGAGGTAAATGAAGCAAAATTGACAAAAGCAGTTGGTGAAAAGGTACATCCTGCAGTGATTACAGAGCAAAGCGGAATAACCGCTGGATTTATTGGACCAATAGGCTTACCAGCAAATGTGGAGGTTATATTTGACTCCTCATTAAAGGGAATTGAATATTTTGTAGCAGGTGCTAATAAGGTTGATACACATATAAAGGGCTTCAATATTCAACGTGATTGTGGTGATGTTAAATATAATGATGTTACTAAAATTACTGATGGAGGCATATGTCCTGAATGCGGTAAAAAGGCAATCTCAATTTGTAGAGGAATTGAGGTGGGGAATATATTCCAACTAGGAATAAAATACACAAAGGCTATGGATATGCAGTATGTAGATGCAAATGGAGAAAGCCAGTATCCTATTATGGGATGTTATGGTATAGGAGTTGGAAGAACAGCTGCTTCAATATGCGAAGCTCGTCATGACGAATATGGCCCTATTTGGCCTATAACAATTGCTCCTTGGGAAGTACAGCTTTGCTGTATTAGAGCAGATGATGAAGAAACAAGAAATTTCAGTGATTCTTTGTATGAGCAGCTTCTCAGTGAACGCATCGAAGTTTTATATGATGATAGAGATATGCGTGCTGGTGCAATGTTTGCAGACGCAGATTTAATAGGAATTCCACTAAGAGTTGTTGTTAGCCCAAGAAACATGAAGGAAAACTTGGTCGAAATTAGCAGCAGAGATAAAAAGATTTCCTTAAAGGTTAATAAAGATGATGTAGTTAATGAAATTAAGAGATTAATCAAGCAATTATACGATGAGATAAATCAAGCAGTTATAAAATGAAATTAATATATGTGATTTATTAAGAATGTATAGGATTAAGTGTATCCCTATATAAAATACTTTGTAAGGTCTACATTAGAGTTGGTGAACTGCACTTTCAAAACTTGGTTTTAATCCAAATTATAGAAGGTGTAGTTCGTTTTTTTATTGGGAGAAAATACTATTTGTTGTGGTTACTGTTTTTGTATTATTTTGCTGAAAGTCATATACAAATAGCTGATAGTGGAATTTTTGAGCATGCAGAATCAGTAACCTAATAGGGAATAACATCAAAAATTCAAGCATTAGTGCATTGTTATATCTTTTATCTACTTGAATATTATTACAATAGAACCTATAATATAAATAGGACAAAAATGCTAGGACTACTATTTTGTCATTATTTGGCTGAATCCACTTAAAGCCATTTAAAACAGATACTATATGTAAGGGATTCTATATATAGGTTCCTGTATGTAAGGAAATCTATATATAATTGTTCAGTATGTAAAGGATTCTGTATTAAAGAACAGAAGAAGCCTAGTAGGGAATAACACAAAATTTTGTATGTGCTAAGTAAAGGTGAGTAGAGGAGGTGACAGATAGAAAAAGGATTTAGAAAGTCCAATATAAGATTAAGGATTTGTTAGATTAATACGGCTGTTTTGTATTAATCTAGACAACAGCATTTGTAATACATATTTTTTCACTTCTGCTTGGTGTTTGCAACATTATTGTCTATTTATAAGTGTTATTTCATAATACAAAAGATAAATCAAATAAATTGATAGATAAAGTTTAATAGATAGAAAAACTAAAGGTATCAGTAAATTAATACTATTAATTATCCATAGCTCTGCTATGAAAATATTAGGGGGTAGTCTGATGAAAAAGACAATAGCTTTTTTACTATGTTTTTTAATGATTTTTACAGCATTATTGCCAATGCAAAATGCTAATGCGTATGATGCATCACTTATTCCGAATCTTAATATTCAAGATAAGAACATTCCGAATAATGATGCAATGAATTTTGCAAAAGGGTTAAGACTTGGATGGAACTTAGGTAATACATTTGATGCTTTTAACGGCACAAATATTACAAATGATTTAGATTATGAAACATCATGGAGCGGAATAAAAACTACTAAGCAAATGATTGATGCAGTTAAAGCAAAGGGATTCAATACTGTACGTATTCCAGTTAGTTGGAGTGTACATGTAACTGGCTCAGACTGTAAGATTAATGAACAGTGGATGAATCGTGTTCAAGAAGTAGTTAACTATTGTATAGACAATAAAATGTATGTAATATTGAACTGTCATCACGATTGTGATAAATCAAGAGGATATTTTCCAACCAGTCAATATTTGAATACTTCAAGAAACTATATTACTAAAATTTGGGCACAAATAGCAACTAAGTTTGCAAATTATGACAATCATCTTATTTTTGAAGGCATGAATGAGCCTCGTCTTGTAGGACATGCTAATGAGTGGTGGCCTGAGCTCACAAATTCAGATGTACGTGATGCAATTAATTGTATTAATACACTAAATCAAGATTTTGTTAATACAGTACGTGCAACAGGCGGAAAAAATGCAAGCAGATACCTAATGGTTCCTGGATATGTTGCATCTCCTGATGGAGCAACAAACGATTATTTCAGAATGCCAAATGATTCAGCTAATAGTAAGTTAATAGTATCTGTACATGCATATTGCCCATGGGGTTTTTGCGGATTAGCAATGGCTGATGGCGGTGTAAATACTTGGAATATGAATAATTCAACAGATCAAAGCGAAGTTACTTGGTTTATGGATAACGTTTACAACAAGTATACTAGTAGAGGAATTCCAGCAGTAATCGGAGAATGTGGTGCAGTAGATAAGAATAATCTTAAGACAAGAGTAGAGTATATGTCATACTATGTTGGACAAGCTAGGTCACGTGGAATAGTTTGTGTATTGTGGGATAACAATAACTTCTCAGGTACTGGAGAATTATTTGGTTTCTTAGATAGAAGAAACTGTCAGTTTAAGTTCCCTGAAATTATAGATGGAATGGTTAAATATGCTTTTCCAGCACAGCCTGACGATGACCCAGATCCAATAATTAAATACGGAGATTACAATAAAGACGGTAATATTGATGCAATAGATTATGCAAAGTTTAAGATAGATTTCTTATTGAATCCAAATCATGGATACGAGGAATCAATGGATCTTAATCTTGATAAGACAGTAGATTCAATTGACTTTGCAATTTTGAAACAATATTTGCTCGGCATTGTTACTACACTTCCTAAAAAATAATACTACTAAATAAAGGTGTTAATATTTTAGGTCTAGCTTAGGTTGACAAAAGCTAATTATAATATTATAAAGAACCTTTCCAAGGTATTAAAAAAACCTTCGGAAAGGTTTTTTAGTTTTTGGTTTTAATTGGTATGACGGCTAAGGTGTTGTTGTAAGTGTAACCAAAATATGTTAAAATTTATATGCATACATTCCTACCATTCATAAAAAAAGGTGCCAAGTGGATTGACTATTTTAGTTCAAGAGTTATTAATAAATACATCATTATTATTGTTAAATTTGTAAACAAATTAATCCACTAAAAACCGGCATTATACCTCATTTAAGATTTCTTTTGAGAAATTTCTCAAGATAAGAAATCATACACCCAATTAAGAATTTACAAAATAGGAGGCTGAAGATGGGAAATAATTTAAAAACTATTACACAAGAAAAAAAGGTAACCTTTAAAGGATTAAAATCATTTGTGTTAATCTTGGCTTTAGTATTTAATTCAGTAGCATTTGGAATTGGCACCGTTAGTGCAGAATCAGAGAATATATCTGATGGTATTGCTGCTAACGATATAGTTAAAGTGCCGTTCTTACCACAGAAATTTATTACAGCTACACAGGATTTTTCATTTGATTTATTCAGAGAGTCTATTGATTTTGAAAAAAACTCTCTTGTATCACCTACCTCTGTAGTACTAGCCATGGGAATGACTTCAAATGGATCTGATAATAATACCAAGTTGCAATTTCAACAACTACTTGCAAAAAATCAATTCTCAGTAAAACAATTGAATTATTACTACAATGTAATGAGTTCAATACTTCAAAACAATAATAATACTACAGATTCTGTTTATGGTAATCAACTTAAATTAGCAAATTCTATATGGTTTAAGGACAGCTATGACATATATTATAACTTTTTGCAGACGAATGCAGACTATTACAAGGCTGATATATTTAAATCAGATTTTGGTTCTGATACTGTAACTGATATTAATAATTGGGTAAATAATAAAACAGGTGGACTTATTGATAAAATAATTGATCAAATTGATGAGAACACAATGATGTTTTTAATTAATGCATTGCTTTTTGAGGCAGAATGGCAAAAGCAATTTGCTAAAGAAGATGCCAGCTTTGCAAGTTTTAAAAACTTAAACGGCAGTTACTTAAATGGAATATTTTTCAACTCATCAAAAGAGGCTTTCCTTAAAAGTGAGAATGCAACAGGATTTATCAAACCATATAAAGGTGGTAAATACAGCTTTGTAGCAATGCTTCCTAACGAAAAAACATCAATAAAGGATTATGTACAGACTCTTAACGCAAGCAGCTTCCAAAGCTTTTTAAACAGTAGCCTTGATGGAAAAACTGCAGATATCGGTATACCTAAGTTTGAGTACAGTTTTGATGTAAAATTAATTGATCCATTCAAGAGGTTGGGCTTTGTAGATGCCTTTTTCCCTAGTGTCGCAGACTTCAGCAAAATGGCACCTCCTCCTGAATCTATTTATATAAGAGACATTCTTCACAAAACATATATCCAGTTAAGTGAGGTTGGAACTAAAGCTGGTGCTGTAACAAAGGTGGAAATGGCAGATAAAGCAATGCCACCAGTTGAAAATAAAGTACTACTGAATCGCCCATTTGTGTATGCGATAGTTGATAATGGAACAAAGCTGCCTATATTTATTGGCACAGTGATAAATCCATTTGAAAAAGTAGCAAAGTAATTAATAACTCAACTTTACCAGTCGAACACCGATGGGCTTTTTATTTGGGAAAGTTTAGTTATTAATTTATCTAGTTTCAAGATTCTTAGTTTTTGACATTGATAGAGAATGGTAGGATTAGACTGGTATATTTGGGGCTGTTGCAAAATACTCTTAATAATTATATATTGTATCTGTTTTTTAACCGATACGTATATAATGTGGTTAAGAATTTTTTGCAACAGCCCCTATAAGTTTCAGTAGCAATAGACTTATTGTGGAAAAGTTTAGTCGCTTATTCTAATTTGCATTTAAAAATGTGGTATCACATTTTTAAATAGCCGCTTCTGCGGCGATGGAGCGAAGCTCGAAATAGTATTATTCTTTATTTATTTGTATATTTTAAAACAATTGCTGTTCTGCGATCTACTACAACACCCTCATTTCGAAGCAGTCCTTCATTAATAAATTCATCTACATAACCTCCAAATCTCTGCCAGGCACTATGAAATACAATGTCAAATTCAGAAGTGTTTTTTAATTCATGGACAAAACTATTTTGTGAATGAAAATTGAAAATAAAAGTGTAATCGCCTTTTGTAAATGCTAATGTTTTACTAATTTCATTTACGTAAAGCAGGCACGTAGGTCTATCGTGTATCCCATTGTCAGCTAGAAAACTTAACATTCCAACATCAAAATTATTGAGATACTCATATTTCAAAAATGGGTTGTCCACTAAACTCCATTGACGTCTTGCATATTTATAACTCCAGCCATTGCCCTCACGCGGAAAATCAATCCATTCAGGATGTCCAAATTCATTTCCCATAAAATTCAGATAGCCGTCACCGCCTAAAATACAAGTAATAAAGCGTAGCATTTTATGTAACGCAATAGCTCTGTCAATAGCTTCGTCATTGGAGGCTTTATCCATATGAAAATACATTTCTTTGTCAGCAAGCCAGAAGATAAGTGTTTTGTCACCTACGAGAGCCTGGTCATGGGACTCTGCATAAGCAATTACTTTCTCTTGTGGTCTACGGGTTGTCAATTCATACCATAGCGTTCCGATATTCCAATATTCATCTTGAGTTTTCATCATTTTAATTAATAAGTCAGGCAAACCCATACCAAGACGGTAATCAAATCCAATACCGCCGACTTCAATAGGCAAGCACATACCTGGCATTCCACTCATATCCTCAGCAATGAGTATGCAATTTGGATTTGCTTCCTTTGCCACCTCAGTAGACAATTGAAGATATGTTATTGCTTCAAGATCGGTATTCATTGAGAAATATTTTTCGTAATCATCGAATGCAGTTCCTCTGCCATGATGATGATAAAGCATAGAGGTTACGCCATCAAAACGGAAGCCATCCAAATGGTATTCCTCTAGCCAATATTTTATATTAGACAATAGGAAATGCTGAACCTCCGGTTTTCCATAATTAAAAAGGCGAGTTTTCCAATCAGGGTGATCGCCTTTTTCTCCGTGATGGCAGAATTGATAATCTGTTCCGTCAAATTCGGCTAATCCTTCTACTGTATTCTTTACTGTATGAGAATGAACTAAATCCATAATTACTGCTATACCTAAGCTATGAGCCTTATCTACAAGTGCTTTGAAGTCTTCAGGAGTACCGAAACGTGAGGATACTGCGTAAAAGTTTGAAACCTGGTATCCAAAAGAACCATAATATGGGTGCTCCATAATGGCCATAATTTGAATTGTAGTATAGCCTAATTTTTTTATTCGTGGCAATGTGTTTTCAACAAACTCTGAGAATGTAGATACACCTTCTTTTTCTCCAGACATACCGATATGACATTCATAGATATATAAAGGCTTCTGTGGCTTGAATCCCTCATCATGCCATTCGAATTTTTCAGGTGGATACCATATGACCCCATCAAAAATTCTTGATTGGTCATTCTGTATAACCCTTTTACAGTAGAGAGGTATACGATCATATGTGGTATTATTAGCTTTTAATTTCAGTCTGACTCTTGAGTCGTGTGGAAGTTTACCCTTAACAAACAACTCCCAGTTACCGTTTGGCAGTTTTTGCAGGGTATGTGTTTTTTCATTCCAGTTATTAAAATCTCCGATTAAAGAAATCTCTTGTGCATTAGGAGCCCATTCCCTGTATACCCAGCCATCTTCTGTTGGATGAAAACCATAATAAAGATGACCGTTAGCGAAAGACATAAGTGAATTGTTATCTTTAACTAGCATGTATTTGACTTCCTTGTAACGATTCATACGTAACTCAATATCATCACCAAAAGACTGCAGGAAAGGGTCTATTTTCAAAATTCCGTATTCTTTAGTCATTTTATACTCATCCTTATCTAATTTTATTAACATAAGCAATGTTCGTTTACGATTTAAATATTTTTTTCCTATTACTAATATATACTAAAAGCCATAAAAATAAAAGTATGGATATATTTTATATTTATACAGATGTATGAGGTAGATATCTGTATTAGTTGACAATAAAGAATTATGGAGTGGAGGAGATAGGTCGCTTGGGAAATAACAAGAAAAAATAAGCGTAAAATAAATAATAAGCATAATGAAAGCCAATAACCAGCAATAATTGAATTACTCCACTGTCAGGTATTCATATGAATTGTATACCTGACATAAATGTAGTGTTTCAATATATGGTTATTGGCTTTTAGCTATGGAGCGGTCAAGAACTGTTTGAGATTTGACCGCTACCACTGATAGAAAATATAAAGGGTTTATGGATGCTAAATCCCTAATAATTGCTTCTTCAACAGAGCGAAATCAATTGCATCTATAGAAGTGTCGTCATTCATATCTGCAGCTTTCAAAAAGTCTTCAGTTAAGAGCTTAGAACCTAAAAGATGCATTTTAAGGGCTGCATAATCTATCGCATTTACTTCTTTATCACCATTTAAATCACCTTTTATAATATCTGGTTGCTCTGGATTTTCTGGAGTTGATGGCTTAGTTCCATCGGGTTCAATACCACCAACAAGAACACCTTTGTCATAAACACAGATGTAATCTGTTCTCATAGGTACACCTGTCCAGTTATCATCAGTAGTATTCAAATCCTGATGACTCCAGTCATCTTTAGAGTTCCAGGTGTTCTGCCATGCATAAGTACCAAGCGCAAGCTGGTATTTCTTATTGGAACCAGCAATAGGATATCCATCCCATGTTACTTCCACATAGTAGATATTGTTAGCACCTAATTTAGAACTTTCATACTTAGTAGGACCTGTAAGAACTCCATCAACACCTTCGCCACCTTCAACATAAGCTTGATCGTATAACTCTCTTAATTCTATATAGTTAGGTTCAATAGAGGACATCCCTGTGGAATCGAAATAGTATCTTACTGAAAGCTTTTCCGATGCTTCGGTAACATTTTTAGATTTTACATACATTGTTATTTCAGTAGCTTTTTCTGCACCATCCTGTACCATATCTTTACAGAAACCTTCTACCCAGTATTCAGGAGTAAGTGGGTGTTCAGGGTCCTCAGTGTTTCCAGGTGGTGGTGGGAAATCTGGTGTGATTTGCATTGATGAATCACCAAAATAGCGGTAAAGACCTGCACAAGCACCAACAAATGCAGCATTATAGTCGATTGTTACTTCATTGTAGATATAATCTGCCGTGACGTCTTTGTGGAAATCTTTTGCATCTGGACCACCAACCAATGCACCATACAGTACATATCTTTGATCTCCAGTTTCCTCGCATGTTGCAAAACCTGATGATGCTCTATGGTGTGGCTTTGTTGCAGAAATATCGTTGTATCCAACTATATAACAGCGATTCATTGGATTATCACCCATTATATAGTTCATCTGAGACTTTGCCCACTCACCATATTTAGAAGCTTTATCACCATGATGTTTGTCATAAACTAAAGCTATTTGCTGAGTAGCAGTGTTATATCTTGCTGAACCCCATTGACTGAGGAAAGAGTATCCTGCTGGTGTTACCTGAGGAGTTCTTCCTTGCATCCAATTGTCTACTGTTTTTGCTACCTGACTCCAGAAGTCTATTTCTTCGTAAGGACTCTTGTTAGTAGCTGTTTTATATCTGTTTTCAAATTTGTCGCTGTCTTTATCATATAAGTCGTCTATTTCACCTAAAAGACATGCTGTACCAGCCCAAACATCATTCCAGCAATGAGTCCAGCAGGAAGGTGCATAGTAATCAAATAATGGGAATAATTCATCCAGATAATGATCGTCCTGTGTTGCTAAATAAAGCCATGCTGCTGCCCAACAGTAGTCATCCTCCCATTTGGTTGAAGAATAATAACCTTTAGGTCCATCATTATTAACTGCTTTTTCAGGAGCTCTTTCTGCAAATTCAAATAAAGCTTTTGCATACTTAAGGTTCTTTGCTGCATATTCAGGATCTTCATCCTTAAAATTAAAATAGTTAGCTGTAAGTGAAGCTGATGCTGCTGCTAAGCAGTCAGTAGAAGGCATTGCATCAGTAGCAAAGAATCCTCTTCTGAACATTTTATCAATTTCAGGGGATTGCCAATAAGCGTGGTCAACATCACCATCACCTACTTGATAGCAAAATGCTATAGCTTTACCTGTCTTATCTAAAAATGTACACTTCATAAAATAATCATTAAAATATCTTAAAATTGTTTTCATATGAGCATCTTGCTCAGTTGTTTCATATTGTTCTCTAAATTCATAGAAGCCCCATCCTAATGTTGAACCGGAATAGGCTTCAGGCATACCGAATTTTACGTGGTCACCAGCGTCATGAAATCCACCTGAAACATCTACACAACCATCTCCGTCAGGGTCAAGAACACTTTTATTAGCAGTAATGAAGCTTTCAGTCATATTAGTGTTGGTACTGTCAAGTTTCAGTTTTGCATCATAGGTATGGCAATTTTTTCTCCATACGTATTGATTATTTTCGTTAACACCTGTACCACACATATTTGCATCATAGAAATATTGAGAATACTGCAATGCTTTTGCATAGTTAAATTCTAAATCTGCTGCACTAACATCAATAGTACTAACTGGACTAACTAGCATACTCAAGATAACAGCACCCATAATGGAAGTTCTTGAGAGCTTAGAAAAGATTTTTTTCATCTTCATAATATTCCTTCCTTTCTAACTTAGGTACTAGCCCATGTCTCTTATTTTAACTGACTTATAGCAAAATGTAGACATGGACTATTGATATTACAAATAACATATACATTTTTAGTTTAGCAAAATGTAATCACAGACCAATTGATATTAGCTGTTTAATAATGCCATTTTTAGTTTTGCATAGTCTATTGCATCTACATAGCCATCACCATTTATATCAGCAGCTTTTAATGCTTCGCCTGTTAGAACTCTAGTTCCCAATAGATGCATTTTTATACCTGCAAAATCTAACGAATCTACAGTACCATCACCGTTTACATCGCCTACTTCAACTGGTATAGGAGGGTTTTCAGTTTCGTAGTAACGAGCCTTTACTGGGAGATTTGAAACAACTTTCATTGAAGAATCACCAAAATATCTGTAAAGACCTGCACAAGCACCAACAAATGCAGCATTATAGTCAATTGTTACTTCGTTGTAAATATAATCTGCAGTACTATCTATATGTTGGTCGCTTCCATCTGGACCACCAACTAATGCACCATAAAGAACATATTTTTGTGGACCTGTTTCTTCACATCTTGAAAAACCTGAAGATGCTCTATGATGTGGGTATTTAGCAGATACGGAGTTGTATCCAACAATATAGTTACGGTTTAATGGGTTGTTTCCTAAAAGATAATTCATTTGAGATTTTGCCCACTCACTATATTTTGAAGCTTTATCTCCATGATGCTTGTCATAAACAGTAGCTACAAATTGAGTAGCGGTATTGTATCTAGCAGAGCCCCATTGGTTAAGAAATGCATATTTACCAGACGTTATTCTAACTGTTGAACCGTTCATCCAATTGTCTACAAGCTTTGCTACCTGACTCCAGAAGTCGATTGTTTCATACTGATTTTTTCCAGTAGCTTTTTTATATTGATCTTCAAATGTTTGAGTATCTTTATCATATAAATCATTTATCTCAGCTAAGATACATGCTACACCTGCAGAAACATCGTTCCAGCAATGAGTCCAGCATGAAGGTGCATAATAGTCAAAATACTTGAAGGCTTCTGATAAATAATGGTCATCCTTTGTAGCTAAGTAAAGCCATGATGCAGCCCAACAGTAATCATCCTGCCATTTTGATGAACCATAATAGCCTTTAGGGCCATCATTATTTACTGCTTTATTTGAGCATCTTTCAGCAAATGCGAAAAGTGCTTTTGCGTATTTAAGGCTTTTAGCTGCATATGTAGGGTCTTCGTCTTTAAAGTTCAAGTAGTTAACTGCAAGTGAAGCTGCTGTTGCGGCTACACAGTCAGTAGAAGGCAATGCATCAGTAGCAAACCATGCTCTTCTGAACATTGAATCTTTTTCAGGTGCTTGCCAATAAGCGTGGTCAATATCACCATCGCCTACTTGATAACAGAAAGCTATCGCTTTACCTGAATTGTCTAAAAATGTACACTTCATAAAATAATCATTGAAGTATTTTAATATGGTTTTAGCGTGTGTATCTTGACCAGTAGCTTTATACTGGTCTTTAAATTCGTAATATCCCCAACCTAATGTAGAACCAGAATATGCTTCAGGCATACCGAATTTTACATGGTCACCAGCATCATGAAAACCACCTGAAACATCTACAGTCCCATCTCCATCAGGGTCAAGAACACTCTTGTTTGAACTGATGAAGCTGTCAGACATATTTGTATCATTACTATTTAGTTTTACTTTTGCATCATAAGTATGACAATCAGTTCTCCATTCATAGAGACCATTTTCATCAACACCAGTACCGCACATGTTAGCATCGTAGAAAAATTGGGAAAGCTGTAATGCTTTAGCATAATTGTATTCTAATGTTGCAGCATTAACATCAATAGTACTTAGAGGAGCGACTAACATTCCGAGGGTGACAGCACCTGTAATTGAAACTTTAGTTAACTTAGAAAGAATTTTTCCTTTTTTCATTTTTATCTCCTTCTCCTTAATTATAATTTGATAGGTATTTTTTTATAACTTGCATGACTTCAAATAACATAAGTTTTTTTATAAAATTTGTAGAGATATACTTATTTTGTACTAGCAGGGAATATAGCTATATCACCAAGTAAAAATCTCTTTAGATATGAGAAGTCAATTGCGTCTATTGAGCCATCAGCATTTAAATCTGCTGCCTCACTTGAAACACTAAATTCTGTAATGTTTCCAAGAAGATAGCTTTTCATTAATGCAAAATCTATAGAATCCACATTTTTATCACCATTCAAATCACCGTACAGAGTTTTTTCTGACTCAACATATGGATATGTCTTTAAATCTGGAAGCTCATCTAAAGTTATGCAATAGTCGCTCTTGTACATTTCTGTAAGCCAGTCAACAGGATTGTTCTGCTCTCCTGTTAGGTACCATCCATACCATGGACAGAAGTATAGCCAGCCTGCTAATTCATTTTCAAGATTTGAAACTTGGGGGATGGAATCATTTTCACTCATCGTAACAAGCTTTTTACCATCTGTAAGCTTTACAAGACTATAGAAAGTAGATGATATTGCGCTTCCATTAGGCTTGCCATCCATAGCGTTGTACTTATCGTAACCAACTATATCAACAACATCATGACCTGGATACCATTTAGATGATGTATCATAAGTATAGGAAGTCCAAACCCAGATAATATTATTTAGTTTGTATTCATTTGTAAATTTTTCGTAGAGAAGTCTGTAAAGTTTTACGCAAGGCTCAGGACCTTCAGCACCCCACCAGAACCAACCACCTTCTGCCTCATGGAGAGGTCTGAATAACACAGGTACTCCAGCATCCTGAAGTTGCTTGAATTTTCCTGCCATAAACTCAATATCTTTGAGCAATGCAGTATTTTCTGCGGTACCAGAGGTTAATGCCTTCGATATACTGAAAGTTGTACTTTTTGTATAAAAACTGTTTTCAGCACTTTTTCCTATATCTCCAGGTGCGAACCAATGCCAGCAAACTGTTGGTATGCCTTTTTTCTCATTGTACCATTCTATAACACGTTCAGCACAGTAATCATCCCAACCCGGGACGCTTCCTCTGTAATTCAAAAAGTCAAAACCTCTTAATGCAGGCATTTCTCCGGTTTTTTCTTTTATGTAAGTAAATTCAGCTTCTGAGGCATCGTAATTATGAGAACCACAAAGCTCTTGCTGACCTGAAATTATGTGCTTCCCGTAAACATCAACGAGATAGCTCATTAATGATTTTGCTTCTTTTGTAGCATTAGGGTTAGCTAAAGTTTTATCAACTTTTAGATTTGTAATACTTTCATCTGCAGGCTTAACAATTAAATAATCTAAGAAAGTATATCCCCAATAGGCGTCAAATTCAATGTTATTTGTGCCTGCGTTAAGCTTGATAACACCTGCTGATATCTCTCTCCAGCCTAGAGTGTATGGGAAGCTTACCTCTCCTTGGTTTACAGAGTTTAAATTGAGATATTGCACCTTTTTTGTTGGGTCAAATGGCTCAGCATATCGAACAACTAACTCGTAAAGACCTGCCTTTTCAATCTGAACATTAACAGAAGTACTTGTTCCTTTCTGCCCAAGAAAGCTACAAGTAGCACCGCTAAGGTCGATTTTTTGACCATCATCGGTTTCACCGAGATAGTCAGTATAAATTTTTGCACCATCTTGCACGCCATCTTCGAATTCATACTTAACCCCATCAATAGCTGTATTGCTTGCTGCGGTACTTATGGATGACATAAGTGGAAGCAATGTTACTAATGCCAGTGTTAAGAAGATTTTTTTGGCTTTTCTCTTATACAAAAATTCCCCCTCCTTTTTTTAAGTATATTTACCTATTTTAGATACTCCCCAAAAATGTAATAAAATAGGTACACTTATATATATTTTATGACATTTCGTCCTGTGTTACAATCAATTTATTTGTCATTTGTTGCTAAGAATTGAATTAAATTTATGAATAAAGTCAATTGCTCTGCAATTGACTTCGTCATAAAGTGCAATGACTTCGTCAATTGCTCTGCAATGACTTCGGCATTTGATGCAAATAACTCTGGCAGTGTGATGCAAATGACTTCCGCTAATCGCTGAAATAATTCTGGCAATGTGATGCTAATAACTCTGGCATATGCATAAATGACTTTGCCAATTGAGTTGTAGTTTACTCTGACAATTGCTCTACAGGTGACTTTATCCTTTGTTAGAATGATATTTGGACAAAAGGGCATGTTATAAAATAACTTGACTAGTTAAATCATAGCATGCCCTTATTGATAAAGCTGTTACGCAAAACACGATTAAAGTTTTGCTATTATTGTGTTCTAGCGTATTGCTGTTACTTTACTGGTAGTGTAGTTATAGAACCTAATAGATATCTCTTTAAATTTGCAAAATCTATTGCATCAATTGAATTATCAGTATTTAAATCAGCAGCCTTTGTATCAATTTCCTGACCAACACCTAATAAATACATTTTTAAAGCTGCAATATCTAATGCATTAATATCACCGTCACTGTTTACATCTCCATATTTGACAGGGTCTTCGATAACAGTGCCTGAGCCTAGTGCTACACCATTTTTACCTAGAGGTATCTTATGGTCTAAGCCTTGGAACTTTCCATTAGCATTTTTCCATAGAACAGGTAATAAATAATTGTCATACTTATTATCATTCCATTTCAAATCTCTTCCGCCTTCAAATGCAGTTCCTTCACCACGTGTTAATAATCCGCCCGTATCTGCTGAATCGATATTAATGCACCATAAAGTATGGTGTAGCTTATACTTGTTTTCTGAAATGTAATCTCTCATACATCTTAAATATTTCAAATTTAAATCAAGAAGCTTATCATTTCCTTCTGTTAAGCCACCCCATTCGCCAATTAGTAATGGAGAAATTCCAGTTTCCATAATGTATCCCCAGTTATCTCTCCAACACTGGTTATATAATATACTCTTAGCTGTTTTATCATCAGCTGTAATAAAATCGCCTTTAAACCAATTTTGCTCAAATACTAATGGACCATAGTCATGAGGAGAGTAAACTAATTGCTTCTGGTGCTCTCCTAAATTAATAGGATAGTCTTTTACACCTCTTAAGTTACCGCCCCACCAGTTTAAATAATAATCGTCGGTTCCTGTCCAAGGGCTTGTATTAGTTGTTTCATCATCCCATAAACCATCTTTAGGATACATTTCAATACCCTCTACAAAAATTAATGCATTTGGGTGTACTTTCATAATTTCTAAAGCTGTTTCCTGAGCAACTCTTTTCCAGTTGGTTGCTCTATCAGAGTTATCCCAAATAGCACTTTCAGATATTATTTTTAAATCACCGGCATTTGTATGAGGCTCATTTTTAAGGTCAAAACCTATAATTGTATCATCGTTTTTGAAATGGTTAGCTGTCCATACCCAAGCGTCTTTAAATACTTTTTCTGTAATAGCACCTTTAATCCAAAGTGGGTGAGAATGTCCTTGGTTATCTGTTTCTGCGCTATGTACGTCAAGTATAACCTTGATACCGACCTTTTTGAAATTTTCCAACATAAAATTAAATAATTCAAAGCTGTTTAATCCAGCTAAAGCTTCATTATTAAAGCTTGTATCGGTTGATTCTGGATATTGACCCTTACTCCAAGCATATAGTAAATCTGTTGCAATTGGCATTCTGACTACATTTATACCCTTATCTGCAACTATCTGAATATCTGCTACTATATTACTGTGATAAGAATCCAGCAACATTCTCTCTCTGCAATTAAAACCAAACCAATTAGCACCAGTCAGCCAAACTTTATTACCATACTTATCTACGATATTTGTACCTTCTACATGAAGCCAGTCATCGCCACTTTCAGATGCAACAGTTGTTTCAGCGTATATTGGTGTACTAGATGATAGTAGTAATGAGATAGCTGTTACGGCTGCAAGAGATAAATTAACACACTTTTTCATTCTCTTTTTCATTTATTTTCGCCCCCAAAATTAAAATATAAAAATGGCATTATTTTTTTGAAAGTCATATATGATAAGTTTTGAATATTTTAATAAATCAATTACTAATGCCTTAAATTTACAGAATTTCAAACTGTAATTGACTTCGGTGATAGATATAAACCAATGACATTTTTATTTTAGAAATATAGATTATTAATCGTATTACAAACACGCTTAACGTTTATTTTAGAAATCATCACCTCCTAAAATTATTGTTTTGCCAAAAACAAGCAAATAAAATAGAAGTAAACACTAAGAGGCACTTGTTTTTCATATGATTTATAGTTATATAATATAACATAATTTGTATAAATACAATAAATTAACAAGGCTAAATAAAATATAAAAAATATTATGTATAAATATAAAGAATTAAAGGCTTTTTTTGAAAAAAATAGATGCATTTTTTTATGGGAAAAGGGTATGTTTCGAGTGTTGTTATAATATTGATATTATAATATAATGTAACATGTTTGTGCTAAATAAGTAAAATATATTAAATAGTGAAATGGAGATTAGATCTAAAATGAATTTCGTATTTTTTATTCTGATGGTAATATCAACAGGTTGTTTCATTACTACAAGTTTGTTAAAGTTCGCAATTGCAGCTATAATTTTTAAGTGCCTATCAAGCTTATTATTCGTTGCTACTGCGGTTTCTAGCTATAAAAAGAACTCGTCGAATACTAGTTTTTTTGTGTTAATGCTATTTGGTCTAGTATTTTCATTAGGCGGTGATGTATCTCTAGCTTTTGACATTTTTATTTTGGGTGTAGCAAGCTTTGGCATTGGACACATTATGTACAGTGTAGGATATTGTAAGATGACCAAAATCTCACTGAGAGATATACTTATATTTTTAGCTATTTCTATTCCAACTCTTCTTACTATTTCATTCGGTAAATTTGAATTTAATGGAATGGAAATCCCAGTTACTTTATACGCTGTTATCATTAGTCTTATGGTAAGCAAATCATTATCAATGTTAAAATTTTATTCTAGTAGTAAAAAATCTGTTTTATTAATGATATCTGGAAGTGTTCTATTTTTGATTTCTGATTGGATACTTTTATTCGATTATTTTTATCCAAATGCATCACAAGTTTTAATTTTAGGTCCGATGAACTCAGTATTATATTTTACGGGACAAGGTCTTATAGCATTAAACTTTTCATACCCATTAAACAATGAAGAAACAGAGATCAATGCTGAAAGAATTGCAGCATAACGAAATTGCAATCTAAAAAAACATTTCCAATCATCAAATCGCTTAAAACATGAATGTTTAGACGATAGAATCTATAACAATAATAAGGGAATACGACTAAATTATCTTAATAGTTCCGCATTAATATATATAAGCCGATTTTAGAAGCACAAGTTTTTATAACTATTTAACTGAGTGCTTTACTAAGTAAAAAAACAAGGAGGTAAAAGTATGTTAAAAAGCGGTAAAAGTCGAGTTTTCACGCTATTAAGAACAGTAATTCTAGTATTTGTTTTTTCATCAGTAGTATTAATTCCAAAAGGAGTGCTGGCATCTACTCCTGATTGGGACAGTGTATTTAAAAATTCTGATTCTTGGTTTGGTAGTGCAGATGGAATTGCGTTAGCAGACAGTATTGTCCGATACCAGCTTGCTGATGGAGGTTGGAGAAAAGATATGACTGTAAGCGATACTGGATCATGGGGGAAATCAACAACTGATAATGATACAACAACATCACAGCTTACTGTTTTAGCAAAAACATATAAACAAACCAACAATTCAAAATACTTGACTGCATGCCAGAAAGGTATTGATCTTCTTCTAAATGGGCAATACGCAAATGGTGGATGGCCTCAGATATTTAATGATGCAGGAACTTACCATGCACATATCACATATAATGATAACGCTATGATTCATGTTATGAATTTATTAACAAGTGTTGCAAATAAAACAGGGGATTTCACCTTTATTGATTCGACCAGAGCTTCAAGAGCAAGCACTGCCATTCAAAAAGGTATTCAATGTTTTCTGAATACACAAATTACTGTCAATGGTGTAAAGACAGCTTGGTGTCAGCAGCACGACGAATATAGCTTGAAGGCAACAACTGGCAGGGCTTACGAATTACCTTCCATTTCTGCAAGTGAAAGTGTTGGAATTGTAAATTACTTAAAAACAATAAAAAACCCAAGCACTGAGATAACAAATGCAATTAACTCTGCTATTGCATGGATGGCAAAAGTTCAGATTTTTGGGATAAAAGTGGTTACCACAGATAATGACAGGTATATTGTGAACGATTCAACTGCAGGTCCAATATGGGCACGTTTTTATGAAATTAACACAAACAGACCAATATTTGTTGACAGAGATGGTTCTTTACATTATCAAATGTCAGAAATCAGTCAGGAAAGAAGAGCTGGCTATGCGTGGTATGGTAGTTGGCCTGCTAAGCTAGTTAAAGAAAATCCAGTAGAGCCTGTAAAATATGATATAGTGGTAGCAAAGGATGGAAGTGGGAATTATACAACTGTTCAAGCTGCTATAGATAGTGTAACTGCAAATAACTCTGCCAGAACCACAATATACATTAAGAATGGTACATACAAGGAGAAAATGAACATAGGTTCCTCCAAAATAAATATCACGCTAATTGGTCAAAGCAAAGAGGGAACAATTTTAACCTACGATGATGCTGCAAGCACGCCAAAATCTACAGGTGGTACGTTAGGAACAACAGGAAGTGCCAGTATTACGATAGCAGGTAATGGGTTCCAGGCAGAAAACATTACTTTTGAAAATTCCTACAATGAGGCGGCAAATGGCAGTAGCCAGGCTGTAGCAATGCTTGCGAAAGCAGATAAAATGATATTTAAAAATTGCTCTTTTAAGGGTAATCAGGACACCTTATATGCAAATAGCGGAAGACAATATTATAGCAATTGTTATATTGAAGGAGATGTAGATTTTATATTTGGAGCAGCAACAGCAGTATTTTACAATTGTGAAGTTTATTCGCTAAATAGGAGTGGTGGATGTGTTACAGCTCCGAGTACAAAAGCTGGTCAAAAAGGCTATCTATTCTATAAATGCAAGTTGACAAGTAGTAGTAGTACTTCAAAAACTATTTCATTAGGAAGACCGTGGATACCAAGCTCAGATACTTCTACTATTACACCGAAGGTATTGTTTAGAGAGTGTGAACTAGGCAATCATATAGCTTCTGCTGGGTGGACCAGCATGTCAGGCAATTATCCTGAAAACTATGAAATGTGGGAATACCTCAATACCGGTGCCGGTTCAAATGCATCCAGAAAGCAATTACCTGCATCAAGAGCAGCTGAATATACAATGGAAATGTTCCTTGCAGGTACTGATAATTGGGACCCAAATAATACAGAAATAATAGATGATCCTCTGCCTCCACTCGAAGGGGAAAATATTAAGTCATTAATAATAAATGATACTACAAATGCAGCTGATTGGTCAATCCAAGATAATTTGCAGATTGGGGATTTAGTGTTTGGAGACAGAACAGTTAAATTCAGTAAAATTCCAGATTTCCTATTAGGCTCAGAGTGGATAAAAACAGCTTGTGATTCAAAAATGTTTACAACAACAGAGGCAACATTTGCTCCAGGTACATCTATTGCTTGCTATGTTGCATTGGATACAAGATTGACAACTATACCAAGTTGGCTTAGTGGGTGGATAAATACAGGAGAAACACTAGCTAATGACGCATCCGTTACTTTCAACATATATAAAAAGATTTTTCCTTATGGAACAACTGTTGAACTTGGAACAAATGGGGCAAATAGTAGTGTGGTAAATTACACCGTAATTGTTCAACCAGAGTATCCACCAATGGTTATACCTTATGACGTTTACCAAGATGGACATATAGATGCACTGGATTTCGCTGCTTTAAAGAAGCATCTTCTAGGAATCGAAATTTTGAAGGGTGAAGCATTATATGCGGCAGATATTGATCGTAATGATTCTGTAGATGCAATTGATTTAGCCTTACTAAAGAAACGCCTTTTGGAGGGTACTTCAGATTAATAAATAATTGCTTAAAATAATAATAAAAGGCACATATTTTCCTGCTTGTAATGGTAAGTGTTTAAAACTATCAATGGAAAATTAGGGTGTTTTGAATTCTTCTACATGCTTTATAGCAGATTATAATTCAAACTTATCAATGGAAAATGTGGGAAAGTTGAGTAAACAATAAAAAACAAAGGCAGTATATATTAAGCTGCCTTTGTTTTTAATATGTGAGGTTTATTCCTTATTTACCATAGAGGAAAGCTGTTCACTAAGATCTTTTATTACACTTACAGAATCAGAAATTTCCAGTACTTCTCTGTATTGGTTTTCTGTGGTCGCCAATACTTCCTCAGTCGATGCAGCATTTTCTTCTGAAATACTTGCCATATTTTGTACTTGAATCTGAGTTTCTGTGAATAATTCAGTTACATTTTCAATTTTGTTCATTCCTTTAGAAATTTCAGTAATTGTGTCCTCAAAGGACTTCTTTAAATTAACAAAGTAGGAGGAAATACTTCTTATAAGTTCCTGCCCTTCATCTGCAGCGACTTCACCGTTGTTTACTTTTTCAGAGGCTTCCTGAGATTTATTAAATAGAGAAGTTGTAACCTGAGTAATGTTGTTTACTATCTTAGCACTTTCCTCTGCCAGTTTTCTAACCTCTTCAGCAACCACGGCAAAGCCTCTGCCATGTTCTCCGGCGCGAGCTGATTCAATAGCTGCATTAAGTGCTAAGAGGTTTGTTTGCTCAGCAATTTGAGTTATACCTTCCAGCAGGTTGTTGACAGTTTTCATACTTGTTTGCAGCTCGTTAACAGTTATATTTGCTGTAGTTATAGAAGAACCTATGATACTCATTTGATTATCCATCTGTTCTATTTTGCTCCAACCTTCTCCAAAGGTCTGAGTCAATTCATCCGCTTTGTCTATTACGCCTTTCGATATATATAGGGTTTCAGTTACTATTTCCATAGAATTAACCATTGTGTCATTAATCTTATAGGCACTGGTCGCTTCCTCTTGAATAGCGTTAGCCATTTCTTGCATAGATGTAGTTACATGTTGACTCTCTTCTTTTATAGTATTAATGTTAATGTTGAGTTTTGATATACTGTTTTCGAGAATATCTGTACTACTCTCTACATTGTTAAATGTTTCTTGCAATTTGGACAATAACTCTTGAGTGTGAAGTTCTCGCTGATAAGACTCGTTAATAAGTTCTCTTCCCCATTTAGTTGAAAAATACAATATAGCCATTACTATATTTAGTATTACTATTATAGGTAAAAAAGCTATTAAGCTAGTATCACTGCCCAATATATGATCAGCTCTCAGTATGTAAACTGAGACTATAGAGACATTTAACAAAACTCCATGAATAAGGATATACTCTTTTTTAAAGTATAAGGTACATAATGCAATGGTAGAATATACTATATAATGTTTGTGCAGTGAAAATTCATTTAAATAAAAAAGCGCAATGGATACTGCTAAAGGTATCAGACAAAACAAATACCCTTTTACATTATCCTTTGTTGGAATAAAATAGTTTGCTAAAGAAAGAAGAATAATGGTACATGCCGGAATAACAAACTCCATAAAACGATTTAAACCGCCAGATGCAAAGGCTTGAATGCCTAAAAGCGAGCATACCGCAAAGGTTATAAGTAAACTTACTTTATGAACTCTTTTTATATTATACGTATCTTTTTGCATAATAAATAAAACCTCCTATTATTAGAATGACTATGGATGTATTGTGGTGTATATAATTTTTATCGTAAAGTTTCGCTAATTACTTAATACTAAAATAGCTGAATTTGTAGAAATAACACGAAGCATGTCGTTTGGATGGTGCGAAACAGGTTAAGTTCCTATAGTTTCTATAGTTTCTATATTGTAGTGATATGAGTAGATTGGTTGTAAAATAATAATACAAATAAAAGTTTACACAATATCCACGCATTAACTAATTGTCCATATACTATTAATATGATAATATTTTTATAAGTACAATGGCAAAATCAAATACATACAGTTAGAAAGGTGCAAACCATATGCTGGACAGTATTACACTTAAAAATAGATTAAAAAACGAAGAAATGGACAGATATATCCTTAACTTACTTGAAATTCTTGATGCTAAAATACTTAGGATGCTGATAAAGATACAAAGTCTATGCGTTGAATCCTCTAACAGTGGTTTTTCGATGAATTTTATAGAGATTTTCAAACTTTTCACAAATAATGATGAATCCTATAACACCAATGAATTGCAGCAGTTAAAAAGAGAATATATTTCAAGAGAAGAGGAATTGGAGAATAATAGACAAAGAAATAATTTGGATTTGTTATGTGAAAAATTCTCTCTCTCATGGTTGGAGAGGCAAATTGTGATTATGAGCCTTGCGGCTGAACTGCATCCAAAATATCAGAAGGTATACGGACTTATTGCCGATGACACTTCAATCAAACATCCTACATTGGAAATTGTTTTAAAAATACTATTCGATGATCCAGCGGAATTTATTAGTTATAAAAGGCAGTGGATTTTTGGCAGTTCCTTAAAAAAATTTCTATTCTCTGATTCACCGTGGAATCCATATGATCAGAATCGAGAAATGAGACTGGATGAGAGGATAATTTTCTATATATTAAGCTTGGATAAGTTCTCACAAGAGTTTGAAGATTATTTTGAAATATTCCATCCCGATGACATTCTTCCTCCGCTTCTTATACAAATGGATATTCAGGAAGGGCTTCAGAACTATTATACAAACGATTTGCGGGATAGGGAAACTGTTTTGCTTCACCTAGAAGGAGCCTCTGGAACAGGAAAGTCATTTCAGCTAAGGCATTTATGCAGGAATCTTGGCAGAACACTGTTTCTGGTGGATATGAAGTTGTTTTTATCGGAAACAAGCCCTGACAAGCTGATAAAATCAATACTGTGTGAAACCATTCTTCAAAATGCTGTTCTTGCAGTAATAATGCCAGATGCCGTTGAGGACAAATTAATAGAAGGATTGATTAAGCTTAAAACAGAGTACATAAAAGAATTTAATAAAGGTGAGATATTCTATATTCTTTCTACAGCTTCAATAAAGAAATACTTGCTAGGACAAAAAGATATGATCCTTCACTTTTCACTAGAGTTGCCCGATGAACAAGAGAGAACGATACTTTGGCAGGAGATGGGGAAGTATTACAAATTCAGTGCCACAGTAAATTGGGGTGAGTTTGCGTCTAAGTTCCGATTTACACCAGGTCAGATAATGGATACGCTTGAATTAGCAAATGCCTTAGGGACTAGGAATAAGTCAGAGGGTATAGACATAAACAGCCTTAATTCTGCTTGTTATCAAAATGGAAAAACTCACCTCATTACCAAGGCACGTAAAGTCGAAGCAAAATTTAATTGGGATGATATTATTCTTTCGGAGGATGCAAGGATTTTATTGAAGGATGCCTGCAACCAAATGAAATACAGACAGACAGTTTTTGGAGACTGGGGATTTAATAAAAGACTTTTTTACGGCAAAGGGCTCAGTATACTTCTTTCAGGACCTCCAGGCACAGGAAAAACCATGTCAGCACAGGTGGTGGCAAATGAACTCCAACTGGAGCTTTACAAAGTGGATATTTCAAAAATGGTAAGCAAATATATCGGAGAGACAGAAAAAAATCTTCAAGAAATTTTTGATGAAGCACAACTTAGTAATGCGATCCTTTTTTTTGATGAAGCTGATGCTATTTTCGGCAAGCGTACCGATGTCAAGGACTCCCATGACAGACATGCCAATGTAGAAACAGCATATTTATTGCAAAGAATTGAAGATTACGAAGGGGTCACAATTTTAGCTACGAATTATATAAAGAATATTGATGATGCGTTTTTAAGACGTTTCAATTTTGTTGTTGAGTTTCCGTTTCCAAATGCAACTTACAGAGAAATGATTTGGCGTTCTTTAATTCCCAAAGAAACTCCTTTACAGGAAGATGTCAGTTTTCCTTGGATTGCAGAGAAATTTGAGGTTAGTGGAGGAAATATAAAAAATATAGTACTAGCCGCTGCTTTTCTTGCAGCTGAAAAAAATGAGGCGATAGGGAATAGCCACATCATTAAAGCAGCACTTACAGAGCTTAAAAAGATGGGAAAGATGGTTATCTTAGATGATATAGAAGAATATTTATACTAATTTGCATTTAAAAGCGTGGTAGCACATTTTTGAATACGAATTGTATATAATCAAGGAGGGAGAATAAGATGTTTGCAGATAAAATTAAAAAGGACGATAAAAAAGCCAAGAAGGTAAGCGCAGGTAATAAAACTCCTAAACGTAAGGCTACTTCCGCAAAGCCCGTTCAGCGTGTTGCTATTCAGATGAAAAAGGAAAACAATACTGGAATGCCAGAACAATTAAAGTCAGGGGTGGAAAACCTTTCTGGCATGAATATGAGTGATGTGAGAGTACATTACAATTCGGGAAAACCTGCAGAGTTGGGAGCACATGCATATACGCAGGGAAGGGATATTCATGTGGCATCAGGTCAGGAGAAGCACCTTGCCCATGAAGCCTGGCATGTAGTACAGCAGGCGCAGGGTAGGGTTCAACCAACCATGCAGATGCAGGGTATTAAGGTGAATGATAATCCAGGGTTAGAGCATGAGGCAGATGTGATGGGAGCGAAGGCTCATAACTATACTGGTAATGGCAAATGAAACTGGGGTGATACCTGTACAGGGTTATTTGTCAATTTGGGGGAGCAGTGAGATATGTATGCACAATTAGAGAAAAAGAAAGAGAAAAAGAATAAGAGTAATGCGGTTGCTAATTCTGTTGGTCAGAAGAAAGGCACAGGCAAGCAAGGGTTTGGGTTTGTGAATAATCGGACTGACGCTATTATACAAAAACAAACAAAAAATAAATTATACAATCAACAAAAAGCAAATCCATTAAGTGTCTTAAACCCAATAACCAATTGCAATATAGTTCAATGTGTTATTGGTGATTATAAGCCTGGTACTTTGGCTTACACTACCCGTGCAATGAAAGGATTAGACTTAAAACAAATGTCTATAATACAACAGTTGCATGATGATCCTAACAAGAATTACACGATTGATGAAGCAAGGGCTATAGCGACTGGTGTTAATAGTACATCTAACCCTTATGAGTGGGATGTTACTGGAGTTGGTAGCTTTGCTACAACTGATACGGGCGTACAAGATGTGCTGACCCATTTTGGACATCCGACTCAAAGCGTTGTTAAGCTCTATGATGACTTAGCAAGTCGTGTTGCTTTTGATGTAGGAAAGAATCGTACAGGTCCATTGACTCAATCCACAGTTAATGATTTGAATCAAATGTTTGAAGCTTCAAGGCCTCTTCATGTCGGATTTAACCCTTTTCTTAATTCGGCTTGGCAAGGCCATTTGGACAGTTATACGGGTGCTAAAAGTGGAATTCCTCTCTATAATATAAATCGTACGAAGTATACTAGCGATTTTAAGGCAGTACCTTTGGGAAATTTGGATCTCAATTCAGTGCTAAAAGATGTAAGTGGAAGACCATTTGAATTACACCATTTGTTGTTCAAACATATTTACCCCGATTTAGCAAACAATCCTGCAAACCTAATGCTAGCGGAACGAAGTGAAAAAGAGAGTGTATTTGGACAGGGACAGCATGAGCTAATGCATAGTGTATCTTCCGGGAAGCATTCGGATAAATTTAAAGAATTATTACCACAATTTACGGGTGCATATGAAGATTGGGTAAAGAAATACCCTCCGCTTGCGCTTTAAATAGGTTCAAATTAATTGGTATCACTAGTAACTTAGTACAGTACATTATTGTATTGTAATCCAACCAAAAATGAAAATATACAATATTCAATGTGTTGACTAAAGTCAATTACAATCAGCAAAAGCCGATATTGTGTTGACTAAAGTCAATTACAATCAGCAAAAGCTGATTATATGTTGCCTAAAGTCAATTAAATCAACTCCGTTGATTTAATTGACTTGGGAAAAAAAATAGTATATTATAAACTACAAGTAATTATTATGTATATAATTGGATAAAACTGATTTTAAAACCACAAAAACTTAGTTTTTGTAAAATTACATATTATTCAAAAGGTTGTTTAATGATTTTTAAAATGTAAAAATTATATAAAACATTTATATACTACCGTGACTGCTATAGGAGGAATTAATGGGTAGCTTTACTGCTATTTCAGATGCAGGTAACTCTTTTGTTAAGCTGCTAAGAGACAGGCTCACTCCAAATCCAATATTGAAACCAGAATTGATAGGACTATGCTCTCCTGCTGAAAAAGGAGACTTGCGTTTGACTCTTTTTCCTTATTCAATTAAGGAAAATGGAGCATGGAGAAGTCCAAATGGGCAAAATCTTTCACTCAGTATTTACTTCTTACTTACAGCATATTCTACAGTTGAAATATCTTCACGAGCGTATGATGAGTTATGTATATTGGGTGCAGCAATGAAGGTGATTGCCATGAATCAGGTGCTGAAAGGGTCTTATCTGTGTGGTACTTTGGCAGAACGGAACGAAGAGCTTAAAATTATACTGAACAATATGACACCTGAAGAACAGTCTAAAATATGGACTTTTCCGAATGTTGCATTAAAAACCTCTCTTTGCTATATTGTTGAGCCAGTTCTCATTGATATAGATGAATTGTCTGATTTTACAGAAATTAAGAGAGTTACATGATTTTTGTCAAAATAAATTGGTATGTGCAGGGTGAATACAATGGACTACAACATGCGGATAAGGCTTGGAGATAGAGTATCTATGGCAATATATGTGAAGGATGGATTTACAGCGCAGTATGTCACAGATCCCAATATAAATATTACTTTGGAGGGCACTGATTTTTTACCTATAGTGAAATCCGATTGCTATGTTTTTACTCGGTTAAATAACAAAATGTATAATGTAATAATTAAATCAGATAACTATATCATGGAGAAATTTCCTGTATATATGGAGGATTTGCTATCTAATAAGTCTATTTTTATTACACTTAACCCCTCACCATTATATCCATTTCCGCAGAGATCAAATGTTATAAGATTTTCATTGGTTGATTCTAAAGGAAAGGCAATAGATGGAGCAGACATTGAAGCCGCAATTGTTTCCGAGGGATCAGCGGCAGCAAGAATTATGAGTATTGAAGGTGAAAATGATATATTGAACCTTGTCAATATAACCGGTTGTATTGGTAGAGGAGATACCTTTGAGATAAAGAAAAAAGGTGGGGTATCTACGGAAGCTTGTACAATCGAAGGTAAAATTAAAAATGGAAAATTCAAGCTTACGAAGCCAGTAGTTGATGAACAGATAAGAGGAGCGCTTCTTATGCCCTTAATACATACAAGAACAGATTCAAGAGGGGAAGGTGTTATTTACTTTAGAAACTTTAGGGAGAAAAGTTGTGAAGTAAGACTCAAAATTGGAAATGAGGATACGGAAAGGCGTATCGTTATGGAAGAAGGTAAGTCTGTCTTACTTGGAAAGGTACAAATAGTTGTTTAAACTATTAATAACGAGGCAAGAAAATGTCCCCTACTTCTATAAGTGGCGGGTACTGCTTTGGTTTTCAAGCGGTGAGAATATCTCCTGCCTCGTTGAATCTAGGCGTTATAATAAAAGCAATTATAAGATTTGACATCAAGAGAGCGATTATTATTTGAAAGGGGGGAATGGTTTCGGATATATGATATTTCCGAACCATAAATTTTATGCCAGAGTATTTGTCTCCAGGTGTTTATGTTGAGGAATTTGAAAGTGGCCCAAGACCCATGGAAGGGGTTAGCACCAGCACTGCAGGATTTTTAGGATATGCAGAAAAGGGTGTTATTGAAGGTTTACCAGAGCTTGTAACCAGCTTTGGTGATTTTCAGAGAAAGTTTGGAGGATATTTACCAAAAAACCAATATGGAAATAATCGTTTTTTATCCTATGCTGTAGAACATTTTTTTAATAATGGTGGAGGACGGTGCTTTGTAATGAGGGTTGTACCCCCAGAAGCAAAACAGTCCAAGAATTTTGAGGTTGAGGGCGAACAGAGTTATTTACATATTGCTGCAAAGAACCCTGGTGTTTGGGGAAATAGAATAAGGATTACTGTTACACCTTCTAGTAAGGCAAAGACAACGATAGAAGAAATTATTGGTGACGCTGATTCATCATTGCAGTTTAAAGTTAAGAACAGCGGGGGCTTTAATGTTGGTGATGTTGTTGCCTTTAATGACGGTGTGAACAAAATTCCACAAAAGTATGCAATAGTTAAGGAAGTACAGGATAATGTGATAACACTTTCAGAAAAGCTATCAGAAAGTGCCAATGATATGATAGACAAGAATTTACCTCCTGTAAAAATTCTATATACATGTGAGGTTAATCTCAAGGTTACATATCAGGATGCTACTGAATTATATGAAAATGTATCTCTAAATTCTTCAGCATCAAACTATATAGAAAAGGCTGTTTCAAAGTCTTCATTAATAGTAACAGAGTGTAAAATGGAAGGTGGCAATCCGCTACACCCCTACCAAGTAATAACAAATAGAGAGATTATGCCTACTGAAAAAATAGCAGTTTTGAAAGTGAAAGATGGCGTAGAAATTGAGGTTGAAAGTGGCATAACAGAGCTAACTGATGAGGACATAGTAGTAAAGAGAATAAAAGCTATCAAATTAATAAAAGAAAATGTTGAGAGCACAGAACTAAAAAGAGTAAAAGATGGCTTAAAAGTTGAAATAACAGCCGACAAGAAGATAAAAGTACTTGGGGACGCTGACAAGGAACTGTATAGTGGTGATTTCTCAACATTAAAAGCAGCGGAGAAAGTAGAAGTTATTAAAGTAAAAGATGGAATAGAAACTGAACTAAAAGACGGTGATACGGCTTTAACAGGTGAGGAAATAGTAATTAGAAAAGTTAAAACTATCACAGAAGTTGTAACTGAGGATGTACTCAAAAAAGTAAAAGACGGAAAGTATATAGATTTAACTGTTACTGCTGAAGGCAAGTCTATCCTTGTGACAGACGAAAATAACAATGATATTTACGACGAAGATTTAAAATATACTAAAGAGTTAAGGTATAGCGAGCATACTATTTCGCTTATGAATGGAAGTGATGGTAATCTCAGTAAAACAACAGCGGCTGACTTTATAGGTCAAGATGGAGGACCAGGAAAGCGTACAGGAATACAGGCGTTTATTGATAATGAAGATGTCAGCATAATGGCAATGCCTGGAATAGTTGATCCTGCTGCACAGCTTGCACTTGTTGCTCACTGTGAAAATCTAGGCAGTAGATTTGCGGTTCTTGACATTCCTAATGACAAAAAAACTGTTGCCGATGTTGAGTCCTTCCGAAATATTGTGGATAGCCACTATGCAGCAATGTACCATCCGTGGCTACAAGTATTTGATCCTTGTGAAAAAATGAATACTTTTATTCCTCCATCAGGTTCTGTAATGGGTATATATGCCCGTTCGGACACATCGAGAGGTGTACATAAGGCTCCTGCCAATGAGGTTGTAAGATCATGCACAGGGCTAGAATGTCAATACAACAAAGGTGAACAAGATATTTTGAACCCAAAGGGAGTAAATCTTATACGATATTTTACCGGTGAAGGAATACGAGTTTGGGGAGCAAGAACCTGTACATCTAATTCCCTATGGAAATATATAAATGTAAGAAGGTTATTTATATTCATTGAGGAGTCAATCAAAAAAGGTACGAAATGGGTGGTTTTTGAACCTAATGATGACAAGCTTTGGTCAAGGGTTCAGCGTACAATTGAAAATTTCCTCACTACTGTGTGGAGAAATGGTGCGCTTATGGGAAACAGTCCAGCAGAAGCCTTTTTCGTTAAGGTGGACCGCTCTACGATGTCTCAGGATGACATAGACAATGGCAGAATGATTTGTGTAATTGGAATTGCTCCGGTAAAACCGGCTGAGTTTGTAATTTTTAGAATCTCTCAGAAAACTGGAGATCAACAATAGAGATAGCAATTAAGAATACGGAAGGAGAGAAGAACCATGGCTACCAATGCCCGATTGGACCCATACAGAAATTTTAGATATAGGGTTGAGATAGAAGGTATTCAAGTTGCAGCTTTTTCAGATGTATCAGGATATGATCTCTCGATGGATGTTATTGAGTATCGAGATGGTAATGAGGCAATTACCCCTAGAAAATTGCCAGGATTAAGAAAACATAGCAACATAAACTTAAAAAGGGGTATTACTGATTCAATGGATATATACAATTGGATCAAAAGTGTTTCAGAAGGTAAAGTGGAACGTAAGTCAATTACAATAATATCTATTGATGAAGAGGGTAATGACTCGGTTACATGGCAGGTTATTCAAGCTTGGCCGATGAAATATAGTATTTCTGATTTTAAAGGAACTGGTAATGAAGTATTAATAGAAACACTAGAAATTGCACATGAAGGAATGACTAGAACAAAATAGTGACTAGAATATTATAGTATTCTTGGAGGTTGTATATGGCTTTTCAGACGGAGTTTGAGTTTTTATTGCCCAAAGGTTATGTGGATATAGATGGGAATTTACACAGAAAAGGAATAATGAGATTAGCTACCGCTGCTGATGAGATATTACCCCTTAAAGATCCAAGAGTTCAGCAGAATCCAGCATACTTAACAATCATATTGCTTTCAAGGGTTATTGTTAGGCTCGGGGATCTTCAAGCGATTAATACTAAAGTAGTCGAGGATTTATTTTCAGCAGATATGGCATATCTGCAGGATTTTTATCGCAGAATCAATGAAACAGGTAGTGCTGGCATCAAAGTTAGCTGTCCTAAATGTGGAAATGAGTTTGAGGCGATTAACGAGCAGTTGGGGGAGCTATAAAGGGCTATCCTATAGCTCACATTTATGAGGAGGTAGCCTTTATTGCATACCATTTTCACTGGAGCCATGATGATATTATGGCAATGGAACATGCCGAAAGAAAAAAATGGTGTGAGGAGATTTCAAAGATTAACCGGAAGCTAAGTGAGGATCGAGAAAACGTGTTTGAATAGATTTAAAATATTTTTAATAATTTTCATACAAAGCCCCCCTTTTGCGCAAGGAAACAGGGGGGCGGACTAAATCTATGGTATGTATTTTGAGTAGAAGGTTGAAAGAAATATTAAGAGGAATTATTAGTGATAATTACTAAAGTAGTAAAGGGGGTACTGAGCCCAACGTCAATATTAATTGACGAGGGACTGTTGCAAAACAACAATTTCTGCATACCGATGACTTATTGCTTGAATAGTATGCGAGTGCAATATATATCAATGGAGAAGCTCGGTTAGAAATTGATGCTAGAAATAGTAGACGAAGAACAAGTATTGTAGCCGACACAGCTACAGGACGTAGCTGTGAGTATTACCCCGAGACAGGATGTCGAGTGTAATACGGTCGGCGGAAGTGCTTGTTCTGAGCCACAACTATTTCAGCGTCAATTTCGTGAGCTAGCCATAGATATATACTGCACGGGAGTACTATTTAAGCAGTTTACCGTTGATATATCATATTTTTTGTTTTGCAACAGCCCCAAGCATTTCTAATGTTATTTTTTATTCGAAATGCTGTGCAGGGGCTAATAACCTATGGTTGAGAAAGGCTATCCGGTTGGTTCTTTTAAGTTTAAGGTGGAAATTAATGATATTGAACTATATGGCGGTTTCTCTGAGGTATCGGGTCTTGAAGCAGAAGTAGAGCTTGAGGAATACAGAGAAGGCGGAACAAATTTTATGCACCATTTTCCCAAATTCATCAAGCATCCGAGGTTGACGCTTAAAAAGGGAATTGTAGAATCAGGTGAATTGAACAACTGGTACAAAAGTGTATTAGCCGGACAAATTTTGAAGCAGAAGATTTCAGTTGTATTGTGTAACAGCTCAGGAAAGGATGTAGCTAGATGGGACTTTATGGATGCTTATCCTGTCAAGTGGACTGGACCAGAATTAAAGGCAGACAGTAATATGGTTGCTGTGGAGTCTATAGAATTTGTACATAAAGGAATGAAATAATGCTGCCAAAAAAGAAACTGTTTATACCAAAACCAATACTGGCACCAAAGAGTGTTTTGCTAAAAAAACATGACGATGGGTTTGCGCAAGAGATATTTTCCAAGTACAATGTTTTAAGAAATGATTTGGCTGCTTGGTTTGAGCTTTTTTATAAGGTTGATAGGATATATGAAGATTACGAAAGAGCCGATATTGGGCAGTTGTTGATTAATGTAAGGATGCAGTTGCAAATACAGGAAGAAAGCAATAAAAGCGGTATAAGTATTTTAGGTTATCGAGCTTTAACTAATTTCAAGAAGCAACTTGAAAACACAGTTAAAACAGTATACGCTTCTGCTGGACATCAAAGTATAAAATACTTAAAAGAAAAGCTTTTAAAATTTAATCTTCCAAACAGTATGCTTTTTGAAAATGACTTTTATTCTAAAAGCATAAACCCATATCATGCTTTTCAGGGAGATTTAAAAAATGAATTCTCCTTAAATTTTAATGCTATTACAGCGGAGTCTAGTTTGGGGAGCATTTTGAGTTTCCCAACCCGATTTGAAATAAATAAAAATAGAAAAGCTATAAATGAATACAGAAGAGCAGTAAGTGACTTTTATTTTAAAAGTATAAACCCATATTATGCTTTTCTGAGAGACTTTAAAAATAAATTGTCTTTAAATTATAATGCTATCGGAGCGGAGACTAATTTATGGAATATTTTTAGTTTTCCGACTAGAGCAGAGTATGGTTTAGGGAATGTTTTTAGTTTTCCGACTAGAGTAGGGTATGGTTTAGGGAATATTTTTAGTCTTCCGACTAGAGCAGAGTATGGTTTAGGGAATATTTTTAGTTTTCTGACTAGAGCAAAGTATGGTTTAGGGAATGTTTTTAGTTTTCCGACTAGAGCAGGGTATGGTTTAGGGAATGTTTTTAGTCTTCCGACTAGAGCAGAGTATGGTTTAGGGAGTATTTTTAGTTTTCTGACTAGAGCAGGGTATGGTTTAGGTAATATTTTTAATTTTCCGACTAGAGCGGAGTATGACTTAGGGAATACTTTTAGTTTTCTGAACGGGGCTGAGTCTAGTTGGCGTAATATTTTTAGCTTTCCGACTAGAGCAGAGTATGGTTCGGGGAGCATTTTGAGTTTCTCAGACAGATTTGAAATAAATAAAAATAGAAAAGTTATAAATGAATACAGAAGAGCAATAAATGACTTTTATTTTAAAAGTATAAACCCGTATTATGCTTTTTTGAGAAATTTCAAAAATGAATTTTCCTTAAATTTTAATGCTATTACGGCAGTGTCTGGTTTAGGGAGTGTGCGCATTCCGTACAATTCTGGACTGGTCATAGGTGGAAAAAACATTAGTAGTTTCTATTTTAAGAATATGAATGATAATAGTGCTATTTATCCAATAGTAAATATAAACGGAGCCGACGGGTCATATTCCCAAATAAGTAATTATGGAGAGAATTATGCAAGCATAATGAATATGAATCCCTATAATTTTAGGAATTATTACCACATTTATTTTCCTAAATTATCTTCATATATTGGATCTGGATTTAAGATGGCTTATATTCAAGGAGAATCTATAAAGGAGTTTTCATCCTTTATCCATGATAAAATTGTTTCTGGATTAAGACATGAGCTTCCAGAAGTCATGCGTTCAGCTTATCGTTCGGGGGTTTTTGGAGTAAACCGAACAAAGCGAAAGCAAAAAAGAGAAATGGATAGCGAAACAAAAGAGTTTTGGCATAATATGACCTACAATATTATACAGGGCTTTAGGAAAGAACTTGAAAGTAAGACGAGTTACTTTTTTACAAACTATATTGATAAAAGAGCGTATGGACTTTCACCATTTCTTGAAAATGAAGATGAAAATGAAGAAAGCGCGCAGGGAAATTGGACATCACAAGAAACCCTCACACATAATAAGCAAACCTCCTTTGCACATTTAAGAGAACGGGAAAGAACGAGGATTACTCCACATAGTATTTATAATTTAAAAAAGACGTACCCTGATATCTATAATATGCTTACATTTGCAGGCTTATTGCCAACACTCTATGTGCAAAAGCATACTAGAGAGACTGCTATGGGACTTTTAAGCAAGAGTATACATCAGTATTATATTGGGAATAGAAATTTGACAGTAAGAGCCTATGACCTTTTAAGGAACAAGCTTGAAACAGGAGGAAAGAGCTTTATCTGGCCAGAGGCTATGAGCAATCTGACAACTATGGAGTTCAACAATGTAAGGAAGGCACATAGGAGCTCAAGATATATGGAAGAAATACAAGCTTTGAAAACACAGGTTGTTAACATTGAAAAGCAAACATTACAGTCTGTACAGTATTCAAATGTAAATGTCAATGGACTGGTTGAAAAAGTATATAAGGAAATAGAGCATAGAATCAAAGTCGATAGGGTAAGACGAGGTTACTAGTATGTCAATGGATAAAGCTATTATTGAAATTGTAAACGGAAGTAGAAGTGGAGAGGTTATTAATGTACTTTATTATCCAAATGAGTACACAATTGAGGTGGGCAATCAATTCGCCTCAACTACAATTGTAGGACTTTCAGAACCTATTAATCAGTTTATAAGCGGCAATTCTGAAACCCTTTCTATGGAGCTTTTTTTTGATACGTATGAGAAAAGCGAGGATGTTAGAAAATACACAACCAAGGTGACTATGCTTGCAAGGGTTGATTCTGAGCTTCATGCTCCTCCAATAGTCAAGTTTACATGGGGAGGTAGTAGGGGAGGAACCTTTAAAGGGTTCATGGAAAAGGTGACACAGAAGTTTACAATGTTTACTGAGTCTGGCGTGCCTGTAAGAGCCGTTCTGAATATATCACTGAAATCAAATAAAAGCATAAGGGAACAGTTTCAGGAAATACCAAGAAACTCTTCAGATAGGACAAAGCAGAGGGTGCTAAATCAAGGTGAGCACTTGTGGATGCTAGCTAGCAGAGAATACCAGGACCCAGAGCAGTGGAGAGAAATAGCAAGAGCTAATAATATAGATAATCCCAGAATTTTATCTGGGGGAAAAAACATTATTATTCCGCGGTTGAGGTGATTAATTTGGCTGGATTAGGAATTTTGGATTTCACAAGGAATGGAAGCTTTTCATTTGATGAAATGGAAAAGAAATATTACAATTTTTATGCGCCATCCTTTGAGGTGATTTGTGGTTTATTTAGCAAGACCGAGATTGTTAAAAAGGAAGGAATGGCAATAACAGGGCTAAAGGTTGAGAAAAGCCTAGAAAAGTCAGATATGTGCTCCTTTTCTGTATGCAATGCATATGATATGGCTTCAAGCGACTTTAAAAAAGATTGGATTGAGAAGCACCTAGCTATCGGTAATTTTATTGAAGTAAAAATGGGTTATGGTGATAGACTCGAAAGTGTATTTAAAGGACTTATTACTTCAGTTAAATTTGATTTCCCATCGGGGGGAAGTCCTAGTCTCTCGGTAGAGTGCCATGATAAATCATATCTTATGATGAAGCATAAATTGTCATTTGCCTGGCATTATCTCCCATCTTCTGCAATAGCTGTTATATTGGCGACATTGTATGGGCTCGATTTTGTTGTAGATTTTAGTATAGATATACACGAAACCGTTCAGCAAGAAAATGAGAGCAATTATAGTTTTTTACAAAGATTAGCTAATAAAATAGGATATGAGTTTTTTATAAGTGGAGAAACTCTGTATTTTAGAATTCCATACATTGGAAATCTTACCCCTATTACAACACTTAAATGGGGAAAAAGCCTTAAAAGCTTTTCTCCTCAGTTTGATCTTAATGATCAGGCATGTGCTGTTCTTACAAGAGGTATTGGTAAAAATTTTTCTACGGCAGTGAAGGGATTAGCTGGTTATGTAACTGTTCCTGGCATTGACACTCAAAAGATAAAGAATGTAATGAAAAACCTTCTTTTGGGGAGTGCATTTGATTATGTATACGATATAGGAATAACCTCATTTTTTGAAGCTGAAGCTGTGGCTTTGTTAAAAATGGGGGAGAAGTTTATGAAATCCCTTTCGGGAAGCGGTGAATGTATTGGTTTGCCTGAGCTGTCACCTGGAAGATTTATTAAGATTGAAGGTCTTGGAAGTCAGCTTAACAGTACTTACTATATTACATCTGTAACACATGCTATAAGTGAATCAGGCTTTTCCACACAGTTTGAAGTAGGGAAAGGGAATGAGGATATGTTTGGAGCTATTTCTAATGGCATAAAGAATATGAAAAAAGCCAGTGATAGTGGAATGGGAGGGGAAGGCTCTGTTAACAAGAGCGGCGTATCCGTTGGTACTGTAATATTAAATATAGATCCATTGGGTTTGGGAAGAGTAAGAGTAAAATACACCATGAGAGAGGGTGCGGATATTTTAATGGATGACAGTGGATGGGCTAGGGTTGCTGTGCCTTTTGTTGGAGCACAGTTTATTCCCGATATAGGTGATGAGGTACTTGTTGCCTTTGGAGAAGGGGCTTTGGAAGATCCATATATTATAGGCTCTCTCTGGAGCATGAAAGAAAAGCCGCCTGTTATAGATCCGCTAAATTTAAAGCATTTAATGAAAAGCAGGCTTGGGAATACGATAATGATTGATGACACACCAGCACAGCCAAATGTATCGTTAAAGACCTTAACGGGTCAGACAGTAGAATTGCAGGATGCCCCCCCTAAAATAACAATAAAGGATAAATTAGGTTTAAATGCTGTTGAGATAGATGGCGTTACAAATGCGGTCACTGTTAAAGGAAACTTGAAAGCAGAGCTTAAGTCAAATACTTGTCAGGTAAGCCTTGATTCCGCACAGCAAAGTGTAAAGATAAGTGGGCCACTTATGGTAAATTTAGAAAGCACTGCACAGGTAAATATAAAAGGTGCAATTATAAATATAGAGGCTGGACAGGCATTGAACCTTAAAAGTGGCGGCGTTTTAATGATAAATGGAGCAATTGTTAAAATTAACTAAATGAGGTGTAATACTATGTATAGTTATCTGGGAAGAGGCTGGAAATTCCCTGTTCAGGTTGACCCAAATACAGGAAGAATACTGATGTCTGAAAACGAACAGGACATATCAGAAGCAATAACAATCATATTACAAACCTCGAAAGGTGAACGTGTTATGAAGAGTGACTTCGGATGTGGATTGCGGCGATTTGTATTTGATCTGACAGATGAAGTTACTATGAGAAAGATGGAAGAGGACATAAGAGAGGCTATTATGATTTGGGAACCAAGGGTAGGAGAGGTAGAAATAAAAGCACTTAAAGATACAGAAGTTCATGGGAAGATTAATATTGATATACATTATACAGTTAGCTCAACGAACAATAGATATAATATGGTTTATCCTTTTTATCTGGAGGAAGGTTCAAAATAGTATATTAAGTGCAGATGAGCATGAATGGAGGTAAGTGTTTTGTATCCTGCAATGGGTGGAAAAGATTATACGGAATTAATAAATAATATGATAGAGAATTTTCACTACTATACTCCCGAGTGGAGATTTACAAAACAGAACCCTGACGCTGGGAGTGCACTTTTTTTAATATTTGCAGAAATGTTTGAAGGAAACATAGACAGATTTAAAAAAGTTCCCTATAAAAATTATATTGCGTTTTTAAATATGCTTGGAATAAGTACATTACCCGCAACTGCTGCAAGGGCTCATATTACAGTGAAGCTCCTTACCAGAGTTTCAGAGTCAGTAATGATTCCTGCTGGAATGAAATTCTCTGCGGATTCAGCAGAAAATGAAAAGATTATTTTTGAGACCGAAAAAACATTCCTAGCTACGCCTGCAAATATTGTGGATGGGTACAATGTAAATCCTGCTTCTGATACCATATCAAGAGTTAAGCTGGAGCTTTTCACACATGATGGGGGTATATCCGAAAAGCTGTTTTGTTCAGATAGTAAATTGAATTTACAACAGCACATCCTTTATGTAGCACATGACAATATATTTAACTTGTCAAGTAACGCCACAATTGAACTTTGGTTTAAAAATAGTGAAAGTAGATATCTAGAAGGAGATATTACAAGAAGGTTAGCCGATAGCTCAAATACCGAGTGGATGTACAGAAGTGAAAAAGGCTGGCAGCCGTTTGAAAATGTAAAAGCTGTAGGCAAAAAGCTCACATTGCAAAAAAGTAGCAGTATACCGATAGAAGAGGATGAAATTGAAGGGATAAAAAATAAGTGGATAAGATGCAGGGTGAAAAATATCAGCGAAGTAGAGGATATTGAGATTGACTCTATAGATGCACTGGCTTTCTTGATGGGAGAGAAGCCGGGCTTTGAACCAGACATGGTAATGTGCAATGATATAGAGCTTAAAAAAGAAGGATTTTATCCATTTAAGGAGATTTTCTCTGTATACGATATGTTATATATATCCAGTAAAGAAATTTTATCAAAAAGAGGCTCTCAAATCACAGTAAGCTTCAAGCTGAAGTTTAGGGAAAACAGGGTTAATGAAGAAGTGCTAAAAGAAATTAACTGGAAATTAATTATGGAGAAATCTGATTTTATTCGACCTGAACCCCAAAGAGTAAGCATTACCAACGTATACTGGGAATATTGGAATGGAAGAGGCTGGGTAAAGCTTTCGTTAAATGAAAATCAGGATGAGCTATTCCAATCGGATGATGGAGAAGATAAAACAATATCCATGAGCTTCAATTGCCCAGAGGATATATGCGAAACTATTGTAAATAATCACACAAATTACTGGATAAGAGTGCGCGTGGTTAATATAAGAAACCAGTATGCCCCTTTTTCAATTTACAATTCACCATGGATTGAGGATATGAGTCTGAATTTTCAGTTTTTAAAGGCTGTTCCTGTAAACTCATGTATAATCTATAATAATTTAGAATATGTGGACGAAAGCTTTAATATTTTAAATGAGAAATATCTTTTTAGACCTTTTAAAGCCTTTGATAATCCTGCAGATGTGTTTTATTTAGGTTTTGATGCTCCACCGCTAAAAGGTCCAATTAGTACATTTTTCTCTATTAATAGCAAAAATTTTAAGGAGCTTCCGCCATTAAGCTGGCAATACTTGGGTAGTGATGGCTGGCAAAGGCTGGACACCCTTGATAATACAAATAATCTGGCGCGGACTGGGATAGTTATGTTTACAGGTCCTGATGATTTTGCCGAACAGACTATTTTGGGGAGAAAGCTATATTGGATAAGAATTTTGCGTGAATCTGACATAAAATATGGATTTCCAGAGGTTAAGTGCATTTTAACTAATACAATGGAAGTAACTCAACAGGAAACTGTTGCAGGTGAATTGCTTGAATGCTGTGATACTTTTGGAAGGGAATACAAATTGAAAAGATGTCCGATCATCCAAGAAGAGATATGGGTAAACGAATTAGACAAGTTAAGCACTGAGGAAATGAAAGAGCTTTCGGAAAAAATACCAGAGGGTATTGAGATAGAAAAGGATTACACAGGAGAGATAAATGAGTTTTGGGTTAAATGGACACCAACTGACAATTTGGCGGATTTATCCCCAAAGGATAGGCATTATGTTATAAACAGGTCTAACGGAAAAATTCAGTTTGGAGATGGCAAAAATGGGAAAGAGCCTGTGCAAAGCGGTATTCATGGTGTAAAGGTTAAATATTTCGTCGGGGGCGGCAATAAGGGGAACGTGGATGCAAACAGCATTTCAGTTTCATATCAAAAAATTGCTTTTGTTGAGAAGGTTTTTAATCCCAAACCCTCATTTGGAGGACACGAAGCTGAGACGAATGAAGAAGCTATTAATAGATGGCCTCATATTATAAAGCACAGAAACAAAGCAGTAACTGCGGGAGATTTTGAATGTCTGGCTATCGAAGCAGCGAGAAATATAAAAAAAGTAAGATGCCTGCCATGTACCAATGTGGATATTTCAGCTGAAACAGGGCATGTAATTCTAGCTGTTTATATGGGTGATTTGGGTGAGGAAGCATTTATTATAACTAAGGAACAGGTGGAAAGCTATATTGCAAAGCGTTGTTCTGCAACAATGGCACTTCCCGGAAGGATTCATATAATAGAAGCTGTAAAGCTTGAATATTCAATATTTGCCGTAGTTATAACAAACGATATGGAGATGGTTGTGCCAATTGAACTTGAAGCTGTAGATAAGCTAAAGAAGTTTTTAGATCCATTAGAAGGAAATCTCGATAAAAAAGGATGGGAAATTGGACAATATCCTCATGAATCGGTAATTTACCCGCTACTGAAATCAATTAATGGAGTAAGCTACATCGAAAAAGCGGTTTTATCTGTCAGTTTGGTAAAGGATGGTAAAAGAAGGAATATAGGATTGGAAGAATTAGAACACTATACCTACGGCATAGTATCTAGCGGAGAACATAACATTGAAGTAAAATCTGTCACTAGGTAATGTTCAAATAAAATATAGAACTGGAGGTGTAAACCATAATGCTTTCACAAATGAATCTTGATGATCGTACATTTAAGGATATCGTTGAAAATGCAAAAAAAATGATTCCTGGACTGATACCTGAATGGACAGATGAAAATCACCATGATCCCGGAATTACCCTTATTGAACTTTTTGCATGGCTTATTGAAATGCAGCAGTATTACCTTGATAGGGTAACTTTGAAAAATGAGCTGAAGTTTTTAAAGCTATTAGGAATAAAACCTAAAAACGTTGCAATGGCAAAATCAAACGTGACATTTGAAAATGTTTTTAAAAATACCTATCTACCAGTAGGCACACCATTAAGTGCAAGGGATGAGGTTTTTGAGACGATACAGGGAAATTTTCTGATGTCAGCAAAAATTGAAAAGGTATTATCTGTTTGTGAAAAGCAGATATGGGATTATACTGAGCAAAACAATGAGTGGGGAACTGTCTTTAATCCTTTTGGCAATGAGGCTGAAAGAGGAAGCAAGCTGTATATAGGGCTAAATGAAGCCTTGCCAGAAGGAACAAATATACATATTTCATTAAATGTTTTTGAGGATTATCCTGTACCTGCGGTAATTCCTAATGAGGGCGAATTTATTCCATCAGCAAAGCTTTCATGGAAATATTATGATGGTGATGAATGGAGGAATGTCAACCTTATTAAGGACAGTTCTTATAATCTACATTTTAAGGGTCAGCTGTTTTTTAGCATTGACGAACCTATGATGCCATTACAGCTTGAGTACTCACCAGAAGCTGAACGGTACTGGCTTTGCTGCATCGTTGAAGAGAATGGGTATGAAATGGTGCCCAAGCTTTGTGAACTGGGATTTAACACAGTAGAAGTAATAAATAGGAGCACCTTATGTGAATTATATCATTTTTCAGCATCAGGAAAACATAATCAAAAGTATATTCACTCAAGCCATCTTGCTTTAACCGGAAAGTGCTATGTACAAATAAAGGAAGAAATTGAAGGCAATGAGGTCTGGTTTAACTGGGAGAGGGTTGACAGCCTTTCAAAATCAGAACCGACTGACAAGCATTTTGAGCTAGATCTGGACTTTATTAAAAATAATTGCTCGATTTTGTTCGGCGATGGTACAAATGGAAAAATACCTAATGAGGGAATTGATAATATACGTTTTGTCTCTTGCTCACATTCATTTGAAGAAACAGCCTTGATTGCTGGGAGCGATGGACTGCCAAATCAAAAAGTTGAAACAAACATTAGGGATATTATTCCTGATAGCCTTAAAATACAAGTAGGACAAAAGCTGAAAGGGATAAACAGCTTATGTTGGGAAGATTGGATAAGAGTTGACAACTTTGATAGTTCAGCTCCTACTGATAAACATTATATTTTGATTGATGATACAGGAGAAATTTTGTTTGGGGATAATGAAAGGGGAGCTATCCCTCCAAACATAGGAATGCACAATATCTCCATAATTTCATGTCAAACAGGCGGAATGGAAAAGGGAAATGTTAAAACAAATGAAATTAATGAAGTATACTCTGAAATTGATAGCTTAAGGGATATTCATGTGCTTAAAAGTACCCCTGCAGAAGGCGGAAATAATAAAGAGTCTATTCAAGATGCAAAGCAGCGTGCAAGAAGAGAACTTAAAAAGTTATATAAAGCTGTAACCTGCGAGGATTATGAGGAACTAGCAAAAATGACCCCTGGATTACGGGTAGCAAAGGTAAAAGCTATTCCTCTTTTTGAACCTGGACTTAAAGGATATCCGACCAACTATGTCCAAGCAAAGGTTTGCATTGTTGCAGTTCCATACAGTACGGTTGAAAAGCCTTTGCCAAGTAAACAGTTTCTTGAGAATATGAGAAGGCATCTTGACAAATTTAGGCTGATTACAACAGAGGTAGAGGTTGTTCCTCCTGAATACGTCAAAATTACAGTAAGTGCTGTAGTGGTCGTCGAACAGCATATAAATTTGAATAGCCAGAAAATAGAGGATGCCCTAAAGGAGATGTTATCACCTGTTGGAAGTGGGGAAGAATCAGAGGGCTGGGACTTTGGAAGAACGGTGTATAAAGGAGATATTTACGGAAGGATAAAGCAAATCAGCGGGGTAGAATATGTTAGAGATCTTAAAATACAATTTGAGGGGCGTGCAGCCGAAATTGACAGCGGTGGAGATGTAAGGCTATATCCCCATGCGATTGTGTATTCAGGGGAGCATAAAATACATGTAATTAATAAGACAAATATTTAATTTCCTGTGTAAGGGCGGATGAAGGATGTATGAAGAATTTAAATTTTTTGCCTTGAACAAAAATGAATGGCAAAAAGGGCTCGGCGTAAATATACATATAACAGACAATGGAATGAAGTTGGAAAACGCCAGTTACGACGGTGTTTATTATTCGTTAGGATTTGACAGCACTGAAAGTGAAATGCTTTGGCATAGGATGGTGCTTGAAACAGATACATATAAGGAAGGTGATATAAAGCTATATTATTTCGCATCAGATGAAAAAGTTATTAATATTGATGGTAAAAACTATGACATTGATATGCTGATAATGGATAACACATATCCGAACAGAAAAAATGAGCTTGAGAAAATATGGTTTTTTGCAGGAAGTGAGTTTAAGGAGAAGCTGGGGGAACTATTCATGCCTTGGCTTTGGCCTATTACAAGACCATCTGATGTATTATTGCACAAGGCTAAAGGAAGATATTTTTGGTTTAAGGTAGAACTTAAAGCAAGTAAAATCAATAATCCTTGTATAAAAAAAGCAAGGATTTATTACCCGAGAATGTCCTACTTAGACTATTTGCCTAGTGCATATAGCAGTGATGAAAAAAGTCGCGATTTTCTTGAACGTTTTTTATCAATATTTAGTAGTATTATGAGCGATATGGAGGAACAAATCACAAATGCTTCAAGATTATTCGATATAGATTGCGTTGATGGAGAATATCTTAAATGGCTTGCATCATGGTTGTCTATAAAGGTTGACGAAAGCTGGGGGGAAAAGCAATTAAGGAAGCTTGTCGAAAGAGCACCTGAGATTTATAAAATTAGGGGTACAAAGCAGGCGATAGTGGATATTGTAGAGATATATACTGGAAGCAAACCGATGATTGTGGAGCATTTTCAAATAAAAAATGTAGAAACGAACCCGAAATTGAGAGAGTTGTATAATGAGCTCTATTCAATTGATCCATATACATTTTGTGTTATTGTGAGGGCAGATAGTGTACCTTCTTTGCAACAGCAGATAGCGTTGCAAAAGCTTTTGGATGAAGAAAAACCAGCGTTTACAAAGGTGAAGCTAATCATTCTTCAGCCGTTAATTTACCTGGATTCGCACACATATCTGGGTTACAATACAACACTTTCAAGCCTTTCCACAATACGTTTAGATGAAGATTCTTCAAATCTTTTTAACAATATACTTATAGATAAGGATGAAGAACTTTAGTAGGAAAGACTTCATAACATGAAATTATTCGTTTGTTTACATATAGGAGGGATACAATGATGGATGATATTATTAGCAGCAGCTTTGAACGGAATAGGTATTTTAAGGGAAAGCTGATGACTACGAGAGATTTCGAAACGGAACAAAAGTATTTTAACGATAAACGCAGACTGATAAATAGGCTTTTCTTCGGAGGAGGAATTGTATGCGGTCTTCAAGTAATTAAAATCGATGAAAAAACCATTTCTATTGAGAACGGTTTGGCAATTGATAGCTCAGGCAGAGAGGTTATGCTTGAAAAAAACATTATTATGGATAAAGGCATAATAACGGCTGAGCTGAATAAATTAGATGGCTTAGAGGATGAGGAGTTTATGAAGGATCTTTATCTTTGTATTCAATATAAAGAGGAAGCAAAGGATTTAGTAAACTCTGTTCTAGAAAACAAGCAGGAGCACAATTTAGTAAAGGACTCCAGCGAGATATTTCTATCAGATGAAAGTCCAGATACGTCAGACTTTGGATTATCTAATTTAATAGAGGATAAAAAGCTTCTGTGTGTTTTAGAAGATATAAAACAAACCAGAACGATGAAGGAGTCACAGCGTTTAAAGGTATGGCAAACTGTGCCGCGATTTGTTAATCCAGGTGATGTTTTTGAAATTGTTGTTACAGTTGAAAAAGGCTACTTTTCTGATGCAATTAAGCTGGAATATGAAATTGAGAGTGAAGAATTTGAGCCTGTAAAAAACGACGGCTTTAAGATATCCTATTCAGAAGGCTTAAAGAATAAAGATTGGCTACAAAGTTATAAATGTCTTGTGAAGGCTAAAAATACTTTAGGCAATACGACAGGCAAAATACGAATTAAGGATGGCAAAATCAAGATTTCAATTGGTGACAGGCAATACATAGAGGAAGTACACCTTGTAAATTCGCCAAAAATAATAGTGGAATCATTAAAGGAAAGAGTATTGAAAGAGTATTCCAATCGTGGTTTTGACGATGCTACGAAGAGTAACAAGGGAAATGCGATATGCCTTGCAAGAGTTAGCTTTTATAAATACAAAAGTTCCTATTCTATAGAAAGCGTTGAACGGGTGCGAGCAGAGGAATATGCGATATCTCTTCCGCTGATTAGGGTTCTAGATAATCTTGATAAAAAACATGATAAAAATGCTTCACATTCAAATGATCAAAATATAATGGGGGAAGTAAGGGCATTTCTTGCACAAACGGCAGCAACATCAGCGAAGACTTATTCATCTGGAGTTCAGAGTATTGACTTTAACAGTGTTCAGAAGGACGGTAACAAATACTTTACTGAAGAAATATCTCATGAGCTTGGTGTTGGACCAGTATACATTGGAACAGGACTTGAGCTGAATTATCAGGATACACTAAGCGGGATTTTGAATGACGATAGTGAAATATTTTATGGCTCAAATATGGTATTTGAAAACAGCGAGTATGCTCCTGATATAGTCGGAGTAAATATCGGGGTTGTACTATATCCAAACAGGGGTACCTTCAGAATCGGAGTAAGCATACCTCAGCAGAAACATAAGCAGCAGGGGGTACAGGGGATAAATGTACGCTGGTGGGCGTTTAGGAAATAGGTAAGTGCTTTGTCGATCTTAGCCATACCACTTTGTTTTACGGCACATTAATCGTAGTCTGCCCAGGTGTATTAATCTGTATGACTCCGCCCCACATACACATAAGCTTTGAACTATTATTTAAAGCAGGAAAATTTCCTAAAAGCACTGTGGGCGAGCCGGGTGCCCATGGTGCAGCAAGTACAGGAATACATGGCATTGGGGTTAACACACCTAGTGCAGCTGCCGTTGCTGAGGCAACCGTTGGATTTGCCAATGAACTGCACATCCCGAAGGGGAGGATATTTACCATTGGAACGTTATCCATGATATTGGCAGCAGGCATATTACTACTCACAACCTTACTTTTTGGAAGCACCATAAGGCAGGATGGAGCTGCGCCGAAACTGCATTGGAGCTGTGCTCCACAACAAACTAATAAACCCATAATAATTACCAAGCCATCATTAAACATAAAATAGAAATGCATAATCAAGTTATTGATTTTGACAACTTTTATTGCTTTTGTCAATTAATTGGTTTTGCAAATTTTTATTGACTTTGGCAATTTATTGACTTCGCCAATTCATTGACTCTGGGCTTGGTACCTCCTTTATCTATTTTTTAAACTACTTTCAATGATGTTTTCTGTTTTTTAACTACTTTCTCAGATGCTATCTGTTTTTTAACTACTTTCCACGATGTTTTCAGTTTCTATCTCTATATATTCCAAGGAATCCGTTGTATCGTTAAAGTACAGTGTATATATGTATTCATTCTCTGTAAAGCTTACAATAGTGAAATCATCAAGCTTGTAAAAAACTGGGTCACCCATCTCTTGTATCATGGGGAGGTCTTTGAAAGTTTTATAGCTTATTCCGCAAGAAATATCCGATACGGTGCTTTCTCCTGAAACTCTCACAACTTGAACCACAGGTGTTTTTTGAGTTGGGGATAAGGGCTCCATTATAAACTCAATTGCGTACTTTTCATAGCTTAAGGTTATTCCTTTTTCCGTAGGTGTAGTTGTGGGTGGCGTCGAAGGTGTAGATGCAGGCGCAGAAGTAGGTGTAGGAGAGACTGTAGCTGTTGGTATTGAGCCAATAGGGTTATCATCGGTTATTGCACCCAATGATGCAGCAGATATATCATCAGAAGGTTTGTCAGGTTCACCAACAATTTCTTTCAATTTTGATTCGGAGAGTCCGAGAAATCCTTGATAAAAAGGATTTCCATCCTTAAAATAACCTTTATATATATCTCCAAGCTTTTCGTTATAGAGTGTTCCAATTCCATTATATTTATTATCGGAAAAACACCCTTTGTATAATACATTCCCATCTATAGTGTATTCAGTGCCTTCGCCTGAAAAATTGCCTTTTTTATATCCGCCTTCATATTCTTTATAGCCTTCACTTGAGTATTTAGCACCTATTCCGTCAAAACTTCCGCAATAGAAGCTCCCTTCATATTGAATGTTCCCGTTGGGATAAAAAAGCTTCCCGTTTCCGTTATACTCACTGTCTTTAAATTCACCCTCATATTTGATAGTGCCAGAATCAAAGTATTCTGTACCTATGCCTTCATACTTGTTGTTTTTGAACTCACCCTCGTATTTGATATTGCCGGAATCAAAATAATCTACACCTTTGCCCTCACACTTGTTGTTTTTAAATTCTCCTTCATATTTAATTTTGCCAGAATCGAAATACTTGATACCATTACCATCAAAGCTGTTGTTTTTAAAATCACCCTCATAAAGCTTATAATAGGATTTAGCAGCCTTGTCTTCAGAATAGAAAATACCGCTTCCCTCATATTTACCATTTTTAAACCCGCCAGTATATTTGACTTCGCTAGATTCATAGTATTCTGTGCCATCGCCTTGGTATTTGCCATTTTTAAACTCACCGATATATAGGGCATACTTATTTCCTTCTGGATCAAAGGAAACAAGTTTTGCTTTCCCATCATATCTCTTATGTAAAGGTGAATTATAAACAATAACCTTTGTAAAGTCGTGATTTTGAAGGAAGTCTATGATAAATGGAGCAGAAATAATGACTAATGTCAAAAGCAGTACAACAAAAAGAACAAGCTTTTTCAGTATATAAAGCTTGCCGAGCTTAAAATAATTTTTAATTGTAGGTTCATCTACCATTAGTAGCTTTCCTGCTGTTTTTGGAATTGCTTTAATAAGCTTGACAGGAAGGCTTACAATCTTCTTAGGTATTTCAGATATGCCCTTAAAAAGTATAGAAGTTGTATTAGCTATAGGTAAAGACTTTTGTATGTTTTTTTCCAGCATAGTAATTACCCCTTTTGTAATCTAAGAAAAATTTCTATTTTAATTTTAAAACTCCATCCCAGTCTCTTAGCAAATCTTTGGTCGGGTATTTTTCACTTAATTTGTCGCACTCAAAAAAGTATAGTTTTGCAGCGATATCATCACGGTTTTGCTTTATTACTTCCACAAAATTTCTTCTTGCATTAGAAAATTCACCAGTAAGATAAAGAGATACTCCTTCATCAAATAGCTCTCTTGTGTCTTCTTTAACGCTCTTTACAGAATCTTCTTCTCCCTCGAATATATCATAAACTTCTAAATCATCACCAACATTGAATTTACCGACAAAACGGTTTTGGTAATGCTGAGAGTCATCCATATCATCGATAACATTTTTACTGACGAGAATTGAGGCTCCAAGTTTACGTGCTAGATTTTCCATTTCATTTGCCTGATTTACCACATAGGATACAACAGAAGCTTCCATTCTTTCGCTTTCTCCAACAATACCCATCATAATGGAGCCTTTATGAATTCCGATACCAATATCCATTGACATTTTTCCTTGTTCATTTCGAGCTATATTTAATTTTATGATTTCTTCTTTTATTTCAATAGCGCTTTTTAGAGCATCGCTTGCGCTTTCTGGAAAAACTGCTATTAAATTAGCTCCAAAGCTTTGGCTTACAAATCCATCATTTGTTCTTACTATTTGCCCCATTATACCAAAAAGTTGGTTGATTAATTCAAAACTATCGCGTGGTATCTTAGCTTCCACCATATCAAAGAAAGATCGAATACTTAAATACAATATACTCATACCGTCTTTTCTTATACCGCTTAGTTCTACTTCTGTTATGTTATCTAGTCCGATATTTTTTAGGAACAGACTAGGTACAAATTTATCTGAAGCAGATCTGTATTTATTAATAAACTCTGTCATTTCATTAAATGTATTACACAAATTACCTATCTCGTCTTGTGTTCTAACAGACAGCCTTGTATCCCATTCTTCATTTGCCAGCTTATTAGCACCTTCCTCAAGCTCATTCAGTGGTTTTAACATTTTCCTTATCAAGAAGTACAATACAATTGTGAATAAAATTACTGCTGCAATCATGATGTAAATTATTTGATTGAGTAACTGTACAGTTTGGAAGCGTACACCTTCCATATTGAGACTTGCCTGATAGAAGCCTAGTGTTTTACCGTTCTTATCCAAAATAGGTGCAACAGCAAATTTCGTATTTTTTTCATTATATATAGATATATTTACTACTCTTGTGTCTTTTGAATTTTCAGGAATAAAATACTTGTTATTTACAATAGGAGTAAAAGGCATGGTGTTTTTACCAAAGTCAATACAAGTAAGTAGTTTTTTTGATTCGTATTTATAAAGCGAAATGGTTATTCCATCCGAATTAACTTGGGATTTTATGTAATCAGATGCTGTGTTTAGTTTTCCATTTCTATTATTCTCAATAGATAAATAAATATAATTCCATAACTCTTTATAATCATTATTCATGTAGTCAGATGTTTTCGTTATTGAATTAAACTTTTCTACATCAAGATGTTGAATACCAGAATGAACAATAAGTTTTAATTTTGTATTCATTTCATTTTCAAGGATATCATGATTAAGCGAAGTATAAATACGTATTCCAGAAAGTGCCAACGTCAGCATCATTAAAGGCAACAATATTGATAACAGCTTTAGCCATAATTTCTTGCTTAGGACATTTTTTATTAGTTTAAGAAATAAGTAGAGTATAAACAAAAGTACTAAAAAAGCAAAAATACATATAAGAATATGCAGGAATATGGTTGTTGAGGAGTATTTTGCTTCATTAAGTGACTGTAATACTTTACCATTAAGTGTCATAATTGTAAGCGTATTTATTGATTTATCCGAGCCGTTAGGTGTCTCAGACGATGCAACCAAGATATTTCCATCAGAATTTACACCTATGCTTCTTATGTCAAAAAAAGATGCTTTATCATTACCTAACTTTCGCAAAAAATTTAAGGAATATAGGGTTTGGGTTTGACCATCAGGTTTTATACTGACAATATCATTTGTATTCTTGTCGCAAAATAATAAATCATTATTATTTTTGTATAAATTGAAAGGAATGATACGTTGATTTCCTACCTTGCCAGAGGGATATAGCAAATGAAAATTCCCATTAGTATCCAGTGAAAAAATATTACCTTGTGCCGTAGAAACATATCTTATATCTGTATCTGTACCAATGATGTCAACTATGTATTTTAAATTAATATCACTATCACAACTCTCAAAAGAGAATGCTTTATAGCTATATTTTTTGATTTTTGCAGTGCTGTCATCAGCATTTTTTATGTAGAAATATAGAAAATCATTCCTTGCCTGAAGTCCTTTAATTCTGCCAACTGAGATGGGCTGTGATTTCTCGTCGTATTTTTCACAGTATACCTCTCTGTTAAATTCTCCAGATGGTTTATAGGATAATAATAGACTGGAATGAACATAACGGCCATGAATACTAAAACAATCGATCAGTAAATATATATTCTGATTTTTGTCTACGGAAAAATCTACAATATTATAAATAATTTCTTTGTTTTGATTTCCAGAGATATTAACCCTATCCTCTAAATAAGGAAGTATATTGTCCTTGTCAAGTTTAAATGATAGATTACCATTAAAATCAATTTTTAAAAGCCTATTACGATTATTGTCAATGGCATACATGTTTTTCTGAGAATCTGATGTGGCAAACGCTATATCAGAAAATTTAATACTGCTTTCAAGCGGGGATTTAAATAATATTTGATTTGTTGGTGAGTAGTCAATAAATGTATCTAAAATTAAATCTTTTTTTTGGATACAAAAGGTAAAAGATAAAAATAATATTGATATAAGTAATGTTAATAGAATGACTTTTTTTTTCATTTTTCCATCCTAAATATTTCAAATTATATAAAAATACTAAAATTTATACTCAAAAGAGTAACTAATTTACATAATTGTATACAATAATAAGATACTAAAATAGTAAACAATCGTCAATAGTATTTCGAATATAATACAAGTTTTAATTTTACAAATTTCTTCTTCAATAAACTTAATACAATGGTATAATAACACTTGGTGGGAAAGTCAATTACGGTTAGATGCTACAAGGAGATTAAATGAAAGAAATACTAAAAATATCACAGCAATTCTGGCACTTATTTCATTCTAAGAATAGGTACATTTATATAGAAGCGCTTATGATTATATATGACGAATATTTATACAATGATTACTTTTTGACTAAGGAAACCTGCATACAGATAATTGCGGAGCATTTTTCGGATCGAATAATTGATATTACTGCAGATGAAGAAGAGCTTGATTTAGAGAGTTTGAAGGAAGTTGATGCAATTGCGGAGCCAATGGCAACTAAAATATTAAATCGACTGCTGCGTTTTACCTGGCTGAAAAAAGTGGAGGACTACAGCTCTTTTAAAACCAATATTGTAATACCTGACTATGCATCTGCTTTTATAGAGGTTTTCAGAAAGTTGAGCAATCCCGATTCAAGTGAAACAGATATTTACATACAGAATATTTATACCAATATATACTCATTTTACTATGATAATAAGGCAGGAATTGAGCTGCTTAAGACAGCTAAGGTAAATACAACAAGGCTGAACAGAGCTTTACAGGACATGCTTCACAATATGGATGAGTTCTTTGAATCCTTATTGCAAAAGGAAAATTATGAGGATTTGCTTGAGGAGCATCTTGATGTATATGTTGAAGCTATTGTTAACAAAAAATACAGTCTATTGAAAACAAGTGATAATTTCTATATCTACAAAAATGATATCAAGAAACTTCTTCGCTCAATTCAAGAGGATGAGCATAGATTGCACCTTTTGGAACAAAAAATGATGGCAGAAGGCAGGGAGCAAGAGGATATTGATAATGAATTCATGGATTTAATTTATGAAATCGAACGTGGAATTATAAATATGGAAAATAGAATCGCTCATATTGACACAGAGCACAGTAAGTATGTACGAGCAACTGTAAGCCGCCTAGAGTATTTATTAAGTAATGATGACAGCTTGAAGGGGAATGTTGTAGCACTTTTAAACCAAATTTCAAATAACAAAAATAATGAGATGCTTAATCAAGTAACTCAAGCAATTAGTATAAATGACCACACTATTATTTCAACCGATTCTTTTTACAAAAAAAGAGGAAAGAATAAGGTTTTTGAAGAGACTGTTGAAGTAGAAGCGGAAGTAGAAAAAGAACTATCAAAGGATGAGATTCTACGCATCAATCGAAATAGAAACCGTTATAGCAAAACCCAGATTGAGCAGTTTATTCTAAGTCAGATGGACAAAGGGATTTATTCAACTAAAGAACACTCAATTGAAAATGATGAGGAATTTGAATTGCTTATTTTAGCTTATGATTATAGTATACGTAAGAATAGCCCGTTCCATGTAGTACCAGGGGATAGGGGAACAATTACAAATGGTAAATACACATACCCAGATATAGTATTTGAGAAAAACTCGAAAGTATAGTTGGTGCTTACATGTTGCACTTTCGAGTCGCAAAAATCGCAAGCGTTTTTTGCCCAACTAAATCATGCAATTATTGTTAACCTACCTGTTCATAGATAAATTTGATCATCATAAGCAAGAATGAATAAGTTAAGAAAAATTTAGATTATATAGAGAGGATTAAGAATGATTCTATATTATAACGAACTTTTAGATGAAGAAAAAAATGAGCTTACAGAAGCTATAAAGACTCTGCAAAGCCAGACTTTTATATTGGAAAGAAAATATGATAAGAAGACTCAGCGGTATATTTCAAATAAAATGTACCGAACATGCGAAAGACATCTGGATTTTCTTAAAGAGTATTTTAAAATAGCTGACGTTGAAATAGTAGAAAATAGGCAGTTCGGGATTATTTTTATACGAACACAGAATTTGCAGGGTGATAAGCTAAGCAGGCTGACCACCATATTTATTTTATTGCTAAAGCTTATTTTTGATGAACAGATGACTACAGCTTCAAACTCAATATACGTATACACAACTTTAAATGAGGTTTATGACAAAATACAGCTTTTCCGATTGTGGAATAGTAAATCTATTTCTCCTACAGAAGTAAGGAAAACAATAGCAACTCTCAGAAAATATCAAGTTGTAGAGGTAATTGATGAGATGGGCGATCTTGATGGGGATACAAAATTGATAATATATTCTACCGTCAATCTTTTATTTGATGGACAGGCAATTGAGAACATTATAGCACAATATCAAGAGGATGAGGAGGATGCAGATAATGAGCCGGTTTCAAGTACTGACGAGGATGTGTCTGAACAATTGGCACTACATTAATGAAAAGCTTCTCAGCTTTAACGATGAAATAAATTTCTTTACTGGACATTCAGGCAGTGGTAAATCCACAGTTTTAGATGCATTGCAAATCATACTATATGCAGACAGCAATGGACGTTCGTTCTTTAATAAGGCGGCAAAGGAAGACTCTGACCGTACATTGATAGAATATCTTAGGGGAATGAAGGTGGTTCAGGAGAACAATAACATCAGCTATCTGAGAAATAAGAATTTTTCTTCAACAATTGTTCTTGAGTTCCAAGATTCTGAAACCTTGAAGCATCAATGTGTTGGGATTGTTTTTGATGTTGTTGTCTCTTCAAATGACGTTAATCATATGTTTTTTTGGCATACGGGAGAGTTGCTTGATAACTGTTATCGTGATGGTGATAAGGCTATTTCTATGAATGAGTTAAAAGAATATATAAGAGATAATTTTGCTAAAGAGGATTTTTATTTCAGCAGAACTAATGAAAAATTCCGCAATGAGCTGTACAGCAATTATTTTGGGGGATTACACCCAAAGCATTTCCCTGCGTTATTTAAAAAGGCTATTCCATTTAAGATGGATATGAAATTGGAGGATTTTGTAAAAAATTACATATGTACTGAAAACGATATTCATATTGAGGATATGCAGGATAGCGTGGCACAATACATCAGGCTAAAAAGGAGACTAGAGGACACAAAGAATGAAATCGAGGCTCTGACTGGTATTCATAACCAATTTGAGGTATACCGTACCTATTGGAATGAGATTATTCAGTATCAGTATAATATTGACAAGCTAGATATCAAAACAATTGTTACAAGGCTTGATAGAATTCATATTCAGCAGAAAAAGTATACAGAGGATATTCAGGATTTAGAGAAAACAGTAAATTCATTGGAACAAGAGCTAAAGGATTTGCAGAATCAGAGAGATGAAGTAGTTAGTTCAATCAAAAACAGCGGATACGAACATTTAGAATCAGAGCTAAGTTCTTTAAATCAGGTGTTGGAATTGCTTAATAGGGATAAAGCTGAGTACGATAGAATTGCAAATGGTTTAAATGCATGGTTAACAACTGATATTTTAGAACCAGCCATATGTGCGAATATAGAGAGCTTTAAGGAATATAATGCAAATTGTGAGCAAATAGAAAAAATTAAAGCAGCTATTAATAATGTTAGAGTGGGGTTGGAAAAGGACAAGGGAGAGCTAACCTCGAAGCTTAATGAACTTAAAAGGTCTATTGCTGAAATTTTAAAGCAGACAGTAGAATTAAAAAATGGTCATAAGGCTTACCCATCCTATTTGCTGGAGGCTCAAGACTATATAACTTCTAAATTAGAAAAATTCTATGAATGTCCAATCCGAGTGGATATTTTGGCAGATGTTATAGAGGTTAAGGATGAAATCTGGCTTAATGCTGTAGAAGGTTACATGGGCAACAACAAGCTTGCTTTAGTTGTTCACCCTGATTATGTAAAGCAAGCAATGGAAATATACAAAGAGCTCAATCCTAAGCTATATTACAAGGTTGCCATAATCGACACTGAGAAGGTGCTTAGGGATGCCAAACCAATGCTTAAGAACTCGCTTGCAGAGGAAGTTGAAACAAATATAGATTATACAAGAGCTTATATTGATTTCCTTATGGGTACAGTGATCAAGTGCAATTCTATAGAAGAGCTACGAGAAAATAAAAGCGGAATTACACCTGATTGTATGCTTTATCAGGGATATAAGCTACAACATATAAACCCTCGAAACTATACAGAACATGCTTACATTGGACAAAGCGCGATTGAGAGGAGATTGAAGCAGTTAGAGCAGGATCTATCAGAGCTACAGGCTGAAAGAAAACCCCTGGACGGACAATTGAGTGAAATAGTTGAAGTGCTTAGGTATGAGCCACTTTCTAATGAGGTTAATTTCTATGACAAACAGCTTCAGGAAATTAAAGAGATTCATATAAAGGAAGAGCAAAAGCAGGAATATATACGTAAAATTAATGAATTAAAAGAGAAAAACATAGATGAATGGAAGGCTAAAAAGCTACAGCTTGAACAATTGATAAATGCTAAAGCTAAGCTGAAGGAATCAACTAATTTAGATTTGAGAACAAAAAACAGAGATGTTGAGGAATTTAAAAACACTATTATTTCATTAAGCCATGAATTAGGTGAGAAGAAGAAAGTCTTTGTTTTTGATAATTCAAGAGAAGATACATTTAGTAGCTTTATGAGGGAACATGCATCATCTAAAATGGAAAATGTTAAGAATGTTTTATTAATTCTAAAGCATGAAAGTGAAACTAAATCAGGTGAAGAATATGAGAAATTAGTTCGCAAGAGAGAGAACTACAGAAATCAATATGCTTACCGTGGTTTCTCGCTTACAGCTAAGGATAATGAAGAGTACGAACAATTGCTTGAAACTCTTAGCAGTGAAAAGCTCAACGAATTTATGGAAAAGGCAAATGAGCAGGCAAAGCTTGCGGTTTACCATTTTAAGACGGATTTTGTTTATAAAATACGAGATGCAATAAAAGAGGTTATGCAGCAAAAGGATGATTTGAACAGGGTTCTGGCTCAGTTGGATTTTGGTAAGGATAAGTATAAGTTTATCATTACTAAGAATCAAGGAGAGGATGGAAAGTTCTATGATATGTTCATGGACGAAAATTTGGAAATCAACCCTCACCAGCTAACCGGTAAGCTTGAGAATCAGATGGATCTGTTCAGCATGAAGCATGAGAAGGATTACAAGGAATTAATCAATGAATTAATCGAATTGTTTATGCCTCCAGAAAACAGTGATTCAAGGGCTATGGAGGAAGCAAGGGCAAGCATGGAGAAATATGCAGACTATAGAACCTATCTGTCCTTTGATATGGAGCAGATAGTTGATGGTATGCCGCCAATGCGTCTTAGCAAAATGCTGTCCAAAAACTCAGGTGGTGAAGGGCAAAATCCTTTGTATGTTGCGCTTTTGGCAAGCTTTGCACAGGTTTATAGAATAAATCTGAAAGCTAATATTAGAAGAAGACCAACACCAAGACTGGTTGTTCTCGATGAAGCGTTTTCAAAGATGGATGCAGAAAAGGTTGGAAGCTGTATTGGATTAATTAGAAAGCTGGGCTTCCAAGCAATCATCAGCTCAACAAATGACAAGATTCAAAACTATGTAGACAATGTAGACAAGACCTTTGTATTTGCCAACCCAAACAAGAACCGCATATCTATACAGGAATTTGAGAAGAAGGATTTTGGGGAGTTGCTGGTTGTGGAGGGGGAAGCGGAAGAGATATCATGATTGAGTCAAGATGCGGAATTGTATGTGGTCAGTGTGATTACAGGGGAAAATTTAATTGCGGAGGCTGTGTAAACAAGATATTTAAGATTTAATAATGGATACTATATATGCTTTGAAGTTGATCGTGAGTTATGAGAACATGCTTCAGCTCTGAATTTTGCAGATTTTAAATGAAATTTTAGTTTATTATATTATAATCCTACGGTAAAAATTAAAATTTCATGTATTTTATTTATTTGTAATATTAGATAAAATATGGTATTTTTAAATAGAATGATAATATCATCGGTAACTATTAGCCTTAATGGATCAACTATAGGTTATGGAAATGTACATATGGGAACAGACTCTGCAACAGCAACAACAACTGCAATATCATCAGGAGGTGCATGCGTTGCAGCAGTTACTTACAAATTCGGATTTGGTTCGAGTACATATATTGTAAGCAGCCCAGATAATTCAGCTCCATCTTCTTCTGTAACAGCATATTCACATGCTGCAATAAATGGTACTACATGGTATAGTGTTACAAATATTGGTGCATTGGGAGAACACATAGTTGTAACTCCGTATGGTGACAGCAAATCTGCGGTTACTACTGAAGGAGAAAGCATTTACTAAGATTAGAATTGAATTAATAAGTCAGAGGTTGCTGAAAATAATTAGGTAGCAACCTCTGACTTATATATATGGGGGGGAGTTTAATGAAGTATTTAAAAAATATATTTATAATACCATATATAATAATTTCTCTTATTATTTTATCTGGATGTAACAGCGGTCAAATTAATAAGAATACATACGTAAAAGGTCGGGACTTCCAATTTATGTATTTTAGGCAAGGTTCGAGTCCAATTATGGCTGAGGCTGATAATGGATACTATTTTTTTAGTGGCTGCTATCTGTACTATGCTGATAAGAAAACGATGAAGCCTGTAATATTATGCAACAAGCCTAATTGCCTGCATGATAATGAAAAAAATGGTAAAAAAATTATTAATTGTAATGCTTTTTTTTATAACTATTCTTTCCCTTTTATTTCATATTATGACGATAATATTTATGTTGTATCAGGCAAAGTAGGTAAAGCTGAAGAATACGAACTGACAAAAATAACTTCTGATGGAACCAAAAGAGAAACAATATTAGAATTTGATGTTAAGCCGATGTCTGTGGCAATTCACAGAGGAAAAGTATACTATACCCAAACAGCTTACGATAAAAACCAGAAATCTGTATATTGCATAAAAGAATTTGAACTAGGAGGCTTTAACAAAAAGCCTCGTGAAATATATACAGGAACACTTGAAGGCGGGCATATACAGGACTTGATGTGTTATGGCAATAATCTTTATTTTACTGAATTTGCTCAAAGCCAAAAAGCTTTTAAAAGCATAACTATGAGGTATGACCTGCTCACTAAAGAAGCTCGTAAACTTTTTTTGGATATTAATGAAAATGACATGGAGATATCCACATTTCCTGCTGTTTATAATGGAAAATTATACTATTCAGTTTCAAAATATAACGTAGATGGGACAGCACAAGAAATAAATTCCTTTACTTGTGATTTAGATGGAAAAAATAGAAAAAAAATCTTTAATATTGACAAGGATAGTATGTTCCTATCTGATCTGAAATATTTGTATTCAAATGATTTTAGATGGTCGGCTGATGCCAAACCCAAGGAACAGCAAAAGTTCAGAGTGCTAGATAAAGATGGTAAAGTGATGAATAGTTTTAAAACAGGGAATATAAATGATTATAGCAATATATTATGCGGAGGAGATTCACACCTATTTATTACTTCAGGTAATGATAATAAATATCAGATATTTTACACCGACAAGAGTAAGTTTGGGTTTGGAAACATCGAATTAAAGACGTTTTTTGAAATAGACAAAAACCGGATGACTCCTACTGTAATGACAGATAGTGATACAATTATTGAAAATTAGCAAAAGGAGCACGCCTCATGGTACTTACAATCAATAATATAACAAAAACTTATAAAGGCAGTACAAAAAAAGCTCTTGATAATTTCAGTACTACCCTTACTGCTGGAGTATATGGTCTCTTAGGACCTAATGGAGCAGGTAAATCCACACTTATGAATATTATAACGGATAATATAAAGGCGGATTCAGGTATTATAGATTATAATGGTACAAATATTCAAAAAATGGGCAAGGCTTTCAGAGATATACTTGGGTATATGCCACAACATCAAGGGCTATATGATGATTTTTCTGCAAACCGTTTTTTATGGTATATGGCAGCTCTCAAGGGATTAAAGAAGAAGCTTGCAAAGGAAAGAATAGAGTATGTACTTGACCTGGTTAATTTGCGTAATGATGCACACAAAAAGCTAGGCTCATTTTCAGGAGGTATGAAGCAACGAATATTAATAGCACAAGCTCTGCTGAATGACCCTGAAATATTGATTCTCGATGAGCCTACAGCAGGTCTTGATCCAAAGGAACGAGTACATATCCGTAATTTTATAAGTGAAGTTGCGTTGAATAAAATTGTTATATTTGCTACGCATGTTGTATCTGATATAGAGTACGCGGCTAAAGAGGTTATTTTTCTTAAGCAGGGCAAACTTATTTTACAGGATACCCCATCTAAAGTTCTGTCGCAGATGGAAAATAAGGTTTGGCAGGCACACATACCAGTTGATAAGCTGAAGGAATTACAAAAACAGTATATGGTAAGCAATATAGTAGGAGAAAAAAATAATCTTGTAGCAGTAAAAGTAGTAGGAGACGATTTACAGTCTGAGCTTGGTGCAAGCCCTGCACTGCCTAATCTTGAGGATATTTACCTTTATCTTTTTAATGATTTTAATAAAGAGAGTAGGGTGTAAAATGCGAATACTTAAATATGAGTTTTATAAATTACTGTCTAAGAAATTTTTGCTATTATTTGTTTTCATTTTGTTTGTTTCTAATTGCTATCTATATATTGCTGAACAAAATAAAAAGGATTTCCAGATTCCAAATGGATATGATAATATGTTACAGCAGTATTCAAAATTATCTGCAAAAGAGGCATTGTCTCAAATAAGCGAAAGCTATAATGAGCTGAATATATTGTCAATTATAAAAAATCTTAGAACAGGTAAAATTCCAGAAGAGGCAATTAAGGAGCAAGTCTCTCCTATTTTAAAGTTATCATCTAAAGAAATTTCTTATGACCAGCTTTTGAAAAAATATGATAATAGCAGATTTATGAAGGATGACAGCTATTTACAAGACTATCTTGCTTCTTTAGGGCTGATAAACAATCAGCTTGAATATATTAATAACTACCCTGATTTTATAAATTCGATGGAAGAAAAGGCTGAAAATATGCAAAGCGTTTCCATATTTAATAAAAGTGGAACTTTTGCGTTCAGAAATATTGAAAAAACTCCAAAAGACTTTAGCCATTTAAAGGCTGTCAAACTAGAGCTTGGCGATGAGACAGGAATTGTATCAGCAACTCAGTATAAATTTACTGACTTATCAATTGCGGCTATAATATTCTTGCTGTGTGTTTATATCTTCCTAATGGAAAAAGAAAGAGGGCTTATTAAACTGACTAAAGCTGCAAGGAATGGGCATATTCCTGTTATATTATCAAAGCTTATAGTTATAGCTGTTACAACGGCTATATTATCATTAATATTCTATGGGAGTATATTGTTCCTTGGAAATAAGCTATATGGATTTGGTGATTTATCACGCTATGTTCAATCAATGAGTTCCTTTAGAGATTGTAGTTTTTTACTATCTGTGAAAGAGTTTATTTGCATATTTATTCTTACCAAGATTATTGTAACTGCACTTACATCATTTGTTTTTGCTGTTATATTTAATGTTTTTTTGAATCCGAAGGTAATATATGTAGCTTTGGCATTGTTAATTGGTTTTAGTTTTATAAGCTATACTTTTATTCAACCTGCTTCATATATAAATACGCTTAAATATATAAATTTATTTTCAATTTATGATGTATTTACATTTTATGGGGAATATACAAATATTAATTTTTGGGGTTTTCCGATAAGTAAGGTATCTGCTTCAATATTTGTATTTTTATTATTATCTGTTTTAACAATATCATTTACTATATTTTCATATGTCAGGAATTATACGAGTACAGCGCCTTTTCTTCAAAAGCTATTAAGTAAGGCTACTAAAGTAACTTTGGTACGAAAACGTATTAATGGCAGTACAAGCCTGTTTATGCAGGAGACTTATAAAACACTTATTTCTAATAAGGTCATTTTAATATTTATTGCAGCTTTAATTATTGGATTTCAAAATATACAGACAGCTCCATTTCTTATGACTAAAGATACATCTGTATATAAAGGCTATGTTGATTCTTTGGCTGGGGAGCTAACTGCCGAGAAGGAAAAATTAATTCAGGATGAGCAGAACCGTTTTGATAATATTCCGTTGGAATTACAGAAACTTAGGAATTCATTTAAAAATGGTGTACTAGACAAAGCTGCATACACTAGAGAATTAAACAAAATTACACTCCTTTCAGAAAAGAAAGTAGGATTTGAAAGACTTAAAAAACAATATCAATATCTTGTAAATTTGAAAGAAGAAAAGGGCATTAACGGAAGCTTTATTTGTGAGCTATCCTCACGCTATATATTTAATGATAGAACTAGAGATTTATGTAATGGACTTATTTATTGTATATTACTTATAATGTGTTTGAGTAATGTATTCCCTATGGAGTATAAAAACGGGATGGTCAGAGTTTACAAAAGTACATATAATGGCAGGTTGCGGTTATTTGCACAAAAAGGCTTAATAGGTAGTATAACTGCTCTATTTCTTATGGTTATAGTCTATCTGCCTAATTATATTAATTTATTATCACGATATGATATAAAAACTTGGTCAGCCCCCATACAAAGTATAAGCTTGTTTGAAAATTTGGACTTGAATATTAGTGTTTTGAATTTTGTTGTTCTCGCTAATTTACTTCAGCTTATTGGTTGTATTGCAATAGCTAAGCTTATAATTTTAATTTCACTTATTGTAAAGAAACACTCAATTTGCATATTAGCATCAACAGTGATTCTAGGCTTCCCTCTTATAATAAGTTTAGTGGGTATTTCCTCTATAGATAACTTTTCACTTAACTCTATATTTGTTTTGTTTTCTACATTTTCTAAAAGTAAAGATATAATAGAGGTAATTATTTATTTTGTGTTTATATTAATTTTGCTAATTTCATCTGTCTCATTGGGAGGCAAATTATATGTAGGCAATTTATTTAAATATATAATTAGTTTTAGAAGAAGTCATACATATGTTAAATCAGAAGGTTAAAGAAAAAAATATATAAAAGGGATTTGGAAACATACAAATTGAGCAGGAGGCATACCTATAAAAGATATATACCTCCTTTTAAATATTTGATTAGATTATAATTCATAAATATAAATGGGTTTGGCTGTCCTGTGCTATAATAGAAGGAAACAACTTGTATATTAAAAGGAAGAGGTGCTTGTGATAAAAGCAAAACATAAAGCAAAAGGAAATAAATACGAAGTAAATGGCAGTATTGCATATCTTGAATTGTACAAAAAGAACGGTTCTACCACTAAAACAATGATAGATGCAGATGACTTACAGATGGTATTAGAGAAAGGGACTTGGTTTGCACAGTGGCACAAAGATTTTAATAATTATTTAGTACAAACTTTTGGTGAAAATTCAAAAGAAACCCTCCAATCATTCTTGCTGAAAGTACCTACAAAAGCACCTATCCGCCACATAAATGGGGATACACTTGATAACAGAAGATGCAATTTAGAATTGTACGAACAGACTAAACCTAATGATTTTCAGGAATTCAATTCGGATGCTGTTGCACTAATTTTAAGAGATAAATATGGCAAAGAAAATGGGAAAACCATAATAGATAAAGAAGATTTGGATAGAGTCATTAGCACTGGCTACTGTTGGGTTTGTCATAAAGTCAATGGAGAGCCTTATGCTGTAGCAAATACACCTGAGGGAAGAATCTTTCTCAACAGATTTATTTTGCAAAGCACTGAAAACGACGTCACACATGCAATCAATTTAAATACCCTAGATAACAGAAAAACAAATTTAAAGAGTATTGCGTTACATGAGGAAGAAAAACAGGAAAAACAAGAATAACAAAATAAGTATCTTAGTGGATAATGTGATATGAAATAATAGATGATACTCTGAATCTTAATTTTTTAATGTTTACGAAATTCCTAAAAGCTGGTTAATCAAAATAATTTCTATGTTATATTTGATTTCCAGCCTTTTTCGGTTTGTAATACCGAAAAAATGCAATCAAAGGAGTTAAAGAATCAAAATAAAATTAGTATAAAAATTAGTATCTTATTATCGGTGCGAAAGGGGCGCAAATAGCATGATTGAGTCAAGATGCGGAATTGTATGTAGTCAGTGTGATTACAGGGAAAAATTTAATTGTGGAGGCTGTGTAAATATTCAAAAACCATTTTGGGGTGAATGTTCAGTTAAAACCTGCTGTGAAAGAAAAAAACTTGATAATTGTGGGATGTGCAGTAATTTTCCTTGTGAGCTTTTAAAACAGTTTGCATATGATAAGGAACAAGGAGATAACGGAGCAAGAATCGAGCAGTGTAAATGCTGGTGTAGAAAGTAGAAGAAACTAGGAAGTAGAAGAATTCAGAAAATGGAAAAATCCAGAAAGTAGAAGAATCCAGGAATTAGAAGAACCTAGGACGTAGAAGAGTCCATGTTTTGTAATGAAATTGAATTTTGTGTATAATATGTTTAACGACTTCTTGCAGGACTTTTGTAAGGCTTGTGTAAGGTGTTTTTGCACGAAGTTAAAAATATATTAGAAGGTGCTAAAATGGACTACTGTGATATTGGAAGTGCAATGCTTGCCTATAAATTATATGGCAACGGAAATACAACTTTAGTAGTTGAAACATGTTTAGGAGGTTGCAGTGCAGAATGGTGGCATATTGCAGAGCAGCTAAGTGATGAATATAGAGTGCTTTTGTATGATAGAGCAGGAATTGGGGAAAGTTCTACCTCAACACTTGATAGAACGGCAAAAAATATTGCATCTGAATTGGATAAGCTGATCGATTTACTGGAAATAAAAGATTGCATAATGATTGGGCATTCTCAAGGTGGGTTATATGCAATGGAGTATGCATGTCTACACCAAGACAAGGTTAAAGGCGTCGTTCTTCTTGATCCCGCATTAACACCATTTGACAATATTTATAGAGAAAAGCTTACCACCAAAGAGGCAAAAAAGTGCTATATAGGTAACACTAGCATATACAAGACTCAAATTTTCATTTCATCATTAGGATTATATCGTTTTTTGACTCCAATGATGAAAAAAGCATCTCCGTTGGCAGACCACAAATACTCAGAGGAAGCAGTAGAATATATGCTGAAAGCATTCTGCAATAAGAAAACCCATAAAACTATATTAAATGAATATATATCAAATCACACAGATACATATACTAAAGAAATTGAAGAACGATTTAATAAGTCAGTACTGCGAAATATGCCGGTGAAGCTTGTAACACGTTCAAGAGATGTTATGATTGAATATGTAAAGAAACACAAAGTAGATGAGCAGACAGCTATAAGGTTTGAGGATATATCTCAGGAGCTTTTAAAGAAATATCTTTCTCTGTCATATAATTCTGAGCAAATAGTTGCCCAAAACAGTAATCACTTTATACATTTAACGAATTTTAAAGCTTTTAAAAATGCCATTGATGGTATTAATGCTGTGATAAAATAAATTTACAAGATGTGCTTCATATGGTACACAAGTAGGGATATTATGCTGATTGCAGGCTGTTTATTTAGCTATAAGGTTGTAAAAAATTAGTTTGCGATATACAAGTTGAGATTTTATTATGTTAAGGAGATTTCCAAAATGAAATATTTGTGGTTAGACGAATACCTTCTGTCAATGAAGGGTGCAACAAAGGATTTTAAGGTAGAGTGGGGTTGGACAAGGTATTTAATTGGAAACAAAATGTTTGCAGCCATATGCAAGGATGCAAAGGGTGAAAGAGATATTATTACATTAAAGCTAGAACCCCTTGAAGGTGAATTTTTAAGAAGCCAGCATGAAGATATAATTCCGGGTTACTATATGAATAAGGAGCACTGGAACTCAATTTATTTAGATGGCAATATTGCTGACGAAATGATGAAGGACTTGACGAAAAAGTCGTATATGTTAGTGTTGGGCGGACTCACTAAAAAACTGCAGAAGGCAATTCTTGAAGAAGGCAAAATATAAAATAGCGAGGTGAGTTTTGTGGTGAAATACGAATGGCGTAAAAATGAAAAAGAACTATATTTACCAAAAGACAAGCCAGAATTAATTACTGTTCCGAAGCAGAAATTTTTTATGATTAAAGGAAAGGGTAATCCTAACGATAGTGATTTTTCTGAAAGAGTGGGCGTATTGTATTCACTGGCATATGGTGTGAGAATGATGCCTAAGAACGGATTTACACCAGAAGGGTATTTCGAATATACTGTATATCCTTTAGAAGGCTTATGGGATTTAACTGATGAAGGCAAGAAACAAGCTGAGCTTAACAAGAATGAATTGCTATACACAATTATGATTAGACAACCTGAGTTTGTAACAAAAGAAATTGCCGAAAGAGCTTTTGATATTGTAAGAAAGAAAAAGCCACACCCATTTCTTGATGAGGTAGTTTTTGGTGAACTTGAAGATGGATTATGTGTTCAGATAATGCATACAGGAGCTTATGATGATGAGCCTGAATCTTTTACAAAAATGAAACAATTTATAAATGACAATAATCTGCAAATTGCTTCATTAGTTCATAGAGAAATATATGTTAAGGCGAATAAGGACGAGTGCTCAGCTGAGGACTTGAAGAAGCTAAAAACTGTACTGAGGTACAGAGTTAATAAAAAATAAAATAGTAAGTCATGCAATTTTTTCTGAACCAACTTTCCCAATGAAAAGTCTATCTAAGCTTAAGTTTATAAATGTTTATTACCAAGTAAACCAGCTTATTTTATGCGATTATCTATCTTTTCATTTGATAAGTTTGAACACCTACAATTTTCAACTGCGAAAGTTGAATAAATACTATTTATTTGAAACTTGAGGTAAAGCGCTATGAAATATAAATGTACACTAATTGCAGTAAAGGATATGGAAAAATCAAAGCAGTTCTATCACGATGTACTGGGACTTGAGGTTGTTGATGACTTTGGTGCAAATGTTATTCTAACAGGTGGTATTTCATTACAGACAGCCCACACGTGGAAGGACTTTATTCATAGGCAAGAGAGCGAAATTATTTTTGGTAACAATGCTGGGGAACTATATTTTGAAGAAGATAATATGGACGTTTTTATTGAAAAGCTAATATCCTTTAATATTGAATATGTTCATCCATTAATTGAACATTCGTGGGGACAAAGAGCTGTAAGGTTTTACGATCCTGACAAGCACATTATTGAGGTGGGAGAAAACCTTGTCATGGTCATTAAGCGTTTTATGGACGGCGGGCTTAGTGTAGAGGAAACTGCTAAGCGAATGGATGTGTCGGTTGAGTATGTGATAGGATGTTTGGAGGGTAAGAAGTAGGAGCAGTAATAAAAATATAAATTAAAAATCATATTTTGTTAGAAATATGTGGGGGGATGCTTTATGGAATATGCCGGGTTTTGGGTAAGGGTTTTAGCTAAATTGATTGATTTTATTGTTTTTCTGCCACCATATTTTATTTTATTAATTTTTTATCATGATATTGAAAACTCGTTTGTAATATATTTATCTATCACAATACTAATACTCTTATACAACATTATATTTGTCTATTTAATTGGTAGAACACCAGGCAAAATTGTAATGAAATTAAAAGTTATAAAAACTGATGGAGAGAAAGTTGGAATAGTAAATTCGATATCTAGAGAAATTTTCGCAATCATAAGTATATTGCTCTGGATAATTCAGAGAATTGACATGTTTGGAGAATTTATAAACGCAATAAATCCAGTTTTTGTTTTAGTAGCATCTTTTGAGGTACTAGTGTGCTTGTTTAATTATAGATATAAAACAGTTCATGACTATATAGGCGACACAGTTGTTATAAAGAGTTAAATGATGTAACAGTTAGTGAATAACAAAGGGGCAGTTGCAAAAACAAAAAATATGATATATCAACGGTAAACTGCTTAAATAGTACTCCCGTGCAGTATATATCTATGGCTAGCTCACGATCAAGCAATAAGTCATTGGTATACAGAAATTGTTGTTTTGCAACAGTCCTTGAACAATTATACGCACTTTTAATAGTTTTTATATGTTACACGATATAAAAAGAAAAAGTCAAGAAGAAAATTGTGATTAAGGAGTGGTACTCTTAACTAGATTTTCTACATAGTCAGATGCTTCCTTTAACCCTGCGCCAGTAAGTTCACGGTATTTTTTAATAGCTTCAATTTTTTTGCCGTACACAATAAGAGCTTTTAACTGATCATCTCCAGCTGGATCAGCTACGCCAATCTTCTGAGCAATTTTATCCAAAGTTAGGTTAGTGCGTTTAATACTTTCTCGCAATTGATTAATAGCAATAAGTATAAATATCAAAAGTACGGCACTTATAATTAACATAATAGTTTCACTAGACATTATTAATTCCTTTGCTTTCAAAATATTATACGATTTGTTATTTTTTATATTATAAAATAATTTAATAATAGTCAATATAGTTATCTGTGCAAATATGCTTATTAGCAACTTAATTTATTAATGAATGCGTGTTATATATTAAGTATAGGCAGTAAATATTATTAGAATTATTTAAAACATTAACTAATTAACGATAAATAAATCACTACCTTACTGTATTTTATTTAATATCGCTTTCATTGTACCATATAAGAGTAAACCTTGAAGTGATTTTTTTTGTGGATATAGTGATGAGCTCTCCATTTTTTTCAAACACAATGCCTGCCCCTACATTTTCTTTATATTTCCATCCTATTTGACTCATTTTCTTAATAAATGGCGAAACGGTTCCTTTATCTTTAATCAAATATTTAGCTATCGGTTTTTCGGTAACTTTAATCATATCACTAGAAGTAAAATTTAATCGATAAATACTACAAATTAATTGGATAGGATTATCTTCTTTAAGCAGAACTTGCTTATACAAAAACATATTTATTATTAGAAACAATAAAAGTACGGCAATACTGCAAATTGGCATTTTTTTCCTCAGTTTGATAACCTCCTCGTAGGATATTTCATATTTCCCATTAGGCTCAAAATTAACAATATTCTTTATACACAAAAAGTAACTGGCTGCTTTATCAAGTGTAAAATCAAAAGTTTCTTCAGCTTTAGTAGCTCTTGCACTAATGACTTACTTTTTTAATGCAACTTTTAGAATTGAATCTACCGCCTCTTTTGTGCCTCCACTCTTTTTAAAGCCTTCAGAAATTTTTATTGCATTAGACTTATATTTTGTATCACCCAACACAGTATTGACTGCCTGTGCAATTGCTTCTGCGCTATTCTTTTGTAGATACACACCAGCACCCAAATCAGAAACTCTGCGTGCAACACCACCTTGCTCAGTTGTCTGGGGAAACATAACCAAAGGAACTTCGAAATATAAGCTCTCATTTACGCTATTCATGCCACAATGGGATACAAATACATCCACATTCTGCAAAACTTCAATCTGTTTAACACTATTGTATATAGAAAAATTAGCAGGAAGCTCTCCGAAATCCTCAATATTAGTAAGCTCTCCAACAGACATTATTACTTTGTAATTACTATCTTTAAATGCGGCTATGCAGTTTTTATAAAATTCCATAAGCATGTTGTTTACAGTTCCCATTGAAATATAAATGGTCTTTTTATCGGTTTTTTCTGGTATTACATCTACCTTTTGAATTGAAGGACCTACAAAAGAATATTTACCAGAAAATGTTTCAGCACATGGCTGGAATTCTCTTGAAGTATATACGATGGTGTTAGTGTCATTATCATTCTGAATCATAGATAAAATATTTTTAATGGGGTAGCCTTTATCTTGAAGCCTTTTTATATCTTTTTTTACAATTTGCATTGCGAAAATAGTTTTAAATAACTGTCCTATGCTCTGTTTCATAATTCTTGCAGAATATTTATTAAAAGCAAAGGTTGTTGTTGATGATATAAATGGAATATTCAATTTCATTGCTGCTGCCTTACCCCAGAAAGCCATTGAATCAGCCACGATACAATCAGGCTTGAATTCCTGCATGTCTCTGCAAACCTTATCATCTAAAGCTAATGTTGTATCTACGAGAACTTTAGTAGAAAAAGCAATATCCTTTCCTATCCTAGCTCCGTCTTCTGGAGTAAGCTTCTGCTCTGCATCAAACTCATCACATGCAATGAATTTAGCTCCTGTACTGCTGATTTTTTCTTTAAAAGGCGTGAAGGAATAATACCAAACCTCATTTCCTCTATTTATAAGTTCTCGAACAACTTCTAATGTTGGATTTGTATGTCCATGGGCTGGAATACAAAAAAATGCTATTTTACTCATAGTCAATCCTCCTTTTTCCCAACAACATCTTCGAAAATAACTTGCGCATATTTTGATACTACATCTTTCTTTGGAATTGCAATACCTTGTTCTTCATCTCCTAATAAAAGCAAAGTATCTCCTGGCTTTATGTCAAATAAATCTCTTGCTTCCTTTGGTATTACAAATTGCCCCTTTTCGCCTACTTTAACAGTCCATGCATATTTTCCCTTTGGATTGTTCAAAGTTATCACTCCTTGTGAGTATGATTTGTTATACAAATTATACTATTCTAACTTGAGTGGGTCAATATATAGAAAAAAGATGTTAACTGAAATATCAAAGGTGATGCCTCTAAATAATTTTCCTACAGTAAATTGACACAATCGGGTGAATTTAAACTTCTAGATTTTGGCATTGATACATGGTATTATGGTAATGTTTGGAGGTGTATTATGGTAAAGAAGTTGTTAATAGTTATAGGATTTATGATTTTGTTGTGTTCATTAATTAGTTGTGGTACTACAAGTAACAATTTACCCAGTACCAAGCCACAAGGGAATTTGACTTTTAAAATAGTTGATATTAAAAATGGAAATGAAATTCACAATGCTGATATAAGATTTATTATTCCTGAAATACATAAAGAGTACAATATTTCTGAACATAAGAAGATTAGTATACCAGCTAGAAAAATGGATAAACCGAGTTCTTATCCATTTGGTTATACAACTATTACTTCTGTAAAAGGATATTATCCAAGAATCGATCATAACTTCAAATTGGGAGCAAATGTTGATGCAGTAATAACCTTAGAAATGACACCAATCGGAGAACTTGAAAACAGTTCTTTTGTTGAAATATTTCATCAGAGTTCTGACGTTGAAATGGTAGAATTTCTAAACTACTATAATTTATCTGATATCTATTAAGGTCAGTATATTTTGACGAAAGGAACTATAAGCGGTATATAGAAATGGAATTAATTTTGAAGAACAATAGTAGTAGCAAATATATTGATAATTGCAAAAGGCATGAGGGCAAATACTTTATGAAAAAGAGATTACTAAAAGTTATCTTGGCAGTATTTTTGATATTTATACTAGAAGCTACTACAAATATTATGGATCAATATAAATCTAAAAGCTTTGAGGAATTATTAGGAATCAAAGAAACAAATATTACAAAAGTTTTTATGAGAAATGGTTGGAATGGGCATGCAGTAGAGACTACCGATAAAGAAAAAATTAAGGAACTAGTTAGCTTTTATAAAGATAGAACCTACAGAAAAGAGTTTAAACAGGTACTTGGATCAGGATTTATTTACTTTTGTGATTTTTATTCAGGGGATATGCGAATTTTAAGGATAAGTGAAAATGGAAAAAATATAAGCTTTAATAGTTCCGATTATAACGTAAGTAAAAAAATCTTTACCGGTGCAATAATATATTGGGGTGAAGCTATTTATAATGGAAAGTGAGTGGTTATGGGAAAGATTGTAGGTGACGTTTGGAGAAGAATCATTAACCTCTTTTGTTCCTTCACTAATTCTTTGAGCCATAATATAAATTGCTGTCTTACTATTTTAATCAGTATTCTATAATAGTCGTAAGTAAGTGTATAAAATAAACTATGAAATAAGGTGCAATCTTGAATTTTAAAAGAATATTAGAAAAACGAAAATTGTATGCAGATGGAAAAGATACACTTCATGAAGTTACAATTGAATCTTATAATAATGCTTTTGAAATAGAATTTACTCATAACTCTACCGCAATAGAAGGAAATACCCTTACACTTATGGAAACTAAAGTGGTATTGGAAGACGGTATTTCTGTTGGTGGAAAAGCGCTTAGAGAAATATTTGAAGTTGTAAATCATAAAAAAGCCTTCCGCTATGTGAAGCAATGTATTAACGAAGGGCTTCCTTTGAGTGAAAAAATCGTAAAAGACATTGATGCACTTGTTATGGAGAATATCATAGTTGGTGGTATATATCGCAATAAAGAAGTTGCTATTAGTGGTGCCAGCCACACACCACCAGCAAGAAATGAAATGTATATTCAGATAAAGAATTTCTTTGCAGATTTAATGTATAAGAAAGATTTGAATTCAATTGAACTAGCAGCATGGACACATGCGGAGTTTGTTCGAATACATCCGTTTCAGGATGGTAATGGTAGAACATCGAGACTGATTATGAACTATCAACTGATGAGCTATGGTTTTTTACCGATTTCTATAGCAAAGGAAACCCGATTGGATTATTATAATGCATTAGACAAATATGCGGCTCAAGGTATTCTAGATGATTTTACAAATATGATTGCGGAATTGGAAGAAGCACAGCTTGATAAATATATCTCTATAATACCGGAACAGAATCAATAACATCAAATACAGCAAATGTAACAAGTATGATAACTGAAAGTATAAGCGTATAGGTTTGGTACTTTTTTTGATTTTGGAAAAAAACAACGGATTACTAAGTTCTTATTAATGGATAATTGCTAATTGAAAACAACCCGTCAGTAGTATAAGATTGAAGTGGAAAAACAATTTTCCATATTTATCATCTAGATGATTAAGAGGGTTGAGATGAGTTATTCTGATTTGGTAAAAAGGCTTCAAAACCGTAAAACTACGCGTATAGCTGAAAAAGAGCTCAGGACCATAACAGCTGTTAATGACTATGTCGAGTATCACAAAATAGTAGAAAAGCTGGTAGAGGAAGGCCTGATTTTACCTGTAGTAAGCTCTGGCTCAAATGGAATGAATCCACCGCTATACAAACGGTATTCCATAAACAAGCCAGAACAGCGCCTTGATAATTATATCGAGGAGATAAGACTGCTCTCCAGTTCATTTAATATTGAAGGCTATCTTGACGACCAGCAGAAATATTCTAAACACAGGGCGTGGGTACAAATTCTGAACACATTTATCAAGTCAAATAATCAAGCACTAGACGTGCAGCTATCAATAAATGAAAGGTCTTTCCAGGTTTTTGGAAAAGAAAAGGCCCTTAAAGAAGATAAAAATCTTCATTCAGTGCTTAATTTCAATCCTGCCTTAAGAAATGCCTTGAATTTCTACATGACGCCTGAACCATTCTTTATTCATAGAATTACCGAAATACAGGGAAATATAAACGTTTTAATTATAGAAAATAAGGATACATGGTATACTCTCAAAAGTATTATGACTCCTGATATGAATAATATGTTAGGAATAACCTTTGATGTTTTACTTTATGGAGAGGGCAAAAAGGTTTCTAGAAGATTTGACTCGCTTACAGAATTTGATGTCAGCTTTTTCAGTGATAACAAAACCACATATTATTACTTTGGTGATCTGGATTATGAAGGAATTGGCATATTTAATGACCTTAAGGATATTAATTCCGGATTGGATATTAAGCTGTTTGGCAGACTCTATTCCTGGATGCTTGAAGAGGCAACAAAATTACTAAAGAGCACTGGAGGAAAATTTGAGCTTCCCCGGACTAAGGAAAAGCAGAGCAAAAAATTTATCACTCGATTTCTGGGAGAATTTGATGACGAAGAGAGTAGAAGGATTAATAGCATACTTGTGGAAGGAAGATACATCCCTCAAGAAATATTAAACCGAGAGTGTTTTTTCAGCAGACTCAAAAACGGAGAAGTATAGGATTGAAGCCAGTTAAAGTATTTGGGGGTTTTAACGTCGGATGTTTGAGTTTTTGGAGAACTTTAATAAAAGAATGGAGAGCATTGGTATTGCCAGCTCCATAATAAACAGGAAAGGTAAAAGGACTGAGCTTGAGAGCTTGTTTGATGAAAATGAGCTTACAAACATTATAGTTTCCATCCTGTTATTCATTATGGAGAAAACGCTGGAAGAGAATAACCAGTGCGAGCTTTATCACATAGAGGCATTCCTTGACGAGCTTCTGAGCGAATATCACGGAAGAAAGTTATCCAGGGACAAGCTGAAGGAGCTTGCTTCGTATATAATCAGAGATATTCTTCAAAACAATGGTGTAAAGTTGGGATACACTCTTATGAATTATACCAGCATAACAATAGAAGAAATCAATATAAGATTGATCTCAGACAAGATAGTGGAAGAAAACGGTATTAAAAAAATTGTATACTTCCTTACCAATCAAGGCTATGAGTTTCTTTTCAGAATGCGTGAAATGGACGAAGAAATACAGCTTACAATCGAGCAGTTGAAGCTTAAGGAATACATAAAACGCAAAAAGTTTTCCAGTGCTGTCAGGCAGAGTGCGGAGCTTATCAATTTTGTGAGACAGAAGAAAAAGGATATTGAAGCCTTTGTTTTGTCAATCCGGCAAAATATTCATTCTGTTGATGTGGAACAGTTTGAAGCCCTTATCAAAAGCACCTATGCCATGCTTTCAGAGGAATATGATACCATGCAGGATATTCAGAAAATGATAAGTATGGCTGAGGAAAAGATTAAAGAAGAGTTCAGTATGTCAAAATCCTTTGAGGACAAGCTTTATAAGGCTAAAGCTGAAATTCAGGAAATAATGCACAATATCGGAATTGTTATTACTGAGCAGAGAGATCTTATTATAAATAGGCACAGTCTCACTGAGATGTATTTGGATACAATAAAAAAATCTTTTGAATTCAGCTTCGAAAAAAGATATGACTTTGAAGAGACTATTCTTTATAGTCTTGAACGCTATGAAAATGTGCTGGATAGGTGCATTAACCTGCTGCAGCCGTTGACGCTTCCTGCAAGACGGAAACTTATGGGTGTTGGGCAGATTTTTGAGCCCCAGATTATTTTTAAGGAAGTAGAGTGCGAGGACACGCACCTTCTGAGAAGGGAAGACTATGATGCTTCACAGGAAAAAGAAAGGGTGAGCCTCATTTCTGAGCAATATATCAATATTCTTGCATTATTTATCAATGAAACAATGCACATAGGCTCAATTGCTCTCAGTGAAATACTTGGCAGACTTCAGAATTCAGACATTGATAATCATATAATTGAGGGTAAAAAGCTTTATAAGGAATTAATGGAAGGTAACAGACTGCTCTTGACGGCATTGTACCTGTACAATATAGAAAGTATAAGAATTTCGGACTTCTTCCACTCAAGGAGCAGAGTACTGGATCATCCAACCGAGGAATTCAGTCTGGAATACTGTCTTACAAAATTAAAGGGCAGGATAAAAGGACTTGAAAATATCTCTGAGCTTAGGATTACAAAAGGCAATAGAGAATTAAAAGTTACGGTGGAAAGAGTATTGGACGGCAGTGTCAGAGGAGAAGCAGGAACGCCAAATGGGACTGCAAAGACAATAGGAGAGGAAGCGACGGAAGTCGTAAAATACAAGGAAACCATTGAAATGTCAGATTTGATTTTTGAGGTGATTAAATAATGGAGCATTTTAAATCAGCAGTTAAAATTTTCAAGCAATTGCTTATGGATGGTGAAATTAATAGAAAAGAAAACTCCTTTTTGTACGGTGAGTATCTTGAATATGAGGTTCAGGAAGCGTTGGCATGCTTTGAAGAGGAGTTTGAGTGCAAGCTTCTGAATTTTGATGACTCAATTTTCCTTGTGCCAAATATTAATAGCCAGCTTATTTCCATGCAGCCATCGGATTTCAGAAAGTATTTCGGAAGTAATGCCACCAATAAAGACGTATATCTAGGATATTACATAATGATATTCATATTTTTTGAGTTTTACAATGGTAAAAATCGTGATCCCAAAAAGACTGACTTTATCCAGGTAAGCCACCTGATAAACAGGCTGGATGAGCGCTTTGAACGGTTGGGCAAACTTCCGGCTGATAAGGTTGAAATGCTGGAGGATGATTACAAGGTCAATCTCTCCAGTTCTATAGAGTTGTGGTCAAATATGCTTGCCGCCCATGATTCAAAGCGAAAGACAAAATCCAATGTAGTAAAGAATGTATGCGACATTCTGGAAGAAAATAAGCTGGCATATGTAGTTGAAAACCAGATAAGAACTACCAAAAAGCTGGATATTCTTATGCGGCAATACTATCTGAATGCCGACAGGGCAAAGCTTCTGCTGGAAGCCTTTGAAACGGGGGTGCTTTAATATGCCCATGATAAACAGAATCAGGATTGTAAATTTTTCATATAACAACAATAACAGGCACATTATTGATGAGTGTTTCAACTTCTATAGCGGTGAAAATGCACTTTTAAGTCTCGCCAACGGAGGTGGAAAGTCTGTGCTGGTACAAGCCATGCTTCAGCCTATTCTTCCAAAAGCTTCACTGTTGGGCAGAAAATTCAGTGACTTTTTTACCGGCAGTAGGGCACCGTCTTACATCATGATTGAGTGGAAGCTGGAAGAGGATGCGGGCTACCTGCTTACAGGCATCGCTGTCACAACAAGGGTCACTCACTCCACAAACGAGGATGAGCAAAATATCGACATCAGGTATTTTACGTTTACCAGCTTTTATGAAAGCGCAAATGCTTTTGATATCAGGGATATTCCAGTATGTGAGCAAACTGGCAGCAGTATACGGATTGCTTCATTTATGGAGTTTAAAAAGCTTCTTCAGAAGGAATGCGGTAAAGGCGAATTTGACGTAGCTGTATTTGATTCCACCAGAGAAGATCAGAGCGTTTATGAGAGAAAGCTAAACAGCTACTTCATTTCCAGAGATGAATGGAAGGAGCTGATGATGAAAATCAATGAAGCCGAGCATGGCGTCTCGGAGGTTTTCTCAGAGTGCAAAACCTCCAGAAAGGTTATGGAGCAATGGATTATTAAATACATAGAAAAGGTGTTGGACAAATCCTCAGAAGGAGAGATGTCAGACCATAAAAAGCTTGAGATAATGATTGGGCAAGTTGCTCAGTCCCTTGTGGAGAATGAGAAACATATCAAAGAATTCAAAGCTATAGATGAGTTTAAAGCAGAGGCTGATAATCTGGCTAAGGAAACAAATGGTGTCCTAAAGATTCTCGATGAGGAGGATAAGCTTAAAAAGGAAATATCTAGTGGGTATGCAGTATTGAAGGCTCAGGGGAATGTTTTTGATAATAGGCTTGTGGAGCTTGATATTAAGAAGAAGGATATAGCTGAGGAATTGGCACAAATAGAACAGGAGAAAAAATCCGAGGAATTTTACAAGCTTAAGGATGAAATCGATATTTTAATCGAAAAGCTTGATAAGCTCAATAATATCAAGGTGGAACTTATCAATGAAAAGGCAGCAGCAAACCATGGGCTCAGGCTTCAGCAGGCTGCTGAAAAGTATAAAAAGATATGTGAAAAGCAAACGGAAATCAGTGAGCTTACAGAGAGTATTACAAATGCTTCAAAAGACCAGGAAGAGTTAAACATTAGGCTCAATCAGGTGAGATTTTCATTGAAATGTTTGCTGCAGCAGGAGTTGGATATAAAGAATGAGCATACGCAGCAGAAAGAGGAGCAGCTCGTTAGCATCAGACAGGAGATTAAGGATATTGAACATGAAAAGTCGGAGAGTCAGAAAAAGCAAAATCTAAAGAATTCTGAGAAGGGCAGACTGTCTGTGGGGATAGATGCCTTTGAAAAAGATGAACCATCTATACTGAAAAGTATCGGACTTGAGCTGTATAGAAATCCCATTCTAAATGAACTGGATAATAAGGAAGTTGATAAGGCTGGGGCTGGACTCCATAACGATTTGCAGAATAAAATAAATATTCTTGAGGAGAAGAAAGATAGACTTGAAAAGTGCAGTTTGGAACTAGGCCAGGCTGAAAAACAAAAAGAGCTGCTTCAACAAAAAGAAAAGACTCAGATTGCTGCTTTGACAGAGGCTGAAAGCCTTGTCAAAGAGTATCAGGATAAAAAGAAAAATATTGTAATGACCTTGAACAGATTCAACATTGGTGAAGAATACCTGTTTGACCACGAATATATTGTCAGGGAAGCAAGAGAATATCTGTATAACTGGGAAAGGAAATCCTTTGCCCTGAAGATGGAAATTGTGGACCTTGAGAAAAGGATTCGTGGTATTGAGACGGGAGAGAATTATCTTCCGGCTAAATTGCTGACTATTATGAGAGAGAATAATCTGGAGCCTTTTACGGGGGAGAAGTATGTGAGAGAAGCAAGTGAGGAGCAAAAGCTAAAACTTCTGCAGAACAATCCACTGCTTCCATATGCACTTATAGTTACTGAAAAGGAACAGGAACTGCTCAGGTCTTTGACTTCTGAACAGGATTTCAATCAGATTGTACCGATAATCAGATACAAGGAAACAGAGCAAATTACCGACATAGACTCCCACAAAATTAGCTTCATTACCTCATCAAAAAATGCGTATCTGGATGGTGATGGACTAAAAGCATATATTGAAAGCTTAAGTTTGGAGAATGAAAGAAGCATTCAAAATCTTAAGGAAACAGAAGCAGTTATTGACAGGATTAATAGGGATTACAGCTTGATTGATGGCTTTGTTTCTTCAGAGGAGCAGGAGCGTGAGATCTATGGCAGGCGAGATTCAATAGATCAGGAGTTTAAAGAGTTAACAGCTGCCATAAATAAATGCAGTATAGGTATAAGGGCTCTGAGTGGAGAAAAGGAAAGACTTAACAAAGATATAGTTGAAGGTAACAATAATATTAGCTTCGCTGAAGAGAGGATGGCTGCTTTCAAGCGGTATATTGAAAGAAACGCAGTTTATGTGGAGCATCTGGCTGCATACAATGAGCTAACTTCAGAGATTGAAAACATAGATGCATCATATGCGAAGCTTTGTGCCCGAGAAAAAAGCCTGAATGAGAAGGTTTTAGCTGTTAATCAGGAATTGTCTGCTGTCAAAAATGAACTTAAAATTTTAGAGGTGAAAATGCTGGAGGTTGAGGATTGCTCAGAAGCAGAGGTTATTATTGCTCCTGTTTTTGAGCTTGAGGGGATGCTGTCTTCCTTGAGAAAAGAACAGGATAATGTGCTGGAAGAGTTGCAGACACGCAAGAGGAGACTTGACAAGGATATAAAGGATGAGGAAAAGTCAATTGAAAAGCTCAGGCTTGAAGATTCTGAAGAATACAAGAGAATTGTTTATTCAGAGGATATCGAAACTCAGCTTCAGGACAAGCTTGACATTCTGGACAAAAGTATTGGTAACACTACTAATGATTATAATACAGAAAATTTGAAATTGAGAGAAATAAACACACAAAAGAATTTTGTAGAAAAATCTATGGCAGGAAGAACGTTGATTCCCGTAGAAAAAATCAGGGGCAATTTTAATGCAAGAAAAACTGCTTTGAATAGAGAAATGATAGATGTTGAAAACAAAGAAAAGATAGTCAATACTGAAAAACAGGAACTACAGGTCATTCTGGTAAGAATTGATACCAGTCTCGGCGGGATGAGCAGCAGCCTTGCCGGTGAATACATCCGCTCATATGAGGAAGTCAGAGAAACCATAACAGGGACATTGAACGGGTATATACAGGCTTCCAAAACGGCTGAAAAGTGCATTACACAATTTGACAAGATAAGCTCAGGCTTTATATTAAAGTATGAAGGCTGTGAGGAAGGTACTATCAAGGATGCACTAAGGGGCTTGAAGGGGCAGCTTCAGCTGCTGGAGCACAACTTTGACAAGTATTATTATCTTTCTGAGCGGTTGGCATACTATGACAGTCAATTGTCAAATATCCTGAGTCTTATGGAAAGTAAGCTCCAACAGCTTGAACATAGCCGTAAAGACCTTGTTGAACATGCATTCCTGGAAGCAAAGCGGATTTATACCGAGATTCCCAAAATCTCTGAAAACTCTGCAGTTGAGATAGACGGTGTCAGAAAAAGAGTTCTTGATATTTCTTTTAAGGATATGGAGGATGAA